>JANXSM010000052.1 GCA_025352665.1 Rhodospirillales bacterium | reverse complement strand
GCCGAAGCGGCGCAGGCCGAAAGCGGCCTGCAATTCCGTCGCATGCTCGCGCCGGGTCTGGTCCCGATGCGCATACTCGGCGAAGGCCGCCGGCGGCGCACCAACCTGGGCCGCCACGAACGTGATCATCGCCTCTGGCGGGTGCTCGTTGGGACCAAGACTCTGGCCGGGGTAGCGCAGGAGGCAGAGCTGCACGGCAAAACCGAGGCGGTTCATGCCGCGCCGCTTGGAGCGGATAAGCGCCAGGTCTTCGGTCCCCAGCACGTAGTGCCGCGCCATCTTGGCAGGGTCGGTTGGGATAGCGAACAGGCGGGCGCGCTGTTCCGCGGTCAGCAGGATGCGGCGTGACATGGGAACCTCGTTCCGAAATAGAGAGTGTTCATAAACCTCTTGCCATTCAATGCTATTCTGAAAGAGGATATTGAAACGCGAAACGCGAGGAACAGCCGTGGTCGTCCAACCCGTTCGTAAACGGTCGTTTGTGAAAGACGCCAAGCCCGCCGCCGCGGGCCTCCTGCTTGGCTATGCGCGGGTGTCCCGGGGCGAAGACCAGAATAATGCGCTCCAGACCAAGGCGCTCAAAGCGGCCGGATGCCGGCGCCTGTTCGAGGAGGCCGCCTCAGGCGGCCGATGGGACCGGCCGGAGCTGCACCGCATGCTCGACCAGCTGCGGGAAGGCGACACTGTCGTCGTCTGGAAGCTCGATCGATTGTCACGATCCCTGAAGGACGTGCTGCACATCATGGAGCGGATCGCCGATGCCGGCGCCGGCTTCCGGTCAATCACCGAGAACATCGACACCACCACGCCCGCCGGCCGCATGATGATGCAGATGGTTGGCAGCTTCGCCGAGTTCGAACGCGCCATGATCCGTGAGCGCACCTCGGCAGGCCTTGTCGCGGCGCGAGCCGAGGGACGTGTTGGCGGGCGGCGGAAGAAGCTCGACGCTACCAAGCGCCGCGAAATCGCCGAAAGCGTCATCACCGGCCGCAAGTCCGGCGCCGACATGGCGCGGCTCTACAACATTAGCCAGCCAACCGTGTCACGCATCGTCGCCCAGCACCGAATGAACGCCACATAAATAGGGCAAAACCGCGCCAGGCTCCCCAGCCAACGGCTTAGCGTGCAGTTTCGAACAAATCGTGCAGCGACCCCAAATACGACCTCGGCTCTCGCAGTTCCATTATCCTGGTAACGCCCGACGCGACTCTTCTCGCAAGATACCCATCGCGTGAGTTGCTCATGGGGCAAAGCATCGCCGGCGGTGGCGTATTCGCAAAGCTACACGACAGTCCTTCCGGCAGTTACAGCAGCACCGCGATCATCGACGGCGTCGAACGTCTGAGCGGTTATCAGCAAAGCAGTCGCTATCCATTGGTCGTTGTGACGTCGATGGCACAAGACGTGGCACTTGGCGCGTGGCGCGAAGAAATGTTTTTGCATCTGCTGGTGGCGGCCGTTGTGGATGGCATTCTGGTGCTGCTCGGCCTGTATCTCCTTCGCGAGGTTCGGGCCAGCCGGGCGGCGCAGGCTCGATTGCGCGAAAGCGAGCAAGAACATCGCCAGCAGGCGGAGCATCATCAACTCGGCGAGCAGCGGCACCGCATGTTGATCGACGGTGTGGCCGAGCATGCGATCTGCTGGCTCGACACCCAAGGCCATGTCAGCAGCTGGGGGGCCGGGGCTTATAATCTGACGGGATATGACGAGGCCGACATCATGGGCCGCCATTTCTCCTTGTTCTACACCGAGGACGATCGGGCCGCCGGCCAGCCGCAACACGCTTTGCGCGAAGCGACACAGGCCGGACGGTTCGTGTCCGAAGGGTGGAGGCTGCGCAAGGATTCCTCGCGCTTCTGGGCCAGCGTGCTGATCAAACCCATACACAGCACCGGCGGCGACCTCATCGGCTTCGCCAAAATCAAGCAGGATGTAACCGAACAGCGACACAAGGCGGCCGAACTGCGCGACATGGAAAAGCGTGAACGCGCCCGGATCGAGGCAGCGAACGCCGACCTGGAACGGCTGTCACGCCACCTCATCAAGGCCCGCGACAAAGCCGATCTGGCCAGCCGTGCCAAGTCACGGTTTCTGGCCGGCATGAGCCACAAACTTCGCACACCCTTGAACGGAATTCTCGGCTACGCCCAGTTGCTGCAAATGGAAGGAGACCTCGACCCCAAGCAAAGCGAGCGGGTGGACGCGATGCTGACGGCGGGCAAGCATCTCCTCCAGATGATCACCTGTGTGCTCAACCTTTCCGAGATCGAGGCCGGGCATGTTGAACTGACGGCGGAGGCATTCGACGTGAGGGCCGTGGCCGCGGCGTGCCTCGATCTGATCCGTCCGTCCGCCGATGCGAAGGGTCTGACCTTGCGCATCGCCGTGGCGCCGGGCACCCCGCTTGGTCTTGTCGCGGACCCCACGCGTGTGCGGCAGGTGTTGCTGAATCTGTTGGGCAACGCCGTGAAGTTCACCACGCAAGGGACGATCGCGGTGCGCCTTCGGCGTCTGCCGGACAAACCGATGCTTCGGATCGAAATCGCCGATACCGGCAGCGGCGTGCCGGCGTCGCAGCGTCAGCGCCTATTCCAGGAGTTCGAACGTCTCGATACCGACATCACCCGCGAGTCCGAGGGCGCCGGGCTTGGCCTTGCGCTGGCACAGCGGCTGGCAACCCTGATGGGCGGGTGCCTGGGCCATGACGACAATCCAGGCGGTGGCAGCATATTCTGGCTGGAGCTGCCAGCGGGCAGCGACGTCATCCCAGGCGGCACCCTGGCGCCCGCATTCGAAATGCAGGCAGCGTCGGTTGCGTGCGGCACGGCCGGTCGATTGCGGGTGCTCGTGGTCGACGATATCCTCATGAACCGGGATATTGCCGCGAGTTGTCTGCGTGCGGCTGGCCACGAGGCGATATGCGCCGAAGACGGCGCAAGGGCCGTGGCGATGACGGCCAGCACGGATTTCGACGTCGTTCTGATGGATGTGCAGATGCCGCAGATGGATGGGCTGGAGGCGACACGGCGCATCCGGGCGCTGACGGGCCCGCGAGGACAGGTGCCGATCGTGGCGTTGACCGCCCATGCCTTCAGCGAACAGATCGAGGAATGCAAAGCGGCTGGTATGAGCAGCCATCTCTCAAAACCCTTCGACATAGGCGCGCTGCTAGCCGTGGTGACGGCGGCGGCCGGCGCAGGCAGAATGGATGAGGAGGAGCAATGCGCCGCCTTGCCCTCGGCGGGATTGCCCAGCCCTGCCACCCCTGCTTCGCCCGACCCAGAACTGCCCATCAGCGACAAGGTGGCTTTCGACCGCACGGCATGCTTCCTGCGCGCCGAGACGGTGTCGCACTATATGCAAACGATTTCGCAGCTGGGTGAAGCGGTCCTGTCCGGTTTGGACGAACCGGCGGTTCTGACGTCAGAAAACACGCAGCTGATTGAAGCCGCGCACATTCTGACGAGCACCGCGGGGATGTTTGGATTCGAGCGTCTCATTGCCGCAGGGCGTCGGTTTGGGCAGGCGCTCCAGTCAGATTCCAGCCAGGCGCCAGCGTTTGCCGCCGAATTTCGGGCAGCGGTCGAGGCGACGCTTCTCGACATCAAGAACCATCGAACCCTACCCCGAAGGCCCCAGCGGCACGATCACGAAGACCTGCCGACGAAATCAGGTCCGACGACGAAACAACCCGTCGCAGATATCCACGAAGGTGGCGGCCTTGCGTTGCCAGCCGGCGGCCTGTGAGACGGAGGCCGCGCCTGCGCGCAGCCGGGCATACAGCGCATCATCGCTCAGGAATCTTCGCATCGCGGCGGCGATGGCGAAGACCTGGGTGCCATCCACCACAAGTCCGTTCACGTCGTGCTGCACGGCATCCTGGCTGCCGCCGTCGCGCCCCGCGATCACCGGCAGGCCGCAACTATTGGCTTCCAGGAACACAAGGCCAAAACCTTCGGTGTCGCCGTTGGCCAACTCGCGGTTGGGCATGACGAACACGTCGCCCAGGCTGTAATGCGCGACCAGATCCTTTTCGGTGACGTCACCTGCGAACGATACGAGGTCGGCCACGCCATGCGCCCGGGCGATCTTGCGCAGCGTGTCCTCGTAGGGGCCGGTGCCGACGATCAGATAGCGCGTGGGTGTCTCATCCTGCGACAACGCGGCGAAGGCGCGGATGGCGTTGTCGATGCCCTTCTTTTCCAACAGACGGCAGACCGAGACGAACACCTTGCAGCCCTGCAGGCCGTAAAGCGCCAGCAGATCGGGCCGGCGCCCCACATTGTGGAAACGCTCCGCGTCCACGCCGTTCTCGATGAGCTTGATCTTGTCATCGCTGACGGACGAGCCCAGCAGGAGCGCCACCGCGTGGTGGGTGAAGCGACTGACGACAATGATGGCGTCGGTGTCGATCAGCGCGGTACGGGCGCGCATATGGCCGTGGTCGTAGCCATCTTCCGTGGTGATCTCCTCGCCGTGCACGTAGGCCACGGTGCGGACGCCGGGAAGCCAGCGGCAGAAGGCGATGATCCAGCCGCTGGCCAGCAATTCGCCGACGCAGATGATGCGGACCCGATCGAACGCCACCAGACGCAGAATGGCCGCGGCCACCCGCAGCCGGATCACGACGTCGTAGGCCAGAAACAACAGCCGGCCGAGCGGGCCGGAGGTGGCGGCAGCGGCAATGCGCGTGCGCAGCAACGCCAGGCGCTGCACGCGATAGGGCGCCCGGCGGTCGTGCTCGCGCCAGCCGATCAGCGGCAGCCCGTCGGCATAGCTTGATTTCGGTGCCATCACGATGACGCGGGGGCCGAGATGGCGGGCCAGATTGGCATACACCACGGCGGAGCCGCCGCGTGTGGGTGGGAAGTTGTTGGCGATCAGCAGGATCCGTCCTGCCGTGCTGCTCCCTGCCATCAGCCAGGCCTCGTCGCAGGCGTCATCGCAGGCGTCATGGCGGGCCTTATGGCAGGCCGCAACATTGCGGGCACGTCGGCGATCGGCGCGAAGCCGAAATCGAGCTTGCTCGCCATATGATCGAGGATGGCCGAGAGCCGGTCGTAGAACACATGCAGGTCCGCGGTGCTGCGAACATAGGGATTCTGCCCGATCTGCAGTGAGGAACTGTGAAACGACAGCGGGAATATCCGCTCGCCGCGGCCAAGCAGGCCGCGCACCAGGCGCTGCATGGCGGTGATGTCGTTGCCCTCCGGCGACAGCGTGATCCGCTCGGCGCACCGCGACCGCGCCATCAACGCCAACATGCCGGAGCGCGGCTCGCCGCGTTCGGCCAGCATGCCGTACAGCGGCGGCGCCCAACTGCCGCCCCAGCCCACCAACCCACGACACAGCGGCACCTCCAGCAGCGTGTCGCGCGTGCCGAACCAGAACAGGCCGTTGTCGTGACGCGTGTAGTCAGGCCCACCATCGGGGGCGAAGCTGGTGCGGGGGGCGATGCTGGTGTCGATGGTGAAACCGTGCTTTTCCAGCAAAAGCGGGGTCTCATGGCTCAACCCATAGCGGCCGGCGCGGTAGACGCGCGGTGCGAAGCCGAAGCAGTCGATGAAGGCGGACTTCAGGGTGAGCAGCTTCTGCTCCTCCTGATTAGCGTCCAGATTTCCCAAAAACGAGGTGCGCGGCGAACGTGCCTCGCCGAATGGCGGCGTGACCCAGGGATGCAGCTGCAGCCCGGCGTCGCAGGCCCCGGTTTCAAGCTGGTGGCGGATGATGGCCACCGCATGCGGGTCCTGCAGCACGGGATAGGTCAGCAGATAGGTGGGCGTGGCGCCATAGGCCTGCAGGATCTCGACCAGCACGCGGAAATTCCGGATATGGCCGGTGGACTGCGAGGTGCCCTGCACCGGGCTGTCCCAGTCGAAATCCTCCTCGGCGTCGATGACGACCGAGCAGACCCTGCGGTCCGTCAGCGGCAGGGCAGGACGCACGTTGCGGAATGCCGCGTCCAACACAGTGGAGCTCATAGCTGCGCCGATCCAAAACGTGACAGCCCCGCCAGATACTGTGTGGGCGGCGTTTTGTAAAACCGCGCGCGCGCCTTAGAACAGGCCGTCGTCACCGGATCACATGTCGTATGCGCGAAGCCGGCCCCACACCGATGCCGAACGACCGTTTCGGCGCCTTGCGAACGCATGCCGCCATCGGCTGGGATCTGGACCTGACACTGATCGGCCACCCCGCCTCCGCATCCCTGCACGCATTCATCCGCGACACCCCGCATATCCGCCACGCGATCATCACCTTCAGGCCCACCAGCATGCGCGACAGCGTGTGGGCCGATCTCGCCCGACTGCCCTCGGCGCCGCCGGCGACGTCCTTCGTGGGGGTGGACACCATCGACGACACCGTAGCGGCCGCGTTCCAACGGCTGCGACGCTGGCGGGCGCAAGGGTTGTATGCCGGCCCACCCTGCCCCGCCGAGGCGCTGTATCTGCGCTGGAAAGGCGATGTCTGCGCCCGGTTGGGCGCCACCGTGCTGGTGGACGACATGACGGATCATGTCCGCGCAGGGTGCGAGGCCCACGGTATCCAGTTGCTGCACCCCGATGTGTTCCGCTAGAGCAGCGTCCGAAGCGCGGCGTCCGAAGCGCAGCATTTGGCCGGCTCATTCGGACGAGCGTGACCTGTTACAGCATTCATGTTTTCCACAGATCGTGGCGATGCAGCCGTGTTTGACGGGAAGACCAACTTGAAATCGCAGATGATCCGTATCGTCATGACCGCCGCCCTGCTGACGGGTATCGCGACTTTGGCGCAGGCCCAGGGCGGGCCACCCTCCAGTGCGCCCCCTTTCAATGCGCCCCCTTTCAATGCGCCCCCTTCCAGCGCGCCCCCCTCCAGCGCGCCATCTTCCAGCGCGCCGCTGGCCAGGCCCGGGACAGCACCGAACGGCACAGCAGCCGTGGCGTCAGAAGCCGATACCCTGGTGCGGATCACGCAGATGGATCGCGACGGCGTGGCGATCGGCACCGCGCAGGAGGCACGTTGCCCGGCGAATGGTTGCCAGATGGCGGCGGTGCTGCGGATCGGACCCATCAGCACGCCTTATGAGGCGGTCGTCACTTTTGCCGGCCAGGGTGTCTATGTGGTGCTCGAATCACCTACTGCCGGGGTGCAGGTTCATCTCTACGGCGATACCCGCCCCACCCCGCTGTTCCTGCCCAGAACCGCCGGCAACCTCAACCGCCTCATTCACATCGCCATAGACAAGCCGGGGGACAAGTTGGGCGGCCAACCCTCCCAGGCCCGCCTGCTCGCATCCCAGGACACGTGGCTGCGCATCGAGATCGACCCGCACACCGCCCCCGCACCGGGGGTCGGCGGATGACGATCCTGCTGACCGGCGCGGCCGGGTTCATCGGATATCATGTGGCCGAGGCCCTGCTCGCGCGCGGCGAGGCCGTTCTGGGGGTGGACAACCTCACGCCGTATTACGACGTCCGGCTCAAGCAGGCCCGGCTTGCCCGGCTTGCGGACAGGCCGGCCTTCCGCTTCGAGGCGATCGACCTGGCCAACCGCGACGACATGGCGCGGCTGGCCCAGGCGGAACCCGGCATCACCCGCATCGTCCATCTCGCTGCCCAGGCCGGCGTGCGACATTCCATGATCGACCCGTATTCCTACGTCGCCTCGAACGTGATGGGCCATCTCGGCGTGCTGGAATTCGCCCGCCAGCTCGGCCGGCTCGATCACTTGGTCTATGCCAGCTCGTCCTCGGTCTATGGCGCGAACGACAAGATGCCCTTCGCCGAAACCGACCGGGTGGATACCCCGATGTCGCTCTACGCCGCCACCAAACGGGCGGACGAGCTGATGAGCCACGCCTACGGCCATCTCTACGGCATGAAGCAAACCGGCCTGCGCTTCTTCACGGTCTATGGCCCCTGGGGCCGGCCGGACATGGCGTATTACAGCTTCGCCGAGGCGATTGCCGCGGGCCGGCCCATCACCGTCTACGACAACGGCACCGTGCGGCGTGATTTCACCTATATCGACGACATCGTCGAAGGGGTGATCGGCGCGCTGGACAGGCCGCCCGTTACGCAATCCGGCCCGCCGGTGCGTCTGCTCAACATCGGCAACAACCGCAGCGAGCCGGTCACCGCGCTCATCGCACTGCTCGAGGAAGGCATCGGCCGCCGCGCCATCATCCACTTCAAGCCCCGCCCGGCCGCCGACGTGGCCGACACCTGCGCCGATGTGGACGCGATCAGCGGTCTCACCGGTTTCGCCCCACGCACCCCCCTGGCCGTGGGCGTGCCGCGGTTCGTTGCATGGTTCGTGGAATGGAAGGCCCGACTGGCTACCACCGGTCAGGCGGCTTGAGCCTTACGCCGCTTCCCGTCCTGTTCACCCATTTCGGCGATGCCTGGATCCGGGGCAGCGAGACACTGCTGCTCGACCTGCTGCGCCGGCTCGACCCCACCCGCGTGCGGCCCATCGTGTGGTGCAACGGCACCGAAATGGCACAGGCATGCAAAGACGCCGGCCACATCACCCATCGCACCGATTTTGCGTTCTACCTCGACGCAGGTTCTCCCGCGTTCAACGCCCGGCACTACGCGGCCCTGCTGCGTGAGGGGGCGTCGCTCGTGCGTCAACACGACATCCGCGTGTTGCACGCCAATAGCGCGGCACCGTCGCAGTGGCTGCTTCCCACGGCACGCCGCCTTCGCCTGCCGCTGCTGGTGCATCTGCACACCGCGTATCTGCGTCGCAGCCGCTACACCCTGCTGCTGCATCTCGCTGACTCGATCGTCGGCGTCTCCCGCCAGGTGCTCGAAGCCCTGCTCGCCGACGGCGTGCCGTCCAGCCGCATGCGGGTCATCCATAACGGCATCGATTTCGACCGGCTGACTGGCGCCCCCGCCAGCGATCTTCGCCAGACCCTCGGCATCCCCCACGACGCCCTGGTGATCGGCGCGCCCGGCTCCCTTATCGCGCGAAAAGGGCTCGACATTCTGATACCCGCTTTCAGCGCCCTGCCGCCCCAGGCCCATCTTCTGATCGCCGGTACCGGCCCGGAGCAGCCCGCCCTCATGCAGCAAACCGCTTCCCTTGGCCTCACCGATCGCGTCCACTTCATCGGCTTTTGCGACCCCATCGCCACTCTCTACCGCGCCTGCGACGTAGTGGCCCTGGCGTCGCGCACCGAAGCCTTCGGGCTGGTCCTCGCCGAAGCCGGTTTTTGCAGCCGCCCTGTCATCGCCACCCGCGTCGGCGGCGTGCCCGAGGTGGTGGCAGACGGCGAGACCGGATTGCTCGTTGCCCCCGATGACGCGGCGGCCCTCGCCCAGGCGCTGCAAACCATGGCCGGCGATCCCGCGCTGCGCCGCCGCCTTGGCCAGGCCGGGCATGCCCGCGCGCAAACCCTGTTTTCCGCGGACCGCATGGTGCAAGACTTCCACACCGAATATGATCGCCTTGCCGCGGTGCCGCGGGCTGATTTCGGTTGGCGTGCCGCTGTGAGCCGTCTGCCCATTTACAAAGGCCTGATACGATGATGGTCGTTTTGTTCGGTCAAAGACCTCAAAACACAGCATTCGGCCTTGGACACCAATGATGACTAGCATTCTGTTATCGGCTGTCACCCTCAATAAGGCCGCAAGTCGTTTTGAATTTCCGGTCTTTGAACAAGGCGAGGAAATTCCCAAGATTATTCATCAGACTTATTTCACTCACGATCTACCGGCGGAAATCGCTGAAAATGTCGCGTCGCTCAAATTAAAAAATCCTGAATGGTCATATAGGCTTTATGACGACAATGATATCGTAGCGTTTATCAAAGAGAACTACGGCTCAAATATTCTTAGATACTACTTCAAGATAAATAAATCATATGGTGCTGCACGCGCGGATTTTTTTCGCTATCTACTGATGTATTGCGTAGGTGGGGTGTATCTCGATATTAAAAGTTCGGTCGGGCCTCCGTTGAAGGACGTTATCCGCCCTGGTGACAAAATGATTTTGTCGCAATGGTCCAGGTCACCTCGGTTCGAAGGTGCCGGTATTCATGATTGGGACCTGAAAGACAAAATCGACGGTGGCGAAATTCAGCAATGGCATATCATCTGTGCGCCAGGGCATCCGTATTTGAGGCAGGTCATACAAAATGTTTTGCGCAATATCGAAACATATATCCCTGTTCTGCATCCTTCCAGTGCAAATGGCGTTCTGACCACCACCGGGCCAATCGCCTACACATTGGCAATCATTCCGTTTCTGTCGGACGGAAGGCACCGTTTCGTGCGAGATCATGAAGAAATTGGCCTGATCTATTCCATATATGATAATAACAAATACCATGCGAAAATATTTCCGCAGAACTATAAAACAAATACCGACCCGGTTATCCATGCCAACTGGTTTCGCCTTGGAATGTCCGCGGTTTTTAGACTATATGATTCAGTCCGCTTACTTCGCGGCGTGTTCCGATTGTGACGGCCTCTAAAGCCGCCACGACGCCCAACGTTCTGGCGTAAAACTTGCGTGGTTCTCCCTGCCAGATCAGCCTCATATCTGAAACAGGAGCCCACAAATGCGGCGCAGGACATTTCTCAGCAGCCCCCTCGCCGCCAGCGTCTTGGTCGGCGCCACCCTCGCCCGCCCCGCTTTGGTCCGCGCCCAATCCGCCACCACGCTGAAATTCATCCCCTACGCGGACCTCGCTTTGCTCGACCCCGCGGTCAGCGCCTTCATCACCCGCAACCACGTCATGATGGTGTTCGACACCCTTTTCGCGATGGACGCCCAGGGCCGGGCCCAGCCTTCCATGCTCGAAGGCTTCACAACCGAGCCGGACGGCCTCACCTGGACCCTCACGTTGCGCCCCGGCCTTACATTCCACGACGGCACGCCTGTGCTTGCGCGCGACGCCGTGGCGAGCATCCGGCGCTGGCAGGTCAACGACGCCTACGGCCAGTCCTTGGACGCAGCCACCGCCGAGCTTTCCGCCCCCACGGACACCACGATCAGGTTCCGCCTCAAATACCGCTTCAACCACCTGCCGGACGCGCTGGCGCATCCCAGCAACACCATGGCGGCCATCATGCCGGAGCGGCTGGCCAAAACCCCCGCCAGCTCCCGCATCGTCGAAATGGTCGGCTCCGGCCCCTTCCGCTACCTCGCAAGCGAGCGCGTGGCCGGCGCGCGCAACCACTATGCAAAATTCGAAGGCTACGTCTCGCGCCAGGATGCCCCCAGCTTCGCCGCCGGCGCGCGCATCGTCCATTTCGACCGCGTGGAATGGATCACCACGCCAGACCCCGCCACCCAGGTCGCGGCCTTGCGCAATGGCGAGGTGGATTGGGTGGAGCAACCGCTGATGGACCTCGTGCCCACCCTGCGCGCCACGAAGGGCATCACGGTCGAAGTGGTCGAAGACCGCGGCCTCATCGGCTTTCTCCGCTTCAACCAGCTTTTCCCCCCGTTCGACAACCCCGCCATCCGCCGCGTGGCGCTGCACGCCGTGAACCAGCGCGATTTCATGGAATCCGTGGTCGGCGGGAACGCCCCCTATCAAACCTGCGGCCTTTTTCCGCCCACGTCCGACATGTACAACGATGCCGGCATGGCCGCGCTGAGCGGCAAGACCAGCCTCGCGGATCTGAAACGCGAGCTCGCCGCCTCCGGCTACAAAGGCGAACGCGTGGTATTTCTCTCCCCCACCGACGTTCCCCGCATCAACGCCATCGCCTCCCTTGGCGTCGACATGCTCCGCAAGATCGGCATGAACGTGGAGGAGGTCTCCACCGATTGGGGCACCACGGTGCAACGTTCCGTCAGCCGCCAGCCGCTCGACAAAGGCGGCTGGAACATCTTCGCCGCGTTCACCGGTGGCATCGACACCGCATCCCCCGGCAGCCATCAGCTTCTGCGCGGCAACGGGCCGCGCGCCTATAACGGTTGGCCGGAATCCCCGAAGATGGAGGCGTTGCGCGATGAATGGCTCGCCGCCGAGGACAAGCCGGCGCAGCTCGCCCTCGCCCGCCAGATGCAGGAGGTGCTGATGGACGAGGTGCCCTACCTGCCGCTCGGCGCCTATCTCCAGCCGGTTGCCTATAAATCCAACCTCGCAGGCGTGTCCAAGGGCCTGGTGCAGTTCACCGGTGTCAGGCGGGTCTGAACACCGGGCGACCCACACCAGACGCCACCAAGTCGGCGAAGCCTCGCCCGCCGCCCCGCCGCTTTTGGCGTCACTTGGGCGCCATTTGGGCGCCATTTGGGCGTGCTTGGGGGCCGTTGGCGCGTCCGCCATCCTTGCGCATCCGCGATCCAGCCCCAGTTCACTCGGGCCAAGGATGCATGCCGTATCGCCCGCCCCTTCGAAAGTGTGAGATGCCACCGAGCTCGATTGAGATTGATGCCATTTCCAAGCGATTCGGGCGCCACCAGGCCCTGAACGCGATGTCGCTCGCCGTGCGGGCCGGCGAATTCATGTCCATCCTCGGCCCCTCCGGCTGCGGCAAATCCACCCTGCTCCGCCTCATCGCCGGCCTCGACGACCCCGATTCCGGCGAGATCCGCGTGGCCGGGCAGCCCGGAAAGCGCCCCGGAAAGCGTCGCCTGGGGGATCGGGGTGTGGCCTTCGTTTTCCAGACCTATGCGCTGTATCCGAATCTTTCCGGCTACGACAATATCGCGGCCCCGCTGGTGATGCGCGAGCTGAACGGTTTTGAACGCCTTCCCGGCGCCCGCCTCCTCCCCGCCGTCGCCCGCAAGCGCCGCTCGATCGACAGCCGCGTGCGCGCCATCGCCGAGCTTCTCCAGGTCGCCCCCTGGCTCACGCGAAAGCCCGGCCAGCTCTCCGGCGGCCAGCGCCAGCGCATCGCCCTCGGCCGCGCTTTGGTGCGCGAGCCCAGCCTGTTCCTGCTCGACGAGCCCTTCGCCAATCTCGACGCCGCCTTGCGCCATCAAACGCGCGCCGAGCTCACGGCGCTGCAAAAACGACTGGGCACCACCACGCTGTTCGTCACCCACGACCAAAGTGAGGCCATGGCGATGTCCGATCGCGTGGCCGTGATGTTCGAAGGCGCCATCCGCCAGGTTGCGACGCCGGACGAGCTTTACCGCAACCCCGTCGACCTCGACGTCGCCCGCTTCCTCTCCCAGCCGCATCTCAACTGCCTGCCCGCCAAGGTGATCCTGGACGGCCATGTGCTGATCGGTGGCGAGCACGTGGCGCTGGCCGACGCGCGCCAGCCCGGCACCGAGGGCATCGTGGGCTTTCGGCCGGAACACGCGACGCTGCGCCCCCGCCCGGCATCCGCCACCGTTCCCGGCACGCTGCCCGGCGTCGTCGAGCGCATCGAACACGCCGGCGCCGACGTTTTCGTGTTTGTCCGGCTCCTCGCGCCAGACACGACCTGCACCATCCGCGCCGCCTCGCACGAGATGTCGCGCTGGGCCCCGGGCACGCCCTGCGCCGTGGCGCTCGATGCCGCGTCGGGCTGGTTCTTTCCAAGGCGGCCCATGCAGACCGCGGCGCTCGGCCGAACCGAGGTCGCCGCCGCGTGACCACGCCGGCTTCGCCCCGCCTGAAGGCCCAGCGCCGCGCTGGCCTGTTGCTCACCGCGCCCGCCATCGTGGCTCTTGTGCTGCTGGTGCTGCTGCCTTCCAGCGCCGTCATCATCCTGTCGTTGACGGACTACCAGTTGGGCAACACCCAGGCCGCTTTCGTGGGTTTCGCCAATTACCGCACCATCGCCGCCGACCCCGATTTCCGCCACAGCGTGCGCAACACACTGGTGTTCGTCGGCCTCGTCGTTCCCGGCTCCATCATTCCCGGCCTGCTGTTCGCCCTGCTGATCGAAGGCCGCACCCGTTTCAAAAGCGTCTACCGCACCGCGTTCTTCCTGCCCGTCACCGCCACGTTGGTGGCGATGTCGACGGCGTGGGAGGTGCTGCTCCACCCCACCTTCGGCCTCGTCAACACGCTGCTGTTCGCCGCGGGGGCGGACAAGCTGCGCTTCCTCTCCAATCCCGGCATCGCGCTTTACGCCATCGCCGGCATCGGCATCTGGAAACAGATCGGCTTCAACGTCGTGCTGTTCCTCGCGGGCCTGTCCACCATCCCGCGCGAGCTTTACGAAGCCGCCAGCCTCGACGGCGCCGAAGGCGGGTGGCGACGCTACCTCCTCGTGACCGGCCCGGCGCTGGCCCCGGTCATGCTGTTCGTGACCATCATCACCACCATCCGGGCGTTTTCGGAATTCGACACCGTGGCCGTGCTCACCGATGGCGGCCCCGTCCATTCCACGAGCGTGGTTCTGTTCGTGCTGTACGAGGAAGCGTTTCGCTATCTCAAGATCGGCACCGGCTCGGCCATCGCCGTGATGTTCCTGATGTTCATCGCCTTGCTCAGCCTTGTGCAGACGCGCCTCGCGGGTCGCGCGCGACATGTCTGAGCGGTTGAGATCCATCGCCGCGAACGCCGTTCTCGCGGGCGCCTCCCTGATCATGGTGTTGCCCTTCCTGTGGATGGCGATGGCCTCCATGGCGCCGCAGGGCGAGATCTTCTCCGGCGCCATCTTCCTCAAGCCCAGCCTGCAGGCCGCCTGGGGCAACTACGCCTTCGCCTTCTCCCGCGCGCCGCTGCTGCGCTACATGGCCAACGGCGTGATCGTGTGCGTCGCCATCATCGTCTGCCAGGTCGCCATCGCGGCCCCGGCCGGCTACGCGCTGGCAAAACTGCCGTTCCGGGGCCGGCCCGTGGTGTTCGCCGCCATCGTGCTCGGCCTCATGATCCCCATCCAGGTGCCGGCCATTCCGCTCTATATCGGCCTTGCCTATGCGGGCCTGCTCGACACCTATACCGGCCTCGTTCTGCCCTTCATCATCTCCGGCTTCGCGATCTTTCTCTTTCGCCAGTTCTTCACGAGCTTCCCCGACGACGTGATCGACGCGGCGCGGCTCGACGGGTTTTCCGAGCTCTCCATCGTCCGCCGCCTCATGCTGCCCGCCGCCTGGCCGGCCGTGGCCGCCTTCGCCGTGTTTTCGTTCGTGGCCAACTGGAACGATCTCTACTGGCCGCTGGTGGTCATCACCCGCCCCGAGATGATGACGCCGCCTTTGGGCCTTGCCGCATTCCGTGCCTCCGGCGACAGCGCCGGCAATGTGGGCGCGCTCATGGCCGGCGGCATCGTGATCACCCTGCCCTTGGTGATCGTGTTTTCCACGATCCAAAAGCAGTTCATCCGCGGCATGGCCGCCCCCGCTGCGCCCGCCCCCGCTGCGCCCGCGCCCGCTTCGCAAGCGAGCGCTTCGCCAGCGCCCTCATCAAGATAACCGGAGACATTCCCATGCGCCGACTTCTCATGGCAGCGCTCGCCTGCACCCTGCCGCTTGCGGCCCACGCCCAGACCACGCTCGAGGGCTATCACACCTACCCCGCGCACAAGCCGTGGCAGGAGGAGATCGGCAAACGCTTCGTGGCCGCCCATCCCGACGTGGTCATCAACTGGCGCGCCCCCGCCCAAAGCTACGACGACGGCCTGCTCGCCATCGCCCGGCAATCCATCACCGGCCAGCAGCCCGATTTTCACCTCGGCGGCATGCAGCTCCTGCGTGAATTCGTCTCCCGCAAACTGATCCAGCCGTTCGACGACCTGCTCGTGGGCAAGGACATGGCGGCCCTCGGCTACTCCAAGGAGATCCTCGCCCAGGGCCAGGTCGGCGGCCATCAGTACGCGCTGCCCTGGGGCGTCTCCACCCCCGTGGTGTTCGTCAACACCGACCTCGTGCGCCAGGCTGGCTTCGATCCCGACCACGTCGCGGACAAGTGGGATTCGCTCATCACGGCAGCCGGCAAGATCAGCAAACTCTCGCCCGACACCATCGGCATGCACTGGGAGCTCGGCACCGATGACTGGATGACGCAGAACCTGCTGCTCAACAACGCCGCCCCCCTGCTCTCACCGGACGAGACGGATGTGGGCTTCGACAACGCCAAGGGGCTGGAGGCGCTGACC
>JANXSM010000142.1 GCA_025352665.1 Rhodospirillales bacterium | reverse complement strand
GTCGCCGCGTTGAATTCCTTCACGAACGACATGATTTTCAAACCGCGCTGGCCCAAAGCCGGCCCGATTGGCGGCGACGGATTTGCCTTACCTGCGGGAACCTGCAGCTTAATGTAGCCGACAATCTTTTTCGCCATGATCCCAGGCTCTTTCCCAGGGACCGCGGTGCACACGACCTCTCCACGCACTATGCGTGGCCCGAGGTCTCCCGCGTTCCGAATGAGAGCGGGGTGCTAGAGGAAATATTAGCACCTGTCCAGAAGAATAATCGCCTCATGCCGCATCATCAGACTTTGCGCGGGAACCGTTATGGCTCTGAAACGCTTGCCGATTTGATGGCAAAGAGGTCGCCGGCCCGATACGGCGACCCCAGGTCGGCATTGTCGTACATTCCGCCACCGAACGGCTCGCCGCCCAAATGGGGCTGGCCGAGCTCCCCTTTCCGCTAAACCACGCTCCGCGATGCGAAGCCCGCACAGGACAGGGGTAGCCCTAAAAGACAACCAACCCCTCGCTTGTAGCGTGAACGAAGTCCACGTCCCCAAGCAATAACGCCCTAAGAAAGGTCGATCTCCGTCGATATCACGTAACCCGGCACCCCGCCGATCTCCACCTCGGCCCATTGCAGCAGCGAGCGCCACAGCACCTGGCGTACCTGGATGCGGGTGCCCGCCGGAAGCTGCGTGATCAATCCCGCGCCCTGCTCTGGCGCGCGCAGAACCGCCGCGCCGTTGCCCCGCACCACTCCGGCGCGCAGGAACGGCGAGCCAGCCGGCCGTTCCGCGATCCCACCAGGACTGACCGGATGCAGCGCCGGGCCGACATACAGCACCACCCCGCCTAGCACCGCGGCGGCAATCGCAGCGGCGCCCAGGAATTTGCGCACCTGCCCAGCCGAGCGCGCGCGGTCGAGCGAGTCGATCAGCGTGCCGTTCTCCGCCCGCAGCGCATCGCGCTCGCGCTGGGCATTGCGGGCCTGCACCTCGGTCAGCTTCAGGCCATGCCGCAGCGCCGACAGCTCCCGCTCCAGCCGATCGATCTGGGTGGCCGCATCGGCGGGCGCGCGCAATGGGGCCGCGCGGAAACTATTGGTGGCCCCTGCCAGAAAATACGCCTTGATCTGTCCGCCGGACAGGCCGAGCCGACGGGCCAGCGCTGCCACCGCGCGGCCCGCATTGTCGGCCTCGCCGCTCTCGGAGACCAGCATGGCCATGCGGCTGGCCAGACGCTCCAGATCCTCATCGCTGATGTCAGACAAGCTGCGCCCCTAGAACCCGCGCATAATATGCCTGCGCCCGACGCCAGAAGAAAGCGCGCCAGCAGGCTGACAGACTGCAGGAGCTGGAACGAGACCGCGACGTTTTATGCGCCATGCCTTGCGCGCCGCGAGCGCGCGTTTCAGCCGACACGGATCTGCGCAACCAAACGCTCCGCCAGATCCCGCCAGGATCGGCCGATCTTTCGAGCGGTGGCCGGATGCGGCGGGTCCGTCACCAGCGAGCTAATGGCGCCGGCCAGGCTTTCAGCGTCCGCCGCAACGAGCCTGGCCAGCGGCTCGTCCTGCAACTGTTCCACCAGACCGCCAACCCTTGTGGCGACCACCCAGCGGCGCGCGGCGATGGCCACCGCGGCAACACCGCTCTGGCTCGCCTCGGTATGCGACAGCACCACGGCATCGGCCCAGGCCAGCAATCCACCGATCTCACCCTCCGCCACCCAACGGTTTTCCACCTGCACATTCGGCATGGCGCGCAACGCCGCCAGCGCCTCGCTCTCCGGGCCCTGGCCGATCACCCGCACAGCAATCTGCGCGCCATCCAACAGGCGCAGCGTCTCGGCGAACAGACCGAGACCCTTGTAAGGAAGCAGCCGCCCGAAAAACAGCAGCCGCAACCTGCCGCCATGCAATCCCGGCGGCTTGGGGTCGGGGCCGAAGGCGAAGGGCGGCAGGTGCAGCCGGATCAGTGGCCGCCCCCTTATCTCGCCACGGTTGCGCAGGCGCTGCGTGACATGGCTGGACAGCGTCACCAGCCCTCTGGCCCCGCGCACCAGCAGGCGCTGCAGCGTCATCTGCATGGGAAATCCGTCACCGGGATGGGCATCGGCGTCGTGCACCACTACGTAATAAGGAATGCCCAGCATACCCAAGGCTGCCGCCATCAGCAGATCGAGCGGCGCCGGCATCGCGCAGATGGCGATATCGGGCGCCAGCCGACGCAGCCTGGCGCAAAGCCCAGGAAGCCGCACCGGCACCGTCAGCACACGCCAGACATAGCCGGCAATGCCAGAATACGTGTCGACCGGCAACGCACAATCCGGCCGATCCAGCCCCAGCATCTGCTCGGCCTGGGTCGACAGCGAGAGCAGACCCACCACGCCGTCCAGTGCGTCAAGGCTTGTGGCCAGCTCCATGGCGACGCGTGGCCCAGCGCCGCGCCTGCCCCAATGCCAGACCAGAATGCGCAACGCGCCCTTGCTTGCGCTGGTATCGTTCGCGCTGGCGTCGTTCAAGGAGTATGCAACCCGAGCGCGTGCACGGCGGCCCGAAGCTGCGTATCGCCCAAACGCTGCGTCACCATCGCGCGCCCAGCCCGCCCGAGGCTGCGGCGCAGATCGGGGTCGGCGGCAAGCGCGCGCAGATGCGACGCCGCCTCGTCGATATCGGCGTCAGCCCACACCGCCCCGGGCGCCTGGAACACGCCGCGCGGATCGATCGCCGGCACCAGCCGATAACCCACAAGCCGGGCGGACCCGGAATCCATGAACTCGGTGGTGGCGGACCAGTTGGTGGCGACCACGGGCACGCCCAGCAGCATCGCCTCGGCCGGCACCAGGCCCAGCCCCTCGCTGCGATGCAGGCTCAGCACGATATCGGCGCAGGCGGTCAGCGCGTGCCGGGCGGCCGGCTCCAAGGTGCGGATCTCGAAGCGAACGTTGCCCAGGCCTCGCGCGGCCTGCACCAGCATGTCGTAGTCATGCGGAAACAGCTCGGCATGCGTCACCTTCATCAGAAGGATCCGGTCCGGCCGGTTGCCGAACGCGGCGCGGTGCGCGGCGATCGCGGCCAGCGGGTTCTTGCGGGCAAAGCTGGAAGCGAGGCTGAACGAGACCAATGTGACCACAGCGTGCTCGGGCAGGCCGAAATCGGCCCGGCCCAAGCCGCTCGGCATCGGCGGTGCGATGGCCACCGGCGGCGGCACAACGCGCACCGCAATCTGCGAGCCCGGCGGCAGCATGCTGGACACCGCGCGCCCGGTGAACTGCGACAGCACCCAGATCTCGTGCACGAAGGCCAGGCCCACCTTCCACGCGGCCGGCATCGTGGGAAGCTCCCATGCCCAGTAGCCGATCACGCGGCGACCGCTGACCAGCCTTCGCGGCAGACGCAGCAGCGCCAAAGGCAGCAGCGGCGCGTTGACATGCATCACCAGCGGCATGGCGGGCGGCGGCAGCACCACCCGGCGTTGCTTCGTCTTGCGGGCCACGGGGTCGCCGATATCCAGCGCGACATGCGGCACACCCAGGCCCGCGAGGGCGGACAGCATCAGCCGCGCGCTCTCCCCCAGCCCCGAAGGCCGCGAAAGCTCGCCGGCCACCGCCAGACCGCCCGCGGCCGGCGGCGGCACACGATCCGGGCGCGGCGCCATCAGCGCCGTGGCCTTCGACAACGCATGCCGGCGCGGCCCCGCCGGCAACGCGCGCCAGAGTCGATGGGTCAGGCGCAGATCGGGATGTTTCGGAGCCATGCGCACGGAAACTGCCGCCCTCGTGTCGCCACCGCAAGGGGCATGCGGCCGATCATCCCGCGATATCGTTGAGATGACACGCGCTGCGCTGCCCCGGCGCCACCTCGCGCAACACCGGCACCTCCCGCGAGCAGCGCGCGAACGCATGCGGGCAGACGGGTGGAAGTGGCAGCCGGGCGGTGGATTGAGCGGGCTGGGCAGTTCTCCCTGGATGGCGCCGAACCGGCTTTTGCGGGTTTCAAGGCGCGGCACCTCGGCCAGCAGGGCCTGGGTGTAGGGATGGTTCGGGCGCGAGAACACCGTCTCGGCCAGCGCCTCCTCCACGATCCGCCCCAGATACATGATCGCCACCCGGTCCGACACATGCTCCACCACGCCGAGATCATGGCTGATGAACAGGCAGGTGAGGTTCAGGTCGGTGCGCAGATCCAGGAACAGGTTGATGATCTGCGCCTGGATCGACACGTCGAGCGCGGCCACCGATTCGTCGCACACCAGCATGGCCGGTTGCACCGCCAAGGCGCGGGCGATGCCGATGCGCTGGCGCTGCCCGCCGCTGAACTGATGCGGATAACGCCGTTTCAACGACGGATCCAACCCCGCGCGGCGCAGTTGCGCGTCCACATAGGCCTCCTCGCCCTCGGCGCCGATCAGCCCATGCACACGCGGCGCCTCGCCCACGATCTCAGACACCCGCATGCGCGGATTGAGGCTGGACTGCGGATCCTGGAAGATCATCTGCACGCCCAGCTTCGCCGCGCGCTCCTCGCCCGCCGACAGGCCGGCGCGTGGCCGACCGTGCCACAGCACCTCGCCCGCGCTCGGCGGCATGATCCCGGCCACCAGGCGGCCAAGGGTGGATTTGCCACAACCGGACTCACCCACCAGCCCCACCACCTCGCCGGTGCGGATGCTGAGATCGACGTCGCTCACCGCCTGCACCACCGGCGCCGGCTTCGCACCGAGCAGGCGCGAAAGCGTGCCGTTCGGCTGGCCAAAGCGCTTGCTGACCTTCTTCAATTCGATAATCGGCGTTTCGCTCATGCCGCCACCAAAGCATCAGGAGCAGGGTGAAAGCAGCGCAGCTCGCGGCCCGGCACGGGCACGATCAGCTCCGGCTCGACCTCACACGCCGAATCAGCAGCGGGGCAGCGCGTGCGGAAGGCACAGCCGGCAGGCCGGTTCAGCGGCGATGGCGTCATCCCCGGGATCTGCACCAGCTTATGCCCCCGCTGGTTGCGGCTCGGCACGCTGCCGATAAGACCGCGCGTATAGTGGTGCATGGGGTGATCCAGCACCGCATCCACCGAACCCGATTCCACGATCCGGCCCGCATACATCACCGCAATCCGGTCGGCGAGGCCGGCCACCACGCTGAGATCATGAGTGATCCACAGCAACGACGTGCCGCGCTCGCTGGCCAGTTTCTGCACCACCGCCAAAATCTGCGCCTGGATGGTCACATCCAACGCCGTGGTCGGCTCGTCCGCGATGATCAGCGCCGGGTTGTGCAGCAGCGCGATGGCGATGGCGACGCGTTGGCGCATGCCGCCGCTGAACTGATGCGGATAGGCGGAAAGCCGCTCCTCCGGGCTCGGAATGCCAACCTGCCCCAGCGCGTCGCGCGAGCGGCGGCGGGCTTCGGCGGTCGACACACGCTCATGCGCCTGAATGGTCTCCGTCATCTGCGTGTCGATGCGCAGAACCGGATTGAGCGTCATCATCGGATCCTGGAAGATCATCGCGATATGCCGCCCGCGCAGTCGACGGAGCTCCGGCTCCGGCAACCCCACCAGCTCACGCCCCTGGAACTTGATGCTCCCTGACGAAACGCGGCCCGGCGGGTCGATCAGCCCGATGATGGAAAACCCGGTGACGGATTTGCCAGACCCGGATTCGCCGACAAGCCCCAGAACCTCGCCACGGCCAACCGAAAGCGTCACACCGTCAACCGCGCGCAGCACACCGGCGCGGGTGTCGAAATCAGTATGCAGATCACGAAGCTCAAGGGTGGGGACATCGTCACTCATCGTTGCAGCCTCGGGTTCAGCACATCGCGCAAAGTGTCGCCCACGAGGTTGATGGACATCACCACCGCAAACAGCACCACACCCGGAAAAATCGAGATCCAGTAGGCGCCGCTCATCAGATACGCAAAGCCGTTGGCGATCAGTAGTCCTAGCGACGGCTGAGTCACCGGCAGGCCGATGCCCAGGAAGGATAACGTGGCCTCCAGCGTAATGGCGCCGGCGATAGCTACGGTCGCCAATACGATCAACGGCGCCAGACAATTCGGCAGCACATGGCGAAACAGCACCCGGGCACGGGGCAAAGAAAGCCCAGTTGCAGCCACCACATAGTCACGCTGTCGTTCCACCAGTACGACCGATCGGATCGTGCGCGCATACACCGCCCATTGTACCAGAATGAGGGCTACGATCACGTTGGAGGTCCCCGGTCCGGTGAGACTGATGAGCACCAGCGCTACCAGGATCGCCGGCAGCGAAAGCTGCAGATCCACGATGCGCATAATCAGCCCCTCCACGAATCCCCCAGCCCAGCCTGCTATCAGCCCCAGGGTGGTGCCGATGGCCACGGCGACGACAGTGCTCGTCACACCCACCAGCAGCGAGGTACGCAGCCCGTAGAGAATGGCACTGAATAGGTCTCGGCCCAGCGTGTCGGTGCCCAGCAGGAACCGCATGCCATCCATAGACGCGCTGCCAGGCGGTAACTGCGCGTCCATGATGTCGAGCGATTTCAGGTCATACGGGTTCTGTGGCGCGATGCTGTGCCCGATCGTCGCAAGCACGATCAGCGCGGCCAGAACAATGGCCCCCGACATGCCGGTGCCAGACCTGGCGAAGGCCAAAAGCGCCAGTCGGGTGGGCGATGGCTCTCTCATGTGTGTGGTCCCACGCGCGGATCCAGCGCGCGATACAACAGATCGACCACCAGGTTGATGACCACGAACAGCAGCGCCACCATCATCAAATACGCGACGATCACGGGACGATCGAGCACGGCGATGCTATCCACAATCAGCTTGCCCATCCCTGGCCAAGCATAGATTGTCTCGGTCACCACCGAGAACGCCACCAGCCCACCGAATTCCAGCCCCACGATGGTGGTAAGCGGGATCAGAACCGATTTCAACACATGCACTCCCACAATGCGCGTTGGCGATAGGCCCTTGGCTCGGGCAAACCGCACATAGTCCGACTGCAATGCCTCTACCGCGCCAGACCGGGTCAGACGAATGATCAGCGCCGTGTTGCCGAGCGCCAGAGTGCTGGCTGGTAGGATCACATGCGCCAGCCCGTCTCGCGTGAACAAGCTCGACGTGATGCCGAGGAAGGTCGCCACCTCGCCTCGCCCGATCGCCGGCAGCCAGCCGAGCCAGATGCCGAAGAACATCACCAGCAGTGTCCCCACCCAGAAGGTGGGCAGAGAGAGTCCTGCGATGGAGGCCGCCATGATGGTGCGCCCGACCCAATCCCCGACTCGCAAAGCCGCTACCAGCCCGAGCGCGATGCCTAGCATCGTCGACAACAGCAGTGCGCTCAACGCCAGCTCCAACGTTGCGCCAAACCTGGAGAATACCAGCGACAGCGCCGGCTGGTGGAAGATGAAGCTGCGCCCAAGATCACCTTGCAGCGCATGGCCCAGGAACAGCAGATATTGCCACCAGAGCGGCTGATCGAGCCCAAGCGCCACGCGCGTTTGTTCGATCTCCTTGATCGTTGCCTGCGGGCTGACCAAGATCTCGACGGGGTCGCCGATCGCATAGACCGAAACAAACACGATGAGGCTCATGGCCAGAAGCAGCAGCAAGCTCTGCGCCAGCCGGCGCGCGATATAAAGGATCAGGATAAAGGTTCCGCCAGCATCGCCCAGCCCCAGCCGATCGGAACCGAATTGTATTTCACCACGCCCTTACGGGTGGCCACCGACCCCATGGTCTGCACCAGAGGGATCAATGCCGCGTCGTCCATGCCCACCTTCATCGCCTCGCCGGTGAGGCGAACGCGTTCGACCGGATCAAGCGTGGCCTGCGCCTGGTAGACGAGATCGTCGAGCTGCTTGTTGGAATAGAGATGGCGGTTGAACGGCCCGTCCCCGGTCTTGGGATCTTTGGTCACAATCAGCGCCTTGAGGTCGCCAATGGCGACAGGACCGGTATAGCTGGTCATGAAGACGCAGTATTCGCGCGCTGTGGCCTTGCCGAAATAGACCGCCGGCGAGACGCTTTCCACCTCCGTCTCCACGCCAACGCGGGAGAAGAAGCTGCCAACCGCCTGCAAGATCTTATCGTCGTTGGCGATGAAGCCGACGGGACCGTTGATCTTCATCTTCCAGCCGTCGGGGTAGCCTGCTTCCGCCAGCAGTTTGCGCGCGGCCACGGGATCGTAGGGGATGGGCGGGAGAGATTTGTTGAATCCCTCCATCGTCGGCGCCGCTATCTGGTTGGCTGGGGCACCGGCCTTTTGCATCACGCGATCCACAATCGCCTGCCGGTCGATGGACATCGACAGCGCGCGGCGCACCCGAACGTCGCGGAGAGGATTCTTCTCGAGCGGTTTGCCCGCCTTATCCGTCATGTTGGGTGAGACGTCGCGCGTGGAATCCGGGAACAGATAGACGATCTCAAGCGACGGGGAGAGCGACACCTCCACTTTCGGATCGTTCTGTACCCGCGGCAAATCGGGCGTGCCGACGCGGAACATCAGGTCAAGATCGCCCGCGAGCAACGCACCGAGCCGGGTGCTGTCATTCGCCACGGCCTTGAGCTGCACAGTCTCCCAAGGCTGTTTTCTGCCCCAGTAGGCATCGTTGCGCACAAACTGCACCTCGTCGCCCGGCACGTATTTGGTGATCTTGTACGGGCCGGTGCCGATAGCGACCTTGAGGCTGTTGAAATCATCGGTGGTGGCACCGGTGTGGATCTTGCGGCTTAGGATCTGCACCCAAGCCACCTCGCGCGGCAACGTTGGATAGGGCGCCGCCGTGGTCATGATGAGCGTGTGCGGGTCTTTCGCCTGCAGCTTTACCACGGGCTTGACGAAGGGAGTGTAAAGGCCGGGTGAATTGGGCACGGTCGGCACGCGCTCGAAGGTGAAGATCACGTCGTCGGCGGTGAACGGCGTGCCATCCGTGAAGGTGACACCCTTTCGCAGGTCGAACTGCCAGGTTGTCGCATCCAACATCTTCCACGATTCAGCGAGGCAGGGCTCCACTTCCTCCAGCCCCATTTCGTTGCACAGCGTGTCGAACACGTGGCGTAGGGCGGAGTTGTTCTGCCCGGTGTTGTGGTAGTGCGGATCGATGGAGTTGGGCGCCAGCGCCACCCCCATGCGCAGGCGCCGCGCAGCTTGGGCCGCGACAGGCAATGGCGCGAGGATGGCGGCTGCGAGCAGCAGCGTGTCACGGCGAGACAGCATCGGTGGCTCCCTTCAGGCGATGGTGGGGAAACGATAGGCGGGCAAAGCGGCTTCCAGCGCATGGCCGGCGGCGAGGACACCGAGATCGTCGTGCATGGCGCCAACGATCTGAATCCCCACGGGCAGGCCGGTCGCCGTGAAGCCACAATTCAGCGTCAGCGCCGGCTGCTGGGTCATGTTGAACTGATAGCAGAACGCGTTCCAGCCCCAGTTGAGGGTGCCATCCGCATTGCGCGGCGCGTTCGTGCTCACCTCGAATGCCGGCACCGGCATGGTCGGCAGCACGAGGAAATCATAGGTTTGGTGAAAAGCGCGCATTTTCGCACCCAGGGCCCAACGCGCATCACTTGCGCGATGCCAGTCGGCCAGCGTGAAGCGCTCGCCCATCTCGCCGGCCTCACGCAGCCCGGGCTCCAGCAGCGCCTTCTGCGCCTCGGTCATGTTCATCTGCCCCTTGGCGCAGCCGGCCTTCCAGAGAATACCGATTGCATCCGCCTGCTCACCGATGCCGGGGTCCACCTCTTCGACATTTGCACCCAGCTGCTCGATCAACCCGACCGCCGCCCGCACCAGCGCCGCCACCGCCGGATCAACGTTGGCAAAGCCCAGATCCGGGCTGAAGGCGATGCGCTTGCCCTTGAGGCTTTCTTTGGAAATGCCGGCCCAGTCGAGATCAGCTTGGGGCAAAGAGGTCCAGTCCCTGGCATCGAATCCAGAAATCACAGCCATGGTCATGGCCGCATCTTCGACCGACCGCGTCATCGGCCCCGCGTGCGCCATGGTGCCAACCTGGCTCGCGGGCCACGCCGGCACGCGTCCATAGCTGGGTTTAAACCCAACTAAGCCGCAAAAACTTGCGGGAATGCGAATCGACCCGCCACCATCGGTGCCGATGCCGATTGGCCCCATTCCGGCCGCCACCTGCGCTCCTGCGCCGCCAGACGAGCCGCCCGGCGTATGCGTTGGCTTCCAGGGGTTGCGGGTAATGCCTGTGAGCAGGGAATCGGTTACGCCTTTCCATCCGAATTCCGGCGAGGTCGTTTTGCCCAGCAGCACGGCGCCTGCCTCGCGGAGACGCGCCACCAGTGGCGCATCGGTGTCCTGCGGGGCTGCGGAATCGGTGGTGAGAGAGCCGTAGCGCGTGGGCATACCCTTGGTACGGATAAGGTCTTTGATACCAACGGGAATGCCATCCATCGGGCCCAGCGGCGTGCCGGCACGATGTCGCGCCTCGGACGCGCGGGCGGCTTCTAGGGCGCCTTCCGGATCGACATGACAAAACGCGTTGAGAGCCCTGCAAGTCTCGATGCGTGCCAACACGGCGCTGGTTGCCTCGACCGGAGAGAGCGCGCCATTGCGGAACCGCGCGGCTAGTTTGGTTGCAGTCATTTCGCTAATTATCATACCAGTCTCTCTAAAATGCTGCCGTGATATTGAAAATCATTACTTCAGTGTTAAGATTGAACATGAAATAATAGCCCAACGTAAACAGAGGTGGCCCCGATCGGCTGCAAAGGTTGGTGACGAATATAAATTATTTCTTCAGCGGATTCAAGTTTGGTAGCGAACACCCCCGGCTATCCGGATATTTTAGGATGGTTGTATGGCAGTTCCGAGGGCTCTGTTGCAAACTTTGGCTACAGGCGCACAATCTGGTCAACGGGTCAGTTATTTTGTTACGCTACCGCGAGATCGAGCTGTTCGCGGACAAGCTGGACCACCTCGGCCACCTCGGCCAGAGCCGAGGCGCCGAGCCCAAACGCGCGCTCGACGATGCGGGCCTCGCCGCGAATGTCGCGCGTGATGTTGAAGGCCGATGCCTGTCCCTCACGGAGCCCGCGCATCACCTCGAAGCCCTTGATCGTGGCGGAGGCCGTCTTCAGCGTTTTGAAGCCCCGGACCGGCCGGATCAGCTGCTTCAGCTTCCCGCGGTCGGCCTCGATGATGTTGTTGAGGTACTTGACCTGTCGATGCAGCGTCGCCTCCGGGCATTTGCCTTCCTTCTTCAGCTCGGCCAAGGCAGCAGCGTCGGTTGGCGCCTGGTCGGTGTTGATGACCGTGGGCTTCTCCCAGTCTTTCAGGCCGTTCATCGCCTTGCCCAGGAAGCGCTTCGCCGCCGTGTTGCGCGTCGGTGAGAGATAGAACTCAATGGTGTTCCCGAGCTTGTCGACGGCACGGTAGAGGTAGGCC
>JANXSM010000025.1 GCA_025352665.1 Rhodospirillales bacterium | reverse complement strand
TGTTGTATCGGAACCCTTTTCGAGTAGCTCGCGAAGGGCGATCTTGTCATCGGTCACCGTGGGGGTGATCCTTGAGTTCAGGTTGTGTCTCGACAACCCAACCCTTGCTCAACACCGCTGCGGTGACCACCGCCGTGGATAAGTCGCCCGCCTACGCCAGACTCGTGGCGGTCGCTTCGGCGGGCGACTTACCCACCGCTCCTACACCGCGTCCGGGACACGACCGAGGAAACGGCCACGGACCACGCGCCCGAGTTGGGCCCATCCGGTCAGCGACAAAATGATAGTGATCATGAAGTAATTCGCCGTGGCCGGCCAGTTCTGCGGTAGGGCACCCGAGAGTGCCAGCCAGATCGGGATATCTGGCAATGCAAGCACGAACTCGATCACCCGCTGCACCGCGAAGTCCACGCGGCCGCCGTAGTAGCGGGAGATTCCGCCCAGCAGGAGACCGATCGTCAATGAGAAAAACACGCCTACAAGACCAACTGACAGGGAGATCTGCGTGCCCTGCATAATGCGGCTGAAGACGCAGCGGCCGAGGCGGTCGGCACCCAGCAGGAAAACAGGTTCACGCGCGTTGCTGGTGGCCAGCAGATGCACGTTAGTGTGAAACAGACCGAGCACGCCGTACTCATAGCCGCGGCCGAAAAGGTTCAACGGGACCTTACGACTGATGTCTTCGACGAACACCGTTTCGAGGGTCTGCGGATCGCGCTTGAGCACGGAGGCGTAGATGTAGGGGCCGAACGACCAGCTGCCGTCGACTGCGATGTCGTGCAGATGCAGGGAGGCGGGCGGCTGATAGGCGGCGCGCGGGTTCTGTTGCGACGGATCGTTGATGGCGAAGAAGCCAGGTATGATGGCAATAATGTAGAAGGCGATCGTTATGACCAGGCCGATCATCGCCAATCGATGGCGACGGAACGCCCACCAGACGACCTGCCATCGGGAAGCGACCGCCGTGCGTCGTGCCGGCGCGAAACCGAGAACCGTATCGGACATCTACCATTCCAATCGAATGCGGGGATCGACGCTCGCCAAGAGGATGTCGCTGATCAGCGACCCCAGCATCGTCAGTACGCAGATTAGTAGGATGAAGGCGCCGGCCAGATACATGTCCTGGCTCATCAACGATTGCAGCAGCATTTGCCCTGCCGTTGGCAAATTGAGCACGATGGCGACGATGATCGAGCCGGAAACAAGGTTGGGCAGCAGCCAGGCGATGGTTGAAATGAACGGCTTCATTGCCACGCGCACTGGGTATTTGATCAGCAGCCGGAACTCGGACAGGCCCTTGGCGCGGGCGGTGGTCACATAAGGTTTATGTAGTTCATCCAGCAAATTGGCGCGCATGACCCGCACCAGACTTGCCGTGCCGGAGACCGCTAGGATGATTACCGGGATCCACAGGTGATTGAGCAAATCGATAAGCTTGTTGATGCTCCAAGGTGCGGTGACGTAGGCGTCGGAGAATAGGCCGCCGACCTCCTGGCCCATTTTTACCGCGGCAATATACATCAGCACGAGGGCAAGCAGAAAACTTGGCACAGCGAGGCCGATGAACCTGAACAGCGTCACGATGTAGTCGCCGATGGTGTATTTGTTGACGGCGGAGAAGATCCTGATCAGCAGGGCGATGCCCCAGGTAGCCAGAAGCGTAGCAAAGGTCAGCAACAGGGTGAACGCCATGCGTTCCCAGATCAGGCCAGAGACCGGCTGCTGCCATTCGAAGCTAAGGCCGAAATCGCCGTGCAGCAGAATGCCGGTAATCGATTTAAAGTATTGCACGATCATCGGCTGGTCGAGCCCAAATCGGACACGCAGGTCAGCCGCGGTGTTGCGGTCGATCACCTCGTTGGAGGCTGAGAGCGTGGCGAAATAGGTCGTGACGTAATTGCCAGGCGGCAACTGGATCAGGACGAAGGACAGGAAACTCAGCACGATCAGCGCCGAGATCATCCAGAGCCGTCGTTTTCCGATGAAGCGCAGCATCAATGGCACATTTCAGCGGCGGACCCCGGCCGTGCGACCACCTCCGGGGCGGCTGTCAGGAGGTAAAGAAAAACTGCTGCGGAATGGCAGGTGCTGGGTTGGGCCATGACCAGGAATTGGGTTCCTTGTCGGGCACGTTAGCGAGGTTCAGCTTGGCAATGCCGAAGGCGTTGACGGACAGGCACACACCGATCGGCTCGAACGCGTCGGCTGCTAGGTCGAATACTTGCTTCATGAGGGCGCCACGCCTGGCGAGATCCGCGGTGCCGCGGGCTTCGTCGAACAGTTTCATGCGTTGTTTCTGGCTTGCCGGCGGCTCCTGGCCGTCTTTGCCGTTGGAGACATACCACTGCACCCACGGAAGGGCGTAGCGCGTGCCCTGGGTGTGCTGGGCGAAGAAATCGCGCGGGTCCAGCATCGGGTGGAGCCCACCGGGACCAGGCCAGGTGGCCGCATCGTGATCGTTGTTGTCGCCGCGCGTGTAATAGAGCGCACGTTCGATCGTGTTCACCCTGATATCGATACCGATATCCGCCCAATGGCGATTGACCAGCTCCAAAGCATCGACCGCATCCGGGTACAGAGTCGGAATGACGTCGACGGAGAAGAAGACCTTCAGACCGTCCGGCCGCAGGCGGAATCCCTGCGAGTCCTTCTTGCCATATCCCAAACGATCCAGCGTGGCGTGAGATTTTTTCTGATCGAAGTCAGTGAACTGTTTCGCCAGTTTCTCGTGGTATTAGGGGTGAACTGGCCGCGGCCCGGTCTGGTATGGCTCCGACTGGCCGAGATAGACGAGTTCGATAATTTCGCCACGGTTGATGCCGAGCGAAAGCACCTGGCGGAACTCCTTGTTGGCAAACATCTCCCGCATCCTGGGGTCTTTGTGGGTGATGTTAAGATAGATCTGCACCTGCTGTGCGCCCGACGAAACCAATTCGATCAGGCGATAGGCGCCTGCCTTGGCGTTCTTGGCCAGCGTCGGCTTGTTCTGCAGCGTGGTGATGTGGCGATCCTGCATGTCCAACCGTCCCGAGACAGCATCGATCATGAGTGACTCGACGTCCTGCGAGATCGAGAAGTTCACCCGGTCGATGTAGGGAAGCTGCTTGCCTTCTTGGTCCACCTGCCAGAAGAACGGGTTGCGCTCGGCCACCACGCGCTGGGCGCCGTCGGTGTAGGGCTCCTTGTTGACCCAGGGATCGCCCACGGGGCGATCGGGGTACCCCAGCGCGCGGGAATTTCGATATCGCCGCATTTGTTGCGGAAAAGGGTGCCTCAGTCGGAGAGATTGGCGGCCATTACCAGGTCCGCCACCTTTAAATTATATTTCGGGTGGAATTGGCTGCAGTAATGCTTGGCGAACAGCGTGGGATGCTGTCCGAGCGGGGTTGCAAGCATTTCCAGGAACATGGCGTAGGGTGCCGCGACGGTGAACTTCACCGTGGCGTCGTCGATCTTAGTTACGGTTCCGGGCTGGTTGGAGATGACCAACGGAGAGGGTGTGCTTTTGTAGGGTTCGCTGTTTTTGGCGCAATCCTCGACGGCGAAGACGATATCGTCAGCGCCAAGATCATGGCCGTCCGACCATTTCATGCCGAGGCGCAGGTGGAAGGTGAATTCGGTCGCGCTGTCGTTGACTTCCTATTTCTCCGCAACGTTTCGTAGGACCTGAGTCAACGCCATATCCTACCGCACGAGGCTTTGGTTGCCGATGACTTTGAGAATGCCGTTATGGTCGGAACTGCCGCGCAATCCGCGCCGCAAGGTGCCGATTTTCTCGACCTAAACCACCATTGGCCTGGCCGGAAGCCGCGATGCCAGCGGCGCGAGCTTGCGGTCAGCCACCAGTTTTGCGAGCGAAGCGGGCTCGCGCCCGGCGCCTTGCGCAGCAGCGACGCGCGGAACGGTGGTTGCAATTCCCACGATGGCAAATCCGGCGAGCACCCCACGCCGCGCTTGATCGCTCATGTCGTTTCTCCCAACGCCGGCTCTGCTTGTGCGGTGTTCGCGCTGCAATAGAGTAGCCGCGGCCGGGAGCCAATGGAAAGACCGCAGATGCGCGGGGGGGCTCTCACTCCCGACGCAGCGCGTTTAGGCTTTCCGCAAGCACGAAGCGAAGATGAAACAGGCATGTATCTGGGAACGCAAATCAACGCCCGCAACGATGATGACTACCGAGTGATGGCGCAGCTTGGCGTCACGCATATTTGTGGCGATCCCGTAGGCCCTCCCCGCGGTTGGACGCGCGACGACCTTGCGCGGCACCGCGAAAGTGTTGAATCGTGTGGACCACAGCTGGGACGGTGCAGTTGCCGCTGAACTCACGGCCGATCGAGCAGCAGGCGGGCCCCGATATCCTGCTCGCGGGGCCCGAGCGAGACCGTCAGATCGGCGAGGTCTGCACGTTGATCGAAAACCTCGCGGCTGTTGGAATCCCGGCTGCAAAATACAACCTCAACATCATCGGCATTCCCCGCACGTCTGCCGAAGCTGGCCGTGGCGGCGCAATGGCGGCTGCCTTTCGCTGGGACAAGACGGATCAACAGGCGCCCCCCTCGCCCGCCGGAATACTGTCGGAGGAGGAAAACTGGGAGCGCATTGATTACTTCCTCGAGCGCGTGATGCCGGTGGCTGAAGCACATCGCATCCGCCTCGCCTGCCACCCGCACGACCCCTACACGCCGCCGGGTTATCGGGGGGTCCGCGGGTGCTCGGTTCGGTCGATGGGTTGAAGCGCTTCGTGCAGATGCGCGAGAGCCCCTATCACGGCCTCAACTTCTGCCAGGGCAGCGTCGGCGAAATGATGGACGACCCGCGCCGCGAGATCGACGACGTGATCCGCTGGTTCGACACCCGCGGCAAGTTATTCAGCGTACGTTTCCGCAACATCCGCGGCGGTAAACTATCGTTCATGGAGACCTTCCCGGAGGAAGGCGATATGGACATGTGGCGCTCGCTGCAGACCTATGCGGAGGTCGGGTATCAATACATGATCATACCCGACCACGTACCGCACGTGAGTGGGCGCGACCCGGTCAACACCGGCTTTGCCTTCTGCTACGGTTATATCGCGGCCTTGCTACAGGTGTAGGCTGCGGTGGCGAAACCATAGCGTCGCAAAGCGATCAACAGGAAGCCCAGGAAAGCCCAGCCATGCACAAACCTATATCGCGGACATTCTTGCTTACGCTCGCATTCGGCACGCTTGCTGGTCCGGTCAGGGCCGAACTCCTGCTGCGTCATGATCTTACGGCAGATATGGCGCTGACGATCGCCAAAGCCGCCGTCGATAGCTGTGTTGCGAAAGGCTATCCGGAATCAGCCGTGGTGGTGGACCGCGCAGGCGCGACCATCGTAGCCATCCGTGGCGACAACGCTGCACCGCACACGATGGAGAACGCGCGGCGAAAGGCCTACACCGCCATGAGCTTCCGGACACCGACGAGCGAATACGCCAAACGATTCGCTGAGAATAATGCAACGGTGCTGCAGCAGGTCACCTTACCCAATGTCATCGCCATCGGCGGGGGATTGCCGATCAAGTTCGGCAACGAGGTGATCGGCGGCGTCGGCGCTTCGGGCTCACCGGGCGTCGACGAGCCCTGCGTGCAGGCGGGGCTCGACAAGGTGGCCGAGCAGCTCAGGTAGCGGGTGCCGGCTGGACGAACTGTCTTACCCGCGCCAGAGCCGCTTGCGGGTGTCGAAGATCTCGAAGTAGAGCGGCTGCAGCGCCAGCCAAATTTGCCACAGTTCGATATCGCCGATCACCCGGTCAAAAACGATCTTGTGCACCATCGCGACCGGCCCCCTGGTCGCCTTGCCGAACCGAGTAGCGGCGTTGCGGATGGCATCCTTCCGGGTGCGCATCACTCGCCGCGGTACTGCGCAGGATGAGATGGGTGAGCGTCTCAGGGCACCAGCATCAGGTTGAAGCAAGTGTGGAAGCGTGACAGGAACTAGCACCGGCCAGCCGTGACCTGACTATCATAGATCGAGTCGACGAGAGTTTGTTTGTCGCCCGCATAGTTCAGCGCCTAGCGCAGCACTGGCTGGCGTTTGAACGGCGCCTTATCGGTGTTGATCTTGACCAGCATGCTCAGGATGCTGTCGGAAGCCGAGGCTTTCGCCTTGCCGGGCGCACTGATGCCCGCGAGATCGGAGCGCGCGATATCGGTGATGATCTGGCTCGCCGGCGAGCAGGCCGGCGATGCGTCGGACTGGTCGGTGATGATGCGCAACACCATATTCTCGACGTCGGGCTCGGGCCATGGGTAGCCGGCACGAGCCTCCAGCTCCAACCTGTCGCCGGGCCCATTGCGGGTCAGCACATGGGGACCGCTGCACATTGCCTCCTTGGCAGGGAGCTGGGTGGCCGCCCGTTGCGGCGCCATCAGGAACGACATCGACAGCTGCTTTTGGGTGTGGCGATGCCGGGCGTCTGCGAGCAGGGCTTCGGTCGGGCCGATTTCCACGACACGCCCGCGCGGCAGTTCGGCCAAGCGGTGGCATAGGGAGCGTACCATGGCGAGATCATCGCAATGAACAGATAGGCGAGGCCGAGCTGTTCCTGCAGGTCCTGGAACAGATTGACGATCTGCGCCTGATTCTACACGTCCAGCGCCGTGACTGGCTCGTCCACCACTATAGCGGTTTGATGGCGATGGCGCAGGCGATGCAGATGCGCTGGCGCTGGCCGCGGGGAAATTCATGCGGGTAGTGATCGATGCGCGCGGATCGAGACCGACAGTGCAGAACAGATCGGCAACCAGAGTGTGCCGCTCGTCGCTGCTGCCGACGCGGTGGACGCTACAGCCTTCTGTTTTAACGCGTAATTTTATCGAGTAGATGATTCACCCTCAGGCAATATTGCTCTAAATGGCTCGGCCACGAATTTTCCGACGGTCATGCGCGAATTGAGCGTCGAATACGGATCCTGGAACACCATCTGCATCTGGCGGCGCGAGCGTTTGAGCAGGGCTCGGACTTCGGGGGCGTCGCAGCGCGCGGTGCCGCCGATGATGACTTCGGAGGGGATGGCGTTGGGGGCGTCGGCGGAGCCTGCGGAGATATGGCCGATACTCATGACGGCCGGTTCGGCCGGCGGCACGTTGTGGCTGACGATCGTCTGCAGTCCCAGGATCAGGTGGGCGAGCGGGATGCTGGCGGCCACGCAGGTTCTGCCGATGCCTTTTTTCGCAAGCGATGCCCCAACTTCGTAACGCTTCGGCGGCCAGGGCCGCGGTGTGGATTTCCTCGTAGCAGGTCTCGGGATGGGCGTGGATGCGGTGGCGGTGGTGAAGCAGGCGCGGTATGTCCAGGCGAACCTGGTGGCCAGCGGCTTCATCAATCCGCCGAAATAGTCCGACCGCAACCGGAACGTTTCTGATAGGGCGCCATTAATATCGGTCAGGATCCGGTGCCTTCGATGAAACAACACCACGGCCCGGCCGAAATCAGGCTGATCAGCTGGAACCTGCTGCACAAGGATGGTGCCGCACTTGCGGAGGTGGCGCGGCTGATCGAGCAGTATCAGCCGGATCTGTTGATGATGCAGGAGGCTACCACTGGGATCACCGGCATCGACCGGCTGGTGGGGGGCACGCTGGATTGGGAACCACTGCCTGACCGTAGGCATGGGCTGGCCGCCTGGACCGCGCGCACCGCCCGCGACGCGCCCAGGATATTGGCGCTGCCTGCGGGTGCGATGGTGCGGCGGATCAGCCAGATCGTGGAGTTTGCGGGCATCACCTTCGCAAATGTTCATCTGTCGCACGGGCAGTTGCTCAACCGGCGGCAGCTGCGGTTCATCGCGGGCCATCTGCCGGCCCATGCGGTGGTGGTGGGTGACTACAATATGGTCGGGCCGACCATGCTGGCCGGGTTTCATGACGCGGGGCCGCGTTTGGCCACCCATCGGATGAGCCGGTCGGTGCCGCTCCGGCTGGATCGCTGCCTGATCCGTGGGGTTACCTGTCTGGAGACCTCCGTGCTGTCGCGCGGCACGTCCGACCATCATCCCATTATGTTGCGCCTGCAATCACCTCAGAGGTAGGGCAGAAACAGCCGGACCGCCGCGTCGCGCAGGCGTATCGGCAGCCTTCGGCGAAGGATATCGCCGATCTCCAACGGTGGCCCTTTGCAGCGCTCCAGCATCTCGACGAGGGCTGTGGCGAGGGCGCGGTCGTAGAACTCGACGCAGAGTTCGAAGTTCAGCCGGAAGCTGCGCATGTCCCAGTTGCTGCTGCCGATCAAGCACCAGTTGGCGTCTATGATCATCACCTTGGAGTGCCGGAACGGCTGCGGGCTGCGCCAGATGCGCACGCCGTCGCGCAGCAGCGGCAGCACGTTGGCGCGCAGGGCGTAGTCGATCCAGCGGTGGTCGCTGCGCTCGGGCAGGATGATGTCGACGGTCACACCGCGCATGGCGGCCAGCGACAAGGCGGTGACCAGACGCTCGTCCGGCAGGAAATAAGGCGTCATCACCTGGATGCTTTCCTTGGCGCAGGCCAGCGCCTCGAGCACCACGAATTCGACCTTTTCGAGGTCCTGGTCGGGCCCTGCGGTGACCACACGGGCGGGGGCGCCGGCGCCGTTTGCGGCGGGGGAGAGCTCGGGGAACCAGGCCGGTCCATCCAGGCGCTGCTGGGTGACGAAATGCCAGTCTGAGGCGAAGGCTTCGACGAGCTGGGCCACGACGGGGCCGGTCAGGCGGAAATGCGTGTCCTGCACCGGATTTTCGGGACGGTCCGCCAGCACGTTCTGGTCGGCGATGTTGATGCCGCCAGTGAAGCCGATGGTGCCGTCGATCACCAAGATCTTCTTGTGGGTGCGCAGATTGAGGAAAGGCATGTTCCACGGCATGAACGCATGCATGAAGCGCACGACCGGCACTTTCGCGTGTTTCAGGGCCGCATAGGCCGGCGAGTGGATCCAGCCGCTGCCCACCCCATCGACGATAACCTGCACCACCACGCCGCGCGCCTGTGCGGCCTGGAGAGCGTCGACGAAGCGGTGGCCGGCGGTGTCGGCGCGCATGATGTAGCTCGACAGCCCGATGCTGGATTTCGCGGCGGCGATGGCGTCGAGCATGGCGGGATAGGCTTGGTCGCCGTTCTGCAGGATTTCGATGATGTTGCCGGGCTCGACGCGTCTGGCCGAAATGCGGCCGATCGCGCGAGAGAGGGCCCAGATGTTGGCTTCCTCGGCCGGCATCTCCCAGGATTCGCGCTCGCTTTTGCTGTGAGGGCGGCCGCGCCTGCGAAGTCTGCGGGCACGGCGGCGGACGCGGTTGATCCCGAGGGCGAAATAGGCGAAGCCGCCGAAGAACGGTGAGAACAACACGAGGGCGATCCACCCTGCCGCAGCCGTTACGCTCGGTTTGGTCAGCAGCACATGGCCGGTAATGATGACTGCGATGATCAGGCCGATGACGAAAAAAATGCCCGATTCGGAACGGACCAGCAGGTCGAACACATGGATCATCGGGCGGGCTCCTCGACGCCAGGGAGCGGACCGGGGAACGCGCGCTCGGCGGCATCGCGCAACACAGCCTCGTGCCGACGGGCCAGGATGCCGACGGTGACGATCACGACCAGCGCCACGGCGGACAGCACGACGCCGATCGGGCCTAGCAGATGGGTGATGTGACTGCCGAACAGGTAGGCTGCAAGGCCGTAGCTGCCGGTCCAGACCACCGCGCCGCTTGCGTTGAAGGCGAAGAACTTGCGCCAGTCCATGCGGTTGGCGCCGGCCAGCGGTCCTGCAAGCGCGCGCAGCAGGGCCACGAAGCGGCCGAAGAACACCACCTTGCCGCCGTGCTGGCGGAACAGGTACTGGCCTATCTTCAGCCGCCCCGTGGTCAGCCCAACCCGCGGGCCCCAGCGCACCAGCAGTCGGAACCCGGCCTCGCGGCCAATCCAGTAACCCAGATTGTCGCCGACGATGGCGCCAAGGCTCGCTGCCAGGATCACCAAGGCGATGTTGAGGCGGCCAGTGTTGCCGGCATAGATTGCAGCTGCAAGCAAAGTCGCCTCGCCCGGCAGCGGCAGCCCCATGCTTTCTATGGCGATAACGCCGGCGACGAGCCAATAGCCGTAGCTGGCAATGAGCTCGGGCAGACCAGTGTCAATTTGAAACAATACAGCATGCCCGTTCGCCGTTCCGCGGAAGTCCTAGAGCATCGTCCGACCAAATGGAATCACCGTTCGACTAAAGATGCTCGTCAAAACAGAAGGCTAGAGCATGATCGCTTCGCCTATCAGAAGCGCTCATGCTCTAGCTGATCCCGCAGAGCCGTCAAAACAAGCCGATGTCAGGTTAGGGTTTGAAGCCAGGAATGAGGATCACCTGGCTGACCTGCTGCGGGGTAAGCGGGGCTGCGAGGAACTTGAAGGTGACGCCATCGGTCATGATCGCGTCCAGGCCGCTCATACGGTTGGGGTCCAGCGCCGCCCTGGGGAAGAACTGGTCGCGGGTCTGGCGGGCCACTTCGGGTGTGACGCCGGCGAAGGCGGCGTAGCGGGTGATCGCGTCGGGGTTGGTGTACATCCACTCAAGCGTCTCGCGGTATGCGTCCATATAGTGCTCCACGGCGGTCTTCTTCTGCGCGAGTACGGCGGCATGGGTGATCAGGCAGCGGATGGTCTGGTCCTGGGCGGCCTTCACGTCGCTGCCGCGGAACACCGTGCGGATGCTGCCCTTGGTCAATGCGTCGACACCGAAGGGGGCTGCACTCCAGCCGGCGTCGATCTGGCCGGACATCACCTGGGTAAAGGTGCCAGGCAGGCCACCGGTGGCGGTCAGTTTGAAGGCGACCTTGGACTGCGCCTCCATCATCAGGGCAGTGCTGTTGGTAGAGGATCCGACAGTCGAAAAGGCCACCGTCTTGCCGGCCAGATCCGGCACGGTGTGGATGGGCGATGCCGTCGGCACATACCAGAACAGGTCGGCGGCCCCAGTGGTCTCGCCGCCGAGGATCCGCAGCGGTGCGCCCTTGGAGGCGGCGCCGAGCACGCCCAGAGTGCCGACAGCGACGCCGATATCGACGCTGCGTGATATCACCGCCTGCTGGGTCTCACCGCCGCCGGCAGTGTAGAGGATCTCAAGGGTCAGATCGTGTTTGGCGAAGATGCCGGCCTCCTGGCCGAGTTCGGAGATCGAGGTGTCCCAGTTGCCGCGCTGGCCGACCGCAAGCTTCAGCGTTTCGGCATGGGAGACGGCCGGAAGAACCGCAACACCCAGCAGCAAGACTGCCAACAGCTTCTTCACCGGCGTTTCCTCTTTTTATTTGTTGGCTCGAACTCTGCTCCCACGCAGCCGTATCGCCAACCGGTCTGTTGCAATATTCACCGCTGCTGCGAAGGCGACGGTGACCAGCAGCAGGCCGTACATGCGCGGCATGTCGAACCGCTGATAGGCCTGCATGATGAGAAAGCCGACGCCCTGGTTGGACAGCTTGGTCTCGGCCAGCAGCACGCCGATCAGGGCGACGCCGAAGCCGAGCCTGGCGCCGTTGACCAGGGGGGCCAGCATGGCCGGCAGATAGATCTTGGTCAGCATCTGCAGGCGGCCGGCGCGCAGCGAGCGGCCGACCTGGAGCAGCTTCGGGTCCACCCCGCGGACGCCGGCGGCGACGCTGATGGCGATCGGAAAGAAGCAGGACACCGCACCCATCGCCATCTTGGAGCCGGCGCCGACACCGAACATCATGATCAGGACAGGAAACAGGATGATCTTTGGAGTGGGGCCGAGATAGTTCAGCCAACGCTCCAACGCCTGCGACAGAAAGCGGCTGCCGCCCAGGGCGAGGCCCGCGATGAGGCCGCCGGCGCCACCGAGGACGAGAGCGACCGCGAGTTCGAAGCCTGTGATGGCCAGGTTGGCGTAGAATCCACTATCGCCGAGCACGCCTCCGACACCGGAGGCGATGGCCTGCAACGGGGGCACCACGTCGCGGAACAGTAGGCCGGACAGAGCCATTGCCTGCCAGGCGACCAGCAGCAGAATAGTCGCCACAAGCCTTGGAAGCAGCGTCTGGCTCACCGCCGCCTTCCCAGTCGGCGCTCGCCGGCGTCGAGCACGACAAAGAACAACACGCTGACCAGCACGACCAGACCGATGGCGGCCCAGGTGCCCGGCAGATCGTAGCGCTCAGACAGTTCGCCGATCAGCTGGCCGAGGCCGCCGAGATTGATCAGGAACTCAACGCCGACCACGTTGATCAGCGCGAACACCAAGGCGAGCCGCAGGCCGGTGAAGATATGCGGCAACGCGGCCGGCACCAGGATAAGGCTGAATTCCTGGGCCGGCGACAGCCGCATGCTGCGGCCGACCTGTAGCAGCACCTGGCGGATGGCCGCGAACCCCTCCACCGTTTTGAGGATCACCGGGGCGAGGGCGGAGGCGAAACCAATCACCACGATGGTCAGCGGTCCGCGGCCGAACAGCACCAGGAACAGTGGATAGGCCAGCACCAAGGGGGCCGCCGCAAGCACGGCGACCCAGGGTTCGAACGCGGCCCGGAGACGCGGCCAGCGGTAAAGCACGATGCCGAAGGCCAGGCCCGCCACCAGCGCCATTGTGGCAGCCGCGAAGGTTTCGCCGGCGGTCATGGCGAATCTGGCCAGCACGTGTTCCTCCACGAACAGCCGCGGCAGACTCGCGAGCACCTCGCTCGGCAGCGGCACGGTGTAGCCGTCGACCCAATCCGCCCGGATGGCGAATTGCAGCAGGGCGGCGAGCGCCACGATCAGCAGCACCCCCAACGCGGGTGCGGCCTGCTGCCATCGGGTGGCCGACACCCCAGCTACCCCTCCGCCTCGGCCAGGCCGCGTGTGGCTTCCTGGCGCAGATCGTTCCACAGCTCGGCCACGTAGGTGCCGAATTCCGGACTGACCAGAATATCGGCCGTGCGCGGCCGCGGCAGATTGATGGCAAGCGTGCGCTTCAGCCGGCCGGGGCGATAGCTCATCACGATCACACGGTCGGACAGCTGTACCGCCTCGGTGATGCTATGGGTGATCAGCAGCGTGGTTTGGTGCAGCTGTTGCTGGATCTGCAGCACCTTGTCGCCCAGCAGCATGCGGGTCTGCTCGTCGAGCGATGCGAACGGCTCGTCCATCAGCAACAAACGCGGCCGGGCGGCCAGGGTCCGTGCAATGCACACGCGCTGGCGCATGCCTCCGGACAGCTCCGACGGATGCCGCTGCTCGAAGCCGCGCAGACCGACCAGGTCGATGAACCCCTGCGCCGTGGCATGGCGGCTGGCGCGGCCCTGGCCTGCCAGCTCGAGCGGAAAGGCCACGTTGTCAATGACGTTGCGCCAGGGAAAACAGCTCTCCTCCTGGAACACCATGCCGATCGCCGGGTGCGGCCCTGTGATGGCCTCGCCCTCCACGCTCACACGCCCTTCGGTGGCCTGGGTGAGGCCGCCGATGATGTGGAACAATGTGGATTTGCCGCAGCCGGATGGACCGATGACCGAGACGAATTCTCCGCGTTCCACGGCAAAACTCATATCGTCGACCGCGGTGAGACCGCCGTTTCGCGGGCCGTAGCGTTTGGTGACCCGGCTTACGCTGAGCAGTGCGGCATCCGTCAAGGCGAATGCCGGGTGAGTGCCGAGGCCATGGCGGGTGTGTAGCCGGGCTGCACCCGGACATCGACGACGGCGACGCCGCCGGCGTCCACCACCGCGATCGCGTCGGCAAACACGGCTGGGAGGTCTTCCATGTTGTGCACCGGGCCAAACCCCTGGGCGCCCTGGGCGCGTGCCATGGCGGCCAGATCGATCTCGGGATCGGTCATGCGCTGGCCGATCCATTTATTCTCGACCGGGCGATCGCGCATGCGGGCCATCCGCTCCTGATGCACCTCGTCGTTGAAGAAGGACTGGTTGTTGGCGACGATGATGAGCAGGGGAATGCGGTAATGCGCCGCCGTCCATAGCGCCGTGTTGCCCATTAGGAAATCGCCGTCGCCGCAGATCGACACCGGCAGACGGCCGCTGCCACGGAGCGCGAGTGCGGCGCCCACGGATATGCCGGGGCCGCCGCCGATGCCGCCGCCTCCGTCCGACCCCAGGAAATCCAGCGGGTGGCGGAACGGCCAGGACGCGCCGTCCCAGGACAGCGGCAGATGCAGCAGCGACACGTCGCGCCCTGCGACCGAATGGCGCAGCACCACGGCCATGTCGCTGACGACGATGGGGCCGGAGGCCACCGGCATGGGCAGGGCCGTGGGGGGTGTGGGGGTTTGGGACCGGGTGGGGGCGAGCTGTTCGAGCATCGCCGTTGCGAACAGGTCGGGATCGGCCGGCACGAACAGATCGACCGGCGCCAGACCCTGGTGATCGGCACTCCAGCCGTTGTGCAGGGCTTGGTCGAGTGAGACCTGGATGATGCGGGCGGCGGGCGCGCCGGTGGGAAAAGCCGCCTTCAACGTGCCGGCGAGATCAACCCAGTCCAGGCTCAGCACAACATCGGCTGCCGCCAGCACGCGCACTGCATCGGGGCCGGGGAAGACGCCGGGGCCGCCGACATGCAGCGGGTGATCAGTCGGGAAGGCCGCACCGACCTTGAGGTCGGTGATGACACGAGCACCCAGCGCCTCCATCAGGTGGAGCCTGCGTCCCCAGGCCGCAACGTCGCGACCGACGCGGCCCATGAGCACCACGGGGCGCGTGGCGGCGCGCAGCAGCTCCAGCGCCTGGCACACCAGATGCTCCGGAGCACCTGCGACAACCACGGGCATGAAGCGTCTCGGATCAGCCGGTGGCAAGGCCGCGTCCATCGGCGCCTCCTGCATATGGGCGTCGAGATTGATGTAGACGGGGGCCATCGGCGCAGTGCCGGCGAGCCAGGCGCCGCGGAACACAGCCTCTCGCGCGGCTGTGGGCGAGGCCGGCTGCGCATCCCATTTCACGTAGTTGCGGACGATCGCCCCCTGGTCCTGGGCGGTGTGGATCCAGTCGATCCAGGGCCGGCGGCTGGCCGCATCGACCGGGCCGGTGGCGCCCAGCACGATGACTGGCATACGGTCGCACCAGGCGTTGAAGATCGCCATCGTCGCGTGGAACAGGCCGACGTTGGAATGCACGGCCGCCAGCATTGGCGTGCCGGTGACTTTCGCCCAGCCATGCGCGATGGCGACCGCGGCCTCCTCATGCAGGCACAGCAGCATCTGGGGGGCTGCATTGCCGAGGTGATTGACCAGGCTGTCGTGCAGGCCGCGATAGCTGGCACCTGGGTTCAGGGCGATATAGGGGATTTCCAGCGCCCGCAGCGCATCGGCCACGGCGTCGCTGCCAAACAGACGGTTGCCCGCAGAGGGTGTCGGGCGCTCGATGTTAGCAGTATCGTTAGGCGGCATGGTCTGCTTCCTCCCCCGCCCCGGCTGTGGCCGCCTGGGTCGATCGAACACGCTGCCATTGGGCCGCAGTTCGCAGCCTAGAGCAATATCGCCTGAGGTTTACCCAACCGTCCGATGAGATTTTTCGTTAAAACAATAGGCTACGCCGGGTCGTTTCGCCTGTCGAACGCGATAGGGATCTAGATAAAGCGGTTGGGGCGCAAGCTGGGCCGTGGGCGGATGGGACATCCCAGTGAATTATGCTCACAGCGGGTTGGGATAAACACCTGATTGCGTCAGCGTGCTATTTAGATTCTTTACCTGTCCATCATCATATTTGCTCCCTCTCCGTAACCGAACGATTCTCGCAGTCTGTCGATGGGCTGTATTGGGCGGTGGCGGCCCGGATTGCGGGTAATGGGCTGTTGGCTGCAGTGGTCCTGCTGATCTGTACCCGGCTGCGGCGGATCGATATTCGGGTTCTGTGGCTAGTGGCGGCAATCCGGTCCGCGCAGCTTCGCCCCGCGCGGGCTGGGGTGGTGCGGGCTTCGGTGGTTGGGGTGACGGCGTTGGGCCGCGGGTCTCGCCGGCGTGGGAAGTCGCGCCGGCCGCAGACTCGGCGTCTGACGATAGCGGGAGGCTGGCTATGGTGGCGCCTGCGCAAGCCGATTTGGGGGTCGTCGGCCTGAGGGTGGGATTGGGGTCCGGCAGTGACCGGCTCGGGTCACGGGAGCGCCAGTGCTTTTCCAAGCCGGTGTGACCAGGCGAGGTTTGCCGCCTATTCCGTTGTGCTGCCTGCGCATTCCGGCGCAATCCAGTCGGCGATTTCGATCCACTCCAGCCACCCCTGAAGCAGCTGGCAGCGGCGCGGTTGGCGAGCAGTCATTCACCGACCGCACGGTGCCTCTCCAGTGATCCCGCGGGAAGGTCAGCAATGCCTTTGTCAACATCGGCCGGGCGTGGCCATCGACGAGACTGCATTGATTGACTGCCTGCGCTCCGGCCACGTCGGCTATGCCGCTTCCGACGTGGCGGAGGTTGAGCCTTTGCCGCCCGAGAGCCCCTTGTGGGACATGGGTAACGCTCTGATCAGTCCGCATTCGGCGAGCACGGTAGGCATTGATGCACTGAGGAGCCGCTCCGACCCAGTCCGTCCCAGGCGTTCAGCCCGGCGCGTTGGGCGCGAATGGCTGGGTGGGCGAGGTGGGCGGAGGCTGATCGGCCGGGACGCGATAGGGCTGTGTGGGCTCGGCGGGCGCCAGCGTGGCGCGGCAATCGTTGAAAGCGGAGATAGCAGCGCCGCTGCCCGAAAGGCTGGCAGACCAGGGAATCTCGTTGCCGTCCGGGAAATACACGCGCAGCACCGTTCCATAGCGCAGCGCGCGCATGAAGGTTACGGTGTCCGCGAACTGCAGATGCAATGTGACGACCCGGCCGGTGCCGAGGGCTCGGCTCGGAACCGCGCCGCGGCCGTCGAACTGCAACTGCACGTTGACAGCGGTGTTGTCAGGGATCGTCCAGGTCGTTTTGCGCAGCCGGATATCCAGACCTTGATCGCCAGGGAATTGCTCCACTGCGATCTCGCGGTCGGCACCGGCGTTGGTCACGATGCCGCAGACCTGGCGCTGATCTTCCGCGTTTCCGCTGTAGGTGGACCATTCTCCGGCCCGGTAGGTTTCGTGTGTGGCAGCGTTCGCCGCTGGCACAACCGATGCCAGACAGGCGAGGCCGACGCCCACGTAAATTCCCAGTGTCATTCCATCAATACCGATAGGGTCCGGATGGCCGTGGTGGCTCCTGGTAGTATTCCCGCGGCGGCGGCGGCTGCGGCGTGGTTGCAGCACCACCCACGGCACCAATGGCACCGCCGAGCAGAGCTCCGGTGAGGGCCCCGCGACCGCCACCTGCCAAGCCGCCCAAAGCCGCGCCCGCGCCCGCACCGATCGCGCCGCCGCCCAGTGCCCTCTGGCCGGGATCGTAAGGATTTGTGCAGGCAGCCAAGCTGCCCGCGGCAACCGCGACCAAGACCAGGCTCCGGATAGATCTACCCATTGGAAAAACCCCTGATGGCAAACAAATACTACCTGGGGGAACGAAATCCTGGCGCATTGGTTCCCGGTTCGATGCACCCTTCCGGCCTGGGCAGGCGACCGTTCTTTATGCATAATCGCTGTCGAAACGGAGCCGTCCATGCGCCCTGCCTTCCACGCTACGCAAGCCAGGCCCAGCCTGCGCATGCCCGCATCGCAGCGCGACCTGTTCGACCTGCTTGGCGTCCAATCGGCCGAGGTTTCGGTCGATGACCTGCTGGGCCGGTTGGATATGAGCGATGTGTCGTCTCGCCATATTCCTTATGTGGCGCACCGCCGGTTGCCGGACAGCCTCGAATCGGTGATCGCAGCACAACAGCATGATTTCCAAAGCCAGTTGGCGGCCGCACTGCACTCCGAGGAGTTCGCCAGCAACCTGGTGCTCAACCTGATGAACGCCTACCCCGAGGTCCGGCGGGAGATCGTGCTGAGGCTGCCGGCGACAGCGCCTTCCGCCCTGCTGCACCACCTGCGATCCGTGCGACCTGTGCTGTCAGACCGGCTCGGACTGCCAGTCTCGGCATCGGCCGGTGCTCTGCTGGCCAAGTTGGCACCACTGGTGCGTGAGTTACCCTTCCAGGACGAATTTGTGGTGGACGGTGGCTTCGATATGGAGCGCTGTGTCGCCCGCGCGGAACCGCGGCCGCAGGATCACATCTGCGTCGTTCTCGATGCCATGGATGCAGCTTTCGTGGCGCAGGCCAACGCCGTCGTCGCTGCTTTGCTGGACGATCGCGATGTGAAGTCTCCCGCAAGCGTTGCATTGCTTCGCCGGATGGAGCTGAGGCACGTGCCAGCGACCGAGGGGGAGCTGACCCGCCTTGCCGGACTGGTGCTGGCGGATCCGCTGCTGTGCCCGCCTAACCCGATCTGCACGCGGCTCAGCCATGTCGAACGTAAGACCGCGGCGGACGCCCTGTTCAGCATGGCGGCGCTCGACATGGAGATCACCACCACCGCGGCAGAGCCGACGTGGTTGTTGGAGCGGTTCGGCGTGTTGCCCCCACCGCTTGCGGCATCACCGGCGTTCCTTTCGGTCGACCAGGCACGTCGGATGTTCCCGGAGCTGTTGCAGAAGGCAACAGAGGAGGATCGCATCGTCACGGAGACGGTGAACTGGGCACTGCGGGCAACCGGGCGGCCTTCGATCAGGGGGGGCGCATTGGCGGAGCTGGCCGGCAATCAATTGGGACTGCAGCCACCATCTGAACGCGATGAGAAGCCGGCGGCTGATCTGATCGTGGCGATCGGCGATCAGGCCACCGCCTTGCATCGAGACACAATGGCATCGCTGCGTGCCTCGGGTGCCATGGTCGGGCAATGGATCGGGTTCGGTCGCGACGGGGGCAGCGAGGCCGTCAAGCAGTTCGGTTGGTCAGTGACCGAGGCAGATTCTACCTGGACGAACGGCGCTTCGGCCACGATCGTGCTGCCGCGACCCGATACTGCGGCCGATCATCTGTTCGAGATCGATGCCAGTCCGTTCGTGGCGGGGCAGGCTTTGCCGCATCAACGCCTGGGCCTGCGCATAAATGGGCACGCCGTGGCCATACTCGCGGTCTCACAACGCTGCATCATCGCGACCACCTTGCCGTGGCCAATGTTGGACGATCATCCCGACGTGACGATCGAATTGTTTCTGCCCGACGCCGCGCGTCCGCGTGACTTTGGAGCGGCGGATGACGATCGCCGGCTCAGCCTCTACGTGCGCAGCATTGCCCTGGTGCGGGAGGTCGAACCTGAGGCGACGGAAGCACCGGCGATGATCGCGGCATTGACCGAGTTGTCCTTGGCGGAATTGGCGATACAGTTCGAAAGTATCGGCGAGAACTGCGAATTCGGCCTGATCCAGCGTCGCTGGGGTGCCGAGCCCTTGGGCTTGCTGCGCTTTGCCAGTTCGCCGCTCGACAAGCTGCTGCCCGCGTTGCGCAATCGGCTGCGCGGCATGGGCGACCCGGGCATGTTGGAGGTGCAGGAAGGAGGCGGCCGGGAATATATGGTGCTCGATCGCACCTATAGGTTTCTTTATCATGCCTGGGCCAAGATCGGTGAGTTGACCCCCGAGCAGATTCTGACCCGTGAATATCGACGGGTTCCTTTCCTTATCCGCAAGCTGACCGAGGAATTGCAGGCGGGTGAGAAACTATTCGTCTATCACGGCATGCAGCCGCTAGCGGCGCCCCAGGTACGCGCCCTTTCTTCAGCCTTGCGGCTGTATGGCCCAGGCACCTTGCTGTGGATGGAACTGGCCGATGCCGATCACCCTCCTGGCTCTGTCGAGCGAGTGGATGCGCGGGTGATCAAGGGCTACGTGGACCGGTTTGCCCCTGGAGAAAACGCGCATGATATTTCGCTGGCGTGCTGGGAGGATGTCTGTCGCGCTGCTTGGCGCCTGTGGCGCAGCGGCGCGGAGGCCAAGAAGGCCGCCTAGAGCGGGATGACGTCTGATACCAACCCGCTCCACCTCGGGTCATCACGCTCTAACCCCGCTTGATGTTCCAGAACAACGGCAACCCATCCAGCATGCCGGTAAGGTCGGAGCGATGCGCGGTGGGGGTGATGGTCTGGCCGAGGGGAATGTAGGGCACGTCCTGGAACGCCTGCAGCTGCAGCTGCTCGGCGAGTTTCTTCTGGGCGTCCTGGCCCTTCGCCTGCATCCAATCGCTGCGCAGCGCTTCGATGCGTGGGCTGTTCGGCCAGCCAGGCGCGGCGTCGCGCCAGTTGCCACGCAGGAACACGTGGCCGGCTGGGTTGGTGTGGTCGGTTCCAGCCCAGGAGGTTTGGAAGATGCTCCAGCCACCTTCATCGGGGGTGCCGGTCTTGAAACGTCGGCTGAGCGAGCTCGCCCAGTCCATGCTGGCGACTTCGAGGTTGAGGCCGAGCTTGCGCAGCACGTCTTCCGTCACCGCCGCCAACGCCTTCACGCTGGCGATGTCCTGGGGCGCCATCAGCAACACCTTCTCACCGGCGTAACCGGCGGCCGCGATCGCGCGCTTGGCATCCTCGATGCTGCGCGGGCCGGTCAGCGCCTCCATCCCCGCGCTGCTGGCCATAGGTGTCTCGGGGCAGAAATAGCCGACGCCGTCGTTCCAGCGCTTCCGGTCCTCGCCGTTGACGGCGATCATGTAGTCGGACTGGGTGATGGCCGAATACATCGCGCGCCGCATCGCGGGGTTGTTGAACGGCGCCTGCAATTGGTTGAAGCGCATGGTGGCGATGGTGCCGGTGGGCACCACGACCCGCAGGGTCACGCCTTTGCTGCGGCCTAGCAAGCTCAGCAAGTCGGCGGCGGGCGTGTAGTACCAATCGACCTCGCCGTTCTGCAGCGCCCCGCTGGCAGTCGAGGGGTCTTGCAGGATGGTCCATTCGATGCGATCGAAATTCACCCGTTTGCCGCCGGCGGTGCGTTCCGCTGCCTCGTCCCGCGGCAGGTATTTGTCGAACTTCCGATAGACCACGCGCGAGCCTGCAACACGCTCATCGGCGACATACACGAACGGGCCGCTGCCGGTGGGGTCGGTGATCGGCTTGGTGGGATCTGCCTCGGCGATGCGCGCCGGCATCACGCCGCACATCATGGGCGAGGTTTTCGCCAGCGCGTCCGCCAACAGGGGGAACGGGGACTTGAGCCGGATCACCAAAGTGCGATCATCCGGCGTGATGATTTCGTTGAGCACCGCGCCGAGCGCACTGCCATAAACATCGCGCTTCACCCAGCGACGGATGGAGGCCGCGGCATCGCGCGACAGCACACGTTCGCCGTCATGGAACACAAGCCCTTGGCGCAACACCAGGCGCCATTCCAGGCCGTCCTTTTCCACCGAAGCGCCTTCGAGCATCTGCGGCTTGGGCTGGTAGTTCTGGTCCTGGCCGAACAGCGTGTCATAGACCATGAAACCATGGTCGCGGGTCTGGTAGGCGGTGACCCAGGTGGGGTCCAGAATCGCAAGATCCGCGTCGGGAATGAAGCGCAGCACACGGCGCGACTGGGATCGAGCGATCGAGGGCAGTGCCAGGGTGGCGGCAGTGGTGCTCAGGAAATGGCGGCGTTGCATGACTCTCACTGTCCCCCAGATCGGCCGAGTGGCAATATGCAGCGGAATGCAAGCCGGGGGACAGATGGAAACGGTTGAGGTGGTCGTGGCCGGCGCGGGCGTGGTGGGAATTGCCGTCGCACGCGCCCTGGCCCAGGCCGGCCGCGAGGTGATCGTTCTGGAAGCCGCCGGGGCGATCGGCACAGAAACATCCTCACGCAACAGCGAAGTGGTGCACGCCGGTATCTATTACCCGAAGGACAGCCTGATGGCCCGCTATTGCGTGGCCGGCCGGCGTGCGTTGTATGCATTCTGTGACGACCGGGGCGTTGCGTATCGCAAATGCGGCAAGCTGATCGTGGCGACGTCGCTTGCGGAAAATGTTCAGCTCAGTTCCATCAAGAGCCGCGCCGAGGCGAACGGTGTGGAAGGCATGCGGTTGCTGACATCCGCCGAGGCCTCGGAATTCGAGCCGCAACTGGTCTGCACGGCGGCATTGCTGTCCCCGGAGACCGGCATTATCGACAGCCATGGCATGATGCTGGCGCTGCAAGGCGAGGCGGAGGCGGCGGGTGCAACGTTCGTGTTCCACGCGCCCGTCATTGGCGGGCGGGCGCAGTCTGATGGCGTGGTCGTAGACGTCGGTGGTTCCGAGCCGATGCAGCTGCGCTGCCGCACGCTGATCAACAGCGCCGGCCTGCACGCGCCGGAATTGGCCCGTGGCATTGTGGGCATGCCGCGCCAGCTCATCCCGACCGGATATTATGCCAAGGGCAATTATTTCACCCTGGCCGGACGTTCTCCGTTCTCACGGCTGATCTATCCCGTGCCGGTGCCCGGCGGTCTTGGCGTTCACCTCACCATCGACCTGGGCGGCCAGGCCCGCTTCGGCCCAGATGTGGAATGGGTGGACACACTGGACTACACGGTCGATCCAAGCCGGGCGGACGGATTCTATGCCGCGGTGCGGCGCTATTGGCCTGGGCTGCAGGATGGTGCGCTGCTGCCGGGTTATGCGGGGATTCGACCCAAAATCGTGCCCAAGGGTGCGCCAGGCCAAGACTTCGTCATCCAGCCACCACAGGCGCACGGGGTTTTTGGCCTCGTCAACCTGTTCGGAATCGAGTCGCCGGGGCTGACATCGTCGTTGGCAATCGCCGAAGCCGTGGCTGCTGGTGTGAACGCAGTGCCGGTTGCTGCGTAAACTTTTCAGATACTGCGTTGTTTGATTTCTATTTACCATTGCCTGCCAGCATAAGTGCCGGTAGTGCATCGCGCGCAGCGTTTTTGCCGCGCAATAAATAGGGGAAGATAATGCGGTTTCTCGGTTTTGGACTGGCGCTTGGCTTGCTCGGCCTCACCAGCGGCGCAGCGCTGGCCGGCAATCAGGATTTCACGCTGGTCAATCGCACCGGCTATCAGATCGACGACGTGTATGTCGCTCCGCATAGTTCAGCGGATTGGGGTGATGACATCATGGGCAGCGGCGCCCTGCCGGACGGCAACGGCGTGAAGATTACCTTCGCGCCATCCAAGGTGTGCGGCTGGGATCTCAAGGTGAAATACAACGATGGCGAGGAAGCAGTGTGGGAGTCGATCGACCTCTGCACCACCGAAAAGGTGTCTCTGTTCTACAAGAACAAGACAACGAGTGCCACGTTCGAGTAATCGGGCGACGTCAAACCAAACAGCCAGACCTTGCATAGGTCTGGCTGTGCTCATCTTAGAGTGGGATGACGTCTGATAGGCGACGCAATCCCGCTCTAGCTCTCCATTTTATCGCGTGATTCAGACCTTGCGGTGATTCTACTTTCGATCATTGCGCTGTAGCCGGGTCGAACTCAATCGCCTTCCTTGCGCAGCGCCTTGCGGATATCGGCGACCTGGCTGGATGTCACCGATGGCGCCGAGTTGCCCCAACTCCATCGCACATAGGTCAGCGCCGCCGCCACCTGCTCGTCACTGAGTTTCCAGTCGAACGCAGGCATCGCGGCACCGGTCGGCGCGGGGTCGGTCGCCACCGATTTGGCGCCCTGCAGAACCGCACGGATCAGCGTGGTCGGGTTGATCGACTGTATATTCGGCGCGTGCGCCAAAGTCGGGAACAACCCATTGACGCCGGAACCCGGCTGGGTATGGCAAGCGGCACATTGCGTTGCATAGACGCGTCCACCGGTTTTCATCACGACGTCGTCCGGTTTCGCAGTCGGCTCGTCCTGCGGCGGGGGCTGGTCTCGCAGATAGACGGCGATCGCCTGCAGATCCGCCGGCGCCATGCGCGATGTGGATTGCGTCACGACATCTGCCATCGGGCCGGAAGCCGCGGCGACGTCGTTGTGCCCGGTTTTGAGGTAGGCCACGATCTGCTCGTTCGACCAGCCGCCCACGCCGCGTCGCATGTCCCCACCGATATTGGGTGCAAACCAACCACCCAGAGTTCCACCAAGCAAGGCGCGGTCCGATTTGTCGCCGCCGATCACATTCTTTTCGGTGTGGCAGGCCCCGCAATGGCCAAGGCCCTCAACCAGATAGGCGCCCCGATTCCACACGGCCGGCTTGGCTGCCGAGGGGACAAACCGCCCCTCCTTGAAATTCAAGCCGTTCCAGCCGATCAGATCGGCGCGGATGCTGAACGGAAACGGCAGCTGGTTGGAAACGACCTCGTTGCGTACGGCCGGAATGGTGGCAAGCCATGCGCGGATCGCGAGAACGTCCGAGGTCGTGACCTTGGTGTAGTACGGGTAGGGAAACGCCGGGTAGAGATGCTCGCCATTGCGGCCGATCCCCTCGTGCATGGCGCGCACGAATTCCGCGTCCGTCCATCTGCCGATGCCGGTGTCCATATCGGGCGTGATGTTCGGTGAGGCGATGATGCCGAATGGCGTCTCGATCTTGAGGCCGCCGGAGAACGGCTTGCCACCGGGCGCCGTGTGGCAGGCGACACAGTCGCCCACGGTCGCCAACACATGGCCGCGCTCGATCACGTCGAACTCCTGACCCTGGGCCATCGCCTTCGGGCTTGCCGCAAACAGGGCAAGGCCTGCGATCGCGGCCGCCAGGCGAGCGCTCATACCGGCACCAGCGGACCGGGATTCTTAAGATACTGCGTGCGGATCGCCTGTGCCGCCCAGTAGGCCAGGGCGCCGACGGTGTTGGTCGGATTGTAGCCGGCATTCTGGGGAAACGCGGTCGCCCCCATGACAAACAGGTTCGAGACGTCCCAACTCTGCAAGTAACGATTGAGCGCGCTGGTCTTGGGATCGGTGCCCATCACGGCACCACCGCACAGATGCGTTGTCTGATAAACACTGGAATTATAGGGACCGGTGCGCGGATGCTTCACCACTTGCTTGGGCCCCATCTTCTGCACGATTTCTGCCAGCCGGTCGGTCAGATACTGCGACATCTTCAATTCGTTATCGTGGAAATCGAAGGTCATGCGCAGCAGCTTGCGCCCGAACCGATCGATGTAGGTGGGGTCGAGGTCCATGGCGTTGCCGCGATAGCTGTAGCAGCTGCCATGGGCGGCGAAGCCGTAGCTGCTGGGGTAGTTGTCGGTGACGGCGCGTTTCCAGTCGGCACCCCAAGCTGGCGTGCCCGGCGGCGTTCGCAAGCCTTCGATCGGCCGCCCGTTGGTCATCCCAGCGCCCATATAGCCACCGCCGACAAACCCCAGTCCGGAATGGTCGAAATTATCACCGTTGTAGTCGTCGATGATCATGCCAACCGCACCGGAAGCGACGAACGGATTAAAGTTCTTGTTCTCGAAGAAAGCATCCACGCCAGAGGTGGTCTGATAGGAAAAGTTGCGACCGATCACCCCCTCGTTGGTGGCGGGATCGTAAGGTTTGCCAATGCCCGATTCGAGCAGCAGACGCACGTTGAACATTTGGAACGCGCAGAGGATGACCAAATCAGCCGGCTGCTCCCATTCCTCGCCGGCAGTATCGACATAGGTCACCCCGGTTGCCTGCTTGCCGCTGGCGTCCTTGTTGATGCGAATGACTTCGCATTGCGTGCGCGCCTCGAAATTCAGCTTGCGCACCAGGCTCGGCAGGACCGTGGTCTGTGGGCTCGCCTTCGAATAGTTGCCGCAGCCAAACCACTCGCAAAAGCCACAGTATGTGCAAGGACCAAGCTTCATGCCCAGCGTGTTGGTATACGGCTGCGACAGGTTGCTCGATGGCTGTGGGAACGGATGGCACCCCGCCTCCAGCGCCGCCTTGGCGAACAAGGTCGGCGCGTAGGGCTGCTGCTGCGGCGGCGTCGGGTATTCGCGTGAACGGGCACCTTCGAACGGATTGCCGCCCGGCTGCGTCTTGCCGGCCAGGTTGCCAGCCTTGCCGGACGTGCCACACAGATACTCGAAACGGTCGTAATGCGGCTCGAGCTCCTCGTAGGTGACGCCCCAGTCCTGGATCGTCATGTCCTCGGGGATCGCCTTCGCGCCGTACCGTTCGGTAAGGTGGGAGCGCAGTCGAAAGTCGCTCGGCAGGAAGCGCCAGGTTTGGCCGTTCCAGTGCACGCCGCCGCCGCCCACGCCGTTGGGCGGCATGAATGAACCCCAAGTACGCATCGGCAGGGCATTCTGGCTGGTGTTGTTGCGCATGGTCACCGTCTCCTGGGCCGGGCGCAGGAACAGATCGTGGCGGATGTGGTAGCGCAGCTCGTCCTGCGCATAGGTGGTTGGAAAGTCGGTGGCGGTGTCGCGCCAGGGGCCGCGTTCGATTGCGACAACCCGCAGCCCGGCCTCGCACATTTCATGGGCGAGGATCGAGCCGGTCCAGCCGAGGCCGATCACAACCACGTCGGTGGCGGGTAGTATGCGTGCCATGGGTGGTGGCTCCCGTTGGTTATGCGGCCAGCGTCATCAGATGGTCGATCCACCGATGCCGACGGGCGGATTGGGGTAGCGCTCGTTGTGCCGTCCGACCCAGTCGCGGTAGTCGTATATGGCACCGGGAAAGCCGATCATCTTCCAGCCGACCATGTCGCGATTGCCGCCGTAGATCGGGTCGGCAAAGAAACCTTCCTGCGTGTTTTTCAGGATCACCTCGAAAAAGGCCCGGGCGTTGGCATTGGCCAGAACCAGACTGCCCTTCTCCATCTGGCGAATAAGATCGACCTGCTGGTCGGCGGGAATGTCGCGGTAGGATTTGCCGGCGAACCTCTGCCGGCAGTGCTGGTCCAGCGCTGCCAGGGCCACCCGGTAACGTGCGGCAGGCGTCAACGCCGATTGCGCGCCTTGCTGCGGTGAGCCGTCGGCAAAGGGCGGGCGCATGTAAAGCCCCGCCGAGGAGCCATACGGACCCGCGAGCTGTCGATCGATATAGACCGCAACGCCCGCATCGCGCGCGCCGGGCGTTTTCGGGTCGGGCGGGATCAGATGGTCCACGAAGACCTCGACCACGCCGGCTTCCTCAGGGGTGAAATACAGCCAGCCGCCAGGGGTGACCGGCTTGGGCGGATCAGCGGCGCTGGCTGTCCACGGCAAGGCTCCGGTGACGGTCGTGGCACAGGCCGCGGTTGTTACCGCGAAGACGGCTGCAATCGTCGAGCTCAGCAATTCTCGCCGTTTCAGTGCCATCGGAGACTCCATTGACCAGATAAGAACCCGGCGACACCGGAGTTGGTTCCTTGCGTTGCCTCAGTATGCGCCGGCCCAGCCGTCCCGCCTCGGGTCGGAACCGGCGATGCGCATGGCGTTCGGCGCAACCGTGATAACCTGCATGGCGCACGGGCCTTCGAGCGGACCGACGCGCTTGAGCTGATGGCCACGACGTTCGAGATCGTCGAGCACCGCGGAGCCGAAGCCGGGTTCGATCGTGAGCGTATGGTCGCCCTCATGCGGCCAGTTCGCCCCCTGCCCTGGCTGGCTGCTGGTCCAGCGCGGCCGTTCCACAGCGGCCTGAGGGTTGTCGCCATCGTCGAGCAGAGCGGAAATCACCTGCAGATTGACCTGCACCTGGTTGTCCGCCCCGGGCGTGCCCAGCACGCCCCAGAGTGCGCCGTCCTTCAGGATCATCGGCGCGTTCATGGTGTGGCGCACGCGCTTGTGCGGCTGCAGCCGGTTGGGGTGGCCGGCGGCGAGATGCCAATAAGCCATCCGATTGTTGAGCAGAATGCCCGTGTCACCCGCGATGCAGCCGGCCCCAAAAGCGTTGTTGAGGCTCTGAATGGCCGAAACCGCATTCCCGGCAGCATCGACCACGGCGAAATAAGTGGTGTCTCCCGCACCCACCAGCGCAGGCCGTGTGTCCCATTCACCAGCGCGATCCATTCGGATGGCGGCCACATGAGCGTCGGTCGTGGCATCTGACAGCAGCTGCTCGACGGGCACCGTCTCGAAGCGCGGGTCGCTGCCGTAGCGCTCGCGGTCCAGGAAGGCGCGCTTTTTGGCTTCCACCATGATGTGCACCCGATCGGCCGGCGACAGGCTGGCATAGTCGAAGCGTTCCAGGATGCGCAGCATCTGCAAGGTGGAGAAGCCGGTGGAGTTGGGCGGCGTCTGCCGGATTTCCCAACCGCGATATGTGATCGAGATCGGTGCCTGCACCTCTGGGTGATACGCGGCGAGATCGGCCTCGGTGATCAACGTGCCGTGGCCTGCGATGCGCCGCGCCAGGCGACCGCGATAAAACGTCTCCACTCCGTCGGCAGCGATTTCCTCGAGCGTGCGCGCCAACGCCTCCTGACGGACGAGCGAGGCAATCGCCGGCGCGCGAAAGGTGGCGGCGGCCTGCGCATCGAAACGCGGCCCGGCATCCTGTGCAAACGCCACGTAATGCGGTGTGGCGCCGAAGCCATGCCGGGCATGTTCGATCGCAGACTGGAACAGCCTGGCCCAGGGCAGCGTGCCGTGGGCCGCATGCATCGCGGCGATGCCGCCGAGCGAGCCGGGCACCGAGACGGACCTCGGGCCGGACACAGCCATACCGGACGCGTAGGCTTCAGGCGTGGCGGCGGCCGGTGCGAAGCCGCAACCGTTGAACACCTCCCCCTTGCCGCCGACGAGCACGTGGTAAAATCCGTCGCCGCCGAGGCCCGACATCGCCGGCTCGACCACGCCAAGCGCCAGCGAAATGGCGACGGCGGCATCCACCGCATTCCCCCCGGCACGCAGAATGTCGAGCCCGGCCTGGGCTGCCAGCGGATGGTTGGCGCCCACCGCGCCGTTGCGGCCAATGATCGGCGGGCGATGGGTGCGTTGGCTCATGCGAGATGCGTCGTGAAATGCTCAGCCACCGCCATGAAAATCCGCTTGCGGTGATCCGGGCGAATGAACCCATGGCCGGCGTAGTCGAACTCCTCGTAGCGCACCTTCAACTGCCGCTCCTGCATGGCCGCGACGAACTGGTCGCTCTCGTGTTTGGGAACCCGCGGGTCGCGGTTGCCATGGGCCACCAGAAGCGGGGCGGTGACCCAACCCACATGGTGGATCGGCGATATGCGCGAGAACAGCTCATCGTCCACGCCGGGGAAGCCGTATTCACGGGCCCGATGATCGCGCCGCCACGGGCCGGTGCGCTCGAGCAGGGTCACGAAATCGGCAATCCCGTAGTAGTTCACCGCGGCTGCCCAAAGCTCCGGATAGAGTGTGATCGCGGCAAGCACCATCCAGCCACCGTAGGACTGGCCCATCACGCCGATGCGGGCGGCGTCGATGTCGGGCTGGGCGGCCAGCCAGTGGCGGCCATGGGCGAGGTCGGACAGGGCGGCCGGACGCAGCGCCACATCGTCGCTCTCCATAAAGGAGCGGCCGTAGCCGGTGCTGCCTCGCACATTGGGCAACAGCACGGCGAACCCCTGGTCGAGCAGCATCTGCGTGTCGGCGCGGAAATTCGCCCGGGTCTGACTGGCGGGGCCACCATGCACCCACACCACCGAAGGATAGCCGGTCGCCGGCTTCGGCGTGCGCGGCAGCGCGAACCAGCCGGGGATCATCCGGCCATCCTCGGCCGGCCACATCACCAGCTGGTAGGCCACCATCTCGGCCCGCCCGATGCCCGCTTCGGCCTGCGGGTCCGGCCGCAGCAAAGGCGCAGCCTCGCCGTCCTTCCACAGCCAGATCCCCGCCGGGTCGATCGGCGACTGCGCGGTAAACGCCAAAGTGCCGCCGTCCGGCGACCAGGCGAGGTCGGCCACTATCCCGGGCGGCAGCCCCTCGACCACCTCGCCGTCCACCTTCAGCATTGCATACCCGCGATCGTTCTCGATAACCGCGATGCGGCCGCGGTTCGGCGCCTGCGACCAGGCCTCCACATCCCGCTCGGGCGCGTCATGCACCACTGACACCCCGCCATTGCGCGCGTCGATCCGGCACAGCCGCATAAAGTCGCAGCCGCCATGGTCGGTCAGCCCCATGAGCGCCCCGTCCGGCGTGAAGCGGATGGAGGCGTAGCGGGTGGGGCCTGGCGCCGGAACGGCGCTCGCCTCGCCGGTGGTCACGTCAATCACCCATAATGACTGGTCGGAACTGCTGAAATCCGTGATGAACGCAATACGGTCGCCATTCCAGCCGCACACGCTCACCTGGCCCAGCCCCTCGCGCAACTGGGTCACAGCACCCGTCGACAGCTCGCGCACCAGAACATCGAAACTCCGCTCGTCACGGTCATTCGCGGTGTAGGCGATGCGCGTGCCGTCCGGCGACCAGGCCCCGAAATCGTGAATGACGTCGGGCGCCTCGGTCAGCGCGCGCACGCTGCCGTCAAGCTCCATCAGGTGGAACTGCTGCCGCTCATCGCCCCCGGCATCAACGCCCAGGATCGCACGATCGTCCACCGGCGAGCGGCGCAGCAGGGCCACCTTCTCGTCAAAATCGGCGATCTGGCGGGCATTCCCCCCATCGATGTCCATCACCCAGGGCTGCGGCAGCCCGGCCCCGCGCATGTGGAACAGCTGGGTGCCGTCCTTCGAAAACGACGGCGAGGTATAGGCACCGATGCGGGTCCAGCTGTCTGGCGAATGGGGCATGCGAGAGGTCTCCGGCTAAGCCGCCATCGCACCACACTCCACCCGTCTTGCAAACCCAGCCAGCTTGCCTTCGGCGTTTTCATCACCAGAACATAGATCGAACAATTCTATGGGAGCGGTCATGGACCTGCTGGACAAGCTGGCCATACTGGCGGATGCGGCGAAATACGACGCCTCCTGCGCCTCCTCAGGCACGGAGAAACGCAACTCGCTCTCGGGTGGCATCGGCTCCACCGAAGGGATGGGCATCTGCCACGCGTACGCGCCAGACGGGCGCTGCATTTCCCTGCTCAAAATCCTGCTAACCAACGCCTGCGTCTACGAGTGCCTCTATTGCATCAACCGCCGTTCCTCGAACGTGCAGCGCGCCCGCTTCACGGTGGCCGAGGTGGTGCAGCTCACCCTCGGCTTCTATCGCCGCAACTGCATCGAGGGGCTGTTCCTGTCCTCCGGCATCATCCGCTCCCCGGACTACACGATGGAGCAACTGGTCGAAGTCGCTCGCGTGCTGCGCGAGGATCATGGATTTCGTGGCTACATCCACCTCAAAACCATCCCCGACGCGTCGCCCGAGCTGATGGCAGCCGCCGGCCGCCACGCCGACCGGTTGTCGATCAACGTGGAACTGCCCAGCCAAGCCGGGCTCGACGCCTTTGCCCCGGAAAAAAGCCTGCCGGACATCCGCCGCTCCATGGCGCGCATGCGGCTGCGCATCGATGCGGCGAAGGACCGTGGGGCGCCACGCTTCGCTCCCGCCGGGCAAAGCACCCAGGTCATCGTCGGCGCCGATGCCAGCAACGATCGCGAGATCTTGGCAATGAGCACCAATCTCTATGCTTCGTATGGTTTGAAGCGAGTCTACTACTCAGCCTTCTCGCCGATCCCGGACGCCAACAGCGCCTTGCCCCCGCGCGCCGCCCCCTTGCTGCGCGAGCATCGGCTTTACCAGGCAGACTGGCTGCTGCGTTTCTACGGTTTCGCCGACCACGAACTCGCCACCGGCGTTGATGGCAACATGCCGCTGGACATGGACCCGAAGCTCGCCTGGGCATTGGCCAACCGCGCGGAGTTCCCCATGGATGTGAACACCGCGCCGCGTGAGCAATTGCTGCGGGTGCCTGGGCTGGGGGTGAAATCCGTCGATCGCATCTTGATCGCTCGCCGCCACCGCCGTCTGCGACTGGACGATCTGTCTCGCCTGCGTCTGTCGTTGGGCAAGGTCACGCCGTTTCTGATCACCGCCGATCACACGCCACGCCTGTCAGACAGCCAGCTGCTTTCGGCCAGCCTGCCACGGCTGAAATCGCAGCAGATGTCGCTGTTCGCCTGACATGGCCGGCATCGTGCTCGAGCATGAGGTGGACTGGAAGGGCTTTCGCACCGCCGCCCGCGCCTTGGTTTCGGCCGAGATCCCACCCGCGGACATCGTCTGGTCGGTCTGCGCCGAGGACGATCTGTTCGGAGCCGTGACCTCCCTGCCCCCGCCCACTCTGGAGCTGCGCCTGCCTCGCGCCTTGGTCACCTTGGCCGAAACCGTCATCCAGGCCCATGCGCCGGCGCGCTTCGCGCTGCTCTACCGGCTGATCTGGCGGACCGCGCAAGGCGAACGTTACCTGCTGGAGCAGATCACCGACCCCGATGTCGATCGCGCGAGAAGGCTCGCCCAGTCAGTGCGCCGAGACACCCATAAAATGCGCGCCTTCCTTCGCTTTCGCGAAGTGACCACGGACGGCGCCACCAGCCATGTCGCCTGGTTCGAGCCGCAACATTATATCGTCGAGGCCAATGCGGACTTCTTCGTCCGCTGCTTCGCCGGCATGACCTGGTCCATCCTCACCCCCTATCGCAGCGCGCACTGGGACGGCACTGCGCTCAGTTTCACCGCTGGCGCATCGCCAAAGGATGTACCGGACGACGATCATCTGGCGGAATATTGGCAAGTTTACTTCAGCGCCATCTTCAATCCGGCGCGACTCAAGATCGGCGCCATGCTGTCCGAAATGCCCCGCAAATACTGGAAGAACCTGCCCGAGGCCGCCGCCATTCCAGAGCTGATCGCAAGTGCCGCCGCTCGAACCCAGGCCATGATCGACACGCCGACTCTATCGCCGCCGCGGCCCACCAAGCGCTCGCATCGTCCTTTGCCGCTCCCGGACCAGAGCTCGCTGGCCGAGGCACGGGCCGAAGCCACGCAGTGCCGGCGTTGCCCGCTATGGGCGTCTGCGACCCAGATTGTCTTCGGCGAAGGCCCCACCGACGCTGCAATCATGCTGATCGGCGAACAGGCCGGCGACCAGGAAGACCTCGCCGGCCGCCCCTTCATCGGCCCAGCCGGACAGCTGCTCGACCGTGCACTGCAGGAAGCCGGTCTGGACCGCCGGCAGCTCTACGTCACCAACGCCGTGAAACACTTCAAATTTACCCCCCGCGGCAAGCGGCGCCTGCACCAGTCGCCCGATGCCTCCGAAATTGCCGCCTGCCGCTGGTGGCTCGACATCGAGCGCGCCAACGTGGCGCCCGCCGTCACCGTGCTGCTCGGCGGTTCCGCCGGCCGCGCCGTGCTGGGTCGGCCCGTCGCCGTCTTGCGCGAACGCGGCCGCCCCATGCCGCTGCCAACGGAACAGCGGCCACAAGGGGTTGCACTCCTGACCGTCCACCCCTCCTTTCTGCTACGACTGCCGGACGAGAGCGCCAAGATCCGCGAATACGCGGCCTTCGTGGCAGACCTTCGTACGGCGGCGACTTTGGTGAACAACAGGAGTGCTGCGACATGAAGGCGGAATGGAATGGCAAGGTGATTGCCGAGAGCAACGATATCGTCACGGTCGAAGGCAACGCCTATTTCCCGGCAGCCGCACTTGCACCGGGCGTGACCACCCCGAGCCAGCACACCAGCGCGTGCCCCTGGAAGGGCACGGCGAATTATTATTCGCTCACCGTCGACGGCAAGACCAACGAGAACGCGGTCTGGTACTACGCCGAGCCGAAGGATGCCGCCAAGCAGATCAAGGGGCGGCTCGCCTTCTGGAAAGGCGTCAAGGTCAGCTGAGCGAGGCGCTGAGCCGCGGGATCCGCCAAGCCGTGCGCGATGCCTGCGGCTGCGCGTTGGTCAGGTTGAAATCAGCGAATCTTCACCGCTGCTAGCCCCGCGACCGCTCTGATGCCGGCGGGAAAACCGCGATCTGGCACGATACCGCCGGATGAGCCCAGTTTATTATGATATCGTAACGTTTTAAGCCAGCGAAAGCATTTCGTTCACTCAGCTTCGAAAAATCCACCATTCTTCTCCGGGCCCGGTGCGGCCACGCCCGGACCCGACCCCAACCTCCAGATCGGCCCGACTGCCGAGCGCCACCACGATGCCCGCGGGCGGATCGCCCGGAGAAATATCGCCATCAGCGGAAACCATGTCCGCCACCGGTGCGACCGGTGCGACCGGGACCAACAGCGCCGGCTCTATCCCCAGCATCCGGCACAGCGGACGCAACGCCTTGCGCAGCTGCGGCGAGGCCGCCAGCAATGCTACCATCTCAGCATCGCCAAACAGGTGGCGCAGCTGGCTGCCATACCCGGCGGCCTTGTACGGCACCAGCCGCACCAGCCAGGCAAACCCGCGCGGCAACGACAGCACAGGCGGAGCCGAAACCTTCACACGCACCGCCGGGGCCCGCCCAGGGCAGGCCCAGCCGCCACGAAGCCGCCCCTCCCGCGCCGCCGCTATCAGCCACAGGACCCGATCCTCGATCCGTTGCAGCTTGAAATAGATCAGCGTGATCAACGCTACCGCCACCGCATTCCCCGCCATCCGCTCAGCCACCGCCGCGCGCAGCCCACGCAGGGACAGCGAGATCCGGTCGGTCAAGGAAGGGAGGAGATTTTCAAACATGAACTTATCAAGAACGACAAAATGCCGGAAAATGCAACTACGTATCTTTACGTGCGAGTAGCGTCGCATCGCCCGCTCGGGCGGAAAAATAGCCGGAATGCGGGCTCCTGAACCATTCGAACGTCATCACAGTTTTCGATACGTATCTGGAAAAGTCGGTTTTCGTATTCTAATGTCTCTGCCAAACAGGGTGGAGGCTGCTCTGGACCATCTCGAAGCGCTCGAAAAGACGTTCCTCAAGGAACGCAGCGCCGCCCCCAACCCCCTCGCGGGGTGGACCTGCCACGACCCGGCGTTGAACGCGGTGGCCCTCGCCCTGGCCCACGCACTCGATGACGATGCCAACCGCCTGGGCGAGCCCGCCTATCACAATCGCCACCATGTCGCTGAAACCGTGACCGCAATGGCGCTGCTATGCGCCGAGGCCCGGCGGCTCGGTCTGGTGTCCGCCGAGCTCGCAACCCTCGGCGTGCTCGCCATGCTCGGCCACGATCTCGGCCATGACGGCTCACTGGGCCTGGGCGGCGCGCTCGAGCAGCGCGCCGCCGAACGGGTGGAAGCCCTCGCCGCAACGCTCCCCGCAGCGGACCGGGCCGTGCTGCGCGCGGTCATCCATGCCACCGAAGCCGGCCGGGTGCCACAGAACCTGGCACGCGCCCGTGCCAGCGGCGCCCAGCCGCAGGACATCCTCGCCGCCATCGCCAACGAAGCCGACGTGCTGGCAAGCCTGCTGCCGGAACTCGGCTGGACCCTGTCGCACCTGCTCGCCACCGAATGGTGCCCGTGGGATGCGCCCCGCGCGGCCCTGGTCACAAGCTTTGCGCGACGGCACAGCTTCCTCACCGCCTACGCAACTCCCACGCCGGCTGGTTGCGCGCTCGGCCTGCACACCAGCATCGCCCGGCAGCTCGCAGCCCTGGACCCGGCCCTCGACCGGCTGCCCCACGCGGAGGCGATGGCGATCCACCGCAGCAGGCTCGCCTCGCTCAGCGCCCCGCCAGCCGTGCCGTAAGGGCGTCGATCGTCCGTCGCATCTGGTTGATCTGCTGCTCCAGGGCCGCGCTCCCCTCGGCATCGCCGCCCGGCCGCCACGCCGGCGGCCCGCGTCGCACCTGGCTGCCAAGTGGCGTCTCCACCAGGATCTGCGCGTCGCCGATCCCCACCCGCTCGCGCAGCAGTGCTGCCAGCTGCGCCGCCTCCGCCGCCAGCATCGGCCGCTCGCTCGCCATCAGCACCTCGCCGCCCCGCGCGTATTCCGCGATCGCCTCGGCCACGCGCGCGCCGAAAGCCGAAGCCTGCAGGCGGCCGCCATAGATCGCCTCGGCCAATCCCTGCGATCCCAACGTGTTGGTCATCGCCAACGGATGATAGAACAGCGTCGGCACCGGCAAATCGTCCCACAGCAGCGCTTCCAGCGTGCAGGCGTCACAGGCCGCCTGCGTCACCTCCGCCTGCGGGTCGGGAAACAGGAACCCCAGGGCGTCATGCGCCAGGATCGCGCTGGTCGCGATGGCCCGGGCGAACAACGGGGAATCCAGCAACACCGCACGCAACGCGGCATTGCGCGCAGCGTCTGAGAACACCAGGCCAGGGTTGACCGACAGATAGGCATCCAACACCGCGTTGCCTGGCGCAAAGGCGGTCGCCCATAGCCATTGCTCCGGCGCCAGCCGAGGGTATTTGGCGCCGAACACCATCGGCAGCCCGGCCAGCCAGCGCAGGTCGCCAGCCAGGCCCGCGAAGATGATATCGTTGATATAGGTCGGGTGCGCCGCGAACATGCCGGCCACCAGCACGCGGTGCGTGAACGGGCACGGCAGCCGCGCGGGCTCCAAAGGCTCCGGCACGCGCTGCATGAAATGCACCACATCCATCACGCCGCAGATGTCGGGCCGGGTCTTCAGCACGAACACATCATCCGTCAGCAGCGACAGGCCCAGCTCCAGACTCAGCGCCTGGTGCAGGATGTGCCCGGGCAGCTTCAGGTCGGGCGGATCCTGCTCCACCACATGCGCGCCCAGCCGTGCCAGCAGCTCCGCAATCCCCGGATAGGCGCCGAGCTCGCCGGTCCAGGTCGAAAAGATGACGCGCAGCCCGGGAATGGCCAGCCGCCCGACACCTTCAAGGTAGGCCGCGAAATGCGCGGGATTGCGGACCAGCCCGCAGATCAGCAGCGCGCGTTGCACATCAGTTCCAATCCCGCCCCGCGATCATTCCGCATCAGGCTCCGTCACATCCGGAATGGAGGCGTCGAGCGCCGCCTGCAACATATACGCGGCCGCCATCTGGTCGACCACTTCCGAGCGCCGCTTGCGGGTCATGTCGGCCTCGCCGGTCAGGAAACGATTGACCGCGGCGGAGGACAGCCGCTCGTCGTACAGCGCCGCCGGCAGCCCGGTCGCCGTCGACAGCGCATGCGCCCAGTCCCGCGCCGCCTGCGCCGCCGGCCCCGCACTGCCATCGAGCGACAGCGGCAGCCCCACCACCAGGCCGAAGGCACCCTCCCGCCGCGCGATCCGGCCGATCGCCTCAGCCGTCGCCGCAAGCTTGCCGCGCGGCACCCGCCCGTACGGGCTTGCCAGCATCAGCCCGACGTCGGACAGGGAAATGCCGATCACCCGGCTGCCGGGGTCCAGCCCAAGCAGGCGTTGTCCGGAAGCGAGGCTGGCGCGCAGGGCGGTCATGTTGAACAGGGGCATGGGCGCGTTTATGGTCCGCCATCACCCGAACACCAACAAGGATCCCCATGTCGCTCGATCCCGCGACCGTCCGTCGCATTGCCCGCCTGTCCCGCCTGCGTATCGACGACACGCAGGTGGCCCAGATGCAAGGCGACCTGAACGGCATCCTCAGCTGGATCGAACAGCTCAACGAGGTGAATGTCGATGGCGTCGCACCGCTCACCGGCGCCGCCATGATGGCCATGCGGCTGCGCGACGACGTGGTCACCGATGGCAATTTGCAGGAGGCGGTGCTGTCCAACGCGCCGGATCGCGAAGGGCCGTTCTATGCCGTGCCGAAGGTGGTCGAGTGATGTTCGACCTCTCCCTCGTCGCCGCCCGCGACGCTTTGGCCGCGAAAAAGTTCAGCGCGCGCGAGCTGACGACGGCCTATCTCGGCGCCATCGAAAAGCTCAACCCTGACATCAACGCCTACATCACCACGCTGCCCGAAGCAGCGCTAGCCCAGGCCGATGCCGCCGACATCTCGCTGGCCAAAGGCGAGGCTGGCCCCCTGTGTGGCATTCCGCTCGCCATCAAGGATTTGTTCTGCACCAAGGGCGTCCGCACCACCGCGGGCAGCAAGATCCTGTCGCCGTTCATTCCGCCCTACGAAAGCACCGTCACCGCCAACCTGCTGCGCGACGGCGCGATCTTCCTCGGCAAGGCGAACATGGACGAGTTCGCCATGGGATCGTCCAACATGACCTCGGCCTACGGCTGTGTCACCAACCCCTGGACTCGCCGTGGCGACAACCGCCCCCTGGTCCCCGGCGGCTCCTCCGGCGGCTCGGCTGCAGCCGTCGCCGCGCGCATGGCACTTGGCGCCACCGCCACTGACACTGGCGGCTCGATCCGCCAGCCGGCGGCGTTCTGCGGCATCGTCGGCATCAAGCCGACCTATGGCCGCTGCTCGCGCTGGGGCGTGGTCGCCTTCGCCTCCTCGCTCGACCAGGCCGGCCCGGTCGCCCGCACGGTGGAGGACGCCGCGGTCTTGCTCGGCTCCATGGCAGGCTTCGACCCCAAGGACAGCACCAGCGCCGACATTGCGGTGCCCGACTTCGCCGCCGCCTGCAAACGCGGCGTCAAGGGCCTGCGCATTGGCGTGCCCCGCGAATACCGGCTGGACGGCATGCCCCCGGAAATCGACGCGCTATGGCGCCAGGGTCTCGACTGGCTGCGCGAGGCCGGCGCCGAAATCGTCGACGTCTCGCTGCCGCACACCAAATACGGCCTGGCCACCTACTACATCGTCGCTCCCGCCGAAGCCTCCTCCAACCTCGCCCGCTACGACGGCGTCCGCTTCGGCGCCCGCACCCCTGGCCGCGACCTCACTGAGCTCTACGAGAACACCCGCGCCGACGGTTTTGGCGCCGAGGTGCAGCGTCGCATCCTGATCGGCACCTACGTGCTGTCGGCTGGCTATTACGATGCCTATTACCTGCGCGCCCAAAAGGTACGCGCGCTGATGCTGCGCGACTTCACCGAAGCCTTCGAAACGGTGGATGCGTTGCTGACCCCAGCCACGCCCTCCGCCGCTTTCGGCCAGGGCGAAAAGATGGACGACCCCATCACCATGTATCTCAACGACATCTTCACCGTGCCGGTCAACATGGCGGGCCTGCCTGCCATGTCCGTGCCCGCCGGGCTGGACGCACAGGGCCTGCCGCTCGGATTGCAGATCATCGGTCGCCCGTTCGATGAGGAAACCGTGTTCGCCGTGGGTGCGGCCATCGAACGCGCCGCCGGTTTTTCAACGCTGCCCAATTTGCGCGCGGGAGCCTGAGCCATGGCCTATACACTCGAAGGCAGCACTGGCACCTGGGAGATCGTGTGCGGGCTTGAAGTCCACGCCCAGGTGATCAGCAAATCCAAACTGTTCAGCGGCGCCTCGGCCGCCTACGGCGCGGAACCCAACACCCAGGTCAGCTTCGTCGACGCCGCCTTCCCCGGCATGCTCCCGGTGATCAACCGTGAATGCGTCGCCCAAGCCGTGCGCACCGGTCTCGGACTCAACGCCGAAATCAACCTGTGGAGCCGGTTCGATCGCAAGAACTACTTCTACGCCGACTTGCCGCAGGGCTATCAGATCAGCCAGTTCGCCCATCCCGTCGTGGGCAAGGGCGTGGTGGAAGTAACGCTCGCCGACGGCTCCACCAAGCAGATCGGCGTCACCCGACTGCATCTGGAACAAGACGCCGGCAAAAGCCTGCACGACCAAGACCCCAGCCGCAGCTTCATCGATCTCAACCGCTCCGGCGTGGCGCTGATGGAAATCGTCAGCGAGCCAGACATCCGCTCTCCCGAGGAAGCCGGCGCCTATCTCACCAAGCTGCGCCAGGTTCTTCGCTATCTCGGCACTTGCGACGGCAACATGGACGAAGGCTCGATGCGCGCCGACGTCAACGTGTCCGTCCGCAAGGCTGGCGAGGATTTCCGCACCCGCTGCGAAATCAAGAACGTGAACTCCATTCGCTTCGTCATGCTCGCTGTGGAAGCCGAGGCCAAGCGCCAGATCGGAGTGTGGGAAGATGGCGGCGACGTCGTGCAGGAAACCCGCCTGTTCGATCCCACGCGCAACGAAACCCGCTCGATGCGCTCCAAGGAAGACGCGCATGACTACCGATACTTCCCCGACCCCGACTTGCTGCCGCTGGTGCTGGAACAGGCCTGGGTCGATGAACTGAAGTCCAGGCTGCCGGAACTGCCAGACGCCAAAACCGCGCGTTTCGTGCGCGACTACGGGCTGTCCGCCTATGACGCCCGTATCCTCGTGATGGAGCAGGCAACCGCCGATTTCTACGAAACGGTGGCAACCGGGCGCGATGCCAAGCTCGCCGCCAACTGGATGATGGGCGACTTCTTTGCCGCCCTGAACCGCACGGGCCGCACCATTGAGGACAGCCCGGTCACCGCCGCAAACCTTGCGGGCCTGATCGACCTGATCGCCGACAAAACCATCAACGGCCGCATCGCCAAGGAGGTGTTCGAGGCGATGGTTGAAACCGGGCAAGCGGCTGGCGTCATCGTCGAGGCAAAGGGCCTGCGCCAGGTCACCGACACCGGCGCGATCGATGCCGCCGTCGATGCCGTGCTCGCGGCCAACGCCGACAAAGTGGCGCAATATAAAGCCGGTGCCGAAAAGCTGTTCGGCTTCTTCGTCGGCCAGGTGATGAAGGCCATGGCCGGCAAGGGCAACCCGGCCTTGGTCAACGAAGCGCTCAAGGCCCGCCTGTCATGAAACACGTCGCGGGCCTAGCGGTGGCCCTCCTCGCCGCCAGCCTCGGCACTGCCACCGCCCAGCAGCCCTCGATCCCGGTGCTGACCTACCACCGCTTCGACCCAAGCATCGCCAAATCCGCAACCATCGTCACCAACTCGGTGTTCACCGCCCAGATGCGGTGGCTGCAGACCCATGACATCGCGGTCGTGAAACTGGCTGACGCCGTGGCCGCCCTGCACGGCGGCAAACCGGTCGGCGCCGCCGTGGCGCTCACCGCAGACGACGGTTGGCGCAGCGTCTACACCGATATGTTCCCCATCCTTCGCCGCATGAACCTGCCAGCCACATTGTTCATCAACCCGCCCATGATCGGACACGGCGGCGCCTACCTCACCTGGCCGATGCTGCAGGAAATGGTGCAGTCCGGCTTGGTCGACGTGCAGGCCCATACCCAGGACCACCCCAACTTCAACACCGAACGCGCCCGGCACGATCCCGCCGGCTACGCCCGCTACATCGACCACGAAATCAGCGACTCCCGCGCGCCCATCACGGAACATCTGAAACTGCCGGCGGACCAACTCGCCTGGCCCTTCGGCATCTTCGACGCAACACTTGAAGCCGCCGCTGAGAAATCCGGCTACAAATCCGCCTTCGCTCTAGGCTCCCGCGCCATGGCGGAAGGCGACCCGGCGTTCGCCCTGCCCCGCTATCAGGTCTATGACACCGATACCGAAACCCGCTTCGCCTGGATCGCCACCGGCCACCCCCGTGGGGTCGGCCTTCACACCGCCACAGGAAAGCCCGCGCCATGAGCATCGAACTCTGGACCTGGAATACCCCGAACGGCCGCAAGATCTCAGTCGCCCTCGAAGAAATGGGCCTGCCCTACACTGTCCATCCCGTCAACATCAGCAAAGGCGAGCAGTTCAACCCGGACTTCCTCGCCTTCAGCCCCAACAACCGCATCCCCGCCATCAAGGACAGTGGTGGCCCAGACGGCCAGCCCGTCACCGTCTTCGAATCGGGTGCGATCCTGATCTACCTCGGCTGGAAGACCGGCAAATTCTGGCCGGCCACCCAACGCGACCAATTAACGGTGCTGGAATGGCTGATGTGGCAGATGGCAGGCTTCGGCCCCATGCCCGGCCAGGTGCACCACTTCCTCGGCGTCGAAAACGAGGCGGATCGCCGCTACGGCCTCGAACGCTACACAAAGGAAACCCGCCGCCTTTACGGCGTGGCCGACCGCAGGCTCGCCCAAACGGAATTCTTCGCAGGCGAAATCTCCATCGCCGACTTCGCCATCCTCGGCTGGGCCTGGCGCCACGAACGCCACCAGGTCGACCTCGCCGACTTCCCCAACGTCAAACGCTGGTACGAAACCATGCTCGCGCGCCCCGCCACCCAACGCGGCCTCGAAGTCGCATTGAGCTAGGCCCAATCCCATTTGACGGATCGCCAGCGTTTGCCTAAAAGGATCCGGCAAACGTCGTGTTGCACCTGGCCGAATTGCTTGCGGTCCTCCGGCGGAGGGGTGGCCGAGCGGCTGAAGGCGACGGTTTGCTAAACCGTTGTAGGGAGTCAATCCCTACCGTGGGTTCGAATCCCATCCCCTCCGCCAAATACCCATTTTTACCTGATCGCCACCATCCGTGGCCCAAGCTGAAATCCCCGGAAAACTGAGGTTTTCTGGAATTAAGGCAATCCCACCTGTTCGCTTGCGTTCCCACCCGTTCCCCAATACGTAAGGGGGACGCCAAGGGGGACGATCAATATGCCCAGGAAATCCGCCGGTTTGACCGCTGCCAAGGTGCGCACCGCTGCCCCGGGTCAGTATGTGGATGGCGATGGGCTGCGGCTGTTGGTGCGTCCGACAGGTGCCCGATTCTGGATCTTCCGCTTCACGATGGCCGGCAAGACCCGAGAAATGGGTCTTGGCCGTGCGGGGGACGATCGCGCTGCCGTCCCCCTTTCCCAGGCACGCGACAGAGCGGCCGATCTGCGCAGGCTGGTGAAGGACGGTATCGATCCTCTAACGCAGCGTGAGGCCGAAGCTGTTGCCGAAGCCGCCGCAGCCCAGATGGCTGTCATACAGGCGATGACGTTTCGCATGGTGGCCGAGACCTACGTGGCAGCTCATTCCGGCGGATGGCGGAACCCGAAACACCGGGCACAGTGGAGCGCAACGCTAGAAACTTACGCCTATCCGCACATGGGTAGCTTGCCTGTCGCGGACGTAGGCACCGAGCACGTCCTGGCTGCACTGGAGCCGATCTGGCGCGAGAAGGCAGAGACTGCTGCCCGCGTGCGTGGCCGGGTGGAGAGCATCCTAGACTATGCCACAGCGCGGCAATGGCGCACCGGAGAGAACCCTGCCCGCTGGCGTGGGCATCTCTCCAACCTCCTGCCCTCACGAGGCAAGGTGGCGCCTGTAGAGCACCACGCGGCACTGCCCTGGGGGGAGGTGGCGAAGTTTCTGGTCAACCTTGCCAAACAGCCCGGCATATCGGCGCTCGCCTTGCAGTTCGCCATCTTTACTGCTGCCCGGTCTGGCGAGGTGCTGGGCGCAAGGTGGTGCGAAATCGACGTGGCCGCGAAGCTCTGGACGGTGCCTGCGGAAAGAATGAAGGCAGGCCGCGAACATCGTGTACCACTTTCTCGCCCATCTCTGACAATATTGACACAAATGACAAAACTCCGAACCCGCGACGCCCCTGACGCTTGTGTCTTCCCTGGTGCGAAGCCAGAGAAGCCACTTTCCATCATGGCAATGGCGATGGTGCTGCGCAGGATGAAGCACAGCGATGTCACCGTGCACGGCTTCCGCAGCACGTTCCGAGACTGGGCAGGCGAGACAACGGCAACAGCGCGGGAAGTGCTGGAGGCGGCGCTTGCGCATACGGTGGGAAGCAAGACCGAGGCGGCTTATGCGCGGGGCGATCTGTTTGAGAAGCGGCGGGGGCTAATGGAGGCTTGGGCCACATATTGTTCGCCCCCGTCGGCACAACACTCTGGTACTGCGCCTGCGCCATTGGCCTTGGCTCCGCAGCAGATTGGCGAATCGCCGGCTGCTGCCGACAATCATCATTGACGATAAGCAAGGACAAATGAGTGTGCCGCCTCTCCTCATTCCACCTCTTTGGATACCGCTTGCAGACGCACCGACCTGGATTGAACGAGAGTTTGGGATTGCGGCAGATGTGGCAAGAAAGCCTCTCATTATGGCGGTCTTGTACGATAATCGCGGAACCGCACCGTATCATCGAGTTGCAATTGAGCCTGAATACATTGGGCGGAATTTTGGATCATTGCCACGGGGCTTCACACGGTCGTCGGACTATGGCCCGGACAGAGTAATAGTTAAGGATTGGGAAGCCGTGCGGCACCTTGAAGATTACAGTGAAATTGTCGGGAGAAACGGAGCAAACGTAGTAGTGGAACTGCACTGGCCTAGCGTCGCGAAATGGGGGGAATCACTTCGATACCGGTTACGCGATGCCGCTTTTCATGCAAAGCGGCAAAATATACTCGAAGCAGATACGTCTGTTGCAGCGGTGGTTGCGAAACCGAAAAATGTAAGGCCGCCACCCGCCGCCGTCGCTGCGTGGCTTCTAGATTACGCTACGAAGCAAATGAAGGTGAACGGCATTCCTTGCAAGCGAGAGATTGCGCTGAAGGAGTGCAGGATCGCAACGAAATGCACGTGCCGAGCCGCTGCCGCTGCCTGGGCTGCCGTGCCCGCTAACTTGAGACGAGAAGCGCGCGACACGGACATTGCGAACGCGAAGCGGTAGCAGAACAGCGAACAGCGAACAGCGAACAGCGAACAGCGAACAGCGAACAGCGAACGCTCGCTGTCCGCCGATTATAGAGCAACTCAGCTTCTGACATTTGAACGTCCGTGTTCTTCACCGCACGGAGCAAGCCGTATATGTCAGCCGCCACGATCATTCCCACTGCACGCCGCGAACGCCCCGCTCCTCTCCCCAACGCCCTTGCCTACCGCGTCGATGAAGTTCCCCGCATGGGTGGTCCTGCCCGCACCAAGCTGTACGAACTCGCCAACGCCGGGAAGTTGAAGCTGGTCAAGGTGGCCGGCCGCACCCTGGTCGACGGCGACAGCCTGCGCGCGCTGCTGCGCGACGGGACCTGAAACGAGAAACCCCACTCACGCTGGCGGCATGAGCGGGGCGGATCGTTCGGGAAGTCTTGCAGCACCGATAGCAAGATACCACCCTTCATTCCGCTTGTCAGCAGCCGCGTAGCCCAAGAGGCACGCAATGTCATTTCCATTTTCCAGCCTTCGTCCGTCAACACTCAACGATTACCAGCTGCCTTCCCTATACAAACAGAGCATTGCTCGCCTACTCGACTTGATGGCCGATGCGGAGTTGCAGCAGGGACATCATACCCGCGCTGAAGAACTGGCGTGGCGCGCCAACGATATTCGGGCGGAGGCACGTTCATGACCGAAGAAGTCACGATCCTCCGCGCACACGGTCGGCGTCTTGCAAAGGTGATCCCGCTGGAAGGCGAGCCGCAAGGCTATGACCGGGCCAAGACGATGGATTTGGTTCGCTACCCGGTGCTGGATCTCGCCGCTCTGTATCGCCTCCTGGTCCGAATGCATCACCGCAGCGACTGCGCCATCCTCCGGGCGGAGCCTGTCGATCGCACTCTCCGTGTCCGCCGCCTCCTGTACGACGATCCCGAGACAGGCGAGGTGGCGACGGTGCGGGAAGTGCCGCGCTGGTGGGTTGCGCTCGATGTGGACAGCCTGCCCGCCCCGGCTGGACTTGACCTGGCAGACATAGCCAAATGTGGAGAGGCGGCGTTGCTGGCGTTGCCTGACGCGTTCCACGGTGTCGCGTGCATCGTACAAGCGACCGCTTCGCACAGGATTAAATCCGGCCTGCGCCTTCGGCTCTGGTTCTGGCTCACTCGGCCGATGATAGGTGCAGAGCTGAAGCGATGGCTTGCGGCGTCCCCAGTCGACGATTGCGTATTCGCCCCTGCCCAGCCGATCTACACCGCCGCGCCGGTCTTCGTGGGTAGGGTTGATCCCCTGCCCTCCAGGCTGGACATGTTGACGGGGGCAGCGTCGGTCCATCCGCCATCAGCCGACGAACTCGCCTCACCGCCGCCCGCCCCGGCAAGGGCCATCTCCTTGGACGGCCGTGCCGCCGGTAAGTATGCCCGCCGCGCCCTTGAGAACGCAGTGGCGCGTATCCTCGCCGCTACGGGCAGGCATCCGGCCATCCTCTCCGAAGCCCGCAGCCTCGGCCGACTGGTGCAAACTGGGCTGCTCGACGAAGCGGTGGTGGAGCAGGTGCTTCACGACGCCGCCCGCGAAGTCGGGAAAGACGATCCCACCGAAATCACCAAAATCATTCGCTGGGCAGCATCGCACCCGGCTGGCTCTATTCAGGAGTACCGCCGCAATGCCCGATGACATGACCGCCCGCGCGACAAAGATCGTGGCCAACGCTCTGCCCGGTAAGACCTCCCATCACGCCTTCACACCAGATCCCCTGCTGCTCGCCAATCCCGACATGACCATGCTGCGAGTGACCCGCCCGCCGCCGTCGCTGCCGTTGAATGTGTTCGGGCTGAAGTGGGGCGGGTGGATCACCGAGGCTGCCACCGCCGCCGCCTGCCCTCCCGATTATGTTGTGGCACCGCTCCTGGCGAGCGTGTCGGCGCTGATCGGCAACGCCCGTTGGCCTGCTGCCCCCGCATGGTCCGAGCCGCCGCATTTGTGGTTCGGTGTGGTGGGCGATAGCGGCGGCGGCAAATCCCCTGGTGCTGATGCGCTGATGCGGGACGTGTTGCCGGAGATCGAACGCCGGATGGCAGCGTCGTTTCCTGACGAGTTACGAGAGTGGAAGGTTCTTGCTGCCACCCATGAAGCCGCCATAGAACAGTGGAAAATCGATGTGAAGCAGGCCGGCAAAAAAAACGACCCGGCTCCGCTGCCTCCGACCGGCGAGCCGCCGCCGGAGCCGCAATGCCCTCGCCTACGACAGAATGACGTGACGATTGAGCGGGTGGCCACGCTGTTGGCAGCCGCAGCACCGAAAGGGCTTCTCGTCGTCCGCGACGAACTGGCTGGATGGTTCAAAGGGATGAATGTCTACAACGAATCCGGCCGTGCCTTCTGGATCGAAGCGTACGGCGGCCGGCCATACCGGGTGGAGCGGCAGAAACATCCGCAGCCAATCGACATCCCCCGGCTGGCCGTAGCTGTGACCGGAGGCACACAGCCCGATAAGTTGGTGGAGATGATGAAGGAAGCAGACGACGGACTGCTGGCCCGCATCTGTTGGGTTTGGCCGGAACGGGTGCCGTTTCGCCTGGGCATGTCGCCACCGAATACGAGATGGGCAATAGAGGCGTTGGACTGCCTCCGGCTGCTGGAACTGTCGCCACCCAGCACGCCTGACGGGTCTGTATCGCCTGTTCTGGTGCCGCTCGAAAGCCCAGCACTGGCCGATCTGGAAGCCTTCGCCCAGGACATGCAGGAACGCCAAGAGGATGCCGCCGGCCTCATGCGATCGGCATACGGCAAGGCACGGGGCACGGCGCTGCGGCTTGCCCTGGTGCTGGAATTCCTGTGGTGGTGCGGCGGAGGAGGCCGGACTCAACAGCCAACCCACATCAGCCACGCCGCCTTCAAAGCCGCTGCGCACTTTATCGCCAGCTATCTGATGCCGATGGCGGAGCGGGTCTACGGTGATGCTGCCATTGCCCAGCCGGAGCGAAACGCCACCACCCTTGCCCGGTGGATCATTAAAACCCAGCCGCGCGAAATCCATACTCGGACCCTGCAACGCAACACGCGGCTTGCTGGATTGCGGGACAAGGAGAGCATCGGTGCTGCTGTTCGGGCGCTGGGCGAGGCTGGGTGGTTGATCGCACCTGAACCCACAGGAGAGCGTGGCCGGCCGGCTGGGGTCTTTACTGTCAATCCCCGTGTTTACGAGGTCGCGCCATGAACCGGTGGGCAAAGGCATGGCAGGAGGAGGCGGAGGTTTCTGTCATTTCTGTCAATTCTGTCACGCCCCCTTCTGCCGATAGGAGCGCGCCGGGCTGCCCGGCGGCCGAGCGCACCGAAACTGCTTTAATCGACATCGTTACCCGGAAGGTGAGCATATTGATCGGGCTCAAGGACGGCGCTATCGTGTCCATTGCGGTGCCACCTTCCACCGATCCCGTCCGCACTTTCGCCGCCGGCATTGTCAATTCCTGGCTTGCAGAAGGGGACGCGTTGGAGGCCCAGGCGCTTCGACTGCTCGCCCTTACTGATTTGGTGGCTGGGCTGATCCGTTGGCAAATCGAAATCCGGCGTGGCGGCCCGCCGTCACCCTCAGCGCCGGCCTGAACCCCGCGCGCGTAACCCACAAATGCGCCGCGCGCGCGTGCCGGTAAATGCGCGCGCGTGCCGGCGTGCGCGCGAGAGTTATAAAAATCACCAACCTGGTTGCTGTCAAAGCAGGCCGCCATAGCCCAGCGTCCGCTTCATCTTGGCCGCAGTTGTCGCCTGTCCGACAGGCTCGAACGACCCAGGTTAACTGCGAATAACCTATTGAACAAAACTCTATACCGACGTATGGTATTTATACAGACGGAAATAGAGCACCATGCGTCAGGTCATCAGCTACCTTCGCGTATCGACCGACAAGCAGGGTAAGAGCGGCCTGGGCCTGGACGCCCAGCGCGACGCGGTGGCGCGGTTCGCGGCAACGGAGGGGTGCGAGGTCTTGGCGGAGTATCTGGAGGTGGAAACCGGCAAGGGGTCCGATGCCCTGGACCGCCGCCCGCAACTCGCCGCCGCCCTCGCCCATGCCCGCAAGGCGAAGGCCGCCGTGGTTGTAGCCAAACTCGACCGCCTCTCACGCGATGTGCATTTCATTTCCGGGCTGATGGCTCAGCGCGTGCCCTTCATCGTCGCGGAGTTGGGCTTGGACGCCGACAGTTTCATGTTGCACATCTATGCCGCCCTAGCTGAGAAGGAGCGCAACCTGATCGCCGATCGCACCCGCGTTGCTCTGGCCCAGCGGAAGGCACAGGGGGCTGTTCTAGGAAATCGCACGAACCTGCCCGAGGCTGCCGCCAAGGGTGCTAGCGCCAACCGTGCCGCCGCCGATGCCTTCGCCGCCAACGTGCTACCTGTGGTGCGCCAGATCGAGGCGAGCGGCATCAAGGGGTATCGTGCGCTAGCGGAGGCGCTGAACGCGCGCGGCATCCGCACGGCGCGCGGTGGCGAGTGGCACGCGACCACGGTTCGCAATCTAGTGACACGGTCGTAATCACCCTCGCCTTTGTGCAGATTGCACTGTAAAATGCATCGATTATGCATCCAATCACCTTGGCCACATGAATGGAACAGTCGTGCAACCCACTACGGTAGCAGCTTTCATCTCAATTATGTGCACGAGCGGGTGCGGAGGCCCAGTTGAAGAACCGATTGTTGATAAAATTGGAACAGACGAAACAAACTACAGCAAAAATTTTGCTAGATGCTACCAAAATATACCGTTTTCCGCAATTTTAAACCTATTACCCGCTGCATGACTGAGAAAAGCTATGCAGTTTTGATTGGGTTTTAGCGGGTCGTGTCCCAAGCCGTGGTGTAGCAACGGCGCTGCTGAGCAGATTTGGCTGCCCATTCAGGCTGCCAGTGACGGCAGGCTGACGGCGAGATCATCGCTCAACGGAGCAATCGTTTCCAGCGTCATGTAGCGAGCGCGTTGTACGGCCCACTCGTCGTTTTGCTCCAGCAAGATCGCACCGATCAG
>JANXSM010000023.1 GCA_025352665.1 Rhodospirillales bacterium | reverse complement strand
CCGTTACCCGCTTTTCCAGCGGGTAACGGCAATTCCCGATTCCGTCAAATTAGCTGTTGAATCTGGGTGGTAGTAAGACGTAATTATCGTGCGTACGACGCACGATGGAGGGCAAATGGCCATTGGACCGAGAGGTGAAGGGCGCCCGGCCAATGTAATCGGCGCGGCCGTCATGGTCGCTCGCATTGCGACCGGCGAAATTGAGGAGCGCATGCGCGAGCCTTTGGGCAAAGTGCAGAGTGGACTGGCCGGCGCGAAGGCGCGTGCGGCAAACGTGAGCAAGGAGGAGCGTAGCGCGGTAGCTCGGAAGGCTGCTGCGGCGCGATGGGGATGATTGTTACATTAACTGCACCACCATACGCAGAGCCAGTGATCGGCTTTCGCTCGTTGAAGGCAGCGCAGATTTGCGCCCTCTTTGCTGTTCAGGCTGGCGGCTCCATCGAAAAGCTGAAGCTGATTAAGCTAGTCTACTTGAGTGAGCGCGAGCATGTCATTGATTTTGAGGACTCAATGCTGCTTGACGAACTATACTCGCTGCCGCACGGGCCGATTTGTTCTGGAACTCTTAACGGAATAGATGGTGTGATCCACAAGGAGATCTGGGATCATTATATAGCTCGCAATGGAAACGTCGTTGTTTCCATGAAAGCGTTTGTTCGTTCTGAACTGGACGAGCTCAGTGATGTTGACGTTGACATCGTCAACAATGTTTGGGCGAAGTTTGCGGACATGACAGCGTCACAAGTTCGGAACTGGACGCACAAGTATTGCCCTGAATACACGGAACTCGATACCGGACGCTTGCCGATTTTTTACAAAGACATTCTAGACGCGGCTGGCAGCAGCAATGCGGAAGTGATTGAAAACGATATAACTTCTTTGCGGAAAGCGGAAAGAGCGTTCACTCAATAGGTTCGGGTAAGTAGATGTTTGGGAACACCTATCTAATTCCGAATACTGGGCCGTCCCATAGTCCAGCTCAGGCGCATTTATTTGTTGTAATTAACAAGCCTTGTCTGCAAAAATTCGTTGTTCTTGTGCCCGTAAACACTGTGAGAAGGAATCCAGACAATGCGTGTCTGCTCGGGGACACGGATCACGAGTTCATCCGTGGACCAAGCTTTATCGCTTATCGACACGCCAGGATTAACAGTGTTGCGTCAATACTCGCGGCAGTCGGATCAAATAAGATAAAAGTGAAGCCGGAATTTCCTGCAAGGACCTTTGCTCTTATTTGTAGTGGAGCCTCTATGTCGCGCGGCATGTCTCCCAGGCATCTAGCAATCACACGATGCATTTCGGACTGCGAAAAATGCTTGCTAACTGGGGGGTAGCGCTGTGTGAATTGGCATGGCCAACAAGCTCCCCTCCTCCAAGCGGGTCCAAATCCTCTCCATGCTGGTGGAGGGCAGCTCGATGCGCTCCATCAGCCACGTGGTAGACGTATCTATCAACACCGTGTCCACGCTGCTGGTAGATGCGGGGAAGGCTTGTGCCAAGCACCACGATCGGGCTGTTCGCAACGTGGCCAGCAAGCGCATCCAGGCCGATGAGATTTGGAGCTTCTGTTATGCTAAGGCGAAGAACGTAGCAGCCGCCAAGGGCGGGCCCGAGCGAGGCTGGTGATGTGTGGACGTGGACCCTGCTCAATTTCAAACTGAAACACTACCGAAAATACGCTTGTATTGCCGAGACCGGCAGGCCACTGAACGCGCGGACGAGTGTCCCGAGAATTCGCCTGCGAATTCTTGAAAATGGACACCGGAATTCGCCTGCGAATTTTTGAAAAAGGACACGAGGAGCGCTGATGGCTGATACCCAAGTGATCGCCGCACTCCGCCAACTCGTCCCGCGGGACGTTCCGGGCGTGGGCAAGGTCCGCATCGGCGGCGTCGGCGACGGCGGCTATGTGCTGCTCGACCGGCTCGCCCCCCAGCAAGTGGTGATGAGCTTCGGAGTCGGCCCGACCGTGACCTTCGACGCCGAAATGGCCGAACGCGGCCACGACATCCTGCTGTTCGACCACACGGTGGACGAGCTACCGCAGGAGCATCACCGCTTCCGCTGGTTCCGCCAGGGCGTGGCCGGCGTGTCCAATCCCGCCGCCGACCTGTTCAGCCTCGCCGACCACATGGAAAAACTGCCGCCCGGCACGATCGACCCCATTCTCAAGATGGATGTGGAAGGCGCCGAATGGGCGAGTCTGGCGGCCACGCCGCGCCACGCCCTCCGCCGCTTCGCCCAGATCGTGCTGGAATTCCACACCATGCTGGCGCTCCATCAACCAGCGTTCAACGCCATGGCCGTCGCGGCACTCAACGCCCTCTCAAGCGATTTCGCCGTGGTCCACGTTCACGCCAACAACTGGGGCGGCATGGGTTTCGTCGGCGGCCTCGTCATGCCCGAGACGATCGAGGTCACCTACGCAAGGCGCGACCTGTTCGCGACGGTCGCCTCACAAACCTTCTATCCAACCGCCCATGACACACCCAACTGCGCCGAACGCGCGGACTTCGACCTGTGGTTCTACCCGTTCCACCCCGGCGGCGCCGACCTTGCGATTACCGCCGGTGTCGCGATTCCCGATTGAACCCGGCCCTGGTTCCTGCAAACTTCCGCCCATGGCCCACGCATCGACCCCGCCCGCCCCCGCCATCCTCTCCAACAGCGCGCTCGACGCGGACGCAGTCCAACAGGCCCGTGTCAATCTCGCCGCCTGCTTCCGGATGGCAGCCAAACTCGGCATGCACGAGGGGATCTGCAACCATTTCTCCGCCATGGTGCCGGGCAGCGACAGCCTGTTCCTGGTCAACCCGTACGGCTGGGCGTTCAACGAAATCACCGCCTCCCGCCTGCTGGTATGCGACTTCGACGGGCGCGTGGTGGCAGGCGACGGCATCCCTGAGGCAACCGCCTTCTACATCCACGCCCGCGTGCATCTGCGCCAGCCACGCGCCCGCGTGGCGCTTCACACGCACATGCCAAATGCCACCGCACTCGCCATGCTGGAAGGCCCGCCCCTGGTATGGGCCGGCCAGACCGCGCTGAAGTTCCATGGCCGCCTGATCGTGGACGACGACTACAATGGCCTCGCGCTGGACACCGCCGAAGGCGACCGCATTGCAGCCGCGATGGGCGATGCCGACATCGTGTTCATGCGCAACCACGGCGTGATGGTGGTGGGACCCGACATCGCCACCGCCTGGGACGACCTCTATTACCTGGAGCGCGCCTGCGAGGTGCAGCGCATGGCCCAGGCCACCGGACGCCGGCTGAAGGAAGTGGCGCCAGACGTGATCGCCCGCACCGCGGCCCAGATGCGGCTGGGCGACGGCGAGAGCGCCCGCCTGAACCTTGAAAGCGTCAAGCGCGTGCTGGACCGCGACGGCGCGGATTTCCGCAAATGAGCCCTGCCCGCCTGACAGTGATGCCCGCGGTGATCGCCCTGTGCCTGCTCGCCGGCGCCTGCACGCCGATGCGGCAATTCCCCTACATGAAAATCGTCGACCAGCGGACCTTCGGCGCCACCGCCGTCGCCCCCTCGGCACCCGACGTGCGGTCCCTGCCGGAACGCCCGCTCGCGGTCATTCGCTTCGACGGCCAGTCAGCGGACTACACGCCCGACCTGTCCGACCTCGTCGCCGCCGCCACCGCGCGCAAACCGGATGTGGAGTTCAACGTCATCACCCCCGTGGCCATCGGCGCCACACCCTCGGCCCGCTCCCAAGGCGATGCCGCCACCGTGGCCCATTCACTGGCGGAGCAGGAGATATTGCCCGAGCGCATCCATCTGGGCGTGGTGGAGGAGGCCGGCAAACCCGCCCGCGAGGTGCGCATCTTCGTTCGCTAAGAAATTGGCGCGGACAAGCCGGACCAAAGACCGCCACAAAAAAATAGGGCGGGAAACGTGCCATGTTCGATCTGACTCTCAGCTTCGACAACGGACCGGAGCCCGACGTCACCCCAGCCGTACTGGATGTCCTCGCCCGCCACGAAATCCGGTCGACCTTCTTCGTGATCGGCCAAAAGATCGCGGATCCCGCGCGCCGCGCCTTGGCCGAACGCGCCCAGGCCTGCGGCCACTGGATCGGCAACCATACCTACACCCATACGCTGCCGCTGGGCCGCCAGCCCGATGCCGCGATCGCCGAAGCTGAGATCGCCCGGACGCAGGCATTGCTCGGCCCACTCGCCGGCGCCGAACCGCTGTTCCGTCCGTTCGGTGGCGGCGGCCAGTTGAACGATGGCCTGTTCCGGGCCTCGGTGGTCGAATATCTCGAACAAAAACGGGCCACCTGCGTGCTGTGGAACGCCATCCCGCGCGACTGGGTCGACCCCGATGGCTGGGTGGACCGGGCACTCGAACAATGCCGCAGCCAACCCTGGACCCTGATGGTGCTGCACGATCTGCCCACCGGGGCGATGCGGCATCTGGACCGTTTCATAGAAACCGCGCGTGCCGCCGGTGCATCGTTCCGCCAGGAGTTCCCACCCGCGTGCGTGCCGATCCGCCGTGGCGAGCGATGTCTTGCGATGGATGACTACATCTCGAATTTAGCGTAACAAAAATAAAAAAAGGGGGAAACCATGCGCGACGTAACTGGGACCGAAGCCGCTCCTGAGCACACCGGGCACAAGGCGGGCCGTCGCCTGGTGCGGCGCCTCGCCCTCGCCGCCGCGCTCACCCTCCCCACCGCAACAGCCACCCAGGCCGCGCCGCCGTCCAAAACCGTCAAGATCGGCGTGATCACCGACATGTCCGGCCCCCTGTCCGCGCAAAGCGGGCGCGGCTCGGTGATCGCGGCCCAGATGGCGGTGGACGACTGCCTGGCCCACGAATGTGCCGGGATGCACATCGAAATCCTGTCCGCCGATCATCAGAACAAGCCCGACATCGCCGTCGGCATCGTGCGCAAATGGGTCGATGTCGACGGCGTCGATGCGGTCACCGACATCATCCAGGCTGCGGTGCAGCTCGCCGTCCAGAACCTGATGCGGGAGAAGAACCACATCGCCCTGTTCCCCGGCGGCACCGCAAGGCTTGCCAACGAGGACTGCGCGCCCAAAACCAGCGTGCTGTGGATGTGGGACACCTACGGCCAGGCGGTCGGCATCACCCGCCCCCTCGCAACCCGGGACAGCTCGTGGTTCTTCGTCGCGGCCGACTACGCCTTCGGCACCTCGCTGATCGCGGACGCCACCAGCCTCGTGTCCCGGGCCGGCGGCAAGGTGGTCGGCTCCGTGCTGCACCCGTTCAACTTCCCCGGCGACTTCGCGCCCTTCCTGCTGCAGGCGCAATCCTCATCAGCCAATATCGTGGCCCTCGGCAGCACGGGCACCGACCTCATCAGCACGCTCAAACAGGCGCATGAATTCGGTATCGGCCAGAGCAGCCAAAAACTCGCGAGCTTCGTGCTCACCCTGCCGGACGTGGCAGCCCTGGGCCTGGACGTCACCCAAGGTGTGACCGTCAGCGAAGCGTTCTACTGGAACCTCGACGCACGAACCCGCGCCTTCGGCCAACGTTTCCACACGCTTTATAGCCCAGGCATGCCCTCAACCATCCAGGCCGGCGTCTACTCGGTCACCCTGCACTACCTCAAAGCAGTCGCTGCCGCCGGCACTACCGAAACCGCCGCCGTCATGGCCAAAATGCACGAACTGCCCATCGACGACGCCACCATACGCAACGGAACCCTGCGCCCCGATGGCCGCATGGTCCACGACACCTATTTGTTCCAGGTGAAGGCACCCTCCGAAAGCAAGGAGCCGTTCGATTTCTACACGCTGAAAGCCACCATTCCCGCCCAGCAGGCGTTCCGGCCCTTGTCGGAAAGCGTCTGTCCTGCATTGAAGTGAGGGGCCAGAAGTCTTCTCACGCGCCGGGCTGGCGGGCGGCGGCGCGCAAAACATGACTCATGCCAAACCGCCGTCGACACATCCTTCATGTTTCAACGGCGGTTTGCCATGAGACGTTTACCCGCCGGTAACGCCGGCCGCCCATGCTCCGGCCGATAAAGTGACGGTGGGAGTGTTTTGGCGATCGGGAGCGTTTCGGGCGCGGCCTTTTCCGCGTCATCCAGTGGTGGGTTTCCGCTCTCGGCCGCGCAGATCGCGGGTCTGGGCAGCAAGCAGATCTCCGCGCTCTCAGCCAGCAACATTGCCGCCTTCACCGCCGCCCAGCTCACCGCCATCTCCACCAGTGCCATTGTCGGGCTGACCACGGCAGCACTGGCAGCGCTCGCCACCAACCAGGTTGCAGCTCTGCTCGGCAGTCAGCTCGGCGCCTTGTCCAACAGCCAGTTCGGCGGGCTGTCCACCACCCAGGTGGCAGCCCTCGGGCGCAACCAACTCGCCTATGTCACCGCCGGGCAGGCGGCGGCCTTGCCCACCGCGTCGCTGGCCGCCTTGGGCACCGCCAGGCTGTCGGCGCTGGCCGCTGACGCCGTGTCCGGGCTGACCACAGGCCAGCTCGCCAGCCTGACCACGTCGCAGGTGGCGGTATTCACGCCGACGCAGGTCGCAGCACTCAGCTCGGCGCAGATGGCGGGCTTCAGCAGCGGCGACATCGCGGTCCTGTCCACCACCCAGCTGCGCGTCATCGGCGCGGGCACGGTAATCGGGCTGAGTGCCGCACAGGTCCAGGCCTTGTCGACCGCGCAGCTGACGGGGCTGGTGGCGACGCAATATGCCGCCCTCGCCTCCAGCCAGACGGCAGCGCTCACCACGGCCGATATCGCAGCCCTCACCAGCACCCAGCTGGCCGGCTTCTCCAGCGATGGGGTCGCGGGGCTGGGCACCGCCGATCTCGTGATCCTCACCGCAAGCCAGATCGCAGGACTCGGCGCCACGCCGGCCTCGGGTCTCGGCACGGCACAGACCGCGGTGCTGTCCACCAGCCAGGTCGCGGCCCTGACCGCCGCGGGTGTCACGGGCCTTGCCACATCGGTCATCGCCGCCCTCAGCACCGCCCAGCTCACCGCACTTGGTACCTCCCGCATCGCAGCTCTGCTGCCGAGCCAGTTCGCAGCGCTTGGAACCGGCCAGGTGGCGGCGCTGACCACTGGCCAGATCGCCGGCCTCACCGCGATGCACACCGCCGCCCTCTCCGCCCAGAAGCTCGCGGTGTTCGGCACGGGGCAGATCGCCGCCCTGTCGCCAAATGCGGTCGCCGGCCTGACCAGCGACGCCATCGCCGCCGTCACCTCCACACAGGTGGCAGCACTGACCAACCGCCAGCTCGCCTCCCTGTCCGCGGCACAGGTCGCGGGGTTCACGAACTCTGCCGTCAGCGGCCTGCGATCGGGTCAAATCACGGCCCTGCCGGTCGGTGACCTCGCAGCCTTCAGCGCCGGGCAGATGGCAGCCCTCGGCACCGCCGACATCGCAGCCCTGTCCACACACCAGCTCGCAGGCCTCAGCAGCGTTCAACTAACCGGGATGGGCACGGCCGATGCGGCGGCCTTGTCGGCAGCCCAGGTCGCGGCCTTGCCGGCTTCGGCACTGGCCGGGCTCGGCAGTGCCGTGGTGAGCGGCTTCAGCACCGCACAGCTGTCCGTCCTCAGTGCGAACCAGCTGCGCGGCCTGAATGCCAGCCAAATGGCGGCGCTGTCGTCCACGGGCCTGGCCGCCCTGGCGACCACGCAGGTGGCTGCCCTCACCTCAACCCAAACCGCGGGGATCGGCAGCGCCGCACTCGCCGGGCTGACCGCAGGCCAGGTCAGCGCCCTGTCGGCGGCCGCGTTCACCGGGCTGAGCTCCACGGCGCTGGCCGCGTTCTCCACCAGCCAGCTCGGCGGATTGACGCTGGGCCAGGCCGCAGCCCTCACCTCGTCGCAAAGTGCCGGCCTGTCCGCAGCCGTTCTGGGCGGCCTCAGCGGGCGACAGGTGGCAGCGCTGTCCACCGCCGCGATCGCCTACATGCAGACCAGCCAGATCGCGGCGCTGACGGTGCTGCAAAGCAGCGCCTTGACCACCGCCCAGGTCGGCGCACTCAACGCAGCACTCGCCGGCGCGCTGTCGTCCGCCGAGATCGCCTCGTTCGGCACCGGCCAGATCGCAGCGCTCCGGCCGGCGAGCCTGCCCGGGCTTTCGACCGCCGTGCTGGCGACGTTCGCCACCGACCAGATGGCCGCCCTCACCACGGCCCAGATCGCAGCCCTCGGCAGCGCCCAGGTGGCCGCATTGTCCACAGCGCAGCTGGCCGCGACCAGCACCCAGCAGATCGCAGCCCTCACCTCCGCCCAGGCCGGCGCATTGTCCAGCAGCGATCTTGCGGCACTGACGACGGCAAAGCTGGCCGCCCTGTCAACCGGTGCCATCGGCGCACTGGCCACAGCATCACTCGGCGGCCTCGCCATCGCACAGATCGCAGCACTCGGCACCGCACAGCTGATGGCCCTCGGCGTCGGCCAGATCGCAGCGCTCGGCTCGGTCCAGCTGGCAGCCCTCGGCACCGCCCAGATCCACGTGCTCGGCCGCGGCCAACTGGCAGCATTGGCGAGCACCACCATCGCCACCCTCTCCACCGCCGCCATCCCTGCCCTGGCCACGGCCAGCGTCGCGGGACTGTCGCGTGCCGGGCTCTCAGCCTGGAGCACCGGCCAACTGGCAGCCCTCACCCCCGGCCAGATCACCGGCCTCGGCAGCGCCTTGCTCGCAGTGCTCGGCTCCGATCAGGTCGCATCGCTCGGCACCGGCCAGATCGCAGCCCTCAGCGCCGACGAAACCGCGGCACTCAGCAGCGCCACCGTCATAGGCCTGGCCACCAGCCAGCTCGCTGCCCTGTCGACCGCCGCCATCGCGGTCCTGTCCACGGCCACTGTCGCAGGCCTCGGCACCGCCCAGGTCACAGCACTCTCCGCCGCGCAGTTCAGCGCCCTCACGTCAGCCCAGGTGGCAGCGCTCGCCACCGGCACGATCGCCGCCATGGGCTCGGCGCAGCTGGTCGCCCTGTCCACGGCAGCGGTCGCAGGCCTGTCGAGCAACGATCTCGCAGTCCTCACCACGGCCGACATCGCAGTGCTCGGCACCCCACAACTGGCAGCCCTCGCCTCCATCCAGGTGGCAGCGCTGTCCACCAGCCAACTCGCAGCGCTCAGCTCCTCCCAACTCGCCGCCCTGTCCAGCACCGCCATCGCCGGGCTCGACGCGACCACCGCCGCCAGCCGTATCGCAAGCCTCGGCGCCAACCAGATCGCGGGCCTCGGGTCCGCCCAGGTGGCAGCCCTGTCCACCGCAGCCCTCGCCGGCCTCACCACCGCCCAGCTCCACGCGATCTCGACCGCAGGGATCGCGGGCCTGGACAGCAGCACCATCGCAGCCCTGGGCACCCGCGCGACCAGGCTGGCCTCGATGCAGTTCGCAGCGCTGGACGCAAACCAAGTGGCGGCCCTCACCACCGCGACCCTGGCGGCCCTGTCGAGCAGCCAACTCGGCGCCATCGGCTATTCCGCAACACTCGGCCTCTCCACCACCCAGATCGCAGCGCTGGGCGCCGGCCAGATCCCCGGCCTGAGCACGCTGCAGATGCTGGCTCTCTCCACCGACCAGATCGCCGCCCTCTCCACCGACCAGTTCGCAGCCCTCACCTCAGCCCAGTTCCAGGCGCTGGCCGCCGATCAGCTGGCAGCACTGTCGACCGCCCAGATCGCCGCCCTCTCCACCGTGGAAACCGCGGCCATGACCACCAGCGCCATCGCCGGCCTGTCGACCAACGATATCGCAGCCCTCGGCACCGCAGCACTCACAGCCCTCAACACCCTCGCATTGCAGGCGCTCAGCACCATGCAGATCAGCGCCATCACCACCATCCAGCTCGCCGCCCAACGCGCCAGCCAGGTGGCCGCCTTCACCCGCAACCAGCTGTTCGCCATGAGCACCACCCAGCTCAGTGCCCTGTTCGGGTAACTGAATTGCCGTGCTAGAACGGCTGCGGACAGGAGCTTCCAATGACCATGAAAATCCAGAAACTCACGCCCAAAATCGGTGCCGAAATCCACGGGATTGACCTGTCCCGCCCGCTCGAACCCGCAGAATTCCAGACCATCCATGACGCGTTGATGGACAATCTGGTCATCTTCTTCCGCGACCAGTCGCTCGACCACCGCCAGCAGATGGAATTCGGCCAAAGATTCGGCGAACTGCACATCCACCCCGCAGCCCCCTCGGTCCCCGGCCATCCCGAGGTGATGATCATCCACGCCGACGCCAACTCCACCTTCGTCAACGGCGAGAGCTGGCATTCGGACGTCTCCTGCGACACGGAGCCCCCGATGGGCAGCATCCTCTACATGCGCACCCTGCCCGACATCGGCGGCGACACCTTGTTCGCCAACATGTACACCGCCTGGGAAACGCTGAGCCCACCGATGCAGACTCTGCTCGCCGATCTCACCGCCGTTCACGACGGCGAAAACCTCTACCGCGGCCGCTACACCAGCAACGATTCCGGCCGCATCTATCCCAAGGCGACCCACCCGGTGATCCGCACCCACCCGGTCACTGGGCGAAAGGCCCTGTTCGTGAACTCGTTCTTCACCACAAGGATCAACGAACTCAGCAAACCGGAAAGCGACGCCCTGCTCGCCTTCCTGTTCCGCCACATCGAAACCCCCGAATTCGCCTGCCGCTTCAAATGGCAAGCCAACTCGATCGCTTTCTGGGACAACCGATCCGCCCAGCACCACGCGCTATGGGACTACTACCCCCACACCCGCAGCGGCACCCGCGTCACCATCAAGGGCGACGTTCCGGTCTGACAGATCACAAAAGACTCGGCGCCGCTGCAACCCGTGCGAGATGGCTGTCGGTGTCGCCGAACAGCTTCTCGATCATGCTCATTCGCTTGAAGTAATGGCCAACCTTGTATTCCATGGTCATGGCGATGCCGCCGTGCAGCTGAATGGCCTCCTGGCCGATCGCACGGCCGGACCGGTTGACCTGCACCTTCGCCGCCGAAATCGCCGCCCCCCGCAATTCGCCATCCGGCTCATCCGCCATCATGGTCGCGTAAAGCGCCATGCTGCGGGCCTGTTCCAGGTTCACCAGCATGTCGACCGCGCGATGCTGCAGCACCTGGAACTCGCCGATGACACGGCCAAACTGCTTGCGGGTCTTGAGGTAGTCGACCGTGCTGGCATGCATCTCCGCCATGCCGCCCACCGCCTCGGCGCACAGGAAGGCGATCGCCGCATCCACCACCTGGTGAATGACCGCAAGCCCATCCTCGGTCAGCACCGCCTCGGCTTCCACATGGTCAAAGCCGATCTCGGCCGCGCGCATGCCGTCCTGTGTCACATAGCCCCGACGCGTGGTCTTGCCGGCATCGACCACGAACAACCCGATACCTGTCTCGGTCCGCGCGGACACCACCAGCCGGTCGGCACAGTCCCCGTGCAGCACAAGGCTTTTGGCCCCATCGACGTACCAGGTGCCGCCATGCGCATGCGCGGTCGTCTGCACATTCGACAGATCGTAACGCGCCTCGCGCTCATGATGGGCAAAGGCCAGCAGCAGCCGCCCCTGCGCCACCTGTGTCAGATAGTCGGACCGCTGAAACGGCGTGCCCGCGTGGCGGATCAGATTGGCCCCCAGCACCACGGTCGCGAAATACGGCTCCACCACCAGCCCACGGCCGAACGCCTCGGCGATCAGCATCGTCTCGACCGGTCCGCCCCCGAAACCGCCCACCGTCTCGTCCAGGCTCACGCCGAGCAGGCCAAGCTCGGCCATCTGCGTCCACATCTCCCGGCTCCAACCGTCCAGCGAGGTCAGCACAGCCCGGCGTTGCTCGAAGCCGTAGCGATCGGCCACCAGGCGGTCCACGCTGTCCTTGATGAGCCGCTGGTCGTCGTTGAGGTCGAAATCCATGCCGCTAAAACCCCAGTACCGCTTTGGCGAGGATGTTGCGCTGAATTTCGTTCGATCCGCCGTAGATCGACACCTTGCGCATATTGAAATACATCGGCGCCGCAGTCGCCGCATCCTCCGGCCCGATGCCAGGCTCGTTGCGGCCTTCGAGTTCGGCCTCCGGAAAGAACGGCGCCACGTAGGGCCCAACCACGTCGAGCATCAGCTCGGTCGTCGCCTGCTGCAATTCGCTGCCCTTGATCTTGAGCACCGAGCTCATCGGATTGGGCTTGCCGCGCGCCAGACCGCGCTCCTGCGCCACCATGCGCAGCTGCGTCATCTCCAACGCCTTCAGCTCGATCTCCACCTGCGCCAGCCGCTCACGGAACCGTGGATCGTCGAGCATGCGAATACCGCCAACCGGCTCCAGCGCCGCAAGCTCGCGCACCCGCTTCAACCGCGCCTTGGAGATGCCGATACGGGCAATGCCAGTGCGTTCGTTGCCCAGCAGAAATTTCGCATAGTCCCAGCCCTTGTTGACCTGGCCGACCAGGTTCTCGCCCGGCACCACCACGTCATCGAAGAACACCTCGTTCACCTCAACGCCCCCGTCGATCGTCTGGATCGGTCGCAGCGTGATCCCCGGCGTCTTCATGTCGACCAGGATGAAGGAAATGCCCTCCTGCTTCTTGGCCACGGCGTCGGTGCGCGCGAGCACGAAGATCCAGTCGGCATATTGGCCCAGCGTGGTCCAGGCCTTCTGGCCGTTGATCACCCAAGCCCCATCCACCAGCGTCGCACGCGTACGCAGCGAAGCAAGATCGGAGCCGGCACCGGGCTCAGAAAACCCCTGGCACCACCAGTCGTCCAGATTGGCACAGCGCGCGAGGTAACGCTCCTTCTGCGCCTGCGAGCCGAATTCGGCGATCACAGGTCCGACCATGGCGCAGTTGAACGGCAGTGGATAGGGCACGGACGCGGACTGCAGCTCGTCCTGATACAGATAGATCTGCACCGGGCTCCAGTCCCGCCCACCCCATTCCACCGGCCAATGCGGCACCGCGAGTCCGCGCGCGTTCAAAATCTGCTGCGTCTCCACCTGCTCGTCGCGCGAGGGATGCAGGCCACTGCGCAGCTTGCGACGGATACGGTCCGGAATTTCCGTGCGAAACACCTCGCGCAGCTCGTCGCGAAATGCGCGTTCCTCGGGCGTGAAGCTCAGATCCATCGATCCCCCCTCATGGTTCGGCCAGTTCGCGACGCGACAGTTTGCCCACCGCCGTCTTGGGCAGGCTGTCGCGCAGTTCCAGCGCTGTCGGCAGTTCGTGCCGTCCAATCCGCTCCGACAGGAACACGCGAAGTGCTTCCAACGTCAATGGTGCAGCCCCTGGCCGCAGCGCCACGAACGCCTTGGCCGCCTGGCCGCGGTAGGGATCGGCGACCCCGATCACCGCGGCCTCGGCCACGTCAGGATGCTCATAGATCGCATCCTCGATCACCCGCGGATACACATTGAACCCGCCCGAGATGATCATGTCCTTCTTCCGGTCCACCAGGAAGAAGCGCCCCTGCGCATCCCTATGCCCGACATCGTCGGTCAGAAAAAACCCATCGGCAAAGGCAGCCGTGCTCTCCTCCGGCCGCTGCCAGTAGCCGGCCATCACGTTGGGCCCACGGATCGCGATCTCGCCGGTCTCGCCCGCCGGCAACACCTGACCGGGATCGTCCAGCGCCACGATCCGCATCTCGATCCCGGGCAACGGCACGCCGATCTCGCCGGGTCCGTAGCTATCGCCGGGAATGAGGTTGGTGCCCGCCGGCGAGGTCTCCGTCATCCCCCACCCCCCGCCGAGCCGAAGCCCGGTCAGCGCCTCCAGCCGCGTAGCGATCTCCTGCGGCAGCGGTGCGCCGCCGGAGGAGACGATGCGCAGGCTCGACAGATCACGACCGCCAATGTCCCCAACGGCTGCCAACGCCGTCCACATCGTCGGCACGCCCGGGAACACGGTGGCGCGCAGCCCTTCGATATCGGCCAGCACCGCGGCCGTGTCGAAGCGCGCCCGCAACAGGATCTCGGCGCCGCTCGACAGCGCCCGCAGCAAAATCGTGGTGAGCGCGTAGATATGAAACAGCGGCAGCACGCAGATGACACGATCCGAAGGCGACATGTCGCGCCCCTGCCCCGCGTTCCATACCCGGTAGATCTCAACCGCCGCAGTCAAATTCGCATGGCTCAGGCAGGCGGCCCGAGGCAGGCCGGTGGTGCCGCCGGTGTATTGCAGCAAGGCGATATCGGATGGATCCACCTTGGGCCAGCAAGCCTGCGGCGCGGCATCCGGCCACCCCGGCGGCGCCCCCGTGTCCCACGCCGCATCGCGCGCCAGAAACACCCGCGCACCCGCCGCCTGACGTTCGAGCCCCGCTTGAAGTTTAAACCCGGTCGGCAGCAGGTCCGTCGAGATCACCCAATCAGCACCGCTGTCGGCAAGCTTGCGCCAAATGGCGCGCAACGGGTCGAGCGGCGTCAGATGCACCACGCGCCCACCAGCCCGCAGCACGGCGAAAAACGCAATCGGATGCGCCGGCGTGTTGGGCAGCAGCAGCCCCACCGCCTGCCCCGGCGCCAGACCCTCGGCGATCAACCCCGCCGCCAGCCGGTCCACCCTGCGGCCAAAGTCGTTAAATGTCAGTCGCAGCCCACGGTAGCGCAGCGCCGGCAAATCGCTGAACCGTGCCACGGCCGCGTCCAGCAACGCCGGCAGCGTGATGGGCACGATTGGCGCACCCCAGTCCACGCCAGGCGGATAGATCGCTTCCCACGGATGCGGCCGGCTCATGTGTCTCCCCATTCGCGCAAGAGTGGTCGGCGTGCCAGAGTTGGTCAACAAACACGGGAGTGTCCACCCATGAGCACGCTGCAGCCGACCCAGCGCAGATCCGCCCCAAGCGAGACCGTGGCATGAGCGAAGCCGGCATCGCCGGCAAGGTGGCCTTCGTCACCGGCGCCAGTTCCGGCCTCGGCGCAAGATTCGCCCGCGTGCTCGCAGCCGCCGGCGCCCGGGTGGCACTGGCCGCACGGCGACAGGACCGCCTGGCCGACCTCGCCTGCGAATTGCGCGCCGATGGCTGCGAAGCGATCACCCTGAAGCTCGACGTCGGCTCCGTCGCCTCCATCCAGGCCGCGATGGCAGAAGCCGAGAAAAACCTCGGGCCGATCGACATCCTCGTCAATAACGCCGGCATCAGCCGCCAGTCCCGCCTCGAGGACGTCACCGAGGCCGACTACGACGATGTGATGGACACCAACCTCAAGGGCGCCTTCTTCGCGGCCCAGGCGGCCGCCCGCCAGATGATCGCCCACGGCCGCGAAGGCCGCATCGTCAACATCTCCTCCGTCGCCGGCCTGCGCGCGCTGGGCCAGCTCAGCACCTATTCCATGTCCAAGGCGGCGATGGTGCAGATGACGCGTTCGATGGCCCGCGAATGGGGCCGCCACGGCATCAACACCAACGTCATCTGCCCCGGCTACATCGCCACCGAGTTCACCGGCGACTTCGTGGACACCGAGGCCGGGCGCAGAATGGTGGCCGCCTTGCCGCGCAAACGCCTCGGCGAGCCGCGCGATCTCGACGCCTTGTTGCTGCTGCTGTGTTCGGGAGAGCCCTCACGCTTCATCAACGGCGCGATCATTGCAGCCGATGACGGGTTCACCGCCTCCTAGAGCATCATCCGACCAAACAGAATCACCGTTCGGATAAAGATGCTCGCTAAAACAAAAGACTAGAGCATGATTCGCGCGCCTATCAGCGCGGATCATGCTCTAGAGCAATATCGCCAGAGGTTGAACCAACCGTGCGATAAAATTGCTCGCTCAAACAAAAGGCTTGAGCCTGGGCGCTTCGCCTATCAGAAGCGATCAGGCTCTAGATCCAAATCCTACATCCCGGGAGCAAGCGCATGGTCTACGAACTTTGGTATTGGAACGGCATTCCCGGGCGCGGCGAATTCGTCCGCCTCGCCCTGGAAGCCGGTGGCATCGCCTATCGTGAGCCGCCGCGCGAGACCGAGGGCGCGCTCGGCCAGGACCTCGAAGCCGACCGCGACCATCCGCCCTTCGCGCCCCCCTATCTCAAAGCCGGCAGGATGGTGATCGCGCAGACCGCGAACATCCTGCTCTACCTCGGCGAAAAACACGGCCTGGCGCCAACCACCCTCACCGGCAGGCTCTGGGTGAACCAATTACAACTGACCATCGCCGACTGGGTGACGGAAGTGCACGACGTGCACCACCCAGTGGATTCCAGCCTGTATTACGAGGACCAGAGACCCGAGGCCGCCCGTAGGGCCGCGGCGTTCCGCACCAGCCGGATGCCCAAGTTCCTCGGCTATTTCGAGAAAATCCTGCAACATGGCCCTAGCTTGGCGAAGGGACGCTGGAACTACGCCGACCTGTCCCTGTTCCATATGATCGAAGGCCTGCGCTTTGCCTTCCCCAAGCGGATGGCATCGCTCGAGCCCGACTATCCCGGCGTGATGCGGCTGCACGCCAAAGTCGAGGCACTGCCGGCGCTGAAACCCTATCTCGCAAGCCCCCGCCGACTGCCGTTCTCAGACGGCATCTTCCGCCATTACCCCGAGCTGGACGCAGCCTGACCCCCGGGCTTCAGCGATGTAGAGGCGTCACGCCGGCAACGACCGGACGCGCGAGGTCGGAAACGAACAGCACCTTGAGCCCGGATGCGCTGCCTTCCGCTGGCGCGGGAACACCCGTGGCCGGCGGCTGACCGGCCGCGCCATCACATCGCGCAAGCCGGACGGACAAACAGTCGCGTCACGATGATCAAGACTTTCACGACGCGATCATCCCGATCCCGATCCCGCGGTCCGCCGCCTGCCCCCGCAGCGCTTGCCGAATTCGTGTACTGTTCAATCGCAAGAGTTGCTTGCCCAGTTTATCATTTCTTTATACGGATCGTGCATTGAGGCGATATCAACCTGATGTCGGTGAGATCGGATATTACGATGCAAATGGCCGCGCCACGCCGGATGGGAGCCGTTCTGCGCACCCTGATCGTGATCGCTCTGTTGACGGGCGTTTATGTGATCCACTTCAAGTGGAGCCTGGCGGCCGGCTTCTGACGCGGCCCAACCCCGCGCCTGCGGGAGCGCCGCATGGCCACCTGCGTTGCGCCGACATCGGTTGGCGCCACAAGCGTACCCTCGCAAGTGCGCCATTTGTGCGAAGACCTCGGCGCCGCCTGTGCCGAGGCCGCGCCCGCGGATCACCCGGTCATCCTCAATATCTACGCCGACCCCAACGCCCCACCATGGCCACCGTATATCACGCTGAAAGACGCCAAGAACTTCATGACGCTGAGCGAGCCCGAGCTCGGCAATGTTCTGAAAACAGCGCCAAAAAATATTGGAGCGTGATGACCGAAGGTGGAATCACCGAAAGGTCGGAATCACGCGATAAAACAAAGAGCTAGAGCGGGATGTGTTGAGGCTGACTCGAGAGGGTGATTCCCGAATCGGCTAAGGTTTGATTCAAGATGCTGGCTGGGCGGGGGGCCAGCTTGCATGGGTCGTCCTTATTCGATGGATCTTCGTGAGCGCGTGATAGCGGCGGTTGCGACGCAGGGATTGTGGTGCCACGAGGCGGCGGCGCGGTTTGGGGTGTCAACGCCGGTAGAAGAATCCCGACTTCTACCGGAATAAAAGTCCTCAGTTTCACAGGTCACGTCCCTGAGTGGGCATATCCATTTTTAGGTCGTGTCCCAAGCCGCGGTGTAGCAACGGCGCTGCTGAGCAGAGTTGGCTGCCCATTCAGGCTGCCAGTGACGGCAGGCTGACGGCGAGATCATCGCTCAACGGAGCAATCGTTTCCAGCGTCATGTAGCGAGCGCGTTGTACGGCCCACTCGTCGTTTTGCTCCAGCAAGATCGCACCGATCAG
>JANXSM010000138.1 GCA_025352665.1 Rhodospirillales bacterium | reverse complement strand
TGGTATAAATCATATTTTGCGCGCCGCCGCCGGCCAGCCCGGCGCGCGATACCAGCCCTGCCGAAACACGGCCCGCCAACGCATCGATCGATGCCGAGAGCAAACCCCATTCCGGCACAATCGGGGTGTGCTCTCGGTTGTCGTATTGACAGTTTTTGCCGAAGAGCCGGTGGGCACCTCCTCATAAAAAGCCCTGTCAGCCCTTGGCAGCCCAGGTGTTGAAGCGTTCGGTCAGCTTGTCGTTGTTCTCAAGCCAGAAATTGACGTCAATGAGTTGAGCGTTCTTCAGGTTCGCGGGGGCCGTCGGCAGATCCGGGAGCCGCTTGGGGTCGATCAGCGGCGTGGCCGCCTTGTTGGTGACGCCATAGGCGATAAACTCCGGCAGTTTAGCCTGGTTTGCAGCTTGGCCTACAAAGTTGAGATACTTATAAGCTGCGTCGATGTTGGGTGAGCCTTTCAGGATGACCCAGCTATCGAGCGTGTAGAGCGCCTGGTTCCAGACGATGCCGAAATTTCGCTTGTCATCGTGGTTGGCGCTATCGATACGGCCGTTATAGGCCGAAGTCATCACGACCTCACCGGCGGCGAGCATCTGTGGCGGCTGGGCGCCCGACTTCCAGAACACCAGATCCTTCTTGATTGTGCCAAGCTTGGCGAACGCGCGATCGACGCCAGCAGGTGTCGCCAGCACCTTGTAGACATCCTTGGCGGGGACGCCATCGGCCATCAACGCGATCTCGAGGTTCGTCTTGGCGCCAAGGCGCAGACCGCGCTTGCCTGGGTATTTGGCGATATCGAAGAAGTCGGCCCAGCTCTTGGGCGCATTGGCTTCAGGAATCTTGGCCTTGTCATAGCTCAGCACGAAATCGTAAAGGATCGCCGCCACGCCGCATTTCTGCACAGCGTCCGGCAGATAAGCAGCCTCACCGCCAATCTTGCTGAAATCCATCTTTTCGTAGAGGCCTTCCTCGCAGCCAAGCTCCAACTCGTCGCTCTCAACCTGCACAACATCCCAGCCGGCATTGCCGCCTTTAACCTTGGCGCGCAGCACGCCAACGCCGCCATCCCAGGATTCATCGGTCAGAGCGATGCCTGTCGCCGCCTTGAAGGGTTCGAAATAGACCTTCTTCTGGGCGACCTGATAGGCACCGCCCCAGGACACCACGGTCAACTTCTCCGCCGCGTGAGCGGTCGCCACGCCGAGCGCCAGCGCCGACGTGAGAATGAGAATTTTGCGCAGCATTGATTTTCTCCCTTTTCGACGCTTTATCCTACCCCTGCCGAAGCCAATCGCGATGACGACGTCGCCCAGGAGTGAGTTTCACCTGGCCATCAGGGCCTTATCGTAAATGCGGGCGTTCCCGGCCTCGAAACCGGCACGGACATTGGCACCGATCCTCGGTGTGGCGTGATCGATATTCAACTGGGCAATCAGTTCTCCACCGCCTCGCGTCCGTAGTCGGATAATGAGCCGATCGCCGCGGAAGACAACATCTTCCACGATGGTTTCCAAGCCATTGACCATGGCTTCGTCTGGGCCGGCAACGCGAACATGCTCCGGGCGGACGACGATCATGCCAGGCTCGCCAGCTCGTGCATCGACAGGCACAACGCCGATCGCAGTGCCGTCGGCCAAAATAGCCTGCCCCCAACCGTCCTTTATAGAGCTCAGCATGCCATCAAGACGGTTGCCCTCACCGACGAAGGTCGCGACGAAACCATCGCTCGGCTGCTGATAAACGGTCTTCGGATCGGCGAGCTGGCGCACCCGGCCACTGTCGAACACGGCGATACGGTCCGACATCGTCAGCGCCTCGGTCTGGTCGTGGGTGACATAGACAACGGTGACGCCGAGCCGCTGGTGCAGGGCGCGGATCTCATATTGCATATGCTCGCGCAACTGCTTGTCGAGGGCACCAAGGGGCTCGTCCATCAAGACGAGGCGGGGCTCGAAAACCAGCGCCCTTGCGAGCGCAATACGCTGCTGTTGGCCGCCGGAAAGCTGGGCCGGACGACGATCCCCGACATTTGGCAGCCGCACCATATCCAGCGCCTTGGCAACCAGCTTGCCGATCTCGGCCCGCGCGACCCCGCGTACTTCGAGCGGAAAGGCGATGTTCTCGGCCACCGTCATATGCGGAAACAGCGCATAGTTCTGAAACACCATCCCGATATGGCGCAGGTGCGGCGGCTTGTTCGAAAGCGACGAGCCATCGAGGAAAATCTCACCCGAGGTCAGGGTTTCAAAACCCGCCAGCATCATCAGCGTTGTTGTCTTGCCGGAACCGGACGGGCCGAGCAAGGTCAGAAACTCACCCTTCCTGATGTCGAGATAGAGTCCATCCACTACTTTGCTACGGCCATCGTAGGTCTTCGTAACGTTGGCAAACGATACGAATGCGTCACTGTCGGATTGGATAGTATTTGAAATCAGATCGCCTGCAATTTTACCACTATGAGGTGTATTCATTACCCTTATCTGGCCCACGTAAGCCCGCGCATGTCAACGACGCAGAGAAAATGCCGACGCTATCGTGAGGCGACCGCCCATGTTCGCGCAGCCCATCATAGCTATCGCGAAGCAAAGCCGCCTCGCTGTCACCCAAAGGGGCCTTCACGCCGGCCCGATGAACTGCAGTTCAAGAGGTCGCCCGTCGGTCTCCCCAATCACGAGATCGGCGCCGAGCCCCTCCCCGGTCTTCAGCGTCACAGCCTGCGCATCGATTAATACCAGCCCGCTTTGATGCTGGAAGGCTCAACCTCAAGGCCGGTTGGTGTGACAACCTTCTGCCAGCCGCCGCTATTTTTGGGCGCCGGCGGTGAGACCTACCACCAGGTAGCGTTCGAGCCAGAGGAAGACGATGATGATGGGAACCGCCACGATCGCCGAGGCCGCCATGATCTCGTTCCAGGCGATGATATATTCGCCGCGAATGGAGGCGATGCCGATCGTCACCGTCCAGTTCTCCGGCGCGCTGAACAGGAGCGTGCGTGAAAAGGCGAATTCGTTCCAGGACAGGATGAAGGCGTAAAGGGCCGTGGCGCCGAGGCCCGGCAGCGACACCGGCAGCACGATACGCCACAAGGCGCCGAGAGGTGTGCAGCCGTCGATGGCGGCAGCTTCCTCGAGTTCGGCAGGGATCGAGTCGAAATACGCCTTCAGCATCCAGATGGCGAAGGGAATGGTGACGGTGCAATGTGCGAGTGCGGCCGAGGTCAGTGTCGCCAGCAGGCCGTATTCGCGGAACAGAACGTAGAGCGGAATGACCAGCAGTGTCGTCGGGATCATCTTAGCGAGCAGTACGCTCATGCCCGCGGCGCGCACCGCGCGCGACGAATAGCGCGACAGGGCGTAGCCGCCGAGCACGCCGAGCACCATCGTCAGCGCCGTCGAAAGCCCCGCCACGATCGCCGAATTCATGATCCAGCGCAGCATCGGGCGATCGAACAGGATGGTGTGGAATGCGGCAAAGCTGGGGTGGGTGGGGAAGAACACCGGAGGGAAGCCGCGCAGGTCGTCCGGCTGCGCCACTGCGGTGACCAGCATCCACCAGATCGGGAACAGCAGCAGCGCACAGACGATCAGCGTCGCGAAGGCCGGCAGGGCCTGACCTTTCATGCAGCCACCGACCGCCGCACGACCAGCGTGCTGAACAGGGCGCACAACAGCAGTGTCACCAGGCCCACGGCGGCGGCGTAGCCGATGTTGAAGAAGCTGAACGCCTGTTCGTAGGTGTAGATGGCAAGGCTGCGCGTGGCCCCCACCGGACCGCCCCCGGTGATGACGAACACGGTGGCAAAATCGCGCATCACACGCAGCACCACCAATACCAGGGCGATGGCGCAGACCGGGCGCAGCGACGGCAATGTCACGTGCCAGAAGCGCTGCCAGGCATGCGCGCCATCCATCTGGGCGGCTTCGTAGAGTTCCCCGGGGATGGCCTGCAGCCCGGCCAGGGCCATGACGGCGACGAACGGGTAGCCGGACCAAACCAGCGCCACGGTGCAGACCGCGAAAGCCTGGTGCGGTTGGCTGAGCCAGGCGACAGGAGCGTCGATGATGCCCAGGGATTGCAACATCCAGTTGATGACGCCGAACGAGCCGTCGAACATCCAGGCCCAGATGGTGGCCGCGACAACCTCAGGCACCGCCCAGGGCAGCGCGACCAGCAGGCGCGCCAAACGTCTGCCGGGGAAGCGCTGGTTCACCAACAAAGCGGAGCCGACGCCGATCAGGAAGCAGAACAACGTGACCAGCACGACGAAGGCGAGCGATACCAGGGCGGCGTTCCAAAACTCGTCACTGCCGAGGGCGCGGCTGTAGTTGTCGAGCGTGAAGGGCAGACGTGCCGCGCCGGCGCGGGAGATGCGGATCTTTTGGAAACTCAGATCCAGCGCACGGGCGAGCGGATAGATAATCAGGAACGCCACCACGATGGCGCTCGGCCCCATCAGCAGAATGCCGAGCCAGCCGCGCGCGCTGGGTCGCCACAGGCTCCATCGCGCTTGCATGCGTCAGCCTTTCTGCAGGGCCAAGGCTCGACTTTGCATGCGTTTGGCGACGGTGGCGGGATCGGCATTGTCGATCACCATACGCTGCGCTTCCTCGGTGATGATTTTGGCGAATTCGTTGTAGGTCGTTTCGAAGCCTGTCGGCAGCCGGTCGATGCCCTCGGCGGCGGCCTTATCCTGGGCGGCCTGGAAGGTGGCGAGGAAGGGTTTGGCGGCCAGCACTTCGCGCGTGAGGGAGTTCGGACGAGGCGCAAGCTGGCCGGAGAGTGCCACATACTGCTCCTGCCAGTGTTGCGACGTAACCAGTGTAATGTAGTCCCAAACTGCTTTTTTGCGTTTCGGCGACAGGTTTGCCGGCATGCCTATGACGTTGCTGGTGCCGCCGAGCGGAGTTGCGGTCGGCGTTTCCGCCACCATCAGGCTGGGCCGCAGCTCCGGCTTCGCCTTAGCGAGCAGGCTCCACATCCACGGACCATCGAGGCGCATGGCAATGCGGCCTTCGACAAAGAGTTGCCTGATATCTTCAGCCTTCAGGCCCAGCGGTGTTAGCTTTTCGGTCTGCAGCAGCTTCCAGCGCCGTAGACCTTCCATCACTTCGGGGGTGTCGATGGTAGGCCTGCCGGCGGCGTTGCTCCAGCGGCCACCGGCGTCCAGCACGATGGCCAGCAGCTCCGTCAGATACTGGCCGGCGCCAGCGGTGGTGTGCAGGCCGACGCCAAAGCGTTGGCCGCTGCCGGCGACCGTTACTTTGCGAGCGGCGTCGAGATATTCAGTCCAGTTATGCGGGACCTCGACGCCGGCGGATTTCAGCAATGCCGCGTTGTAGAACATCAGATAGCCGAAATAGTTCAGGTTGATGCAATAGGTCTTGCCCTTGACCACGCATTTTTCCTGCCCGGCCCAGCCTTTCAGGTCGAGGCCGTCCTTGGCGATGTAGGGCGACAGGTCCTCCAGGAATTCCTCGTGGGCGAAGCTGGGGAATTCGAACGAGGCCAGGTGGACGATGTCGGGCGGGGTGTTGCCGCTGAACATCACCATCATGGTGTCGGCGAAGCTGTCGCGCGGGATTTTTACAAAGTCGATGGTGATACCTGGATGCGCCGCCTCGTTGGCCTTGTTAGCGGCGAGCCACCAGACGCTGTTGCTCTGATCGTCGGTCTGCCAGGAATAGAAGCGCAGCTTGGTTTGCGTCTGGGCCTGTGCGGGGACGGCTGCGACAAAACCAAGCGCGAGTGCGGCGAGAATGTTACGCAGCCTGGACATGTGCCGCTCCTGTGGTGACGGTCAGGCGGTCGCCGGCGATGGTGGTGCGCACCATCACCCGGCGGTATTGCGGGTAGTCGCCAATGGCGTGGTGCAGCAGGCAGCGATTGTCCCACACGGCGATGCTGCCTGAACGCCAGACCAGGCGGCAAGTGGTGTCCATGCGGGTGCAGGCGTGGAACAGCATGTCGAGCAGCGGGCGGCTTGCGGCCTCGGTCATGCCCTTGATGCGGATGACGTTGGGATTGACGAACAGGAACGGCCGGCCAGTTTCGGGATGGCGCGGCACCAAGGGGTGTTCGACCTCGGTGCGCGAGATTTCCCAGCCTTCGTCGACGACTTTCACGGACTTTAGCATGGCGTTGGTGCCGTAGGCGCCGTAGCCGGAATGAATGCCGATGAGGCCGTCGATCATGCGCTGCAGGGTCGGTGTCAGGCGTTCCCAGGCGAGGTGCAGATTGGCGAACATCGTGTCACCACCGACACGTGGCGCTTCTTCGACGTAGAGCATGGTGGCCTTGGGCGGCGCTTCAAACCAGGTCAGATCCGCGTGCCAGTTGCCGCCAAAGGTGGGGCCGTCCTGGTTTGGCTCCTTAACCACACGGACGAACTCCGGATAGCCGGGCAGCGCCAGGTGGATGGGGTTGCCACTGAACGGGCCGAACAGGAGGGCGAAACGGCGATAGGCGTCCAGGTCGAGTGTCTGGTCGCGAAAACACAGCATGTGAAACTGCCTGAAGGCGGCTGTGATCTCGGCCGCAAGGGCCTGCGGAATTGCACCCGAGAGGTCGACGCCAATGATCTCGGCCCCGAGCGAGCCTGACAACGGTATCGCCTGAAAGCACCGGTAATCCTGTGGTGTCTCCACGTCACCCTCCCGTGTTCGCTGTCTTGACAACACGAACTTACTTATACGTAAGTCTAGTCATGCGAGGACGGCAGCGTCAACAACGAGATGAGCTGCAGTCAGGCGAGAGCCTGGCGCAGCGCCTTTGTGCCCCAGGCGGCGGCGATGGTGCGGCCGATGGTCGCGAACAGCGCCTCTACCTCGCTGAAGCTGCCGTGATCCTGTGTCATTGGGCCGCACGACATGATGGTGGTGCGCAGCAACCGCACGATGTCGTCGACGGGCGCTCGGGCCAGCAATTCACCGGCGTCGATCGCGTCGGCGACGGCACGATGCAGGCATTGGTCGTAGGCTTGGTTGACCAGTTCCAGCGCAGCCACCGCGGTTTCGCCCAGCACCGGCAGGTCCAGGCGAAGTCTCGAGATCGGGCTCCAGACGTTTCTTTGACCGGGCTCAGGATTGAAATGGTGGTGGAACGCCTTGAGGTCGCGGCATTGCGTCCGCAGGCGTTCGGCGAACCGGTCGCCTTGCGTGGTCCAGTGGCTGGCGATGCGGGCCAGGGCGTCCTGAACGAAGCCGTCGATCATGGCTTCCATCAGTTGACGTTTCGATCCGAAATGATAGTGGATATTCGCGCGCGTGATGCCGAGTGCGCCGGCAATGTCGCCGAAGCTGAAACCCTCGTAACCGCCGCGCATATAGAGTTCCTGGGCAAGGATCCGGATCTGGTCGCGCATCGGCGCGGTCTGCTCGACTGTGGTCAACATGACGCGTCGATAGCACAAACAGAAGTAGGGAACAGTGTGGATGACGAAACCATGTCTGGCCGGTGTGTTTCCGGTGGTGCCGACACCGTTCGGGAAGGACGGCGCGCCTGACACGGCGGCACTGCGGCGGCTGGTGGATTTCGCCATCGCATCAGGGGCCGATGGCGTGGTGTTTCCCGGCATGGCAAGCGAGGTTGAGACGCTAAGCCCGCAGGAGCGCGCCGAACTTGTTGCGGTGGTCGGGCAGCATGTGGCGGGGCGTGTGCCATTCGTGGTCGGTGCCAGCGACGGTGATCAGGCCCAGGCGGCGGCACGGGCGCGTGAAGGGGCGGTGCAAGGTGCCCGTGCTGCGATGATCATGGCGCCGCGCGGAGCCGGAACCGATGCCGGCGGGCAGATCGACTATTTCACGGCCGTGGCGGCGCAGTGCGATCTGCCGATCATGCTGCAGAACGCACCGCCGCCGAACGGTGCCGGGCTGGCACCAGAGGTGATAGCCGCGATTGTGGTGGCGGTGCCATCGGTTCGCTTCGTTAAGGAGGAGACGTTGCCGTGCGGCCAGCATGTTTCGCAGATTCTGCGTGCGTGCGGGCCGGCAGTGGATGCGGTGTTCGGCGGCGCCGGTGCGCGCTATGTGGTGGACGAACTGGCACGGGGTGCGGCGGGCACCATGCCGGCGCTCGAGTTGGCCGATGTGCATGTGGCGCTTTACCGCGCGTTTCGGGCGGGCGACGTGGCGCAGGCAAGGCGTCTGTACAATCTCAGCCTGCCGTTGCTGATGTTCCAGGCGGTGTTTCGTGTGCGCATGACCAAGGCAGTGTTGCACAGGCGGGGTCTTCTCACCCATGTCGATGCCCGCGCCGGCGGACCGGTGCTGGACAGCCACGACCAGAGCGAGCTTGTGGCATTGCTGAACGATGCTGACCAGGTCGGCATGTTTGCCGTTCATCGTCCGGACCTGTCGTCGTGAGCGCGCTGGATGCCATCCGCTGCATCGAGACCTTCGTCATCTCGCTTCCGCGCGAGGTGCCGTATCTGGGGCCGCTGCGTCCCGGCGAGAGCATCAACGCGCGCGGCTATTTGGTCCGACTGGGCAACAAGACCATCTATCCCAGCACCGACATGTCCGTGCTGGTCAAAATCACGGGGGAAAGCGGGTTGGTCGGCTGGGGCGAGACCTACGGCGTGGCGGCGCCGGAGGCGGTGACGTCGATCATCGACGATCTGCTGGCGCCGGTGCTGCTCGGCCGCGATCCCGCCACGCCGCGTGTCCTGCACGAGGACCTTTATGATCTGATGCGCGTGCGCGGCTTCTTCGGTGGCTACTACGTCGACGCACTGGCCGGCGTCGACATCGCGATCTGGGATCTGTTGGGACAGCTGCTGAACGTGCCGCTGTCGACGCTGCTGGGCGGGCGGCGGCGTGAGGCGTTGCCGGCCTATGTGTCAGGTCTGCCCCGGGCGACGCTGCGGGAACGGTGCGATCTCGCGATGGAATGGGTGGCACGCGGCTTTCGGGCGATCAAGTTCGCAGCCGTGGTCTCCGACGACGGCGTGGTGCAGGAAATGGCGGCGCTTCGCGAGGCAGTGGGGCCAGATATACAGATCATGGCAGATCTGCACTGGAAGTTTTCAGCACCGGACGCCATTAGGCTCATCCGCAGGCTTTCTGAATACGACCTAGCCTTCGCCGAGGCGCCGTGCCAGCCGGAGGATCTGGAAGGTCAGGTGATGGTGGCGCGCGCGGGGCTGGCCCCGGTGGCGTTGGGCGAGGAGTTGCGCACTGTGTTTGAGTATCGCCCCCGTTTCGAGGCTCGAGCGATGGGGGTGATCCAGCCCGAGATGGGCCATACGGGCGTTACTGAGTTCATGCAAATCTGCGACATGGCGCGCACGTTCCACATTCCCGTCATGCCACACGCCTCGATCAGCTGCGGTATCTTCATGGCGGCCAGCCTGCAGGCGGCCTCGACGTTGCAGACGATGCCGTTTCACGAATACCAGCATTCAATCTTCGACAAGAGCCTGGCACTGGTGACCGGCACGATGGCCTGTGCGGACGGCTTCTACACGATGCCACAGGGGCCGGGACTGGGGGTCAAACCGAGTGACGCGCTGTTAGCGCATGTTCGCAGTCAGACGCGATGCGCCTGACGCGACACGCACAGTCTTCTAATGGTCCGACCCAAACGGGCACTTCAGCTCGATTGGGTCGGACCATTAGAGCGGGATGACGTTCTGATACCAGCCCGCCGGGCTGGCCGGCGGCGGCGTGAGGTGTTGACATCCGGGTGTCGGTTGGTTGGGAGCCCAGATACAGCCATTGCGGCATTGAGGTTCGGGCCGAGACGTCTCTCATGGCCGGATTGACCACAATTTTTGCTGACATATTGGCTGGCGCTGCGGCTGTGCACGCATGGAAGGTTGCCTGACGGATGGCCTGGCGCTCAGGCGGGCCGCATTTTCAGCCTTCGTGGAAGGGGTTGCTTCGGTCCGAAGACTCGCGGATGTTAGCCGGCAAGCGCCATTTGCCATGAAGGCAGTTTCGAAAAGGCGCGTAACGGGAGACATCGGCATGTCACGTTTTGGTGCAATGCTGCTTGCAACGACGGCTTTGATCGCTTTTGGCGCGGCTTCGGGCTTTGCCCAGAAGGCACCGCCGGTCAATTACGAACAAACCGCTGCTGCCGAAGCCGCGGCCAACAAGCAGCCGGGCATTCGCGTTTCGCCAGACAAAAGCTTTGGCGTGCCGACCGATGAGGTGAGCCCGCAGATGCAGGCGCTAATTGCAGCGCCTTTTCCGCCTCATATGAACGCTGATCCGAAGACATCGGCTGAGTGGCACGCGTTGATCGATACGCGCACGGCGTTGGCTGTGAAGGCGTTGCCGGCGATGCGTGAGAAAATGGGGGTAACAGTTGAGCCGGCCGTGATGGGCGGCGTTAAGGTTTTCATCGTGACGCCGAAGACCATTCCACCAGCGAACAAGGACCGGCTGCTCGTGCATGTTCATGGCGGTGGCTATGTGTTTGGGCCAGGGGAAGCGGCGACGCCTGAGGCCATTCTCATGGCGGGGTTTGGGGGCTTCAAGGTGATTTCGGTGGATTACCGGATGCCGCCTGATTTTCCGTATCCGGCGGCGATGGATGACGCGATGGCGGTGTGGAAAGAGGCCATCAAGCTGGCAGATCCGAAAAAAATGGCAGTGTTTGGGACGTCTACCGGCGGAGCCATGACGTTGGCGCTGGTGTTGCGGGCCAAAGCGGAGGGGGTGGCACTTCCAGCGGCGATGGCGCCGGGGACGCCGTGGTCTGACATCGACAATATTGGCGATACCTATGCCAGCAATGAGTATGTGGACAATGTGCTGGTGACCTGGAATGGCTGGCTTGGGCGGGCGGCAAAGATCTATGCGGGCAGTGTAAGTTACAAGGATCCGCAGATTTCGCCGATCTATGGTGATTTTTCGGGGCTGCCGCCGGCGATTTTGACGTCTGGCACGCGCGATTTGTTTTTGTCTAACACGGTGCGCGCACATCGGAAGCTGCGCCGGGCGGGAGTGGATGCGGAGCTGAATGTGTATGAGGGTCAGTCTCATGCCCAATACGGGTTCGATATGAACGCGCCGGAGACCAAGGAGGCGTTCACCGACATTGCGCGGTTCTTTGACAACCATCTGGCGAAGTAAGGCTTACGCGCGGCGGGGGGCGTAGGTGCCTTCTACTGCGCAAGTTCTGGTGCGCCGTTAGACAGCCTGAGCGGTTTGTTGGGCGGGATAGCGCCTTAGCAGGTGCTGTGTGACGGCGTCCTTTGTTGCGCGCGATCTCCAACAGTGGCCCGGCAACCATCGGGGCCCACGTCTTGGCAATCTGGTTGCAAGCCGATGCCCGGAAATAATCGATTGCGGCCGCAGCATCAGCAATCTTGCTGCTCAGGCGGTTGGGCCGCGCAAGGACGCGGTCGTGCATCAGCCCGATTATTCCCGTGCCGACCGCGTCGCGAGCGCAATGATGGACGGGCATGTGCCCAAGGTCTGGGTCTCCAGATCGCTATTCGGCCCAGCAATCGCACGGCCAACGGCATCAAACCTGCCTGACGCATTTGGTACGCGACACGGCTTTCGCGCTGGAGCATGGCCTGGATGACCTCCCCTTGCGGTTCAAGCTCTCGCTCGGGAAAGCCTCCAATCTGGCCGAAGCCATTGCCAACTTTGCCGCGTCAACGCTCGCGCGGAAAAACGAGATCTGGAAAAGCAGCTCGCCACCCTTCTGGCCGCGACCACCGGATGCGACCTTGCCCGACAATTGCAGGCCAACATCGGACGTGCCCGAGATGAGCTTCTGACGTTTTGCGATTATCCACGCGAGGTCGACATCACCAACAACACCTCCGAGCGCAAGCTCCGCCCTGCGTGACCCAGCGAAAAGTCACCAAAGGCACCTGCGCCATATGGGCGGCCAAGGCCGAAGCGGATGTGCGAACCACAATCGATACCGTGTGGCTTATACCAGAACCCATGGGCGTTGACTCGAATGTGAATTCTCCGACGCGAGGCTGATCTGATTCGCTTTCCGACGAACACGGGAGGTTCGTCATAGCGCTTGCCCTTCGTGCTGACTTTGATGCCGAACAACTTCGTTCAACCGCGCGAAAGAGCAAAGATGCCGGGCGGGCCCGCCGCCTGCTGGTTCTGGTAGCCGCCTACGATGGTGGCAATCGCACCGAGGCTGCCAAAATCGGCGGGGTGACAGTGCAAACCGTCAGGGACTGGGTGGTCAAGTTCAATACGAGCGGTCCGAACGGCTTGATCGATCGCAAAGCTCCAGGTCCGTCGTCTCTGCTGACCGACGCTCACCGGACAGCGCTGGTGGCAATGATCGAGGCCGGTCCGCTTCCTGCCGGCCACGGCGGCGTGCGTTGGCGAATTGGCGATCTGCGCCAGTAGATTTGTGAGGAATTTCGGATCAGCGTGTCCAAGCAGATCTTGAGCCGCGAACTTCGCGCCGTGCAGTATCGCATGCTTTCAGTTCGACCGCGCCACCATGCCCAAGCCGCTGGGGCCATGGATGATTTTAAAAAAGCTCCCCTGCCGCTTTGGTCCTTCCGTGGTGCAATACCCCAGCTATAACCCTGCACTTGGCCGAGATATCCAAAGGCATCGCCCACGGACGCCATGCCGTGCTCCTGCTCGATCAGGCCGGATGGCACATGTCTCATAAGCTCATCGTGTCACAAAACATCAGTCTCTTGCCGTTGCCACCGAAGTGCCCGGAGCTCAATCCGGTTGAGAACGTATGGCAGCTCATGCGCGACAACTGTCTGTCGAACCGTGTGTTCACGTCACACGGCAACATTGTCGATCATTGCTGCGACGCCTGGAACAAGCTCGTCGAGGCGAGCGGCCGCAGGCTTTGCGAACCGAAATATCGGGGAAAGGTGCCATGGGGCGTCTGACGGTTCAGGCCACCGGCGGCCAATTCCACGTCGTGCATGCCGGGTAGTGGAGGCAATTGCTTCTGGCGCACGGATGGCCAGAGCTCTGACTGACATGGGAGCCGGTGATGCACCGGCTAGCCGGTTGATATCTTTTGATCGCGCCGGACCTTCGAGGACTAGGCGACAGCAGCAAACCGCTCAGGCCACGCGCCGCTGTGGATCACGAGGCCGGCATGATCACGGTCCTTGATGCCATGGGTGTCTTCCCAGCGGGCATAGATAGCCGCGTGGTGACGGTCAAGGACCGGATCGATGCAGACGTAAATCAGGCTGACCAGGCGATCACCACTACCTCGTGATCGAGCACCTGCGCCACTTCGAACTCAAGATAGCCGGCGATCAGTCTGGTCGGAACCCTCACACCGGAAACACGCAACTCGACGTCTGCAGGCGCCTTTGCACCCGCCTTGGTTGCCACTCTGACAGTCACCGCACCAGTCGGCACCAGCTCATTCTGTCGTCCCGGCGTGCGCGACGTGATGACACGATTGTTGAGATGCACGATCTGCCGGCCTTCCTGCTGATAAAGCCCGACACTCACAAAGCCGCGCCCGCCCGCAAGCGACACACAATGCCGCCCTTGCAACGCCCAGCGCACGGCATTGGAAATCAACAAGCCATGCTCGATCGACTCGTCACGCGTAAAGCAACGATCGATGTCGGCCACGAACCATACCAACTTGGCGCCTGAAGCACTCTCACGCACGGTGACCGACGGCAGCGTGGTGTAAGGCTTGCGCATCCACGCCAGCTCCGGCGGAAAGATCGGAAACTCTGGCACAAATGTGGCCAGCACCTGAACGTCGTCGTCCACCGTCACCACCGGCAGATATCCGCCGAAGGGAAGCGTATCGGTCGCATCAAATCCGGACAGGATGGGATGCCGCACGCCGATCTCAGCCGGAGCCGTGCTGTCGAACGGCCCATCCACTTGCGCACGCTGTTCGGGCAACAGGCGCAAATAAGTGTGCCGCGAATATGCGTCATGACTCGTCTCCACCAACCCGGTTCCACCATGGCTGCCTTTGCCGCGATGGACGCCGAATAACTCCGCCAACGCAAAGTCATTGCGTTCATCGCCATAAAGACTGAACTGGCTTGTCTCCCCGGTCGCAATGACCGATCCCCCCAGGGCTGCGAACGCCTCGACCGCCTTGCCCTGTGCGTTCGACAAGATCGCCATATTTGGAAGGATCAAAACACCGAACCGACCGGCGGCAGTGCCGATATCGTCGGCATGCACAGGCAGATAAGTGAGCCCCGCCTTCTCGATGGCACGCACGGCACCGCGATATGGATTTTGCGTCCGCGCCTCAGGATCCTGCTGCCCGTAATAATCATGATTCTCCTGCGACCAGACAATCCCGACATCCGCCTGCGGCAGCCGATTGATCAGAATGTCCTGGTTGGTCTCATGCCAACGGAAGATTTGCTCCGCCGTCTGATATTGTCGGCGATCCTCATGCAATGCGCCGATATGATGCCACCACGGCTGAATACCACCGGCGAAAGCAGCCGACGACCACAACTGCACCTCCGCTGCCGGCATGCTCGACAACCTGAACACGGGAAAACCCAACTGATATTGCGGTGTGCTTTCCGGGATCAGCTTGTCCCAGCCAACCAACTCATGCAGGCGTTTGCCGGCCTCGGTATTCTGCTCGAAACCGTCGATGCCGTTGCGACGTTGATGATCCAACATGACGATTTCGGAGCGCTTCATGATTTCACGCAAGTTGATGAAACGATCGCTGTTGTTGAGCACGTCGCCGCTGACCATGCCCATCCATCGGCAATCCATGCCACCCGCCTTGGTGGTCACCGCGTTGTTGGCATCCCAGAGTTCCGTGCGGCGCTGGAAATTCCACTTGATCCAACGGCGATAGCTCTCGTCAGACCAATCGACCTTCCGCGGCAGATCCATGCGGGCAACGCTGAAAAACTGCTCCTTGCAGTAGGGACAATGGCACATATCCTTGCGCCGCAGTCCGGTCCAGCTGTTGTCTGAAAAGCCGTCCGGGCTGCTACGGCGAATGACTTCCCGCATCACCTGCGGCAAATATTCGCCGTAATAGGGCGAGTTGATGCAGGTGATAAAGCGATCGCCGGAACGATATGGCTGCCCCTCGCCATCGACGGCGATCCAATCCGGATGCGTGCGGTAGAATTCATTGGTGACACGGTTCGAATCCATCCGCGCAATCACCTTCAGCCCCTCGTCACGCGCCGAGCGGACGATGTCACCATAGAGATCGCGGTCGCCGAGTTTCGTCGCACGATTGTGCATCGGCACTTCAGACGGATAATACGCAACAATCCCTCCTGCATTGACAATTACGCCCTGCAATCGAGTCCGACGCCAATGCGCCCGCCACCAGGCATCGTCGTAACGGATTGGGTCAATCTCAACGAGATTGGTCTGTCCCCAACGCAAGGAAGTCCGATACCAGGGCTGAGTTCCTGTGGACATGACGCCGATTCCTTCCTTCTTTGGCGGGAGAGCCAGGTCGCGCCAAAACACGCGCCCTACTACTTGGTTCAGTGCCGCATGGTAGCGCTGCCATCGCTTGCCCGTCAAGAATGCGCGGTGAGCTATCTCTCGGTGCTACGCCGGGCCATGATCTCGCATCCGACATCGTCAATTCGCACACCCGGCGTCTCACCGTTCAACCGTTCGCGAATGGTTGTGATGGCGGCGTGGCCGATCCGATAACGATGCGTGCGCACGGTCGATAATGCAGGTTCAGCCGCCGCCATGAAATCAAGGTCGTTGAAGCCGGCGATGCCGATATCTTCGGGAACGCGGATCCCCTGGTGCAGGCATTCGAACAGAACACCGAGGGCAAGCGCATCATTGTTGCAGAACACGGCATCAACCTTAGGCGCATGCTCGCGAATATGCCGAAACAATACGCGTCCGGTATCCGGCGTCGCATATTCCAGCATCGGCGGCGTCGGCGACTGCCCCAGGTCGCGCATAGCAGCCTCCATGCCCACGTCTAAAATTGAATAAGCCTTGGCCGAAGCGTCTAGATCGGCGGCCGCCATGGCATGGCGAAACCCGCGCAAGCGTCCGTTGGATCGCTCGCTGAGCCAGCCACTGAGAAACGCAATGCGGCGATACCCCTGTGCGATCAGATGCTCTGTCATCCGCCGTCCGGCCGCTTCATGGGAAAAGCCGATGACCTGGTCGATCGGATCGCAGGTTAGGTCCATTATCTGAACCACAGGACCGTCAAACATCTCGAGCATACGTCTCGACTTGGCCGTCTGCTCAATCCCTGAGACGATCATGCCTGCCGGCTTATGGCGCAGGAACTGCGTGATCAGCCGCTCCTCCTCGATCGCATTATATCGCATGTTGGCAAGCTGGATATGCAACTTTGTCCCATCGCCACCGTCATAGATGCCACGCAGCACGTCGGTGAACACGGTATGGGTCAATGACGGCAACAACACGCCGACCACGTCGGAACGGCTTGACGCAAGCGCGCTCGCATTCAGGTTTGGTACATAGTTCAGTGCTCGTACGGCCTCGTCGATCTTGCTGCGCAGAATATCCGACACAAGCTGCGGATTGCGCAGCGCGCGCGACACCGTGATCGCGCCGACACCTGCCCGCGCCGCCACATCGGCAATTGTCGGACGGCCATCGCTGCGGGACTTGCGAGGGGCATCGTGATCAGAAATCGTTAAGTCTCCTGACTGTGTGTGGGGTTCGTCTACCAAAGGATATCCGATTGACCCCAAAGCATTGCAACGCTACCACTTTGTGATACTTGGTGTCGATAAAGCAGCAGAGACAGACTGCATACCACATCGCAACCGGCCAAAAGGGGGAGGCGGGCAAACCTCTGTCTGAGAACGCGAATTGATTGGTGCCGGTGCATCGGCGTGACCAGTGCGGAACCCGTCGCTGCGCGTCCCCCCAGGCCCATCAGGTCGGCTGCAGAGCCCTAGGGTAGTTCTGGAAGCGTTCTGGCCAGCACATGCTGCAGATACTCCCCCAACGTCCCCTGCCCGCCACTGGCGAGCCACCCATGCACCAGGCGGCCGGCCAACGACTGATCGACCGGCAGGCCATTCGCCCATAATCCCGACGGAATGATCCGTGCGCGCTCCCAAGGATTGAACGACAGAGCCAACGGCGCGGGCCGAGCCGGTGCTTCAAAATAGAGCTTCCGTGCGTTGCCCGAGAAATACGCCGCCCGCTCGTCCGCTGTTGGTCCCAATTGGTCGACCCAGACCAAGGCTGTCGCGACCGTTTCATTGCGCCAAAACAGCACCGGCGCTTCAGAGCCCCACATCACCCGCGACCATCCGGTTCGGCGCACAACCGCCTCGGCCCAGGCACAGATCGCCAAAGGCGCGAACGCCCCATGGCGGGAGAACACAATGTGAAAGCTCGGATGCTCGAACAGCGCCGCGACCGCTCCATCTCGCAGCAATTCGGGGTTGCCACCACCAGCGAAATGGCCCGCTACGACCGTTGCCGCGGGGTTCCGTGCCAAATATGTCAGCAATGTCTGCGAACAAGCCTCCGAAGCGACACGCCCGCATACCATCGCAATAGCACCCGCTTCAGCGATGATGTCCAGCAACCAGCCACGCTCAACAATATCGCCATCACTGAGTCGAATGCCGCTGAACCCTGCTGCCAGTTGCGCCCGCACCCCGTCTTCCACTTCGGCGCGATCCTGGCCGAGGGGAACTCCCAGGCCGCGGTACCGGCCCGGTGCCGGTGCAATCGCTTGATGCACGGCGTGAAGATCCGGACAGCTATCGAACGAACACAACACCGCCTGTGCAATGCCATTCGCCGCCATGACGGCTCGATAATCAGCAACGCTTTGAAATCTCGGCAACCCAACATGCGCATACGCGTCGATCACTACTGGCAGCGTGCTCATTCCGTGTCCTCGGCCTCGTAGACATGCGCGGTCATTCGCGGCAGCACGGCAAAGTCGAGTGCCGGCTTGAAAGTCTCCACCAGCGCCACGTTCCGATCCACCTCCTCCGGCCAGCGCATCCCGACGATGGCGGAATGAACCCGTGAATCGGACAACACGAACTTTAGGCAAATCTCGTAAAGGTTCGAGTGTTCCAGCCACTCCGGCGCAATGTAGCGAGCCGCCCGCTGCAAAATACCCGACGTCATGGTGCGCATGGTCACCACGCCGGTCCCTGCGGCCTGCGCCTCATCCAGCACATTGCGGGCAGCCGACTGATAGATGAAGTTGTAGGCCAACTGCAGCACGGCAATCTCCGTATGCTTCAGGAACGGCCGCGCTGTCCAGGGCTCCTCGGTCGTCAAACCGATGAAGCCAATCTTGCCGGCCTGCTGTAACTCAAGCAGACCGTCGAGCGGCCCCCCGTCCACAATGTGTCGGTATTCCTCGTGCGTGAACATGCCGCCATGGAACTGCACCAGGTCCAACCGTTCCGTGTGCAGACGGCGCAGGCTGTCATGCACGCTGTCGATGGTGGCTTGTTTGGAATAGCCTTCCCACTTGACCTTGGTGGCGAGCACACATTCGTCTCGGCGTGTCTTCATCACCTCACCGATCAGCGTCTCGCTATTGCCCTTGCCGTATGCCGGCGCCGTATCGATGTAGTTGACACCAAGGTCCAATGCCCGGTTGATCGTGGCAATAGCGATCTTGCGGCCCTCCGCCGACCACGGATCCCAATTGTTTGCCCGGTTCAAACCGCCAAACGGATAACCCCCCAGAGCGATTCTGGAGACCTGAAGCCCTGTGCGTCCGAGCGCTATTTTGTCCATTGCCCCAGTCTCCAAATTAAGTGTTTAGTTCGGCGAGGGCAGCTTTGGCACCGTCGAGATTTTCAAGCCGCATCTGCGCGTATTTCTCGCCGAGCACGACGCCGGTTGCACCACCTGAGAAGGCCGCGAGGATATCGGCCTTCACGCGCTCCGGCGTGGTTTGGACGAGATCCACCCCGTTGGTGGTATCGGCATTGATGAGGCTGCTGTCACCAGGCGACGGCAAAGACCGATTGCCCAACCGCGGTAGACCGACCGGAATATCGACGTCGATACCGGCATAGATCTCGCAACGCCCCTCGCCACCGACGACCGCGCGCCTGACCTCGCGCCCGACATAGGTCGCCGGCAGCCCATCGCGTGGTAGGCTGGCATAATCCCCTGCGTCCAGTCCCAGAATCTTCAGCATCAGCGGATAGACCAGCTCCGGATCCGCGTCGCCGAACACGCCGCGGCTGATGCCGGCAATCCATGTGTGTAAGCGCGGGCCGGCCACGCCGCTATATGTCGAAATTTTCAGGAAGTCGGCAATGTGGCTGAGATCGGCGTAGTGCTGCCCGGCCCGATAAAACGGGCTGAACGAACTGTTCTGATAGATATTCCAACCCACCTGCATCTCTGGCCGAAACGCTCGTATCGTGCCGAGAATATCGCGATACAACTGATGCTGGCCATCCGCCCAAAGCGACTGCCATGACAGCAACTCGGGGTAGGTCAGCAACAAACGCCAAAAGGTCACGAACGCCCCGTCGGAGGGCATGTCGCCTTGCGAAATGTCAGCGTTCCAAGTGACCAGCTTGCGGTAGCCTTCCTGCGCACGCCGCCAGCTGATGCCACGCTCGCCGGCCAAGGTTTTGCAATGGCCACAGTAACAGGTGATCAGTCCAAGCCCTTGGCGCGTTGGCTCTTGGATCAGCCGATCAAGCGGTCCCGGGCGCTCGCTGGACCATAATATACCATCGAGTTCATAGCTCTTGATAGTGTCCTCGACGATCCCGAGATGCCAGTTGCGGTAATCTGGATTGTTGAAGCATGGCCGCCGTGCCGGCTTGTTCCAGATGTCCACCTCAAGGCATTTCAGGAAATTCGGATAGCTCCGAAGGTGCCTCGCGTGGCTGCTCTCGTCCATCAGAGCGTAGCTCTTCATGCCGCGACGTCGCGCCTCAGGCATCACGCTGCCCAGCATATCCCAGCCGTCATATTCCGGCGCCCGCCCGATGGCGCCGAGAATGGTGTTGCCATAGAACTCCGGATGAACTGTCGCATAATTGCCACCAACCCAGCCGGGATCGTCATCCTGAATGCCGTGCCCGGGATATCGCCCCGGTTCCGCGCGGCCGCCGGTCGTGCGGTTCCACGTTGGGGTGGCCAGGAACACCGTGTTCACGGCCCCTCGCTCCTGAACCGTGTCCAGCACTGTGTGCACACCTTCGTCGATGAACGACGCGGCGCCGATCTGGATGCCGACAAGTCTGCCCGTCATGATGCCTAGCCTTTCAGGCCCGTGGTGGCGATGCCGTCCACGAGGCGCTTCTGAAAGAAGATAAAAACGACGACAACCGGCACCAGCGACAGCGTGGTCATCGCAAACATCGGCCCCCAGGACGAAACTCCCGACGAATCGAGGAACTGCCGCAATCCCAGCGAAATCGTATATTTGTCTTGCGTGTTCAAATACAGCAGCTGACTGAAGAAGTCGTTCCATGTCCATATGAACGTGAATATCGTCGTCGTCACCAGCGCCGGCTTTATCAGCGGCAGAATGATCCTGGTAAACATTCCGAAGCGGCCGCACCCATCGATCATGGCAGCTTCCTCCAGCTCCACCGGAATGCCGCGGATAAACTGGACCATCAGGAAAATAAAGAACGCATCGACGGCAAAGAATTTTGGCACAATCAACGGCAGAAAGGTATTCGTCCAGTTCAGCGTATGAAAAATGATATATTGCGGCACGATGGTCACGTGAAATGGCAACATCATCGTGCCCAGCATGACAGCGAACCAGATACGCCTGAACCGAAAGTTGATCCGCGCGAACGCATAGGCGGCAAACGAGCACGAAATGAGATTGCCGATGATGGCGCCGGCACACACGATCATCGAATTGATATAGAAAGTGGTGAAGCTGACCCCGGTGCCGAGCACCCACCCACGAGCATAATTAATCGAATCCAGGCTTTTGGGGATCGGGTTGAGCTGCGTGAAGATCTCGCTATCCGGCTTGAACGAGCTCCCGATCATCCACAACAGCGGATAGATCATGCAAAACGCACCGCCGAGCAGGACAGCATGCAACAGCACCCCCCGCCATTGGCGGACGCGGCGGCGCCGCAGCTCGCGTGTCATCTCGGAGATGCTACTTGGCGTCATCATAGTGCACCCAGTAGCGGCTGCTGAGAAACGCCAGGCCCGTAACCACGCCAATAATGACGAGTAGGATCCAGCCCATCGCCGAAGCGTAGCCCATCCGAAAATTTCCGAACCCCTGCATATAGACATATAGCGTATAGAACAAAGTCGAATCGAGCGGCCCACCCGTGCCGCCGCTTACAATGAAGGCCGGCGTAAAGGCCTGGAACGAATTGATGATCTGCAGCACCAAGTTGAAGAAGATCACTGGAGTGAGCATCGGCAACGTGATGACCCAGAACTGCCGCCACGGACCGGCGCCATCGATTGACGACGCTTCATAGAGTTCGGCGGGAACCTGCTTCAACCCGGCCAGAAAGATCACCATCGGCGAGCCGAATTGCCACACGTGCAGAATGATCAACGTCCACAGCGCATGGGACGGTGTGGACACCCAGCTGGCACCTTCAATGCCGAACAGGGCCAGGATCTGGCTGACAATCCCGCCGAGCCCGAATATCTGCCGCCACAGGATCGATACCGCGACGCTGCCACCTAGGAGCGAGGGGATGTAATATACAGCACGATAAAAGCTCAGGCCTGCGATCTTGGCGTTGAGAAGCATCGCCAACCCCAACGCGAAGGCCAGGTTCACCGGCGCCGCAACCATGACGTAGGTCAGTGTCACGCGCAAAGCGGTGTGGTATCGACGATCCTGCGTGATGAGTTTGATGTAGTTCTGCGTGGCAATCCAATTCGGCGTATCAAGCAGATTGTAGTCGGTGAACGATAAATACAACGATACCAGCGTCGGACCAGCCATAAACAACGACAGGCCGGTAAACCATGGCAGCAGAAACAGATAGCCGGCGGTGTTGTCCCCCATCGGCCGTCTGGTTCTGCGCATGCCAAGTTGGGACGACAGAGTGTGCCCGTTAGTCAATGATCAGGCCGGCTTCGTCGAAAAATTTCGAGACTGTATTTGGGATCTTTGCCTGCCCAAAGGCGATCTCCTGATGCGCCCGCTGCATCAGATCCTGGATCTGCGACCCCGACTTGGGCCACGCCACGTATTGCGAGGTCGCATGCGTCTGCACGAACTGCACCATATCGACCATGCTCTGCTCGATGGGCGCGATATCCGGCATCTCCATCGCCGCGATCTTGGAAGAAAGCGGCACACCGCGGGACATCAACTGAATCTTGCCGAATTCCGGGTCGTTGGTGATGTCGTCGAGGAACTGGACCGCCTGCGTTTTGTACTTGGTGTCGGCGTTGACGTAGATCTGCATGTTCGTGTTGACGAAGGGTCCGTATTGCGGCCCTGGCAATGCCTTGCTACCAAGCCCGTGCGGCAGCGGCATCACTATCAGTTTGTGCTTTGTCAGGCCCTGCAACGACGAGGCGATCGAACTGTTGATCGGATACATCGCCGCACGGCCGGTGATGATCGGTGAGGTTTCGAAGCCGTTCTCCAGGGCTGTTACTTCCGCCGGCGGCACAGCACCGGCCCTTCGCAGATCGTCCCAGAAGGTGAACCACTCGGTGAGTTCGCTGGCACCGAAGTTCAGCTTGCCCAGCGGGGTAAATGCCGTCTTGCCGCGCTGGCGCAAGAAGAATTCGAACGGATAGAACGCACGGGTGCCTGCAGGCGCCCAGATGTCGGCCGAGCCATAAAGGCCCTTCGGGGCCGCCTTGGAGATCTTGCGGGCGATTTCGGCGTATTCATCCCAGGTCCAGTTCGGGCCAGGAAGCGCCACGCCTAGATCGCCGAACACCGTTGCGTCGAGAAAGAAGCAGCCGCACGCCAGGCCCCAGGGAATACTGTAGAGCTTGCCGTCAACCTTCAGCGTTTCGAGAACGCTTCTGTTGGCATCTGAGAGGTTGAGTTGACCGGAGGCGATATAATCGTCGAGCCGCAAGAGCCGCCCGGCCGCAATCAGCGATTCGCGATTATCTGAAATCTGTAGAACGTCCGGTGCGTTGCGGCCAGCGAACTCGGTCGATATCTTGTCCGAATAGCCGATCAGCCCACCATATTCAGCTGTCATCACGGCGCCAGGTTTTCGGCTTTCCCAGAGCTTGATCAACTTCAGTGTTCGCTGATGCCGGTCGTCGGACCCCCACCAGCCAATACGCATCTTGATCTTGGCATCCTCCGCCCGCACGCCACCCGCGAACAGCGCTGTTCCACCCAGCAGGGACGTGGCACCGAGCAGCAAGTCGCGTCGTCTGGTTCGCACGGCGCCATCGGAATGATCCGGCATCTCCGCTATTCCTCCCCAATCTTATGGCCAGCCTTGACCGCGATCGCAGTCGTTGAGCCAGCGCTTCTTGGTTGTTTGTCCTGTAGCCTCAGGCAACTTATTTGCACTGATGGTAGCGCTGCCAAGACGCGGTCGTCAACTATGGCAAGTGTCGGTCCAGCGTGCGGAGAACTGGAAAAGGAGCGACGAAATGCGAGGCGATGCGGCGCCCGAGGAAGCGCGTGCAAACCGGCAACCGGCTGACCCTGCCAGCCTATCTCTTTCGCCAAGCTGTCCAGGCAACCGACATCACCTCACACCACCCAATCGAGCGGAGGCGAGCTCCGTCAGAATGAGACGCTGCAAGTACTGGTTGAACGGTGGTTCGCTGGGATTACGATTGTGGGCAGCCGGGCCACCATGAGCTGGCTCTTGCGGAGGTGCCGCACCCAGGCGAAACTCGCGTGCTAAAGGAAGGCGAAATTAATGGTGAAGTTGCTCTCAGTGCTCGTGTTGTATCTGTCATTCGCACACAATGTCTTCGCCGCCACCGAACCCGGCTTGGAGTTCTACCGCATCGGGGACTTCAAACTTGAGAGCGGCGAGGTGATCCGCGATTTCCAGATCGCCTATATGACACAAGGCACCTTGAATGCGGACAAATCCAACGCCGCTCTCATGGTAACCGCAATTGGAGGTAATCATCATCGCATCGATTTTCTGATCGGGCCGGGCAAGGGATTGGATACGGATCGCCTGTTCGTCATTAAAACCAACGCCATTGGCAACGGTTTGACCACCTCACCGTCGAACAGCACCACGCAGCACGGCACCAAATTCCCGCATTTCTCCATCCGCGACATGGTACAGAGCCAATATTTGCTGCTCGAACATCTCGCCATCAAACACCTTGTCGTCGTCGCCGGTGCCTCGATGGGCGGAATGCAAGCGCTGCAATGGGGGGTTAGTCACCCGGACATGATGGACGCTCTGGTGGCCCTGACGCCGATGGCGCGCACTACGCCGTGGTCCATCGCAATCAACGAAAGCACGCGCCACGCGCTGATGCTCGACCCCGCCTTCAACAACGGTGACTACACCAGCCAGCCGATCGCCGGTTGGAGAATGCGAGCGGACGTGTTGCAGGTTCTCGGCACCCGCACGCCTGAGGCGATGCGGGCGCAATTTCCAAATCCGATGGATGTCATAGCCTGGATCGCAGTCCAGGAGGACGCTGTGGCGAAGTCTGGCTTTGACGCCAATGACTGGATCGCACAGACCTGGGCCTATGACCGCCACAATGTTGGAGACACCCCGATCGACGGCAAAAACCCATTCGGTGGCAACCATCTCAACGCCCTGCACGCGCTGAAGGCCAAGGCGCTGCTGATGACAGGGCTGCTCGATCTCTACAATCCGGTGGAAGAGGCGCAGGAGGCCGCACGGACGATCCCCGATGGCCGTTATGTGGCCATCCCATCAGTGCAGGGCCATGTCGCCGCCGCGGCGGGCTTTCGCCCGGCGGATGTTGAGTTCATCAACCAGACCGTCCGCGCCTTCATGGTCGACGTAACGCTAACGCCAAAACACTGAAAGCTTAACAGACTGCTGCAACGGCGGGGCGGTTCACGCTGCCTCAGCCACTCCGCGGATGTGTGGCGCCCAATTGTCAGGCGTCGATCACGACGTAGTCTTCTTCCACGCGCACGGACACGGTTTCAGCCACATAGGGGCCTTCGATCAGCGTGGCGCCCGCGGCGGTGTCCACTTGGTAGGCGCGTGTTCTGATGCGGGATGGATCGCAGTATGATTTCCCAGTGCGAATATCAAACTCCCAGCCATGCCAGGGGCAACGGACGATCTCACCCTTGCGGCTGTAGCTGAACACGCCGGGCTCGGAGGATTGGAGCAATCCGGTGACAATGCCGTCGCACAGACTGCCGCCCTGGTGCGGGCAAAGATTGAACAGCCCGAAAAAATCGCCGTCCAGGTTGAAGATGGCGATCGGCCGTCCCTTCACCATCACCAGTTTCCGTCTGCCGGGCGGGATCTCTGCAACCGTTGCCACCACATGACGGCTCATGCCACCGTCTCCGTCAGTCTGGCGTAGGTCTCTCGCGGGTTGTCGATGGCAATGCGCTGCATCAGGGAAGGTGACAATCCATCGGGCATCGCGTCGGTTCCATCGAAACGGGCGTGCGGATAATCAGTGGAGAACAGAATCAATCGGTCCGACTGCAGGTGCTCGAAGATACGCTCCAAATCGGCCGCATTTGGCGGCGTGTCGACCGGCTGAAGTGAAAACCGGATGTTGTCGCGCAGGATCTCGTCTGGCGATCGATCCACCCATGGGATTTCCATGCGCAGCCCGCGCCAATATTTGGTCAGGCGCCACATATGTGTCGGTACCCAGGTAAAGCCCGACTCGAGCATCACCACTTTCAGCGCCGGATATCGGGAGAAGACGCCTTCGCAGATCAGGCTGGTAAGCTGTGTTTGAAAGCTTTGCGCCTGAGCAACGCTGTCCTCGATATAGAAGGACGGCCATCCAGCGGCGGTGGGCGGGTTTCGGTAGGTATTGCCTGCGTGGATGCCAAGCACAAGGTTGTGCCGCTCGCAAGCCTTGTAGATGGGCCAACAATGGCGTTTGCCCAGTGGCGTGTCAGCGCCAGCCAACATCAGCACCTGCACGAAGGCAGGATTGCGGGCGCAGCGTTCGATTTCATCGACGGCCATGTCGGGGTTCTGCGTGGGGATCACGATCGTGCCGCGCAGGCGCGTGTCGCGCGACAGCAAGGTTGCCACCATCCAGTCATTCACCGCGCGGGCGAAGGCGGCGGCAAGATCCTCGCTGTGCAGCAGCTGAATTCCGTACAGGGAAGAACAGATTGCAATGGCAGTGTCGAACGGGTCCAGCGCTTCGGATTGAATCTGTGCCAGCGAGGCGGCGGGCTTGCCACTCAAAGGCCGCCAATCCGCGCGCGCGGCATCTGCTGCCTTGAGCGGGAAGCTGATGGAATTCAGCTCGTCCATCCCGCGCAGCAGCACGATCTCGCGCCAATGCTCTTCAAGGTACGGCAGCAGGGCTTCCAGGTTGGGAATGGACGTATGGATGTCGCAGTCGATGGCGCCCTTGGGGGGGATCATGATTTTCTCCGGCGGGTCGGGTCGAAGGCATCGGACAGTTGGTCCCCCAGCATGTTGAAGGCCAGCACGGCAAGCGTGATGGCCACACCGGAGGCGACGATCGGCCAGGGTGAGCCGAGCATGTTGTTCATCCCATCGCGGATGATGTTGCCCCAGCTGGGGCTTGGCGGCTGGGTGCCCAGGCCCAGAAAGCTGAGCGTGGCTTCAAGCCGGATTGAGGTTGCCACCTGCAGGCTGCCCACCACCAGGATCGGTCCGATGATGTTGGGCAGCACATGGCGCAGCACCACGCGGCGATGACGCAGGCCAGTGGCCCGGGCGGCCTCGATATAGGGTTCCTGGCGCACCGACAGGGTGGAGGCGCGGGCGATGCGAATGAAGCGGGGTACGAACGCCAGCGACAGCGCGATCACAACGTTGCGCAGGCCGGGCCCCATCGCGGCAGCGACCAGCACGCCCAGTAGAAGCGAGGGAAACGCCATCAGCAGATCCACCACACGCATGACCAGGCGGTCAGCCAGGCCGCCGACGTAGCCGGCAACGACGCCGACCAATGTGCCGACCAGGCCGGCCAGCAATGGAGCCGAAATGCCCACCAGCAGCGACACTCGGCCACCATGGAGAATGCGCGAAAAGATGTCGCGGCCAAACTGGTCGGTGCCGAACCAGTTGGCCGCGGAAGGGGGTCGTGATGCCCTCAACACATTCTGTGCCGTGGGATCGGCCCATGCGAACCAAGGTGCAAAGATCGCCAGAGCCAGCAAAGCTGCGATGATGCACAGACAGATCAACCCCACTGGATCGCGCCGCAGCGCGCCCAATGCCGTGCTCCGCGCCGGTATCATGGTTGCACTCATACCAACCGTCCCAAGGGTTGAGCCACGATGAGGCGATCAACACCCGTGGCTCGGAATCGTTGGTGCGCGTATTGCCAAGGGCCGACCTCACACCCGATACCATTCGGCGAAAACGCACAAGAGTGAAAACCCGTGCCGATTATGATCATGCCTCACCGGTTCGAACGCGCGGGTTGATGACGGCGTAGGCGACATCGACCATCAGGTTCACTACCACGACGAACAACGCGAACATGGTGATTGTGGCTTGCACAATCGGGAAATCCCGCGCCTCCACGGCGCCGATCATCAGCTGGCCGAGACCCGGGCGGGAGAACACCAGTTCAATGGCGATCGAGCCGCTGAGCGCGCTAAGGATATAGATCCCGATGCCGGTGACGATCGGGATCATCGCGTTGCGCAGCGCATGCTTGGTGATCACCAGCCAGGTGCTCAATCCCTTGGCGCGCGCGGTGCGGATATAGTCGAAGCGCAGCACCTCCAGCATGGCCGAACGCGTGAGACGCGACAGGAACGCCGCCATGACGAGACCGATCGTGGCGGCGGGCATCACCAGATGCAGCATGCGGTCAGGGAAGCCAGTGCCGCCGCCCATCACCGGCAGCAGATCCAGGTGCAAGCCGAAATACAACATGAACAACGCACCCAGAAAAAAGTCTGGAATACAGTAGCCGGCGAGACCGAACAGCCGTGCCACATGATCCGGCAGGCGACCATGCGCCACGGCGGAGATGATGCCGATGGGAATTCCGATCAGCAGGCTGATCAAGGTGGCGAACCCGGTCAACTCCAGCGTGTAGGGAAGATTGTCTGCCAAAAGCTGCGTGATCGGCGTGTCGTTGGCCAACGATCGTCCAAAATTGCCAGTGGCCACTTCGGCGAGGAAGTTCACATATTGCATCGGCAGTGACTGATCGAGGCCGACCTTGTGTCGGAACGCCTCGATCTGTTCGATCGGCGCCCGGTCGCCGAGCATGGCCACCGCCGGATCGCCTGGCAGAATGCGAAGCGCTGCGAAAACCAAGGTCAGCGACAGCAAAACCGTCGGGACCGCATCGATCAGGCGCTGGAGGATGTACCGGCCCATCAGCTATTTCTCGAGCTCGACGTTCTCCATCGGGAAGTTGAGCATCCCTGACCTCAACGCGAACGGGATCTTGACGTAGGGCTGCTGCACCCAGACCCATCCCAGGCATTGCAGCGGCAATGCCGGCAGGTCGCGCAGCAGATGCCGCTCGACATCGCGCAGCATCGCGGCCTGTTTGGTGCCGTCCGATTCCAACCGCGCCGCGCCCAGTTCGGCGTCGATGCCGGGGATGCCAACGCCGTAATGGCTGAAGTTGCTGCCGCCCCGGCCGTCGGGCGTGGTGTTCGACCCCGCGGCGAAATACGTCGCATCCCACCGCGCCGCCGTCTCGGTGTTGGGGCCTGACTGCACGATGATCGGATTTTTGTCCTTGCGATTGTCGGAATGATAGGTGGCATGGTCAACCAGCGAGACATTGATGGTGATGCCGACCTTCTTCAACTGGTCCTGCACCAACAGCATGTTGGTCAGGTAGTCCTCGCGCTTGCTGATATAGACGTTGACCGACAGGCCTTCGGGGTAACCCGCTTCGGCCAGCAGCGCCTTGGCGCGCGCGGGATTGAACGCATAGCGCAGCTCCGCCGGCGTGTCCGCCTCGCCGAGCGCACCGTAAGTCCCCGGTGCGTTCATGCCCCACAGCGGGCCTGACAGTTCGCCATAGGCTTCCTTGAAGACCGACCGGTCCAGACCGTACGCCATCGCCTGGCGCACCCGCAGATCGTTGAACGGTTTGCGCGACGTATCCAGATGCATGAGCTGGGTGCTGCCGGGGAACAGCACCACGATCTTGGCCGAGGGCATGACGCGCCGCAGATCTGGTGCCCATCCGGGGGCACGGGCGCCGTCGATGAAGTCGAGGTCGCCTTTCCGGAACGCGATTGTGCGTGCGGCCGTCTCAGGCATGTAGAGGAATTGCAGTTCGTTGAGCTTCGCCGGCCCCCGGTGAAACTTCGGGTTGGCCTTCAACGTCACCTGGCGTCCTGGCTGATAGGCTGCGAACTCGTAGGCGCCGCTGCCAACCGGGTTGCGCTGGAATGCCGCCCCCATTTCCTCCACGGCCTTGCGCGACACGATGAAGGCGCCCTCGCGCGGGAACAGATGCGTGGCAAAGAAGATCGGGTTGGACTGCGTTAGATGGAACCGCACCGTGGTGCGATCGAGCGCCTCGATCTTTTCGATATCACCGTAGCCTTCCGCATAGAGCGAGCCGGACGTGTTGCTGCGCACCCGATCGAAGGTGAACTTCACGTCGTCTGCCGTCACTTCGCCGTAGCCGCGATGGAATTCGATGCCCTTGCGCAGAAAGAACGTCCAGACCTTGTTGTCAGGCGAGGCGTCCCAGCGTTCGGCGAGTTCCGACTGGCATTTTGCCGGGTCGTTGTCGGCTGTTCCATACGGCGGGCTAACCAGGCTCATAAAGACCTGCCGGCAGATCACGTCGTCGTTGCCCGCGCGAATGTTGATTGGATCGGCGCTGCCGAGATCGCTGTTGGCAAAGGCAAACTTGAACGGTCGCTGCACTGCGGCGCTGGCTTGCCGAGCCAATGTGGAGCCCGTTACCAGAGCGGCGCCCGCAAAGGCGCGCCGCGTCAGAATGCTTTGCAGCATGTTTGCTCTCCCCGCGATGGCCGTCCGTCGCTTTCGACAGTCCGTACTCCACCGCGTCAAACTAAACGGCGTTGCACCAACCTGCGCAAGTGTGGTGTCCTGTGACAGAAGAGGATTCAGGAGGACGGCATGAACGTCGAGGTCCGCCAACCCGCAGCGGCCGGCCCTGCGCAAACCAACCCTGCGCAAAGCAGAATGGCGATCGCTGACTGCGACATTCATCACAGCCCAAAATCTTTCAATCTGATCCACAAGTATTTGGCAAAGCGCTGGTGCGATCATATCGACACCTACGGATTCCGGGCGCGCCAGGGCAATGCTTCCGGGCCGCAATACCCGAAGGGCCAGCCGGATGCGTCGCGTCGCGATGCATGGCCCCCCACGGGTGGCAGGCCTGGCAGCGATCTGGATTTTATGCGGTCACATCTCCTCGACTCGTGCGGGATCGAGTTGGGAATTCTCAACATGATCCGCCCACATCCCGGTGGCTTCGCCAATATTGAGCTGTCCATCGCCGTGGCCCGAGCGCTTAACGAGTGGCAGATCGCGGAATGGACGCAGCCGGAGCCACGCCTGAAGGCGTCGCTCGTGGTGCCCTATGAAGACCCGATCGCTGCGGCTGCAGAGATCGACCATTGGGCCGGCCATCCCGATGTGGTGCAGGTGCTCCTGTTGAGCCGCACGCAGCAGCCTTTGGGAATGCAGCGATACTGGCCAATCTACGAGGCCGCGGTCCGCGCAGGTTTGCCGGTTGGCGTGCACGCGTTCGGAAATGGCGGCCAACCCGTGACCAGCACGGGCTGGCCGAGTTTCTACATCGAGGACATGATCGGCCACTCGCAGTCCTGCCAGTCGATGCTCACGAGCTTCGTCATGGAGGGCGTGTTCGAGCGTTTCCCCACGCTGAAGCTTGTGCTGATCGAGTCTGGTTTTGCGTGGCTGCCCTCCTTGGCATGGCGGATGGACCGCACCTACAAGGCGCTTCGTTCGGAAGTGCCGCATCTCAAGCGACTGCCTTCTGAATACATTCGTGAGCATGTGTGGCTCACAACGCAGCCGATGGAGGAGCCCGAGCCTCGCGAGCATCTGCGCGACATCATCGAATGGATCGGTTGGGATAGGCTTCTGTTTGCCACCGACTACCCCCACTGGGACTATGATGACCCCGCCAGGGCGCTTGGCCTCAAGGTGAGCCCGCAAGAACGACAAGCCTTCTTTATAGACAATGCCGCCGCTCTGTATCACCGTTCCTAATCTCACAGTGCCATAAACAGCTTGTGAACCGCCCCGGGTTCTCCGGCGGCTGGTTGGATAAAGTGCTGCGACGATTTTAACTTGGTCGATAGCTGCGAAATATTGCGATTCCGCCTCGGCTGGCGGGAGGTTTCCGATGGGTCCCAGCAGCCGGCGGTGCTTTAACCAATCCACCCACTCCAGCGTGGCGAACGCGACGGCCCCGAATGAGCGCCAAGCTCCGCGCTGATGAATGACCTCGGCTTTATGAAGTCCGTTGATGGTCTCGGCCAAGGCGTTTGACGAGCACCTACGAGTGGCCCACATGACTGTTGCGACGACGACTTGAACTCGGGTTGGCTGCCACGGTCGCTGTGATGGAGCGGCCTTGTCGCTGACCGTGGTGCGAATTGGCTTACCACGGATGAGCCGTTGTATGCCGATTTCGCGCATCGACTGCACAGCGAGCGATATCACAGGCTTCCCGCGCCAATTGCCGCCAAATCTTGCGCACCCCGTCGACCTCGAAGTTTTCCGTGAACACCCGCTGAATCTTGGGCCTGAGCGTCATGTCCCGTCTGGCCCGAGCGGACAGCTTGCCGGGATCAGTCCGCTTGGCGGCGTGGTCGTGGTAGGTAGATGGGGGATCGGCAAGACCTTTTGGCTTGCCGCACCTCGCGGACCTCGCGTTCCAGTGCCTTGACCTTGGCCGTAATATCGAAGGGAACACCTGGCGTGCGCCGCTGTCACGATCGGACTTTTTGACCCAATCCGACAGCGTGTGCGGCGAGCAGCCGATCTCGCCCGCAATCGAGGACATCGCCGCCCAGCATGACGCGTGATCGCCCTCGTGATCGAAAACCATCCGCACCGCTCGCTCGCGGACTTCAGGCGAGAATTTGTTCGTCGTCTGGCTTGTCATGGCTCCATCCCATTGGGGAGTGGGAGCCTCCGACAAACCCGGGGCGGTTCACAGTCAGCCGGTGGGCTGATGCGCCCGAAGGAAGAGTCGAACCCGATTGATCGTCCTAGCCTTTAGCGCCGGCGGCTCACGCCACGGAAAAACTGTTATCTCCGCATTCGCGCAGAGTGAGGCGACCTCGACAGAGGATATGAGCGGATGGGCAGGAGTTTCGTCCGGCAGGACCAGAATTGGCGTTTGGCAGGAACGCGCAAAGTCTGGCGACACGCTGTAAACGAACTCGGGCCTGACGCGGTAAAGGTCATGGAGATAACGCTTTACCTGCCCCATATCGAGATCGGGCCGCCGGGCTAGCAACTCTGGCGCCCAGACGTCCCGTCCTGAATTGAACATGTAATCCGGGTGCTCTGGGTGATGCCCGACCGTCTGGACCAGCACGCCCGCGATCACGCGTTCTGGCGCCCGCTCCATCAGCTTGAGCGCGAAGCAACCGCCGATGCAGTAGCCCATGAAAAGGAATTGTTTGATCCCGAGATGATCCATCAGTCCCAGCTGGTCGTCGGCAAACGCGTCCCACGGGTCAGCAGCAGGGATTGGGCCGCTGGACTCCCCGCCGTTTGCATTGCGCTGATCCATCGTGATGCAACGAAACTCGTCCTTAAATAGGTCCATCGAGTTGAAAACCGCATTTGGCCAATTGCTAATGCGCGAGTTCAGGCCGCCGCCGGGAACGAGGAGCAGAGGAAAGCCAGATCCGGTTTCCTCGTAACGGATTTGGGTATCCCCTCTTTCGTAGAATGGCATGGCAAACTCTCCACAATACGTTGGCAGACCAGTCTGCCCCAGTTCGCCAGTGTTGTGCAGGCTGCCTGCGCGGTAAAGTAGTCGATCGTCCTTCCCCCTTATTCCACCCACCAAATCAACTTCTGCGGTCATGAAACGGCCCGATCAGCGCCGACGATATCACTTCCCTAGAGCGTGATGACCGAAGGTGGAATCATCGAAGGCCTGAATCACGCGATAAAACACAGAGTTAGAGCGGGATAACGTCGCCTATCAGACGTCATCACGCTCTAGCGAAAAGAGCGCACCATTAAAGGCCGGGATCAAACACCTGGAGCGGCGTCGACCGACAGGAATCACTTTGCCTTTTGGATATTCCAGGCAATCACGACGCCCGGCATCGCCAGCACGCCTGAAATCCGTGGGTTCACCGCGGACGGCAGATACCACTGGCCGAACGGAACGTAGGGGACGATCCGGTAGGCGCTCTCCTGCAACGACTCAAGGATGCGCCGACGCTCCGCCGCATCTTGCGCGTAGGGATAGGCATCGATCAGCGCCTGATGCGCGACATCGCAGGGCCAGCCCGGCCACGCCGCCGCGCACGAGGCCTGCATCGGCACATTTCCCACCGGATCAGAGGCGCCCAGTCCGTTCCAGAAGGTGAGACCGATATCCCAGCCACCGTTGGTGGGCAGGTTGCGACTGCCCCGACGGGCGCTCATGGCGGCGAAGTCCATCGCCTGCACTTCGGTGCGAAAGCCCGCTTGCTGCATTTGCTGAACCAGCACCAGGGTGGCTGCATGCATGAACGGATTGTCGGTCGGGTCCATGACCACGATCGGCCGCCCATCATAGCCGCTCTCGCGCAGTAGCTCTCTGACCTTGGCCGGCGACCGCCCCAGCCCGTCTGGCACGCCCTTCGTCGTCTCTTGTGGCGACCCGCAGACGAAGAACGCAGAGCACACCAGGGTCAACGCCGGATCGGGGAACATCGCCTGCAGGAATTCCTCCTGGTCGACCAAATAGAGAAGCGCCTGACGGGCGCGGACATCGTTGAACGGCGGGTACAACTGGTTCATGCGGATCATGCCCGGCGCGCCCAGCGCGTTCGTCCGCAGGGTTCGCATACCGCGCGCGGCCAGCATCGGCAGAAAATCGACACCAGGGGTCTCGAGATAGTCCACCTCCCCCTTCAGCAACGCCATGGCGGCAGTCTGGGCGTTGGCGATACTGAGGACCTCCACCTGATCGACCAGCGCATGTTTGCCTCCAGCCGTGCCTGACGCCTGCTCGCCGCGCGGCACATAGTCAGGGTTGCGGCGATAGACCGCGCGAGCGCCAGGCACCCAGGCCTCCCGCACAAACACGAAAGGACCACTGCCGGTCGTGTCCTGAATCGGCTTGAACGGATCGCCGGCCGCCACCCGCGCGGGCATGATCGCCGGCATGTTCCCCGCCGGTTTCGACAGCGCCTCGAGCATTAGCCCGTAGGGCCGAAGCAGACGCCAGGTCACGCTCCGCCCGTCGCTATCCGCCGTCAGGCTCTCGGTGATGCGCATCAGCTGCTGCCCATGCGGGTCCCGCGCACCCCAGCGCCGGAGCGAGGCCACCACATCCGTTCCCGTCACCGGTGCTCCGTCATGAAACGCCAGACCGTCTCGCAGGGTGAAGTGCCACACCAACCCATCAGGCGAGACGTCGTAGCGCTCGACCATCTGCGGCTGCGGAATCAGCTTCGCGTCGCGCCCGAACAACTGATCATAGATCATCTGTGCATGGGTCGAGGTCACGCCGGCCGTCGTCACGATCGGGTCGAGCACCGCAAGATCAGCGTTGAGCACGATCCGCAGGATCTGCTCCGTCGCGGGCTGGCCGGCCGCCACGGTGGGAAGCAGCGCGCACAGCAGAATGGCCGCCCATGCCAACCGTCTCTGTCCAATGCCGCGCATAATTCGCATGACGATACCCTACTACTTATTCGAGCAGTGCCCCCGCCGGCACCGCCATGCCGCGGCCAACTCCTGGCCGTGCACCGATTTCGGCGAACCATCGCGCGAGGGACGGGTGGGTGTCCAGCGACTGGAGCGCCCAGGCGCGGCGCGCGATCCAGGGATAGGCCGCGATGTCGGCGATTGAGAACGCATCACCAGCAAGATAGCGGTGCGCGTCCAGCCGCCCTTCCAACAATCGATAGACACGGTCCACCAGCGCCACCGTGTGCCGCAGCGCCACGCCCGACGGCTCCGGCGCCAGTTCGGTCCAGTGATGCGCCTGGCCTGTCATCGGGCCCAGCGACGTCAGTGCCACCATCAGCCATGCCAGCGTCTCGGCCCGCGTAGGGCCAGACGACGGCAAGAACGCGCCGTGACGCTCGGCCAGATGAACAAGGATCGCGCCCGATTCGAACAGCACCAAAGTTGGTTCGCCGTCGGTCTCCTCACGCAGGATCGGGATCTTGCCATAGGGGTTAAGCGCCAGAATCTCTGGCGTGAACTGCGCCCGCGCGCGGATGTTCACGCCATAGGCAACGTAGCGCAGCCCGAGCTCCTCCAGCAGAATCGACACCCGCTGGGAGTTGGGCGTCGCCCACCCGTAGAAGTCGCGTCGCACCTCGGTCATCAACTCAGCGCAGGATAAAGTCGCGGATCACCGCGAACGCCCGCTCGGGATGGTCGTTGTGCACGCCGTGGCCGGCCTGCGGAAAACGCTCGAACTGCACGAGATGCGCCGGCAGGCATGCGGCAATGACCTCGCTGCGGTGGATCGGCGTGATCGGATCGTCCTCGCCCCCCAGCACCAGGGTCGGGCATGTGACAGCACCCAGCGCGTGGCGGAAATCGAGGCGGCTTGATTCCCGGTCGGGCCCCGCGAAATGCAGCGCCACGTCGGGGTTGCGTTCCACCCGCAGGGCGGCATTGCAGTCCTTGCTGGCCGTTGGATTGTAGAGCGGAAAGCAGACCGTCCGGTACTCCTCCATGCTCTCCAGACTCGGCGTCTGCCACCGTGCCTCGGCGACCTTGCGCGCGTAGCCCCCGCCCAGTCTTTCGAACGTGGTGTAGATCTCTTCACGCTCGATTTTGGGCGAGGTGCTCAGCAGGATCAACTTTCCGATGTGGTCCGGATGCCGGGTGGCATAGGACTGCGCCACAAAGCCACCGAAAGAATACCCGAGCACGATCGGCCTCTCGATCCCCAGCGTTTCACAGAACGTGCGCACATCATCCCCCCATTGCGGCAAGTTCCAGGTTTCAGGATCACCGCGCTCGCTACGCCCGTTGCCGCGGTGGTCAAGGTAGACCAGCTGCGCGATATCACGCAGGTGCGAAAATGCCGGCTTGAACGTCGAATGGTCGCCACCGGGTCCGCCATGCAGCAACACCAGGGTTGGCTTCTGGCGCATGCGTGTGCCATCCGGCTCCAACGCCGCCCCGTCTACATCAAAGAACATCCGCGCGCCGTTAACCGTGACGAACATGACCTGACCCCTAGTTTCCGACTGAGCGTTGCGCCGGGCCGGGCGGCTGGCAAGTGCTGGGTCTGGTAAAATCCGGCGATCCTCCGGTCAAGGTTTCCAGCTTGTGCACCACGCGCTCAGCGTGAACCCAGCACAAGGCATGGCGGTCGACGTAGAACTGGCCTGCATCGTCGCTGACGATGACCCGTTCGGGGCAGAAACCCATGCGCCTTCACGCTGCCCCGCACGGCCGCTTCGGTGGCGACGCGCACCGAGTCTTGGATGAGTGCCAGGGCACCACGGTGCGTGACGGCGGTGTGATGATGTCGAACTGCTGTAGATGGGCCTTCCAGGCAGCGGCATCGGCGAACCGCGTGTGGGTGTGCGCTGCAAGCCGGGCGATCAGTGTTTCACTTGGAGCGTGATAACCGGCGTTGGAATCGCCGAAAGGTCTGAATCACGCGATAAAACAGAGAGCTAGGAGCCCGTCCGAGTAATCGCTTACGTAAGCGCACCGCGCAACATTGGTTCGCAGCCAAGGCGGCGCTGATTCTTTTTAGAATCAGCCCGCCCCCTCTGAAGCAAGCCTCTTTCATTTTTCGTTACGGTCATGATTACTCAGACAGGCTCCTAGACGTCACGCGGGGAAAGCGTTGCGCACGAGATGTCGCACGGTCGCTTCCGCGGTCGCCGCATCCTTCGCCGCACCGTAGACGTAGAGGTCGGGACGCACGATCAGCACCGCGATTTTGTGCGTGGCGAAATACGTCGCGTACGTGTCAGTCACGTCCACGACGTTACATTGGCTGCCGCTCCCGCCCATCTTGACGACCGACAGGCCTCAACGATTTTGCCGCGACTCAGTGGTTCCTTGAAGGCGCCGCGCGAGCACGGCATCGAAGGTCAGAATTTTCCAGCCGCGTCCCATCACGTCGTCGAACATCCCCTCCGCCGTGCCAACGCGCACCACACTTTGCGGCGCCAGCGTCCCCGCCAGCTCGTCATGCTGTGCGAAAAGCCGACCGGAAACTGTGGGGAACGGCGGCGGGGGTGGCACGTCGCCGCTCAGCAATGCAGCGTCGCGCAAGGCAGCTTCGGCTGGGCCGCTCACGCAGACGACGCGGCCCAGTGCCACTGCCTGCTCGATGATGGCGGCCACGTGGGGCTTGCGTTCTTCTTCGTAGGTGTCGAGCAGCGTGTCCGCGGCGTCTGTGCGCAACACGAGGTCGAGCTTCCAGGCCAGGTTCAATGCGTCGCGAAAGCCAGACCCCATGCCCTGGCCGAGGAACGGCGGCATCAGATGTGCGGCATCGCCCACCAGCAGCATCGAGCCGCACCGCCACGTGCTCGCCAGGCCGGAGCGGAACGTATAGACGGCCTGGCGCACCAGAATGCCGTCCTCGGGTTTCACCCAGGGCGACAACAGCGCCCAGATCCGCTCTGGCCGCTCCATCTCCTCGCGCATCTCGCCTGGCAGCAGCATGAACTCCCACCGGCAATGCTTGTGGCCGATACGACGGAACAGCGAGGTCGGGCGGGCCGGGTCGCAGATTTGTCCGGCCTCGGGCATCGGGATGTCGGAGTCTGGGTCATGCGGCCGATAATCGACGATCAGCCAGTCCGCCTGAAATCCGAGATCGGTCCACGCGATGCCGGCAGCGCTGCGGGTAAAGCTGTTGGCACCGTCAGCGCCGATCAGAAAACGCGTGGTCAATCGGCGTACCTCGCCGCTGCCGGCGTGACACTCCAGCGTGACGGTGTGACCTGCTTCCACCGCCGAGCGGCACTCCCAGCCGCGCAACACCTGAACGTTGGAATGCCGCTCGACCTCACCCGCGAGCAGCACGTCCATGTCTGGTTGGTAGAACAGATAATGCGGGCTCCAGCCGGTGATTTCCGGCTTGTCCCAATCGAAATGGATGAGGACCTGGCCTGCCGCGTTCACCCAGTCATAGGTCCGACAGACGCAGGCATCCTTTTCGAAAGCGGCAGCGATGCCCACGGCCTGCAGGACCCGCATCACCTCGTGGTTCAGATGTCCGATACGTGGGAGAGGGTAAAGGCCTGCCTGCCGTGCGAACACGCCCACCCGCCAGCCGGCCTGTGCCATCAGGGCTGCCATCACATGGCCGACCGGGCCATATCCAAGCACGACCACATCGAATGCGGGTGTCATCAGGGGCGCCTGCGCAAGTTTCTTGAGCGCCTTGGAAGCAGGACGCTGTACCGGTAGTAGGTTCCAGGGACGGCGAAAGGGCATGCGCTTTGCAGGCCACGTCCAAGCGCGGACGGGCCGCCACACGTGAAGCGCTGATCACCGCGGGGCTGCAGCTCTTTGGCCCAGCCGGTGCCGACAGCGTGGGAATTGATGAGATCACCCATGCCGCATCGGTTTCTCAGCAAACCTTCTACAACCACTTCTCTAACAAGACGGACCTGTTGAGCGCCATCCGCGCTTCGGTCCGCAGCAGCGCCAAGCGGTTCATCGACCAAACGAACGAAAAGGAAGTTGATCCGGCCCGCCGCATGGCGCGCGGGCTGTGCGCCTACGCGGTGCTGACCCTGGGTGACCGGCTCCGCGGACGTTTCGTGGCGCGCACCCTGCTGAACGACCTCGCGATAGACGGCGCGCTCAACCGCGGCGTGGTGGACGATATTGCGTTGGGGCTGTCGCAGGGCCGACTGTCGGCACTGGTACTGGAAACCGGCGTCGCCTTCACGCTCGGCACCACCCAGGCGCTGGTGGCGTGCACTCTTGATTGCACCGACCTGGCGTCGGCCGTCTCGCTATCGCAGCGTTTTGCCGTGCTGCTGCTGCGCGCGTTTGCGGTGCCCCACCAGGAGGCCGAGATGATCGCCAGTCAAGCGGCGGACCAGGTGGTCAGGATCGGTCCGCGTTTCGGCTCGGCGGACCCGGCGGCGAGCCACACGCGCGCGGCGCCGTCCAAGGCCGCCAAGGCGGGGCTGCCCGGCGCGGGTAGCGAGAGATTGGGCGCGCCGCCACGCGCGACCAGTGCATAGGTGCAGAACCGGTAGCCGGCCGGATAGGTATCAAGAGCTTGGATCGGTCCAGCTCCAGCCGATCGCCGGGGTAGACGGGTTGGATACCGTCTTTCTCGAACACCGCCACACGTGCCGTGATCAGCCAATCGTCACTGTGTCGCACGACCCGGTCGATGAAGCGGCTGACCGCGGTCACGTCGCACAGCACGCCGTGCACGGCCAGACGCATCAGGATCGTCACACGCGAGCTCACCAGCGCCCGGTCGCCGCACCTGTCGCACTGCGACGTGCCAATGGCGTGATGGGCCGCCACCTCGCCGCCGGCGGCCATCTGTTGGCAACGGCTGACGAATTCGTTGGCGTCCCCGTCGAACCAGCTCACGGCGGTTGTGGCACCAGGCGCGTAGACGGCGCGCAGGCGATCCCATTGCTCGGTGTCGCGAAACGCCGCCCAATCCTGCACCGGCTGGAGCAGCCTGATCCGCTCGATGGCGTCTCGATCGGGTGGCGACACGTTCATGCCACCGCTTCCGCGACCGTTTGACGGCTGGTGTGCCAGCGCATCGCCATAATGCTTGCCACACCCAGGAGCGGTGCCAAGCCCAGTGCCAGAAACACCTGTGAGCTGCCCCAGCCCAGCGTGACCATCAGACCGATCAGCAGCGTGGCGATCACCTGCCCTGCCCGGCCCGTGCCCATTGCCCAGCCGATGCCGGTGGAACGCAGCGCCGTGGGATAGACGAGGGCTGCGATTGCGATGGAGCCGGAGGCGCCCATGCCAACGAAGAAGCACGACACCGCCTGGATCAGCGCCACCGAATTCACCGAGCCGGCGAAGAACCCGATCAAAGCCGTGGCGACAGCGCCGCCCAGGAGAGACACACCTAACACCACCGTGGCGCCGAGGCGTTCCATGATGCGTCCGGCACTGGCCATGCCGATGATGGATCCGATGCTCTGTACGCCCAGCACGAACGCCGTGTCGGCCGGACTGATGCCGTTCTCGCGCAGCAGCGCCGGTGTCCAGTAGGCAATGATGCCGAGTGTTCCGAAGGCGGTGATGAACGGCACCCAGAGCAGAAGGGTCGTCACCGCCCGACCGCGGGCGAACAACTGTCCGAGCGGGGCACCCTGCACGCGCGCCTCGTCGGTCGTCAGAAGTGTGTTGGACGTGACACCTGGAACGAATTTCGTGGCGATGCGTCGCGCACCATCGGGATTGCGGTTACCGGCCAGCAGAAAACGAACCGATTCCGGAAGGAACATCAGGAGCACGATGGCCACGATCAGCGGCGCGGCGCGGCCAACCAGGAACATCGTCCGCCAATCGGCGATCCGCAGGATGTACGAGTTGATAAAACCGCCCGCCATGGCACCGACCGGAAACGCCGCCCAGATCATGCTGGCAACCGCGCCGCGCGAACGGCGTGGCGCGAACTCGGACGCCAGCGCCAGGAAGCATGGCGTCGCTCCGCCCAAACGCTGCCGCCGGGAATGGCGGGAATGGCGGGGATGCGGCTGCAGACGCGCCTGAACGGTGACCTCGTGCAGGATGCGTCCACCAACTCGCTGATCTTCGATGTTGCGACGCTGATTTCGGTGCTGTCCGAGGCTTTCACCTTCTATCCCGGCGATATCATCGTCACCCCGGCCGGTGTGGGCCTCGCCCGCAAGCCGCCATTGTGGATGAAGCAGGGCGATGTGTGCGAAGTTGAGGCTGAACGGCTTGGTGTGCTCAGCAACCCGATCGTCGCCCAATAGAGGGGCGCTCCGGTGTGCGTGCTCCCGGGTCTGGAGTTTAGCCCGTCTTGCGGCCTGCAAGCATAAAGCCGTGCGTCCTCAACAGCGAGGCAACCAATGACAGCAATTCCCGGCTACGTCCCCGCGACGCGCACGAGTGGCGAATTGGGCATTCACTCCATCGGCGAGTTCGTCATGGCGGTGCCGGTAATGGAGCGTGCGGTCGATTTTTACCGTAGTTTTGGCCTTGATGTTCGCGAAGACGGCCCGCATCTCGGACTGCACACGCCGACGGACGGCTATCGCTGGGGCCGCATCGTGCCAGGTCCGGCCAAGACGATGCAGCACGTCACGTTCCATTGCTTCGAGGCTGACCTGTCCCGCTTCCGGGCGCATCTCGATGACCTCGGGATCGCCCGTCAGGATCCCCCGCCAGGTTTCGATGACGCCGGGCTATGGTTCAGGGATCACGACGGAATGCTGGTGGAAATCCGCGTCGGCGTGAAAACGACACCGGAGGAGAAACTGGAGATTGAGCAACCGCTCACCGTACCAAGCATGCGCAACGCCCTGTATCGCCGCAACGCTCCCAAAGCCGAGCCGCGTCGCCTGAGCCATCTGCTACGCTTCACCCCCGACGTCGACCGGGCGATTGCCTTCTATAGCCGGGTTCTTGGCTTACGGCTTTCCGACCGAAGCGGTGAATACATTGCCTTTATGCATGCCATCCACGGCTGCGACCACCATTTGATGGCGTTCGCGAAATCCAATGCGCCGGGTATGCATCATCTCAGCTGGGATGTCGCCTCGATCCAGCACATCGGCCTGGGCGCGATGACCATGGCCGACAAGGGATACGCCAAAGGTTGGGGGTTCGGTCGCCATGTTCTGGGGTCGAACTATTTCCATTATGTGCAGGACCCCTGGGGCAGCTTCTCCGAATATTCTTGCGATATCGATTACATCCCCAGCACAATCGACTGGGAAGGCCTCGATCATCAGCCCGAAGATGGGTTCTACCTGTGGGGACCGACACCGCCCGAGGATTTCATCAGGAATTACGAGGCTGAGGGGTAGTCATCTGGCCGCGCTCGTTTCACGCGGCACTGGCCCAACTTTGGCGCAGCAGCACCTGCGTCGTGCGGTCCAGATGTTGGCGCATCAGTAACTGCGCCCGCCTCACGTCACGCCCGAGGACTGAGTCCACGAGGTCCTGGTGCTCGCGATCGATGTCGCGCGCACTTTCGGAGAGCGGCACCGAGAGGCGGCGATAACGCTCGCTCTGTGCATAGAGCAGCCGCCTCAGCCGAAGCAGCCATGGGCTGTCGCAGGCGCTCACCAGGGCCTCATGATAGGCGTCATGGGCCGCCGACCAGGTTTCGTTCATCCGCAGCTGATCCGGCGGCTCGCGTTGCGGCGTTCGCAGCAGACGATGCATGGCGGCGACGAGGTTGGCCCCCCACGTCACGTCGCCATTGGCGATCGTCCGATCCAGGCAGAGGCTCTCTATCCGGGAGCGAACCATGGTGAGGTCGCGCAGCTCCTCGGCAGAAATGGGGGCCAGCCGAAATCCGCGCTGCGGCTCGGCGACGACCAGGCCTTCGGACGTCAGCCGCGATAGCGCCTCGCGGACGGCGCTCAGGCTAACTTTCGCAGAGGTCTCCGATTTTCAACCTGGCCCCCGGCCGCAGACGGCATGCCAGCAGATCCGCACGCAGCCGCTCGCAGGCGCCCTGAGTGAGGCTGGATGCGGGAGGTGCTGAGCGCGGCATACCGAAGCCTAAAGCACAACAACACCGAGCTCAATATTTCGTATCAAAATCTTTTTTTGAGGCCGGCGAGGTGTCATCCAAGACGCGGCACCAATACAAGACTGTTGGTCCGGCCGATCTCCGCCAACTGCTGTTCTGACAGCCCGCACGCGTCCAGGGCTGCGACGTATTCGATGCTGGTGCGATAGGGAAAATCGGTGCCGAACACCGGCTGCCGTAACGGAACGATCTGCAACAACGGGCCAAGCGCTTCTGGGTTGGCAGACTGCGCGGTGTCGTAGAAGAACCGGCCGATCTGATCGAGCACGCCATTGGGGGTGATCTGCGCCATGTTGGCCTGGCGGCTGAGCAGCACGAAACGTTCGATCAACGTCGGCATGGTGCCGCCGGCGTGGGAGAAGATCAGCTTGACGTTGGGCGTGCGTCCCGCGGTGCCGGTGAACAGCAGGCTGGCGATGGTGCGGGCAGTGTCGGTGCCGTCCTCGACGGTCGCTTCGGGCACGTTCGCGATCAGCCCGCCGCAGCAGGTGGGCGTGTTGGGATGGTTGAACACGACGGTTTGGCGGCGGTTCAGCTCGGTGAACAGTGGCGCGAAGCTGGCGTCTCCCAGCCATTTGGTGCCGTAGTTGGTGAACAGGCCGACGAGGTCCGCCTTCAGCGTGTCGAGCGCGTAGGCCAGTTCCTGCAGGCTCGCCTCCATGTCCGGCAGCGGCAGTGCTGCCCAGAACCCGAAGCGGCCAGGATATTGGGCCACCATCCCCACCATGTATTCGTTGCAGGCCCGCGCGACCCGGCGGTTGGTGGCGGCATCGGGCAGCCACAGGCCACTGCCGGGCACCGACAGCATCGCGGTCTCCACCCCGGCCCGGTCCATGTCGGCCAGCGATGTCTCCGGCGACCAGGTGCGTAAGGGCGGGATCAGACCGCTCGACTGCGCCACCGCTTCCACATTGGCCGGTGGCACCGGGTGGTGATGAACGTCGATCCGCCGCACCCGCGCAATCGAAGCCGCAGTCTGGGTGCCAGGGTGCTGCTGCTCAGCGGGCCACGCAGAAATCCATCGTGCCGTCCGCCAGCCGTTACGCGACCATCGGATAGGGGCCTTCGGCAACGCTTATCACGACACGTGGGTAGCGCCGGGTGAAGCTGGGCCGGGCATACGGCAGCAATGCCAGGTGAGACAGGCTGGACAGGAACACGGTAATCCCGCCGCGCACGTCGCCCCGGTGCTGCGCGATCTCCTCACCGGCGCGGCGTTCCAGCAGCGGTATGCCAAGTTCCTGCTCCAGATCACGCAGGCTGCGGCTCAATGCCGGCTGGCCGAGTCCGAGATGCTTGGCCGCCGCCCGGATGCTGCCTGTTGCGACGACGGCCAGCGGGCCGGGCAAATGACGCAGCTTGATGAGGTATGCCTGACAGGTATCGCTCGATCATTTTTAACGACTGCCGGCGTAGGTGTCGCGGGATATTATGATGAGGAACAAAATCGGCCCTGTTGCGGGAAGCCGACGGCAGTGTTTGAGGGAGAATGCGGGCAATGCTCAGCAAAGAGAATCGGAATCTGTTCCTGGCCTCGCTTGGTGCGTGCCTGGAATATTTCGAGTTCAGCGTCTATGTGTTCGTGGCCGTGTCGATCAGTCTGGCGTTCTTTCCGCCGGGAGCCTCGTCTTGGGTGAAGCAGGTGCAGGTCTTCGGCATCTTCGCTCTCGGCTATATGGTCCCCCCGATCGCCGGGATCATCATCGCACACTACGCCGACCGGATCGGTTGCAAGAAGTTGTTCATCTTCACCGTGCTGCTGATGTCCATCCCCACCTTCGCGATGGGAATGCTGCCGACCTACGCGATGGTCGGTTGGATGGCTCCGGCAATGCTGCTGTTTTTGCGCGTCCTGCAAGGCTGCGCGGTGGAGGGCGAATTGCCGGGGCCGCTGTGTTTGTCAGTGAGCATGCAGCGAGGCACCGTCTGGGATTTTCCGGCGGCGTGTTCCAGGGCATGACCAATTGCGGCCTGTTGATGGGCACCTTTGCCGCCTTGTTCGCGCGGCAGATCGCCGAACTCGATCCTTCCTGGTCGTCGCTGTCCTGGCGGCTGCCGTTCCTGTTCGGCGGCGCCTTCGGCCTGGTCGCCGCGTATTTGCGCCGCAGCCTCTCCGAGACACCGATGTTCGAAGAGATCCGCAACTCGTGCCAGATCTCGCGCGGCATGCCGCTCGCGACCATACTTCGCCTCTATCGCCCGCAGTGCCTGTTCGCTGTCGCAGCGGTGTTTGTGTTCTCGACGACCAGTTCTGTCTATTTTCAGTTTATGCCCACCTATCTGATCGGCCAGATGCATTTCAACGCAGGTCTGGTGTTCACCGCCAACTCGCTCGGTGTCGGCGTGTTCATCCTTTTGATGCCGGTATGGGGCAGCCTGCGGGACCGCTTCGGCATCGCGCGCACGCTGGGTGCGGCCACGCTGGCCAATGCCGCCATCTCGCTCTGGTTCTTCCATCTGCTGCCGACGCTGGCACCCGACAGCACGGCGTTGATCTACGCAATGATGGTGGTCGGACTGTCGGCCGGGTGCATGCACGCCATCATCCCCAGCATGATCGCCTCGTTGTTCCCAACCGCCATCCGGCAAAGTGGCTTTGCCTTTCCCTACAGCATCGGCACCGCCATCTTCACCGGGTTGATGCCGCTGGTGCTGGCCTTGATGTCGCGCGATCTCGGGCTGGACGCGCCGATGTATCAATATCTGATCGGTTGTGCCGTGGCGCTGGTGGTGGTGGCCACGATCCGCTTCATGCCACAGCATCTCGGGCCGGACGCCGTCCCCGATGCCTCCGCCATGGCCATTCCCGCTAGCGAACTGGAGACACACCCGTGAACGACGCCGACACTCTGGCAGGACTGCTGGATCGCGCCGCGATCACGCGGGTGGTCAATGATTGGGGTCCGTTCCGCGACACCGGGCGCTGGGATCGGTTGCATGCCTACTTCACCGCGGATGCCACGATGCATACGACGTGGTTCGTCGGTGCTGCCGAAGAGTTCGTTATCCGCTCGATCGCCGCTGCCGCACGGGGCGCGCGGGCGCAGCATTTCATCGGCGCATCGACGATCACGCTGTCCGGCGATCGCGCGGTGGCAGAAACAAGGATGATCCTGATGGTGCGCGCCCATGTCGGCGACGTGCCGGTCGATGTCACCTGCTACGGCCAGTTTCATGATCGCTTCCTGCGCATGCCGGATGGATGGCGCATTCGAATCCGCGTGCCGATCTACGAAAAGGACCGACTCGATCCGCTCGAGCCGGGGCGTGCGGTTTTGCTCGATGACGCAAAGTTGGCTAGTTTTGCCGAGGGGTATCGCTATTTGGCCTATGTGCCGTCGCTCGGCGGCGCCGTGCTGTCGCCGGACGTGCCTGTGCCAGCCATGCCAGGAGCGGCTTTCGTTATGATCGAGACCGAGCTCGTTCTTGGTGGTCTCGAAACCTTCCTCGACACGCCAGCGTGTGCCCCCGACCCGGACCAACGTCTCGATGGGTGTTCGCCCAGGGCACCAGGTGGTGAAGTAGGCAAGTTCTCCATCGACAAGGCTGCATCGGATCAGTAGGCCCCGGGTCCAGGGACCTCGAACCGGGGCGTCGTATTCGGCAGCGTCGAGATCGGCGAGCGGGCAGTAGGACCAATCATAGAGCCGCTCACCTTTCGTCCTATGACCTGCCGACAGGCGCTTCCAGAACGCGGCGGGTAGCGCCTCGGCAATGTCTTTCGCTTCGCCTGCAACAAGGATCTCGGCGACGCCCAGGACGTAGCCTTTGCCGGCACGACGCAGTGTTGCCTCAAGTTCACCTACGCCATACACGCCGTCGGCCGCCACCCAGGCGAACGGAACACCGGCCGCGACCGCTTCCGCGACCAGCCTGGGCTTAGTCGCAAACGCAACCGTCTCTGGTAAACGGGCGGCGGCCAAGCGGTCTGGATCGGACGACCAGGCTTTCGGCAGGTAGAGCGCTCGGTCGATAAAGGCGTGGCCCTTGCTGGACACATAGGATGCGAACACCCCGATCTGGCAGTTCGTAATCTTGCCAGCCGACCCCGTGTATTGCCGCCCCACGCCGCACGAAGCCTTGCCCTGCTTGAGAAAGCCTGTCTTATCAATCACCAGGACCGCGTCGTCATCGCCCAGATGCTCGACCACGAAATCACGAACGATGCCGCGTAGAGCGTCAGCATCCCATCATCCACGACCCAGCAGGGCCTGTTGTCGCCAGGGCCCACCATCGCCCGCTGCCTCAGCGCACATCCATCCCGTCTTGCGGGGTTCGTTGCCCAGCAGCGCATCGATGAATTGGCCTGCCGAGGTCGCGACACGATCTTGCGTAAACAGCGGGCGGATGCGCCGCTTCGCCTCCTGCAACGACGCTGCCCACAACGACAGGGTGTTCTCAGTCAATGGGCCGCCAGTCATCAGGTTCTGAATCATGGTTACCCATTGATTCAGAACCCGCCAGAAAATGCAACTGTACTGCTCGGCCGGCGTGCCCACGTTCGAGAAAACTCGCCCGGCCACTCTCTGCGTCAATCGCAATTAAATGAAGTTTGATCTATTTTATTGATTTTCACTATTCTGTAGCGGAGGAAACTATGGATACCGGCGGCCCTACTATTAGCGTCGTCAGCCTTTGGTGGCTTTTGCATCCTGCTTCTTGTGCTGTTCGTCATGCTGATCTGGAGCGGTCCGCACTGGGGCTACTATAACTCTTACTGATGCCCCGACTGGAATACGGCGTTCTGCCAGCGTAGCGGGAGACCGGTCGGCCGTCGCGTGCTGCGTCCCTTCGGTTCGGGCGCACACACTGTTGGAGATATCCCGATCGCTGATCGAAAACAGGTATATCGTCGCCGCGGCGGTCGTAGCGTTTTTTACCGTGCTCATGCTTTCGGATGGAAGCCTGCTTGTAGCGTTCGGTGCGCTGATGTCCATCTCCGGCATCGGCTGGGCCATTCGACGGATGCTTCGTCATCGACGAAGCCGAAATTCGAAGGCGCCCCGGCCGGACGAACGATAGCCCCAGACCGGCGTTGATATCCGCGCCACGTGCCGACCGCCTTTTACCAGGCAGGCTTTATAATCAAGGAAATCGTCCCGATGAGCTCAACTTCCGTCTTCGCAGTACCACTGTATCTCTACGTGGTTCCCGTTATTCTCCTGATTATTCTGATCCTGGCGAAGTCGACCTTCAAGATCCTGCGGGAATACGAGCGTGCCGTCGTGTTTACGCTCGGCCGCTTCCAGAGTGTCAAAGGCCCGGGCCTGGTCCTGATGGTTCCCTGGGTCCAGGAGATGATTCGCGTCGACCTGCGCATCCAGGTCGTCGAGATTCCCTCCCAGGACGTGATCTCACGCGACAATGTCTCCATGAAGGTCGACGCCGTTCTCTACTTCAACGTTGTCAACCCCGAGTACGCCATCATCCAGGTGCAGGACTATCTGCCGGCCACCAACATGCTGGCGCAAACGACACTCCGTTCGGTGCTTGGACAGCACGATCTCGACGACATGCTGTCCGAGCGAAAGAAACTCAACACCGACGTTCAGGCGATCCTGGACAGCCAGACGGAAACCTGGGGCATCAAGGTGAGCAACGTCGAGATCAGGACCGTCGAACTGACCGAGAACATGGTCAAGGCGATTGCCAAGCAGGCGGAGGCGGAGCGGGACCGCCGGGCAAAGATCATCCATGCCGAAGCCGAGTTCCAGGCGGCGCAGACGCTGGTGAACGCGGCCAAGATCCTGGGCAGCACTCCGGCGGCGATGCAGCTTCGCTATCTACAAACCCTGACCGAAATCGGCGCAGAGCAGAACTCGACCGTCGTTTTCCCGATGCCGATCGACATTATCAGGCCGTTCCTGAACATCATGGAAAAGGCCGACAAAGGCGCCCTGCCCAACGGTGAGACCACGACAAAGGCCCCTTTGGCCAACTAAACATACGTAGGTACGGCTTGCGAAACGCTGCGACCCGCGTTCATCGAACGCGGGTCCCTGGAGCCGAAGAGTGATGACCACGCCGACGGTCAACGGCCTGAAACGCAAGTGTTACGGCGTAGGCGCCAACGAGAATAGGCAGTGCAACCGCCAGGATCCCGAAATTTCGTCTCGCCAGGCCTGAGTAGTTTCCGAGCCTGCCTGGGGCGCGTCGACGCTCCGTATAATCTGTAAGGAAACTTGCTGATAAGCTGCAAGCAGCTTTGGTGGTCAAAATGACAAACTTATCTTCGGCTTCAATTCTTGGTCCTGAATTCGATGATTTTTTATTCGCGCCGATCCGGGAGGAGAAGAACGGCATGATGCTTAGCGTCCTGTCGGCTCTGGCGCGACTGGATCTGGATCCTTGGCAGGAAACGGCCAACTTGGCCCGCTTGCCGCGAAGACGGCGACCGAACGATTGGCCGCCTTCATCGTGGCACTACCCGGTCGACCTTCGTCGCGGCTAGATACTAGGGCGATCGCCACTGGCCTGATCGCGCGCCTACCGCAGCAGCTAGGTTCCGATGCCCTATCGGCCAAGATCGCCCCCGTCGTTAGCATACCATCGGCAATCCAGCATCGGATCTTCTTTTACTTGGCGCTTCTGCTGATTGTACTCCTGGCTAATCTAGAATTCACGGGGAACCAGCACGTGGCAGCGCATACCGGCAGTTCGTCCGCGCCGACTGAAAGTACGACTGTCCCCCGCTCACCAACTCGACCAGCTGCCCGTAACGATCAAAAGCCCGGACAACAGGAGACATAATGACTGAAGAGAAGATCCCACCGAATGCTAACGATCGACCTGAGCCTGTGACACTCGAGCAGTTAAGTCACTTAGCGCCTCCGCCGCAAATCGAGGCGGGCCAAGCGGATCAGCAAACGGCACCGTTGCGTCGGCCGCTTTTTCGTACTTGAGGTAGGGCCTCATCCAGCGACCGGTTGATCGGACAGAACCGCTCAATCTTAGACGGCTGAGAGTCGATCCCACTCCTGCCGCGCACCGCTATCGGTGAAGGAGATCGATTGGGACGACCGACTGGCGGACATCGACGTCGATCGTCAGAAGGTCGAAAACGGTCAGGCGTCCGACGCCTCCGTGGTGATCGTTCAGAGCTTTGATGACAGATTGCTGACCCATTAGGGCATCACGTTGGTCAACGCCTGATCCTCACACTGCAGAGCGTTCGCCGTTCGCCGCGTATCATTTTCGAGGATCAAATGCGGATATCAATCGCCGGAAACTGGAGAATGCACGGGATGGCAGTCCAACTTGGCGAGATCGAGCTTGTTGCCGTTTCCGTGAAGGCAGCGCCGCCTTCTGCCGACTTTCTGAACTGCCTGCCGGCGATCTTGATCTCGCGTTCGGTTCAGGTGGCGGCCGGCAGCAATGCCATCGGCGGGGAGGATTGCAGCTCGGCGATCACTGGCGCCTCCACCGGCGACATCAGCGCCAAAATGTTGCAAGGTGTTGGCGTCTCCGGGGTCATCGTGGGGCATTCAGAACGTCGTCAGCATCATGACGACACCGATGCGATTTTCGCGTTCAAGGCGAGGGCCGCGCGGTGCGCGGGGCTTTTGGCGGTCATCTGCATCGGCGAAACGCAATCGCAGCAGCAAGCCTGTAAGGACTTGACTGTCTGCGGCGATCAGGTTGCCGGCGGCGCGCCCGAAGGGGCGACTTCATCCGATACCGCAATTGGCTATGAGCCGCCTTGACCAAAGGGTCTAGCCACACACTGACTTTCGAGGAGATCATAGAAGTTCATGCGCATACCAGTGACTGTTTTGATGCACGGTTGGGTACGGAGGGAAGATAGGGTGCCGGTTCTTTATGGTGGGTCTGTCAAACCCTCCAACCCGCGCACGATCCTCGCACTGCCGCAGGGTTACCGGCTTTCTCGGCCAGGCGCCCGCTCCCGCCTTTAAATCATCCTCTCGGCCACGAAGAAAACGCGAGGCCGATTATTTCCCGAGCCATCCTCGATGCAAGGAGAAGCCGTGATGCGTATTGGAATTGCCGCAGATCATGGTGGGTTTGCCCTGAAGCAGGAACTGACGGAGTCGCTGCGTGAATCGGGTTACGAAATCGTGGATTTCGGAGCATATCAGTTAGCCCCCGGCGATGATTATCCAGATTTTGTCGTTCCCTTGGCCAGGGCCGTCGCCGCGATGGAAGTCGAGCGTGGCGTCGCGCTCTGCGGCAGCGGCGTCGGCGCGTCGATTGCTGCAAATAAGGTTTCCGGTGTGCGCGCCGGGCTCATTCATGATGTGTTCTCCGCCCATCAGGGCGTTGAAGATGACGACATGAACGTGTTTTGCCTGGGCGGAAAGGTGGTCGGGTCTGCCCTCGCCTTAGAACTCATCGAAAGATTTTTGACGGCCCGCTTCAGCAATGCTCCACGCCACCAACGCCGCTTGGCGAAGGTGCAGGCACTCGAAACCAATAAAATTGGGCCATGACAGGTTCATCCGGCAGCAGTGCTGACGGAGCGACTCCAACAAAGGAAAAAATATGGAACCCGGAATGATCGGGCTTGGCCGCATGGGAACCAACATGGTACGGCGCCTCCGGCAAGCCGGCCACCAATGCGTCGTCCACGACCTCGACCCGAAGGCCGTGGACGTGCTCACCAAGGAAGAGGCAATCGGATCGCAATCCATCGAAGAATTGGCGCTTAAGCTGCAGAAGCCTCGGGTCATCTGGATGATGGTACCGGCAGCGACAGTCGACCTGGCACTGGCCAGCCTGGTCCCATTCCTCGAAGCTGACGACGTGGTCATCGATGGTAGCAACTCGCATTACCGCGATGACCTCCGTCGCGCCGCCGAGTTGAAACCGAAGGGCATCCACCATGTGGACGTCGGAACGAGCGGTGGCATTTGGGGATCGGAGCGCGGTTCTTGCCTGATGATCGGCGGTGAGGAAGCTGCCGTTCGACGCCTCGATCCGGCCTTCGCTGCCTTGGCGCCAGGTATCGAGGCGGCGCCGCGAACGCGCGGTCTTGAGAGCGTGGCCGATAGCGCCGAACACGCCTATCTACACTGCGGACCGAGCGGCGCAGGCCACTTCGTCAAAATGGTCCATAACGACCTCGAATACGGCATAATGGCCTCCCACGCCGAGGGGCTGAACATCCTTCGCCACGCCAACCTTGCCAAAAAGCTTCGCGCTGTCGATGCCGAAACCGCACCACTGCGAGACCCCGAGAACTACCCGTACGACCTGAGCCTCGAGAATTCCTCAAGCCGCGTATCTGAATCGGGCGAGGATCGCTGGACGATCGCGGCGGCTATCGACGAGTCAGTTCCGGCTCCCGTTCTCAGTGCCGCACTTGACCAACGCTTCAGTTTTGGGGACGAATACAACTTGGCCAACAAGGTTTTATCTGCGCTACGCTATCAGTTTTGCGGCCATGAGGAAAATTCCGGCGCGAAGAACGGTTCGACCGCATGACGGCGCCCCGTTCGGATGCCCTGGTGGTCTTTGGGGTGACAGGTGACCTCGCCCATAAAATGATCTTTCCAGCGCTCTACGCCATGGTTAAGCATGGTGCCCTGACGGTGCCAATCGTCGGCGTCGCCCTCCCGAAATGGAGCCTGGAGGACCTGCACAAGCGGGTCGTCGACAGTATAAAGCTATCGGGTGGCGTGGATGACCGCGCCGCCCTCGACCGCCTTCTGTCCCTTTTCAACTACGTAAGCGGTGACTACAACGAACCCGACACGTTCACGGCGATAAGAAGCGCGCTGGGGATGACTCGCCGCCCAGTACACTACCTAGCGATTCCACCATCGCTGTTTGATGTGACAATTAGGGGGCTCGGTGCCTCGAAGTTGGCAGAAAATGCGCGCGTCGTCGTCGAGAAGCCGTTCGGCCGCGACCTGGCCTCCGCGCGCAAGCTCAATCGCTCGGCGCGAGCCGTATTCCCTGAGGATTCGATCTTCCGCATCGACCACTTTCTCGGGAAAGAGGCGATCATGAATATCCTCTATTTCCGTTTTGCTAATTCGTTTCTGGAACCTATCTGGAATCGTAATTATATTGCCAACGTCCAGGTGACGCTCTCGGAGGACTTCGGTGTGGAGAACCGCGGCGGGTTCTACGAAACCGCCGGCTGTCTGCGTGACGTCATCCAAAATCATCTCTTTCAAATCGTCGCGCTGCTTGCCATGGAAGTGCCGGCCGACAGGAATTTTGGTGCCTTGCACAACGAGCAAGCCAAAGTCTTCCAAGGCATGCGTCCGCTCACATCGGCCGATGTCGTGCGCGGCCAATACGCCGGCTACCGCAAGGAGCCAGATGTCGCGGCCAACTCCGATGTGGAAACCTTTTGCGCGCTCCGTCTTTTCATTGATTCGTGGCGATGGGCAGCGGTCCCGTGGTACTTGCGCTCAGGCAAATATCTGGCAACAACGGCAACCGAGGTCGTCGTGGAACTGAAGGCGCCCCCACAAACGCTGTTCGCCGATTCAGCAGCCACGCTCGGCCGCTGCAACTATCTGCGATTCCGTATATCGCCCAACTCCGCCATTGCACTGGCCGCTCGCGTCAAGCGTGCCGGCAAGGATTTCGTCGGTGACCAGAGGGAACTCTATTTAGTCGAGGAACAACCAGGCGAGGAATTGCCGTATGAACGCCTGTTGGGCGATGCCATGGCCGGAGACGGAGCGCTCTTCGCCCGTGAAGATGCGGTGGAGGCTGCCTGGGCCGTGGTCGACCCGGTGCTCAAGACGCACCATAAAGTGCGCGCCTACAAGCGCGGCAGTTGGGGGCCCAAAGGGGCTGACACACTCCTCGCTGCCGGGGACGACTGGCACAATCCCTCCGTCACGAAGTAACTATGAGGTCTTCCGTGGGTGGTGGGGGAATTAGAGGTTGCCGGCCCGCGATACCTGGAGCAATTCGAGCCAGAGTGAGGATGGCCACCGGCCTCATCAGCGACACGGGGCGAAACCACCGCGACCGACGCGGCTGCGGTGCCTGCCATGTTACGGCCATCCAACGATGGCGGTTGCGCCAGCTGCCACCGTCGCCATTCGGGCAGAACTCACGCTCGTTGCTTCCGGTACCGTCGGATTAGTGCATTGGTTGAGGCGTCGTGCGCGAGAACCGGCTCCGCGTCACGGTTCAGTTCGGGGATGATGCGGTTTGCCAGAACCTTGCCCAGTTCGACACCCCATTGGTCGAAGCTATCGATCGCCCAGATCGCACCCTGGGTGAAGACGCTGTGCTCGTAGAGCGCCACCAGGCTGCCGAGGGTTGCCGGATTGAGGGCTTCGGCCAGGATCATGTTTGTCGGTCGATTGCCCTCGGTGACGCGGAACGGTGTCTGGTGGTCGGAGCAGCCTTCCACTCTTAGCTCATCCGCCGTCTTGCCAAACGCCAGCGCCTCGGCTTGCGCAAACAAATTGGCCATCAGCAGGTCGTGCTGCGCGACCTGCTGGCTGAGCGGTCGGCAGAAACCGATCATGTCGCAGGGTACCAGTCTCGTACCCTGATGAAGCAACTGATAGAATGAGTGCTGGCCGTCGGTCCCGGGCTCTCCCCAGACGATGGGACCGCTCTGATAGTCCAGCACGCACCCATCGAGATCGATATGCTTGCCGTTACTCTCCATCTGGAGCTGCTGGAGATAGGCAGGAAAACGTGCCAGATGAGCGGCATAGGGCAGTATGCCAATCGTCTGCGTGCCGAAGAAATTAGTGTACCAGATAGTCAGAAGACCGAGCAGCAGCGGCAGGTTGAAGGCGGCGGGCGCGGTCCGGAAATGCTCGTCCATCGCGTGGAAGCCGGCGAGCATGTCGCGGAAGTTGTCGGCGCCCACGGCGATCATCGTGGACAGACCGATTGCGCTGTCCATTGAATAGCGACCGCCCACCCAGTCCCAGAAGCCGAAGATGTTGGCTGGATCGATGCCGAACGTGATGGCAGCCGGAATATTGGTCGAGACCGCCGCGAAATGCTTTGCGACTGCCGCATCCGGACCGAGTTTCTGGACCAGCCAGGCGCGCGCCGTCGCCGCGTTGGTCATCGTCTCCAGGGTGGTGAACGTCTTGGAGGAAACGATGAACAGCGTTTCGGTCGCATCCAAATCCCATGTTGCTTCACTGAAATCTGCGCCATCGACATTGGAGACAAAGCGGAAAGTCATAGACCGGTCGCTGAAGGGACGCAGCGCGCGATAGGCCATCTCGGGTCCCAGATAGGATCCGCCAATACCAATATTCACGACGTTGCGGATCCGCCTGCCGGTATGGCCGATGAACGCCCCGCTCCGCAGGCGCATGGCGAAATCCACCATCGCCTGCAGCACCTTGTGGATTTCGGGCACAACATCGGCACCGTCGACCACGATGTGGGTGCCGCGCGGCGCCCTCAGTGCCACATGCAGCACGGCACGACGTTCCGTGGTGTTGATCTTCTCACCCGCAAACATCGCATCGCGCCGTTTTGCAACGCCGCGCTCCTCGGCAAGCTGCAGCAGCAGCCGCACGGTCTCATCAGTGATGCGGTTCTTGGAGTAGTCAAGGAAAAGGCCCCCACCCTCGATCGAGAACCGCTCCGCTCGGCCGGGATCGTCGGCGAACAGCTTGCGCAGATGAATGTCTTTGATGCGCGCGTGATGCGCAGCGAGCGCTTGCCAGGACGGGGTCGCAGTGAGAGCGGTCATCGGATCTCTCCTGTGTTCAGGCCAGGGTCCTGCTCTTGGCCTCGATCGCCCCAAGCAGTTCGTGCCAAGAGGCGACAAAGCCTTTGGCCCCGTCGGATTGCAGTTGCGCTGCCAGCGCCGCGATATCGATGCTGGCCTTGGCGAACATGAGCAGCACCGCTTCCGCGTCCCCACCATCGCGCGGCAATGCACCGCTGGTCGTGCCGTGATCGGCGAAGGCCAGCAAGGTTTCCTCCGGCATTGTGTTGACCGTGTTCGGGGCGGCAAGAGCGGAGATGTACAATGTGTCGGATGCGTTCTTGTCCTTGGTGCCCGTGCTGGCGAACAGCAGCCGTTGCGGCCGCGCGCCGAGATTTGCCAGACGCTGAAACCGATCGCCCTCCAGTAGATCGCGATAGGCCTTATAGGATTGCTTGCTAACGGCGATCCCGAGCGTATTGCGCAGTTTCTCCGGCACCTTGCTGGCCACCGCAACATCCCAGCGGCTGATGAAAAGCGAAGCAACTGAGCGTATGTCGGGGGACAGGCCGGCGGCGACGCGGCGTTCGAGCCCCATCAGGTAGGCATCGGCCGCTGCGTTATATTGTTCGGTGGAGAACAGCAGGGTCACGTTGACTGGGACGCCATCGAAAATCGCCTGCTCGATCGCTGGCATGCCTTCCGCGGTGCCGGGGATCTTAATGAAGAGATTGGACCTCTTTGCCTTTGCGTGCAGTAGTTTGGCCTGCTCCACCGTTGCCTGGGTGTCGTAGGCGAGCAGGGGCGAGACTTCCAACGACACGAAGCCGTCGACCGTGCCGGTGCGCGCATGGACCGGCGCGAACAGATCCGCCGCGCGGTCGAGGTCCTGGGTGGCAAGGTTGAAGAAGAGCCCCTCTCCTACGGCGCCATGATCCAGTTGCCGACGGATTTCCGCGTCGTACGCAGAACTGCGCGCGATTGCGTGGTGGAAGATCGTCGGGTTGGAGGTGAGGCCGGTGACCGACAACTCGTCGATGTATCGCTTCAGCGTGCCGCTATCGAGCAGGTCGCGGGTGATGTTGTCCAGCCACAGGCTCTGGCCGAGCCGGTTGAGCGCCTTGGGTCCGTCTGAAGCCATCTGTCGCTTCCTTTTGCAATAAAACAACGGCGGCGGAATCGCCTGCAGGCCGGTCCGCCAGGCGTTGGGACGTTTATGCGCCGGCTACCGGCCGCCCCGCCTGCTGCAGCCCATATATGGAGGTGCCAAGCAGGGCGGCGTTGACCTTAACGATGTGAACCGGCACCGCGCTCAACATATTGGCAAAGCGGCCCTTGGCGGTGAAGGCGCGCATGAAGGCGCCGTCCTGCAATTGCGGAACGAGCCTCGGCGGCATGCCGCCGGCCAAATAGACGCCGCCGGTCGCGAGCACCCTCAGAGCCAGATTACCTGCCTCGGCACCCCAGACGTCGATCACGATGCGTAGTGTCTCGGCCGCGATCGGGTTGTTCGCTGCATCATTCAGCGCGGCTTCGACGATGGGCGGCGTACGATCGTCCGCAGCGTCCAAGATGGCGCGGAAGGCGGCGCTTTCTGAGGACGGATCCCGCGACCGCACGAAATCGTAAACGTTGGGCAGCCCGGAGCCGGCGCACACCCTCTCGTAAGCCGCATGGCGGAAACGTTCGGTCAGGAACGCCCATAGTCCGGCCTGGACATCGTTGGTCGGGGCAAAGTCGCTGTGCCCGCCTTCGGAGGAGCAGGTGATATAGTCTTGCCCCCCCCAAATCAGAAACGCCTCGCCCAGCCCAGTACCAGGAGCCAGCACCGCGATCGGCGCGTGTTCCACGCCGGGCTTGCCGGCATTCACAGTGATCGTCTCTTCGGGCTGCAGATGCGGCACGGCATGGGCGGTGGCCGCGAGATCATTCAGCAGGGTAACGCGCTGCAAATTAAGCGCGGTGCAGAGTGCTGTTTCTTCAAGATCCCAAGGCAGATTTGTCAGATGCGCCCGCCCGCCGATCACCGGGCCGGCCACGTCAAAACAGGCGGACGTGGCGTTGCGGCCGGTTTTGGCCATGAATGCCGTTAGGATCGCTTCCAGCCCTGCGTAGTCAGCGCTGTGGAATTCCTCCTCGGCTAAAAAGTTGCGTGGCCCGGTTTCGGGCGAGACCAGTGCAAGCCGTGTCTTGGTGGCACCAATGTCTCCCGCGATCAGCATGAGGATAGCTCCTTCCAGACTTGCCGGATCTGCTCCAGCGACTGGCTCGACGGAGCCTCTTGTGTCACGCTTGACCGGCAGGCAGCCGGCAGTTGGTTACGAAGCTCCAGTCGCGCCCACTCGACGACATTGGTCTACCAGTCGATCGGACGCGCACCACAGGGTCGGAATCTACTCAAATTCGGACCACACGGGCGAAGCATCGCAAACCACCGCACGCGTTCCGGCCTCCCTCTCCCACACCTTAGGCCGCTCGCCGGCATGGGTAGTTTCCGAGGCTGCGCCGAACGTTCTCCAGCCCGCTATGGTTGAACTCAACAGGGCTTTTCGCGTTGCGCGCCGGCTCGGCGAATGCCGCAACACGCTGCATCCTGTTCGCGGCACACACCGCGGACCCAGGAAACCAAGAGGGGCCGAGACCATGGACGACGCACACACGGTGACGCGAGAGCCACAAGGCCGGCTTGGCGCCAAGCGGACTGCCGCCGAGCCCCGGACATTGGACGCCGACGCGTTACGGCTGACGAACGCTTACTGGCGAGCCGCCAATTATCTCTCCGTCGGGCAGATCTATCTCTATGATAATCCGCTTCTACGCGAGCCTTTGACGATGGCACACATCAAGCCGCTCGTCGTCAGTCACTGGGGGACGACGCCAGGACAGAACTTCATCTACGTGCACTTGAACCGGGTCATCAAAAAGCATGATCTGGACATGATCTACATCGCGGGGCCAGGTCACGGCGGCCCGGCGATCGTCGGCAACGTATATCTCGAAGGCACCTGGAGCGAGGTTTACCCGAACGTCTCCCAGGACGAAGCCGGGCTCAAGAAGCTGTTCAAGCAATTCTCGTTTCCGGGTGGCATATCAAGCCACGTCGCACCGACGACGCCAGGCTCGATCCACGAAGGCGGTGAGCTTGGCTACTCGCTTAGCCACGCTTTCGGCGCAGTATTCGACAACCCGGACCTGATCGTCGCCTGCGTCGTTGGCGACGGCGAGGCGGAAACCGGCCCGCTGGCGACGGCGTGGCAGTCCAATAAGTTTCTCGATCCGATGACCGATGGCGCGGTGCTGCCGATCCTGCATCTAAACGGCTACAAGATCAGCAATCCGACAGTGCTCGCGCGCATCGAGCACGACGAGTTGGAACATTTTTTTCAGGGATGCGGCTGGACCCCCTATTTTGTCGAGGGCGACGACCCGGCGACGATGCACGAGTTGATGGCAACCGTCATGGAAGAGGCCATCGTGGAGATCCGACGGTTCCAGATGTCCGCCCGGACCACCAAGACTGCCACACGGCCGCGCTGGCCGATGATCGTTCTGAGATCCCCCAAGGGCTGGACCGGGCCAAAGATCGTCGACGGCCTGCCGGTCGAGGGGAGTTTTCGGTCGCATCAGGTGCCGCTGCTGGTCGATACCAAGCACCCCGAGCACCTCGCGCAGCTTGAAAGCTGGATGAAAAGCTACAAGGCCGAGGAGTTGTTCGACGAGAGCGGACGTCTGAACGCGGAACTGGCCGAGCTGGCGCCAAAGGGCAACCGCCGGATGGGCGCCAATCCGCATGCCAATGGCGGCATTCTGCTGCGTGACCTGCACATGCCCGATTTCCGCGTGCACGCCATACAGGTCGCCTCCCCGGGCGCCGTCGACGGACAGGACACCCTCGTGCTGGGCGAGTTCTTCAAGGACATCGTCAGGCTGAACAAGGGCAACTTCCGCATCTTCGGTCCCGATGAGACGCTATCGAACCTGCTTGGCGCCGTCTTCAAGGTCACCGACCGGCAATGGGATGCGGCAACCGTAGAAAATGACGAGTTCCTGGCCCCCGCTGGCTGCGTGCTCGATTCGATGCTCAGCGAACATCAATGCGAGGGCTGGCTGGAAGGCTACCTGCTGACCGGGCGGCACGGACTTTTCAACAGTTATGAAGCGTTCATCCGCATCATCGATTCGATGTTCAGCCAGCACGCCAAATGGCTGAAGGTCACGGCGGAACTACCGTGGCGCCGCAATATCGCCTCGCTGAACTACCTGCTCGCATCCCATGTCTGGCAACAGGACCACAACGGCTTCACCCATCAGGATCCCGGTTTCCTCGACCATGTGATCAACAAGAAGGCGGACATTGTCCGGGTCTACCTGCCGCCCGATGCCAACTGCCTGTTGTCGACCTTCGATCACTGCCTGCGGAGCCGGCATTACGTGAACGTCGTCATCGCCGGCAAGCACGCCATGCCGCAATGGCTGACCATGAGTCAGGCTGTCGTACATTGCACGCAGGGTCTTGGCATCTGGCAATGGGCCAGCAACGACCAGGACGGTGAACCGGATGTGGTGATGGCCTGCTGCGGCGATACGCCGACGCTGGAGATCCTGGCCGCCGTATCGATCCTTCGCGAGCATCTGCCCGAACTGAAGATGCGGGTGATCAATATCGTCGATTTGATGAAATTGCAATCCGCCAGCGAGCATCCGCACGGACTCACCGAGGCGGACTACGATTCGATCTTCACCCGTGACAAGCACATCATCTTTGGCTTCCACGGCTATTCATCGTTGGTGCACCGGCTGACCTATCGCCGCACCAACCGCAACCTCCATGTGCGCGGCTACAAGGAAGAGGGCACGATCACTACCGCTTTCGACATGCGGGTACAGAACGATCTCGACCGGTTTCATCTGGTGCAGGACGTCGTCGACCGGCTGCCGCATCTTGGTAGCAAGGGGGCCTATCTCAAGCAGATGGTTCGGGACAAGCTCGTCGAACACAAGCTCTACATCGAACAGCACGGCGAGGATCTGCCGGAGATCCGGAACTGGAAATGGGGCGCCTCGAAGTGAGCCCGCAAGGGCTTATCGACACCGCGCACCGGCTGGTGGGAGTCGGCAAGGGTTTGCTCGCGATGGACGAGAGTACCGGCACGTGCAACCGGCGGTTTGCCGCTGCTGGGATTCCCCAGACCGAGGAGGCGCGGCGTGCTTATCGCGAATTGATTGTCACCACGTCTGGTCTTGGCGACAGCATCGGCGGTGCGATCCTCTACGACGAGACGATCCGCCAGCAAACAAAAAAGGGCTCGTCCTTTGTCAGGGTCCTTACCGACGCAGGCATTATTCCAGGCATCAAGGTCGACATCGGCGCCAAGGAGTTGGCGGGTCGCCTCGGTGAGAAGATTACGGAAGGGCTAGATGGGTTGCGGGACCGTCTCAAGGAATATTCCGCAATGGGTGCCCGCTTCGCCAAGTGGCGCGCAGTGATAACGCTGGGCGACGGCCTACCCAGCCGAGGCTGCATTGAGGCCAATGCGCAGGCATTGGCCCGCTATGCGGCCCTCTGCCAGGAAGTCGGACTAGTGCCGATCGTCGAGCCGGAAGTGCTGATGGCTGGAGGGCACACCCTCGAGCGAGGCCGAGAGGTTACAGAGGAGACGCTGCACAGCGTCTTCAACCACCTTTATACCCAGAACGTCATGCTGGAGGGCATGATCCTGAAGCCCAACATGGTACTTCCGGGATTGAGCTCCACAAACCAGGAGAGTGTGGAGACAGTGGCTGCAGCCACTGTGAAATGCCTCCTCGGGGCCGTCCCCGCTTCCGTTGCGGGGATTGCGTTCCTGTCGGGCGGTCAATCGGCAGAATTTGCCTCTGCCCGTCTCAACGCGATGAATATCCTGGCGCGATCGACGGCATCGCGGTTGCCCTGGCCATTGGTGTTCTCGTTTGCGCGTGCCATCCAGCAGCCGGCTTTGGAGATATGGCAGGGCAAAGAGTCTCAAGTCGCGGCAGCGCAGGACGCGCTCCGGCATCGCGCCCACTGCAACCATGCCGCACTCCAAGGCGAATATAGCGCTACCATGGAGCGGTCGTGATCGCTGCTCGGGAACCTCTCCTAAGCCTGTACCTCGTCCGGCACGGCGAAACCGATTGGTCGCTTTCCGGTCGTCACACCGGCAGCACGGACATCCCACTGACCGCGAACGGCTAGAATGAAGCGCGCGAATTGGCGCCGTGGTTCAGATGCATCCATTTCGGTCTCGTGCTGACCAGCCCGCGGCAGCGCGCGCAACGGACCTGCGCGCTGGTCGGGCCAGATTGGGACGCAGAAATTGAACCGGGCCTGGCTGAGTGGGACTATGGCGACTACGAGGGCAAGCTCTCCGCGGATATCCGCAAGGAGAGGCCGAACTGGAATGTGTTTCGCGACGGCTGCCCAGGGGGTGAGATGCCCGCGCAAGTCTCCGACCGCGCGGATCGGCTGATCGCACGTCTCTGCACGATGAAGGGGAATGTCGCGCTTTTTTCGCACGGTGAATTCGGGCCCGCATTGGCAGCACGGTGGACCGGCCTGGCGGTGAGTGAGGCACAGCATCTACCGCTCAGCACCGCATCGCTGAGCATCCTAAGCTACAATCCTACTCACCCGCACGTCCGGGTGATTGCGCTGTGGAACGCACACCCAGCTCGGTTTGCGTGTTGAAATCGGCTACCGAACGGGTAGTTATGCCGGCGAGAAGGCTGGTCATTACGCTCTAGAGCGGGATGACGTCTGATAGGCGACGTAATCCCGCTCTAGCTCTTTGTTTTCTCGCGTGATTCAGACCTTTCGGTGATTCCACCTTCGGTCATCACGCTCTAAGACCATCAACAACGATCTGATGGACAGTAACCACTCGCCGGGGTTTCCCTCGGCGGCGCGGCTTGTTGCCGAGGTATTCATGGCGGCCGATCTCGACAACAGTTCGGTGTTGGGCGTTTACCTCGCGTTCGTGATGGGCTGCAATTCCGGGTTCCTGACCGCCGCATCGGCCACCGCACGCACGGTCGAGGGCGGCGGTGCGCATGAGGTTGCCGGCAAGACGCAGGTGATGGCGGATATGTTCCTTGCACCCTCGGATAGCGACATCACGCCTGCCTTCCATACGTATCTGCAGCTGTTGCCGGGGAGATTTTTGTCGCGGCCCGCGCGCTTGCGTGGCGGTGCCATCGCCACAGTCCTGGGCGGATAAGGGTTGTTCTCAAGGTGGGCACGGCAAGCTCTCCGCCTCCGAAGCGGTGAGTAGTTTCCGACCCTGCACCGCAACATCACGGGCGGACAGTGTGGAGATCGTCCGACAAAGGGCTGCACATTACGACTCCGGTCATGCATCACGGCAAACCGTCTGTCGACGCGTCGCGACATGACGGGGGGCAAGACCATCAATCCGGAAAGTTCTTGCATCCTAACGATCAACGGGGGCTCGTCGAGCATCAGGTTCGGACTTTTTGAAGCCTGCAACCCGCCCCGCCGCCTTCTGCACGGTGCAATCGATCGGATTGGACAGAAGCAAGCAACCCTGCAGTTCAAGGGCTTGCGACCGGCGGACGACATCTCGCAGGGCGTGAAAGCGCCTGACGACGCCGCAGCTGTGGATGCTCTTATGAACACCATCGAGGAGCGGGGTGCGCAGCGCGCCGTAGCCGAAATCGGACATCGTGTGGTGCGTGGTGGACTGAGATATTGGCTCGGCATCGCGTGACCGCCACCAAAGAGGCGTTGATGATCGCAAAATCGGTCACCAGCATCCTTGAAACTCACGCGGGCCATGATCGCCCGCGCTTTTCATCCCCCAAAACAGCGGGCTTACAAAGAGGAGACGTATAGGCATGGGTCAGTCAAAGCCCAGGCCGAAGGACGACGTGAAATCGCTTTCCATGTCGGAGATCGAGAAAAAGCTCGGCTCGACCCTGGACGGCCCTGGTTAGGCCGAGGCAACCAAGCGACTGGCACAATACAGGCCGAACGAGAGCGCGGAAAAGAAAGCCAATGCGCTTCTAAAATTGCTCTCTTATTTTTGGAGCCCGATCCCCTGGATGATCGAGGTCGCGGTCATTCTGTCCGGTATCGTCCGCCACTGGCCTGATTTCTTTATTTTCCTGTTACTACTTTTCGCCAATGCGTTGATCGGATTCTGGGAAGAGCGCCAAGCGGGCAACGCCATAGACGCCCCCAAGGCCAAGCTTGCGGCCACGGCTCGAGTGAAGCGCGATGGAAAGGGGACCGCGCCGCCGGCGCGAGAGCTGGTCCCGGGTGACGCCATTCGCCTGCGCCTCGGCGATATCGTGCCAGCGGATGCCCGGCTGCTGGCCGGCGACGCCGTTTTCCCCGGTTCGATCGTCCGCCGTGGCGAGGTCGGCGCGCTGGTCTATGCAACGGGTGGGGAGACCTATCTCGGCAAAACTGCGGAACTCGTGCAGACCACCGTGACCGTCAGCCATTTCCAAAATGCCCTGCTGACGGTGGCGGCGATACCGGTGGCCATGCCGACGGTCCTGTCGGCGACAATGGCAGTCGGCGCACATCTGCTGGCCAAGAAGCAGGCGATCGTCAGCAAACTTGTCGCCATCGAGAAACTGGCTGGCCTCGACATGCTGTGTGCCGACAAGACCGCCACGCTGAAGTAGAACAAGATGACCTTGGGCATGCCGTTCTGCGTAGGGAACCTCACCGCCAACGACGTAATCCTGGCTGGCGCGCTCACGTCGCGAGCCGAGAGCAACGGCACGATCGATCTCGTTGTGCTTGGCTGCCTGAAGCACAAGGCAGCGCTGAAGACCTATCACGTAACGCATTGCCCGCCATTCGATCCGGTGGACAAGCGTACGGAAGCGACCGTCAAGGGGCGGGACGGCAAGGCGTTTAAGGTGACGACGGGGCCCCCGCAGGTCATCCTGGCCATGTCTGCCAATGCCGCAGCGGTGAAGGCCGCCGCCGACCGGCCGGTTGGCGACTTCGCGGCCCGCGGTTCCCGTGCGCTGGGCGTGGCCCGGGCGGACGGCGACGGTAAATGGCAGCTTCCCGGCGTCCTGCCGCTGTTCGACCCGCTGCGTGACGATGCTAAGGCGCAACCCCCGGCAAACGCCGGGCCCAAGCATGACGTCGTCAACCGCCCCCGGAACAGCGACACAGCCTGAAGCAAACCAGCCACCACCCCACCCCGATGTGGCAGCATTGCTCAGCAGGTCGCTCGGCGACCTGCTGATCGCGGGCATGGCAAAAGACCCTGAAGACGCCAGTCGCGTTATCGCAGCGGCTCTCGCCCAGGCAGGGGCATCCGCAGCGCGGAGACCGGATGCCAAACCCACAGCCCCCAGCCACGCCATAACCCGATGGTGTCTCGCCGCCGGACGGCAAGTCGTACGCAGCCGCCAGGCGATATCCGGCCTGACCATGGTGCAAGCATCATCGAAAGAATCTGGATGAAACTCAACACCGCCGATTTTCGCGTAAAAGAGGGAAACGAACTTGATCTCCACAAATGGCCGACCGCCGTCAAGCCCCTCTACAAATCGAAAAAGCAATACAAGTGAATACTGGACGAGCTCGTGGAGCAGCTCAGCGCGCTGCAGCGGCTCCACTACGCCTCGAACCGCTATGCGGTGTTGCTGATCTTTCAGGCCCTGGATGCGGCGGGCAAGGACGGTGCCATCAGGCACGTGATGTCCGGGGTCAACCCGCAGGGCTGTCAGGTGTTCAGCTTCAAACATTCGAGCGCCACTGAATTGGAACACGACTTTCTCTGGCGCACGACGCGCGAGATGCCTCCACGCGACGAGCGCAACCGATGTCCCTTGGTACGTCGTTCCCGCCGATGACAAGGAAAATGCACGGCTGATTGTCTCGCAGATCATCGTGGACACGTTTGAAGGCCTCAACCTGGCCTATCCGAAAACAAGCCCGGATCGCCATCAGGAATTGCAGTTGATCCGCAAGCAGCTCGAGAAATGAGTATTTATGAAGCAAGCCGGTCACCACGGCACAGCCCGATGAGCCCGTCGCCCTCCAGCGTTCTCCGGCGAGCCGGTTCGCCCACTCCCGAACCGCCTATCCGGGCTGAACTGTTCAGCGTCGAGCGTCTCGAACAGCACGCAACCAGCCTGGCGGCGGCACAGCACGTCGCACCCAAACCCAAGCGCGGTCGCCCGCTCGCCAGACGGCTTCGCGATAATGCCGGCGTCCTCGCCGAGACCTATCGGAGCGTGGTCCGGGCCGCCTCCGCGCATCAGCCGATCACCCCCGCAGGGGAATGGTTACTCGATAATTTCCATATCGCCGACGAGCAGGTCCGCGAAATCCAGTGCTACCTGCCCCCCGGCTTCTACCGCGAACTCCCGAAATTGGCGGACGGGCCATTGCAGGGTTATCCGCGCGTGTTTGGCATTGCCTGGGAACTCATCGCCCACACCGACAGCGCCTTCGACGTCCAGAAGCTGACACGCTTCGTTCAGGCTTATCAAAAAGTGCAGCCGCTCACTATCGGCGAGTTATGGGCGCTCGCGATCACCCTACGCATCACGCTTGTGGAAAATTTGCGTCGTTTGGCCGACTCCATCCAGGCACAGCAATCGGCAGGACGGCTTGCTGATACTCTGGCGGATCGGATTCTTGGCACCGCCGCGGCCCATCCGGAACCGGAAGCGATGATCTTGCGCAGCCTGGATCAGGCGGCATGGTCACCCGCTTTCGCCGTCGAGCTCGCTCTGCGTTTGCGGGATCAGGGTCCCAATGTCACAAGCGCGCAGCGATGGCTGAATGCCAGACTGGCTGCGGAAGGAACAACAGCCGACCAGATCGTTCGCGAGGAGTTTCAATGCCAGGGTGCGACCGATATCACCGTCCGCAGCGTGATCACCAGCATGCCCCTGGTCTCGATGATCAATTGGGCTGAGTTCTTCGAAAGCGTCAGTCCGGTCGATGCGATCCTGCGCGGCGGCAGCGATTTCGCCGCTATGGATTTCTCCACGCGTGACCGTTATCGGCGTGCGATCGAGGAACTAGCGCGCGAATCAGGCCGCGATGAAGTGATGGTCGCACAGCACGCGATCGCCGCTGCAAGGCGTGCCGCGGACAAGACCACCGAAAACGAGTCTTTTGCACCGTGGGAAAGCGATCCCGGCTATTTTCCATAAACAGAGGCCGGCGTGGCTCCGAGAAAGAACTGGGCTGCCGGGTACCGTTCAGGACCCGGCTCTTTCAGCTTAGTTCCGATCTCGGCGTAATGAGCTATGTCGGCATGATCGCAGCCGTCAGCACAATCTTCCTCGCGCTCATCTTGCTCGCGGTGGTCTATGCCGGGGTCGGCGGCTGGCAGCTTCTCGTCCTGGCGATCGTCGGCCTGACTCCAGCCTCAGACATTGCGGTCGCAGTCGTCAACGGCGTAATCACCCGCCAGATTGGTGGCAAGATTTTGCCAGGGCTGGAATTGCGCCAGGGAATCACGCCGGAATTGAGCGCAGTCGTCGTTATTCCGACGTTGCTGACCGGCATATCCGCAATCCAGCGGCAACTGGACCGGCTGGAGGACCACCACCTCTCAAACCCGGACGGCAATCTTGTCTTCGCGCTGCTGTCGGACTGGTGTGACTGCGCCACCGAGCACAACGCGGACGACGACCATCTTCTGCACGAGGCAGCCTTCGGCATTGCACGGCTGAATACCCGCTATGCGCTGGCCGACGGCAGCTTGCGCTTCTTCCTTCTTCATCGTCGGCGCCTCTGGAACGAGGGCGAGGATTCGTGGATCGGCTGGGAGCGCAAGCGCGGCAAGCTGAACGAACTCAACCGCATTCTGCGTGGCGCCACCGATACCACATCCATGTCGATCGAAGGCCATCCAGCTTCAATGCCGACCGGCATCCGTTATGTCATCACCCTTGATGCCGACACACGCCTGCCCATCGGGACCATCAGGCGGCTGGTCGGCAAAATGGCGCATCCCCTGAACCAGCCCAGTTTCGATCCGCGCGCCGGCGTGGTGGTGCGGGGCCATGGCATGCTGCAACCGCGGGTGACGCCCTCCTTGCCCATGGGCAGTGAGGAATCGCTATTCGAACGTACGTTTTCAGGTCCCAACGGCCTCGATCCCTATGCGCTCGCAGTCTCCGATGTGTATCAGGACCTGTTCGAAGAGGGGTCCTTTTGCGGAAGGGGAATTTAGGACGTCGACTACTTCGAGGCTTCGCTGAAAGGCCCATGACGGTGCCAAGCGAACCGTGATCCCGCTCATGGGCCGGTGGAAGCTGCTCGACAATCTGCGTCGGTCGCTCTCAGCGCCGTCCGCACTGGTGGCCCTGCTGATCGGCTGGCTATTGCCGATCTCCGCCGCCGCGATCTGGACGGCCTCCATTCTTCTCGTCATCGCCTTGCCCCCGCTGCTCCCGGCCATCGCCGGCATGGTTCCGCACAGAGCCGGCGTTTCCCTACGCAGTCATCTTCGCACGCTACGCGGCGACCTCGCCCTCGGCCTTGTGCAGAGCGCGTTCCTCGCCCATCAGGCCTGGCTGATGGTCGATGCGGTGGCACGAACACTGTTCCGCCTTTTCATCCGCCGGCGTCACCTGCTCGAGTGGGTGACAGAGGCGCAGAGCAACGACGAAACGCAGTTCGACAGCCGCAGGCTCACTTTACAGATCGCTGCAAGCGTCGGATCCGGCGGCGTGGCAGCGTTCCTGCTCTATTTCCTGACGCAAGGTGGCTGGCCGATCGCAGTGGCACTGGTGGCGTTGTGGGCCCTATCACCGCTTATCGCGCGCTGAGCAAGCCTGCCACCCAAAGTGGCCGATCATTTGTCGGTCTCTGCGCGTGACGCCCTGGCGCTCCGGCTCGTCGCACGTCGCACCTGGCGCTTCTTCGAAGAATTCATCACCGCCGACGACAACATGCTTCCGCCGGATAATTTTCAGGAGGACCACGAACCGGTCATTGCACACCGTACTTCGCCGACCAACCTCAGCCTCCATCTCCTTTCGATCGTCGCCGCGCATGATTTTGGCTGGCTGGGAACACTCGGCACCTTGGACCGGCTCGAAGCGACGTTCGCGACGATGGCCAAATTGGCCCGCTTTCGCGGCAATCTGGCCGGTCATCTCATCACGTTACGCAATGCCTGCCTGGAGATCACCGCCGGTGCGATCGGCAGTCAAAATTGGATAACCGGCCTCGCGGACACGATCGCGCTGTTGCGCGAGGCCGAGGGTCTGCAAACCAAGGATGAAACACGGCCGAGTGGTGTGCGGGCAAAGCTGAACGACGCCATCGGAGCTTTCACCTTGCGCCTGTAAGACGCGCCATCCTCGCCTTGGCACGCAGCCGTGAGCCTCGCGGAAATGACGCACATGGCCGACACGATCGTGGCCTGTGCGACTGAATGGTCACACAAGGGCAGCGGCGCGGCGGAGGCGAAAATCACCGTTTGGGCAGCGGCGCTGCGCCTATCTGTACTCACGCATCAGCAGGATCTCGACTGGCTCATGCCATGGGCGCATCTCCTGCCGCCCGAACTTCAGGCCGACACAGAAATCGCCGCCTTGCTGCAATCGCCCCTCACCCTGACCACGCTGCCTAAGCGGTGCAAAGCATTGTCGCGCATCGTCGCAAACCGTGGCCAGGGCGCGTCGCGGGAAGACCTCGCCCCCCTGATGAAGGCGCTGGAGACATCCGCCAGCGCCGCTCGTTCGGTCGTGGATCGCCTGATTGCGATCGCCGATCTCTGCAAAGCCATGTTCGACCGCATGGAATTTGGCTTCCTGTTCGATTCCTTCCGCCAGCTCCTCTCAATCGGCTACCGCGAGGCCGATGGCAGCCTGGACGATAATTTCTACGATCTCCTCGCCTCGGAGGCCCGGCTTGCCAGCTTCGTCGCCATCGCGAAAGGTGATTTGCCCGCCAAGCACTGGTTCCGTCTGGGACGCACCATGACTCCGATCGACGGCAGTTCGGGCCTGATCTCCTGGTCCGGGTCGATGTTCGAATATCTGATGCCTTCGCTGGTGATGCGTGCGCCCGCCGGCAGCCTGCTGGCACATACCAACCGGCTGATTGTGTGGCGACAGGAGAAATATGGCGCCGAGCTCGGCGTGCCCTGGGGCATGTCGGAGTCCGAGTACGACCTGCGCGACATCGAGAAGACCTATCAATATTCGAGCTTCGGAGTTCCCGACTCGGCTATAAGCGCGGCCTGGCCGATAACACCGTCATCGCGCCCTATGCCAGCAGACTGGCGTCGATGATCGATCCCGCCGCCGCGGCGCTCAATTTCAAACGCATGGCTGGCATCGGCGCCTCCGGCGTTTACGGCTGGTACGAGGCGCTCGACTACACGCGCGCCCGCCTGCCGGAGGGTGTCACGGTCGCGGTCGTCCGCCACTATATGGCGCATCACCAGGGGATGGTGATCGTGGCGATCGCAAACGCCCTTCAGGGCGGCCGCATGCGTACCCGCTTTCACGCCGAACCAATCGTGCGTGCGGCGGAACTTTTGCTGCAAGAACGCATGCCGCGGTCGCCAGGGCACCCTCGATCCAAGCAAGCGCGACGGCTGGGGAAACCAGCTCCATGCCCGACTCGCAACGGCATTATCCGTCGGCGCATTCGCGGGTGCCGCGCACCCATCTGTTGTCGAATGGACGCTATACGGTGATGGTCCCAGCCGCGGGCTCCAGATACAGCCGCTGGCACGACGTCGCGATCACCCGCTGGCGCGAAGACGTCACCAGCGACGGCTGGGGCGGCTATATCTTCCTTCGTGACGTGCGCAGCGGTGCGGTTTGGTCGGCAGGCTATCAGCCGGCCGGGGTGGAACCCGACACCTATGACGTGACAGTCTCGGAAGATCGCATCTCGATCACCAGGAGCGACGCCAGCATCATAACGATGCTCGAAATCATGGTGTCGCCAGAAGACGACGCGGAGGTCCGACGCGTTTCGATCACCAACCACGGGCCAAAGACATGCGACATCGAGGTCACCTCCTACGCAGAGATTGCCCTCGCCCGACAGCCCGACGATGTCGCGCATCCAGCTTTTGCCTCATTGTTTATCAAAACGGAGTTTGTCCCCCACCTCGGCGCGATCCTTGCAACACGCCGGCAGCGTTCCCCCGGTGATCCTCTCGTATGGGCGGCGCATCTTGCCGTTGTCGAAAGCGAAAGCCCCGGCGAAGTGCAGTTCGAAACCGATCGCGCGCGGTTTCTCGGACGCGGGCAGACCATTCGCTCGCCCGCCGCGATCGCCGATGGCTGGCCACTGTCCAATTCGACCGGCGCTGTGCTCGACCCCATCTTCAGCCTTCGCCGGCATGCGCGGATTCCGCGTGGGGCCACGGTGCGCATCGCGTTCTGGACGCTGGTGGCGTCGTCCCGCGACGACGTGCTCGACCTGGCCGACAAGCACCGGGATCCAATCGCCTTCGACCGAGCAAAGACGGTGGCCTGGACACAGGCCCAGATGCAGCTTCATCATCTCGGTATCGACCCGGATGAGGCGCATCTGTTTCAACGCCTCGCCAATCACGTCCTGTATCCCGACCCGACACTGCGCCCTTCCACCGAACTACTCGTGAACGGTGCTGCCAAGGTTTCGACGCTGTGGGCGCATGGAATTTCCGGCGATATGCCGATTGTTCTCGTTCGGGTCGAGGAAGACGGCCACCTCGAACTTGTCCGGCAGGTTTTGCGGGCGCATGAATACTGGCGGTCAAAGCAACTGCCGGTCGACCTTGTGTTTCTCAACACCCGCGCGGCGTCGTATATCCAGGACTTGCAATCGTCGCTTGAAGCGCTGGTGCGGATGAACCAGTCGATGCCCTGCATTCCCTGCGGCACGTCCAAGGGTGCGGTGTTTGTCCTGCGCGCCGATCTCGTCTCTCCGGGTGTGAACGGCCTGCTGCACGCCTGCGCCCGGGCAGTGCTCTATGGCAGCCGCGGCTCGCTGGCCGATCAGATCAAACGTACCCGCGATCTCATTCCGCCCGCAGCCTCCCCCACCGGCACACGTCGCCGCAGCCGGCACCCGAGATATCCGCGCCGCGCCCCAGCATGGAGTTCTTCAATGGCCTGGGCGGATTCACAAATAACGGTCGCAAATATCTAACGATTCTCGAAGGCAATGACCGCACGCCCGCGCCATGGTTGAACGTCGTGTCCAACCCCTCATTCGGTTTCCAGGTTTCGACCGAGGGCAGTGGCTTCACATGGTCTGTGAACAGCCAGCAAAACCAACTGACTCCGTGGTCTAACGATCCCGTATGCGATCGCCCCGGTGAAGCGGTCTACGTACGCGACGAGGAAACCGGCGAGGTTTGGGTTCCGACCGCACTGCCCATCCGCAACAAGACCGCGTCCTATGCGGCACGGCACGGCCAAGGGTATAGCCGGTTCAACCATGTCTCCCATGGCATCGAGCTGGAGCTGGCGGGATTTGTGCCGGTTGACGATTCAATCAAGATTTCGCGGCTGATGATCACCAATCATTCACGCCGCGCGCGTCATCTTTCGATCACTGCCTATGTCGATTGGGTCTTGGGCCAGAACCGTTCGGCGAGCGCGCCTTTCGTGGTGACCGAGATCGACCCTGAAACCGGGGCCGTCTTCGCCCGCAATCCGTGGAACGATCAGTTTGGCGAGCGTGTCGCATTTCTCGACCTCAACGGCCGGCAAACTTCATGGACCTGCGACCGGTCGGAATTCCTCGGTCGCGACGGATCCGTGGATCGCCCCCTCGGATTGACGCCAGGGACGAGTCTGTCGAACCGTGTCGTTGCCGGCCTCGATCCCTGCGGCACGTTGCAGACACAGGTCAGACTGACCGCCACCGACAGAATGGAAATCGTCCTGTTTCTTGGGCAGGCCGCCAACGGAACTGCCGCGCAATCGCTTCTGGCAAAATATCGCAGTGCCGATCTCGATGCGGTGTTTGCCGCCGTGACCCGGCATTGGGACGATACGCTCGGTGTGGTTCAGGTCCGGACACCGGATCGCGCGATGGATATCCTGCTCAATCGCTGGCTTCCCTATCAGACACTCGCCTGCCGGGTTTGGGCCCGCACGGCGTTCTATCAGGCCAGCGGCGCCTATGGTTTCCCAGACCAGTTGCAGGACGTGATGGCGCTGTGCGTATCGCGGCCCGATCTCGCGCGCGAGCATGTGCTGCGGGCCGCCGGCCGGCAATTCGTCGAAGGTGATGTGCAGCATAGGTGGTTGCCGGAATCAGGTCGCGGCGTCCGCACACGCGTGTCCGACGACCGCGGCTGGCCCGCCTTCGTCGTCGCCCATTATGTCGAGGTTACCGGCGACATCGCCGTGCTGGATGAGACAACCCCATTCCTCGACGGGCCGGTTCTCAAAGACGACGAGCACGACGCGTTCTTCCTCCCGGTGATATCCACCAAAACGGCCAGTCTGTTCGATCATTGCGCGCTGGCGTTGGACAACAGCCTCACCACCGGTGCGCACGGCTTGCCGCTGATGGGGACGGGCGACTGGAACGACGGCATGGACGCGGTCGGCGAAAATGGCCAGGCCGAAAGCGTATGGCTCGGTTGGTTCCTGTATGCGGCCTTGGACGCCTTCGCCGGGCTCGCCGAACAGCGTGACAAAGCGCAGTGCGCGCTGGACTGGCGGCGGCACGCAGCATCGCTCAAAGTTTCACTCGACCGCGAGGCCTGGGACGGAGACTGGTATCGCCGGGCCTTTTTCGACGACGGATCACCCTCGGCTCCGTCGTGAACAGTGAATCCCGCATCGACTCGATCGCACAATCCTGGGCCATCATCTCGCGCGCTGCGGATCCGGCCCACGCAACCAGAGCGATGGCGGCCTTGGACAAATATCTCGTCCGGCGGGACACCAAACTGGTGCTGCTGTTCACCCCACCCTTCGACACTCCTGTTAGCGACCCTGGCTACATCAAAGGCTATCCACCGGGCATCCGCGAAAATGGCGGACAATATACGCATGGTGCGGTCTGGGCCGCGCTGGCTTTCGTCATGCAGGGCGACGGCGACAGGGCCGGCGAGTTGCTGTCCATGCTCAATCCGATCCGCCATGCCGACAGCCCGACGGGGGTTCATCGCTACAAGGTCGAGCCCTATGTCCTTTGCGCCGACATCTATTCGGAACCTCCCCATGTCGAACGCGGGGGGTGGACCTGGTACACCGGTTCGGCTGGATGGATGTACCGCGTGGCGCTGGAGGGGCTTTTGGGATTTCGCGTGCAGGGCGCCAATGTGCTGCTCGATCCCTGCATCCCGCGCGACTGGCCCGGCTTCGAGATCGCCTTCCGCCATCGCTCCACTCGCTACGAGATTGCGGTGAAAAATCCGCATGGCGTCTGCCGCGGCGTCCTGTCGATCGGACTCGACGACCAGATGCTCCCGTTGTCGGAACAGCCTTTGATTTCCCTGGTGGACGACGGCACCACGCATCGCGTGCGGGTCGTCCTGGGTTCAAAATGAGGATCCCATGTCGCAACATCTAAACCCTCTTGCCAGCAAACCCGTTCCGCGATTGTCAATCGGCGCTGTAAAAGGACCCTCAATCGGCGTCCAAAAGCCCCCCCTCGACGATGCGGATTTGCCGCGCTGCTGCGTGTCTCACAGCCGTAGGCGGAGGAGCACGCAGCAGCGTGGAGCATACTTGATCGAGGCGGGTCGGACGAACGTCGTCAGGCGCGGTTCTTGAAACGCCAGCTCTCGTTTCCGGTCTCGACGATGTCGCAGTGGTGCGTCAGGCGGTCGAGCAGCGCGGTCGTCATCGCGCGTGTCCGCGCTGCCAGCCACGGGCGTAGCGTCGCACAGCATCATAGCCGCCTTCGTAGCCGCACGTGCGCAACTCCTCGAAGATCCGGATCGGCGTCAGCCGTTCGCGCCGGAATTTGCCCTCGGTGGCCGCCAGCAGGCTGTCGAGATCCGACTGCCAGGGGCCGATCCGGGGAAGCGGCAGTGTCTCGCGTTCGTAACGGAACTCAGTCGCCTCCGAGCACAAAACCTTGCAAACCACCTTTCGTAAGACCCGCAGCTCCCAGCAGATCTCCTTGATCGGCTTCTTCTAAACAAAAAACGCACGCCGGATCTTGGCGACAGTCTCTACTACCAGCATCCCAATTCAGGCCCCCGGTCATCCCAGAAGCCAGCATGAACCCCATCAGCGGAGGTGTCCTTTTTCCACGCCTAATCACACCCGGCTAGCGGCGGTTGGAGAGGCACGTACACCGGCCCAGGGTGGTCGGCACGATGGCCGGTCACGTGCTGCTGCCGAAGATCAACCGCGCCTTCTCCAACCTCAAGCGATGACTGATGGGCACGCTGCACGGCGTGCGAAAGCCGCACCTGAAGTGCTACCTGGTCGAATTCGTGTTCAGATGGAACCGCCGCCGCAGCAGTATGCTCACCGCATTCGAGAGCTTGCTGGGACTGGTGACACGAATGGGTGATGCCTCGAAGCGTGATTTCGTTCTCCAGCGGGCGTAGCCTGACGGTATCGTAAGGCCGCTTACACTCGGTCGATGCTCTTGTAGCGTCGACCGAGACGGGATCCGACCCGCACGGGCATTCGAAGTCTTGGTGGAGCTACAAGGTAGCCGACGCCGACGCACATCCGTTACGCGGCGATATTTTGCCTAACTACAACCTGACTCAACGGGAGGAGCCTTGCTGCCACAGCAGCGCCTGCCTGATGGTCGAATCCACCTTCGCCTTGAATGCTGGACGCTGCGTCCGCGGTGCACGCCTTGCCAGTTCGCTCCTGATACGCGGTACCATCGCCGCTCTCGGCAGAGATTCCACTTATCGGCCTGTCCAAATTTGGCCAACCACTTCTGCGGGTCAGATTCAGCTCGATAAGGATATACCTTAAGCCTCGCGGTTGTTAGCGTTGCTATATGAAAATCACCGCCATCGAGACCTCCGTCGTCGCTTTGCCCTTCACCATGGGAGGCCCGCACCCGTCTTTCGCCGGCCAGCCCTGGACCCATCTGGAAATTCTGCTGGTGAAGGTGGAAACCGAGGATGGCCTTGTTGGCTGGGGCGAAGCGTTCGGCCATGCCGCCATCGCGACCACCAAGGCCGCCATCGACAGCATCCTGGCGCCACTTATGATCGGACGCGATGCCAGCGATATCAACGCACTGAACCGCAGCATCTTGCACAGCGTGCATTTGCTCGGCCGCAATGGCGCGTTCGTCTATGGCTACGCCGGCATCGAGATCGCGCTGTGGGATCTGCTTGGCAAGCGCACGGGGCTGCCGATCTGGCGTCTGCTCGGTGGCAGCTCGCCGAGCAGACTGGATGCCTATGCCAGCTTGCTGAATTACGGAGATCTGGATCTGGTGGTGCGCAACACCAAAGCTGCCTGCGCCGCCGGCTATCGCGCCATCAAGCTGCACGAGACCACACGCGCCGCAGTACTCGCCGCAAAGACCGCCGCCCATGAAGTGACCGGCCATGCCGACACCGCCATCATGCTCGACCTCAATTGCGCGTGGCTGCCCCCCAAAGCACACGCCATGGCGGCGTCACTGGCGCAAGACGGGCTCACCTGGCTGGAGGAGCCGGTCTGGCCGCCCGAGGATGTCGATGGTCTCGCCAGCCTGCGCCGGCATGGCATTCCGCTGTCGGCCGGGGAGAACGTGGCGGGATTGTTCGGCTTCAAAACGCTGATCGACGCCGGCGCCATCGACATCGCCCAGCCCAGCGTCACCAAGCTCGGCGGCATCAGCGAAATGGTGCGCATCATCCATCTGTGTCAGGCCAATGCCATCGCGGTGGCGCCGCACAGCCCGTATTTCGGGCCGGGCTTCATCGCCACGCTCCATATCGCCGCAGCTCTCGTCGAACAGCCGATGATCGAAGTGCTGTGGCTGGACATGGAGGCCAATCCGTTTGACCCCTGGGTACGGGCGCAGAACGGCACGATCGCGGTGCCGCACGGCCCGGGGCTTGGCTGCGACCCCGATCCTGTCATCCTTGCACGCTATGCCAAGGGCGAGATTACCCGGACCAGCCAGCGGAGAGATGTATGAAAGTCGTTCGCGTCGAAACCCAGGTTGTGCCGGTCAAATTGCCGGTGCCGATCATCAGCGCCCTCGGGCCCATCACGGGCTTCGGCTGCATCCTGGTCACCGTGCACACCGATGCCGGGATCACCGGCGAGAACATGGTGTTCACTCTCAATCATCGCCGCACCCGCGTGCTGCAGCAGATGGTCGAGGAACTCGGCGATGTCGTGATCGGCCATGATGCCGGCCACATTGCCGGCTTCTGGGCGCGCGCGTGGAAGGACATCAACTTCCTGGGCCATAAAGGCGTGGCGGTGGTGGGGATTTCCGCCATCGACGGGGCGTTGTGGGATGCGTTGGGCAAGGCGAGCAATCTGGCGATCTACCGCTTGCTCGGCGGCGCCAAGACCCGCGTGCAGGCCTACCATAGCGGCGGGCTGTGGCTCGACCGCAGCATTGATGCACTTGCCGCGGAAGCCCAGGGGTTCGTGACGCAGGGGTTTCGGGCGATGAAGATGCGCGTTGGCTCGTCCGATCCGCACGGCGACATCGAACGCGTGCGCGCGGTCCGCGCGGCCATTGGCCCGGGCATCAAGCTCATGGTTGACGCCAACCAGGGGCTGGGTGAGGCACAGGCCATACGGCTCGGCCGCATGCTCGAAGAATTCGATCTCACTTGGTTCGAGGAGCCGCTTCCGGCCTGGGATCTCGACGGGCTCGCCCGAGTCGCTGCGGCCCTCGATACGCCCATCGCCAGCGGCGAGACCGAATACACGCGCTATGGCTTTCGCTCCATGCTGGAGCTGCGCTCGGCTGATGTCCTGATGCCCGATCTGCAACGTGTCGGCGGCGTCAGCGAGTTCATGCGCGTGGGCCATATGGCCGAGAGCCATGACATCGCTGTGTCTAGCCATTTGTTTCCCGAAACAAGCATCCAGGTGCTGTGCGGGCTGAGTAATTCGAACTTCCTCGAATACATGCCATGGTTTTCCGAGCTGTATAATGAGGCGCTAGAATTTCAAGATGGTGACGCTCTGGTGCCGGAACGCCCCGGTTGGGGCTTTACCTTCAACAGCAGCCGGGTACAGCATCTGGTGGGGTGACGGCGAGACCCGCGACAAGACGGGCCGTGCATTCAAAAAAAGTCCAGGGAGAAATCACATGCTGCTCACACGCCGCTCACTCGCACTCGCCGCCGCCGCGACATCGGCCATCAGTCTCGCGCGCCCGGCGCATGCGGCCAACGAACCGCTGCGCATCGGCTGGCTCGCCTCCCTCACAGGGGCCAGTTCGGCCCCGGCGATCGGCTTCAACCGCGGCCTGATATTCGCCACCGACAGCATCAACGCGGCCGGCGGGGTGAAGGGCCGCAAGATCGAGATCATCACCCGCGACACCCAGGGCGACCCGACCAAGGCAGTGAACGCCACCCAGGAACTGATCAGCCAACTGAAAGTGGATGCGATCTGGGGGCCGACCAATTCCGGTGAGTCGCTTGCGACCACCTCGATCATGGCGCGCAGCAAGATGCCGAACCTGCATCCTTGCGTCGTCGACAGCCTGATCGACGTCAAGAAATACCCCAACGCCTTCCGCATCGCGCCGTCCAACAGCCAATGGGACGATGCCGTGCGCGGCTATGCCCTCAAGATCCTGAAGGCGCGCAAGATAGCCGTCATCGGCGACACCACGGGCTACGGCGTCACCGCGGCCAAGGCCTCGGCGGAGGCGTTCAAAAAGGACGGCGCCGAAGTCGTTTATCTGGCGAATATCGACGCCACCCAGCCAGATATGACGCCGGACATGCTGCGCGCCCGCGATGCCGGGGCCGAGGTCATCGTGATCTGGAGCGTTTCCACCGGCATGATCGCCCGCCTGCTCAACACCCGCGGCACCATGGCCTGGAACGTGCCGTGTGTTGGCCACCCGTCGCTGTCGTCTGGCGAAATCGCCAGTCTGGTCTCCAATAAGTCGTATTGGGACAATGTTTACGCCGTCGGCTACAAAAGCTGCAGTTACGACAGCGCCGGCAAACTGCCGACGCGCACCGAGGAGTTCGTCAAGCGCCTGACCGGCAAGGTGGATCTGTCAGACACGCTGCTATGGTGGGTGGCCGCCGGCTTCGATGCCATCAACCTGGTGGCCAAGGCGGTAGAAACCACGGGGTCCTCGTCCAATGATGCCATCATTGGCTATTGGAATAGCCTGAACCGGTATCCCGGGAATTTCGGCAATTACAGCTTCAGCGTCGAGCAGCATAACGGCTATCCGACTGACGAGGTGGTGATGTCGGCGGCCAATTCAGCGAAACTTGGCGCCTTTACTCTGGCCCCAGGCTATAGCTGAAACAGTATTTGATCCGACTGTATAGGCTGAAGTTTCAATTTTTTTGTCGCGAATTGCATCGATCGGGCTTCTCCGGTCGATGCGATGATACGTGAGGCGCATTCGATATGTTGAGCTCGATTCTGGCATCGGGGCTGGCCATTGGTGCGATCTACGCGCTCATCGGCATCACCTATAATACAATGTTTGCAACCTCTCGCGTCATGAGCTTCACCGCCGGGCAGTTGGGCATGCTCGGCGGTGTGCTTGGGTCGATGTTTATACTTCGGCTTGGGTTTCCGCTGGTGGCCGGGCTGGCGGCGACGTTGCTTTGCTGTGCAGCCGTCGGTGTCGCCACTGAGTTCATTGCCGTGCGGCCGGTGCTGAAAAGCCTGGAACAGCATCTTTATGTGCTGTCGACTCTGGCCTTCGCTTTGCTGATCCAGCAAGTGACCGCCATTGAATGGAGCACCGAACCGCAGCCGTTTCCCCGGCTTTTCGGCATTGGTTCTGGCATCTGGGATGAAAAATACTGGCTGCCGGTCGTAACCTGCGCAGCCACTATCGGCGCGTTGGAATATCTCTATCGCCGCACGCTGATCGGCCGTGCATTTCGGGCCGTGGCCGAGGATAATTTCGCCGCCCGCGCGCTGGGTCTGCCGGAGCGCAATCTGCGCGTGGCCAGTTACGCATTGGCGGCAGTCGTTGGCGGCCTGGCCGGATTTTCCGGGGGCGAACTGATGCTGGCGTTTTTCGCCAACGGATCGCAGTTGAATTTCTATGGCTTCATTCCGGTGGCTCTCGGTGGGCTCGGAAACAACCGCGGTGCTCTGATCGGCGGCCTGGCTCTGGGGCTGTTCCAGCAGGCGGCCAATTTCATGGTCGGTGGCATTTTCGCTTCGGTGGCGGTGTTTGTTCTGTTCATCATCGTCTTGCTCGCCGCTCCCCAAGGCCTGTTCGGCTCCACCGTGGCACGGCGCGTGTGATGGCGAGCGATCGGACCTTGCCGGCTTCGCGGATACGGGCGGCACAGCCGAGCCACCGTCTTGCGTCCCTCGCACCATTCCTGGCCATTCTTGTTTTCCTCGCGCTGTTGCCGCTCTGGGGCAACGACTACCGTGCGTTGATCGGCACCAGAGCTGCGATTTATTGGATTCTGGTCGCCGGGCTCAATTTGATCGTGGGCTTCGCAGGCCAGTTGGCCATCGGCTACGTAGCGCTGTTTGCGATCGGCGCCTACACCGCCAGCATCCTTGCCGCCGGCAATCTGATGACGGAAATCTCGCCTGCCCTGGCCCTGTTGGCGGCAGCCGCAGTCGGTGCTGGCTTCGGCCTGGTTGTCGGGCTGCCGGCGCTGCGGTTGCGCACCTTCTATTTCGCCATGACGACGCTGGGTTTTGCCACCATTGTCACCCAGATCGCCCTCGGCTGGCAGAGCGTGACCGGTGGCGGCATCGGCCTCAGCGGCCCTAGCCTGCCAGCCCCGTTCGACAGTGCATGGGGGCTGTATGGCCTGTGCGTCGGGCTGGCCGTGGTGGCCACGATCATGTCCGCCAATATCGCCCATAGCCGGTTCGGCCGAGCCTTGATCGCCACGCGCGACGCTGAGGTGGCCGCTGAGGCAAACGGCATTTCCAAGCCGGCCGTCCTTGTCTGCGTGTTCCTGTTCGCCGGCGCCGCCGCGGGCCTCGCCGGCGGTCTGTTCGCCACGCTGCAGACCTACATCACGCCAGATGCCTTCACCTTCGACCTCTCGCTGCTATTCTTCATCTCCGTTCTGATCGGCGGTCGCGGCTCCATTCTCGGACCGCTGCTGGGCACCATCTTGCTGACCTTGCTGCCCGAAATCGCGGCTCCTTTGGCCGCGTGGTCTACGTTCGTCTATGCTGGCCTGCTGCTGGTGATCGTGCTGGCCATGCCGGGTGGGATCGCCGCCCTGCTGGATCGCAGCAACCGCCAGCCATTGGCCGCCAACCGCGCCATCGTGCCGAATATTGCATCTCTTGGCCGCCTGCTCGGCACCGCCAGATCAGCGCAGAACCTGACCTTGTCGGACGTGGTACTCAGCTTTGGCGGCCTGCGCGCGATAGACGGCCTGACGCTGTCGGTGCGCCCTGGCGAGGTGCATGGACTGATCGGCCCGAACGGCAGTGGCAAGACCACGACCCTCAACGTGATCTCGGGCTACTACAGGCCGCAGCAAGGGCGCATCGTGTTGGGGGATACAGATCTGCCGCCAGGCCAACCCGTCGGCCGCGCCGCGCTGGGCATCTGCCGCACATTCCAGACCCCGCGGATCATCGGTGCGGCCTCAGTGCTGGAGAACGTCATGGTCGGCGGCACATTGTCCGGTCGTGCCAGCTTTGTCGAAGCGCTGCTGTCGCTGCCACGGTCCCACCGCGACGAGGCCGCCATCCGCCAAACCGCGCGCCTGGCCCTTGAAGTCGTAGGACTCGGCGCTTTGGAAGACGTGCGCGCCGATCATTTGCAGCACAGCGAGCTACGATTTCTGGAGATTGCTCGCGGCCTGATGCTGTGCCCGCGGCTTCTCCTGCTCGACGAACCGGCCGCCGGATTATCGGCCACCGAAATCCTGCGGCTCGGCACATTGATCCGCGCCATCAGCCGCGCAGGCGTTGCGGTGCTGCTGGTGGAGCATCACGCCGACCTGATCTTCGAAATCTGCGACCAGATCACCGTCCTCAATCTCGGCCGCGTGCTGGCGCACGGCACACCGGCAGAAATCCGCGTGCACAAGGAGGTCGTCAGTGCGTATCTCGGCGGCTGAACCGTTGCTGCGCGTGAAAAATCTGCATGCCGGATACGGCAAGGTCGGCATCCTGTTTGGTGTCGACATGCACATCATGCCCGGCGAGCTGGTCACGCTGCTCGGCCCCAACGGAGCCGGCAAGACCACGCTGCTGTGCGCGATCTCGGGTCTTCTGCCGTGGAGCGAAGGTGCGATTGACTTCGCTGGCCACAGCCTGCACCGCAAAGGTCCGCGCGAAAGCGGCGCGCTGGGATTGGTGCATGTGGTGGAAGGCCACCGGGTGTTCACGCAAAGCACCGTCAGCGACAACCTGCTGCTGGCAGGCTACGACTTGCCGCGCGCGGAGCGGATGGCAAGAGTTGCGGCGGCACTGGACTACTTCCCCGAAATCGCGGCCAAACGCCATGCGCTGGCTGGTGCGTTGAGCGGCGGTCAACAACAGATGCTGGCGGTGGCACAGGGCCTGGTGCGACGCCCGCGCCTGTTGATGCTGGACGAACCATCAGCCGGCCTGTCGCCCGTTCTGGTGGACCGGGTGTTCGGCGTATTGGCCCAACTGCGCGCTGCCGGCACCGCCGTGTTGCTGGTGGAGCAGTTAATCGAAAAGGCGCTTGCTGTCGCGGATCGGCTTTACGCATTGGCGCAGGGGCGGATCGTGTTGACCGCCTCTGCTGACGAGGCCGATCTGCCAGCCCGCCTCGAACACGCGTATTTTGGTCAGGACGCAAATCGGAGTCTGGCGTCAAGCTCCGCCTGATCGCAATGCCTCATACCGGCTCGCCCGGCACAGGCACCCACGCAGAGGCGAGCATGGCGACATGGAAGCCCCCAACCACTGAACGCGCCTGAAAGCCCATCTTGCGGCCACTCTCGGTGAAATACAGGTCCGAGAACGGCACGCGATTGGGCGTCTCGTTGGCGTAGCGCAGAATACGGTCGGTCCAGTCGCGCAGCAAGTCCGGGTCGTCGGTGAGGCAGGCAGCCCACAGCATCCACTCTGGTTTGGTCAGCGTGCCACGGCCGTCAAGCGGCACGCCGTAGAGTTCGACCTTGCTGCGATAAAACACCTGCTCTCGTCGCAATTCCTCGGTGGGAAACAGTCTCAGGTCCAGCAATCGGTCCCATACCAAATTGTATTTTAGGCTCCAACTGCCGACCTGATCAAAGGCGAGCCGGCTTCCATCGCCGTCTCGCGCCCCAGCGATCCAGTCGCGCACGAACGCTTCCGCAGCCAGGCGATAGCGCGCAGCATCCGCGGTGCGGCCGAGTATTGTAGCCAACTGTGCTGCTGCGCCGATGCCCATGATGGCCTTGGCAGACAGGTTCACATTGTGGCCGAGCACGCCGGAGAAATCGTCTGTGCACAGCTGCTCGCCAGGATCGAAGCCTGCTTCGAGCAAGTAATCCGCCCATTGTTGCAGCAACGGCCAGTGCCGCTCGGCGTAGCCGGCATTGCCCACCGCCCGTGCCAACGCTGCCACCAGGATCAACATGTTCCCAGCCTCTTCCACCGGCATCTGCGTCTCGACGATGTTCTCGTTCGGGCCGCGCTTTGCTTCGAAATCCCGGTAAGTCTGCCCGTTTGCGATCGGGTAAGTCCCGAGGTCGTGGGCCGGGAACGGGTGCGGCCAGTCTGCTGAGGCGCAATAGGCGAACACGGGCTCAAGCATGCCTTGGAGCAGCAGCGGATTGAACAGCAGAAACAGCGGTGCGGAAGGATAGGTGACATCCACCGTCGCGATGCAGCCGTTGGAGAAGTTCTCCTTCGAGAAGAACATCGGTGTCCCGTCAGGTCCGGCCACAAGCTTGTGTGCAGAAATGGCCTGGCGCCAGGTGAGCGCCAGAAGATCGGCGTAGCCCGCGCCACCCACCGCCTCCGCCTGAGCTGCGAGTGCTGTATCGAATGCATCGCAACGCGCCCGCACAGACACCGCGTCGCGCATCGCGGCCTGCAGCATCGCCGGCGCCTCGTCGCCGTGTCGGCGCCACCAGGGACGCAGCTTCTGGTGCATCAGCTCGATTGACCATTCGTCGTCATAGGCGATCAACACAACGCTTGGGGCCGCGCCCGGGGTGAGCGGCAGCATCGCTGCGGCCACGGGATCGGAATTGTAGTCCACCTTACGCGGTTGCGGCGAACGTAGCAGGTCGGCACTGAGGACTCCCGTTTTGGCAAAGCTGTCGCGGCAATGGTCGATGTCCCCCACGACGACCTCGCCGGCATCCTCCGCGATGGCGAGGAAGGACGTGCCCCACTCAATGCGGCGATGATCGCCGGACTGCGTGAGGATCCGCTGGTGCTCCGAGCGGAAGGCGGCGGAGCGCAGGCCGCCCGCATGATTCAGGTGCCAGAACACCCGCTCGTGCGGGAGATTGACCGCCCATTCGCCGGTCATGTCGACATAGACGGCAACATCATGCGCATGTGAGTCGAGCGACAGTGCCGCGAGCGACAGATAGGTGACGGGCCGTGACAGCAGATCGAGATCGTCGGCGAGCAGCGGCGCGGTAAAGATCGCCGTCAGTTCCACCGCCCCGCAGCGGAAAACGTAACGTGTCTGCGTCGCGGTCACCGTGAGGGAGATCTGCTCGGCGGTGTGGGCCAGGAATTCTGGCCCGCCCATGAAGCGATAGGCAACGCCGTCCACTCTCACAACTCCGTAGAGTGCCATCTTGGTGCCGGTCCAGTGCCGCGACCAGTCATCGGTCAGACGGTCGGCGCACGACCAGACGCTGGTGTGCGGATCGATCGTCACAAGTGGCACGGCAGGTGGGCGATAAAGGCGTTGCATCATCTCTGTGTCCTTAAGCCTGGGTCAGTTCGATACGAGAATATTCCAGCAGGCGCGTCATCGCCGATGCAGCGCGGCTGGGGTTGCCTGCCTGGATCGCGGCGGCGATCCGGCCATGCAGAGCCAGCTCGACAGCGCTCATGCGGCGGCGTTGTTGGCTTTGGCGAAACGCCAGTTCGAGGCCATTACGGACCGCTCTGGCAACGGTGATCAGCAATGGATTATGCGTCGCACCAAATATCGCCAAATGGAAAGCGACGTCGGCCGCAACATGCGCGCAGACGTCCTTCGACTCGTCGCGCAGTGCGTCGAACAGGTCGCAGATCTGCTGGCGTTCCTCTGGTGTCGCGCGTTCGGCGGCCATGCGGCAGGCCTGCGGCTCGACGCAGCCACGGACTTCATAAAGTTGATCCGCCAGGGCATCATCGATACCATCAGCCGTTCGCCACAGAAGAATATCACCGTCGAGCTGGTTCCACCGCGAGGTCGGCAGCACCTTCATGCCAGCGCGCGGGCCGCCTTCCAGCAATCCCTTGCCGTGCAGCCGCTTGACCGCCTCACGCACCGTCGTCCGGCTGACGCCCAGCTCGCCGCAGAGCGCGGCTTCGGTCGGAAGCTGTTCGCCCGGCTTGATCTGTCCAGACACGATGCGCTGGCCAATGGCCGCGGTCGTCGACAGGCAAAGTCGTCCAAGACGATGCTGTGGCGCAGCGGTGCTGCGACTGCTCACGCAGGCACGCTTGACATATCCAAAGTCTCCCCCTTACGTTTTCAATTATAATACGAATGACCCTGCAAAAAAGGATAGGGCGATTGGGAGGATTAAGTCTACGCGGGCTCTCCAAGAGCTACGGCTCGCTCGACATCATGCGAGACCTCTCGCTGGAGATCGCTGACGGCGAATTCGCGGTCTTTCTCGGTCCGTCCGGCTGCGGAAAATCGACACTGCTGCGGATGGTGGCAGGCCTGGAGGCGCCCACCAGCGGCGAGATCCATCTCGGCAACCGGCGCATCGATGCCATCGCGCCGGGCGAGCGCGGCGTGGCGATGGTGTTCCAGAACTACGCGCTCTATCCTCACATGACCGTGAAACAGAACATGGCGTTCGGATTGCGCAACGTCGGCACGCCACGCGACGAGATCGCAAGCAAGATCGCCATCGCGGCGAAGATGTTAGAGATAGCGCATCTCCTTGATCGCAAACCTGGCCAGCTCTCCGGCGGCCAACGGCAGCGTGTCGCGATCGGACGTGCGATCGTCAAGCAACCCGAAGTATTCCTGTTCGACGAACCGCTCTCCAACCTTGATGCCGCCCTGCGCAGCCGCACGCGCATCGAACTCGCACGTCTGCACCAGCGTGTGCAGTCGACAATGATTTTCGTCACCCACGATCAGGTGGAGGCGATGACCATGGCAACGCGTATCGTGGTGATGAATCATGGCCGCATTGAGCAGGTGGGTGCGCCGATGGAGATCTATCGCAAACCCTCAACTCGCTTCGTGGCGTCCTTCATCGGCTCTCCGTCCATGAATTTCCTTCCCGTGGTGCAGGCTGGCGAGAGCGATGGCCGTGCCTTGGTGCGGCTGGCCGATGGCACGGTTGTCGCGACCGAAATTCTCTCGGCGTCAGTGCCTCGCAGCGGTGAAATGACACTGGGGGTCAGAGCAGAGCATGTGACCCCAGGCAGTGGCACGGCGGCCCGCGTCGATGTCGTCGAACGGTTGGGCGAACGCACGCTCGTCTACGCCATCGTCGACGATGGTTCGACCATCGTCTACGATGAGCCCGGCGACGTCGCCCCAGCAATCGGCGAACATGTAAGGCTTTCGCTCGACCCGGCCAATGTGATGCTGTTTGACGCCGCAGGGCTGGCCTATCATGCGGAGCCGCGTGCGTGAGCGGTGCAATTCTCCCGGCCCCGTCACAGCGCACAGCCACGACCGGCAGCGGCATCGGCATGTCCGCCTGGGCAAACATGTTCTTTGTGCTGCCCTATATCATCGTTGTCGTGGCACTGGTCATTGCCCCGCTCTTTCTGGGGATCTGGCTGAGCTTTCAGGATTACGACATGCTTGGCGGCTGGGCCGGCGGCGTGGCATTCGAGAACTACACCAACCTTTTCAGCGACCGCATCTTCCTCGGCACGATCCGCAACACGCTCCTGTTCGTCGTCATGACCACGCCAGCCTTCGTGGTGGTTGGGCTTTTCCTCGCCATTACGCTCAACAGCCATCTGCGACGCCACGCCGTATTGCGATCTGTGTTCTTTGCTTCGTCTGTGCTTTCGGTCACTGTCGTCACGCTGGTTTGGCGGCTTGTCTATCTGCCAAATCAAGGTTTGCTGGCATCAGTAACCAACCTGCTCGGTTTGCCGGGGATCGATCCGGTGACCAGCGAGACCTGGGCGCTGCCGGGCGTGGCGGTGGTGACGGTCTGGTGGATCATCGGGCTGCCGATGACGCTATTCCTGGCGGCCTTGCAGCAGATCCCTAAAGAGATCTACGAGGCTGCGGCACTTGATCGTGCTTCGCGTTGGGCAACTCTCACGTCGATCACCCTGCCATCGATACGCCGCACCATCGTGGTCGTGACGCTGCTTGAGGTCATTCTGCAATTCCAGTTGTTCGGCCAGGCGTTGCTGATCACCGGTGGTGGCCCTGACAATCGTTCACGACCGATGGTGCAGTTCATTTACGAAACTGGTTTCCGCGACCTGCAAGTCGGGTTTGCCGCGGCTGCCTCGCAGGTGCTGTTTGCTTTGATGCTGGTGGCTGCCATCGTGCAATTCTGGGTCGGGCGCTCGCGTGATGAGCGCTGAACCATGAAGATCCGCACGCCCAGCACAGCCACCGGCGATCGGCTTATTCTGCTTGCGGTGGTTCTGCTCGCAGCGATTTGGATCGCTCCAATCGTGTGGGTCGTCGGGCTGTCGTTCAAGCCGAACGAGGTGCTGATGCGCACCACCGGAGGACTTGTCTCCCCACCGTTCACGTTAAAAAACTACACCGACATTCTGAATTCTTCAGCCGTGTTCGGCTGGATGCTGAACAGCGCCATCGTCGCCATAGGCCAGATGACGCTGACGTTGATCCTGGCCTCACTGACTGGCTATGGGTTTGCCCGTACGAACTTTCCCGGCAAGCGTCCATTGTTCCTGCTGACGCTCGTGGCGCTCGCAGTGCCCGAACAGGCGATCATCGTGCCGCTGCATACGATGTTTGCTACATTGGACCTGCATAATACCTATATCGCGCTGATCACGCCTCGCCTCGCCTTTCCGTTCGGTGTGCTGCTTATGACGCAGTATTTCCGTGCGATCTCGCCGGAGATCGAAGAAGCTGCCCTGCTCGATAACGCTTCACGCCTCAGGATCTTCATCTTTATCGTGCTGCCACTGTCGGTCCCGGCCCAAGCAACATTGGGTATCTACACCTTTCTTCATGCCTGGAACGACTATTTCTGGCCACTGGTCTCGGCGACGCGGCCAGAGATGTACACGCTCACAGTTGGTCTCGCCTCGATGCAGACCAATTTTGCACAGACCGAAGGCCTTGGCTTCCTGATGGCACAGGCCGTGTTCGCAGGACTCCCAGTGCTCGTACTTTATCTGTTTTTCCAGCGCCATATCGTCGCCGCGGTCGCTGGGGCACCTACAAGATGAAATTGGGGGAACCATGAAAATACAAAAAGTTTTCGCTGCCTTGCTTGCTGGCACGGCTGCCTTCGCAACACCTGCTGCCGCGCAACCAAAAACCGAAATCACCTTCGCGCGGTTCTTCGGAGCATGCGAGGCGGATTACGGCAACTCGCAGGATGTGGCGCATGCCCGCGGAGAGTGTGGCGTGATGACAACTTTGGTCAATCTGTTCAACGCCACCAACAAGGACAACATTCTGGTCAAGCCGCAGATCATTGAATGGGGCCCTTACTACCAGCAACTGAATGCGCGGCTCTCGGCTCACGATATCCCTGCCGTCGCGGTGATGCATAGCGCGCAACTTGGTGACTACGTGCGATACGTTGAGCCGCTCGACGATATGCTCAAGGAGGCTGGCATCGATGCCGCCGACTTCACGCCCAATGCCCGCAATGCGGTCACGGTCGGCGGCAAGATCTACGCGATGCCGTGGGACACGCATTCCTGGCTGTGGCATTTTAATGTCGGGCTTTTCAAGAAAGCCGGTCTAGTCGATGCGCAGGGACAACCAATCATCCCCACGACGGTCGACGAAATGATCGCCCAGTCGAAGCAGATGAAGGAACGCACTGGCAAGAACTACATCGACATCGCCACCTCCACCCCAGGAGATTTCGCCAATTCGTCGCGTAGCTTCTATTCGTGGCTGTATGACCAGGGCGGCACAATCTTTCCAAGCGGCTACGAGAAGGCTGACTTCAAGTCGCCAGAGGTTTTGGCAGCGATCCGTCCATTCGAGCTCCTCGCGAAGGCCGGCACCATCACGCGTGGCCTCGACAGCGGGGGTGGGCTTTCGACATTCCTCAATGGCGAAGCGGCTATCTATTTGAGTGGCACATGGCGCATCGATGATTTCCTTGCAGCCCAAGCCAAGCCGGACAGTCCCCTGCACGAAGGCTACACCACGCGCGTGTTCCCGAGCCTGTTCAAGACACAGACCGTGTGGACAGACAACCATACCTGGGTTTTGCCAAAGGGTGGCACCAATCCCGCACAGCACAAGGCCGCGCTGGTCTTCATTAAGTTCCTGTGGGATCACAATGCCGACTGGGCGCGCGGCGGTGGCCACTTGCCGGCCCGGCAGTCTTTGATGGCGGGCTACGCCAAGCTGCCACTGCGCAATTTCATCGTGGAACTTACCAACTATGGCAAGGCTCTGCCGCATGAGGCGCGGCGCCAGTTTGGCTTTCAGAGCATGATTGGCGAAGAGATCGCCAACGTGATCAATACCGGAAAGACCGCCGAGCAAGCCGCCGACGCGATGCAAGAACGCAGCGTGGGCCTCCTGCGCGGTCGCTGATCGCGCATCGCAGCACCCTTCTTTTCGAGCAATGCCGCTATCCCTTCTGAGGGAGGCGGCCTGGAGAGTTCGTAAGCCCATGCGAGAAAGTAAAGTTATCGTCGACCGGCGTTTCACAATCGGTGAAACGGATAAGCGCTTATTCGGTGCGTTCATCGAACACCTAGGCCGTTGTGTGTATGGCGGCATCTACGAACCGGGCCACAAGACTGCGGATTCCAATGGCTTTCGCCAGGATGTCATGGACCTGGTGCGCGAACTCGCCCCTACCATCATGCGCTATCCCGGCGGCAACTTTGTTTCTGGCTATAACTGGGAAGATGGCGTCGGACCGATGGAGACCCGACCTGCCCGGCTCGATTATGCCTGGCTTTCGACCGAACCCAACACCTTTGGCACCAACGAGTTCATCGACTGGTGCAAGATGGCCGGTATTGAACCGATGCTCGCCATCAACCTCGGAACGCGCGGGGCGAAGGAAGCGGGCGAATTCATTGAATACTGCAACCATCCAGGCGGGACGGCACTGTCCGACCTGCGCCGCAGCCACGGCTGGGAGCAGCCGCACGGTGTGAAGTTCTGGTGCTTGGGCAATGAAATGGACGGACCCTGGCAGACCGGCGCCAAGACGGCGGACGAATACGGCCGAATCGCCGTAGAGTCAGCAAAGGTGATGCGTTGGGTGGATCCGTCCATCGAACTGGCAGTGTGTGGCTCATCCGGGCGGAACATGAGCACTTACGGCGCCTGGGAAGACACGGTGCTGCAGCACAGCTTTGACCAGGTGGAATGGATTTCACTCCACACCTACCTCAACAATTACGCCGATGACACCGCCGCCTTCCTGGCCAGCCCCGATCTTATGGACAGCTTTATCGAGGAAGTCGTGGCAATTGCCGATGCGGTGGCTGCACGCAGGCGATCCACCAAGCGCATCATGCTGAGTTTTGATGAGTGGAATGTGTGGTATCGCACGCGTCGGAAGACTGGCAATCGCACGCGGCCTGGCTGGCCTGTTGCGCCGCCGATCCTAGAAGAAATCTACAACATGGAGGACGCACTCACGTTCGGGGGCGCCTGTATTTCGCTGCTCAACCACGCCGACCGGGTGAAGGCAGCCTCGCTTGCGCAGCTCGTCAATGTCATCGCGCCGATCATGACTGAGACGGGTGGCGATGCCTGGCGGCAGACGATCTTTTGGCCGTTTGCTCAGATAAGCAATCACGGACGCGGCACTGTGCTGCGGACCATTGTCGAGAGCGACACCTACAATACGGCATATTTCGACCCCCGCGGTCCAAATGACTCGGCCATTCCTCTCCCGGCCGTGCCCTACCTGAAGTTGGCCGCCATACACACAGCAGAAGGGGTTTCTCTCTTTGCCCTCAACCGGGATCTGACACAGCCTTTGCGGATGAACGCGGAACTGTCCGGCTTCGGCAAATTGCGCCTGACGGAAGCACAGACACTGCATGACCCCGATCTAAAGGCGACCAACACGCAGGACGCACCGGATCGAATTGCGCCCACACCGCTACAGGGTGTGTCAATCGAAGGAAGCACATTGACAGCCGAACTTCCAGCGGCCTCGTGGACGATGTTACGGCTTGGTAAGGCTTGATATCCACAATGGAAAGCCCGGGGCGCGAGCATACGCGTAGTGCTTCCCAGTAGCGCTGCCAGCAGCGGCTGGGTCGCGGATGTTTGTCGTTGTTCCCACTCAGGTGCGTCTGATTCAAAACAAAGGCCTCGAGGTTTTCTTCGGCTCCGATCGATCGGAAAAAGCCCTAGAGCGGGATGTGTTGAGGCTGACTCGAGAGGGTGACTCCCGAATCGGCTAATGTTTGCTTCAAGATGCTCGCTGGGCGGGAGGCCAGCTTGCATGGGTCGTCCTTATTCGATGGATCTTCGTGAGCGCGTGATAGCGGCGGTTGCGACGCAGGGATTGTCGTGCCACGAGGCGGCGGCGCGGTTTGGGGTTGGGGTCAGCACAGCGATCCGGTGGTTGCAAATGGTTCGACGGACCGGGAACGCCACGCCTGCGAAGATGGGCGGGCATCGGCCGAAGAAGCTGATCGGTCGGCATCGGGCGTGGTTGGTTGCGCGCTGCATGGGCCAAAGCTTCACCCTGCGCGGCTTGGTTCAGGAGCTGGCCGAACGCGGTCTGGCGGTCGACTACCGTGCGGTGTGGGCGTTCGTGCACGCGGATAAGCTCAGCTTCAAAAAAAACGGTGGTCGCCTTCGAACGGGATCGTCCGGACGTCGCGCGGCGGCGAAGGCAATGGAAAGTTTATCAGCCGCTGATTGATCCAGCCCGCTTGGTGTTTATCGACGAGACCTGGACCAAGACGAACATGGCGTCGCTGCGCGGTTGGGCGTCGCGCGGCGAGCGGCTGGTGGGCAAGGTGCCCTGGGGTCACTGGAACACCACGACATTCATCGCTGCCTTGCGGGTCGATCGGATCGACGCCCCCTGGTTGCTCGATGGCCCGATCAACAGC
>JANXSM010000160.1 GCA_025352665.1 Rhodospirillales bacterium | reverse complement strand
TTCAGGGATTTGTAGGGGTCCTGAGCGCCGAGGAAGTAGGCGTGGCGGACGTAGAAGCTTTCTTCGTTGTAGTCGGTGTCGATGAACCAGGCGGCGATGCTTTTGGTGTCGCCGGAGCGGATGTCGCCGGTTTGGGGGTCGAACACGTCCACGCCGAGGATGCGGATCTGGACGTGGTCGGGCTGGCCCCCGGCCTGGGAAGGCGGCACTGGCTCCACCACCAGGTCTGGCTCGCCGAAGATCACGAACAGATTGCCCTTGCCGGTGTTCTTGAGGTCGTCGGCCATGTGCAAATCTGGGTTCATGCGGGCTTTCAGGATCGGCATCGGGCCGAGCTTGGTGAGCTCGGTGGCGTGGGCGTCGTAGTTGAAGGCGCAGGCGATCAGCACATCGAACCTGGCTTCGGAGGCTTCGCGCGCGGCGGCCACCAGATCCATGCGGGAGAGCGTGCCGAACTCGGGGCCGATCAGAATGCCGGCGCGGCGTTCGGTGTCGGCTTCCATGAAGCGGCCTTCGGCGCCGATATAGCTGCCGGGCCAGGGGGTGAGGCTGGAGAAGCTGATCCGGTCAGCTTTCTGGCTTTGATGCACGCCGGAGGTGCGCAGATTGTCCAGCACCATGGCGGCAAAATCCACCGGCGGCGTTGTGGGTTTGCGGCGTTTGGCCTGGGCGGGGTCGAGGTCGAGCAGATCGTCCTCGTCGGCGGGCACCACGCGGTGCGGGGACAGGCTTTCAACGGTGAAGGGGCCAGCGACGCGGATGCGGGTTTTGTCCTCGTAGGGGCGGTCGTAGAGGAATTCGATGTCGGCCTTGCGGGCGATGGAGGCGTCTATGCGGCGCTGCCGCTCAATGCGGGCTTCCCACCATTTTCCATGCGCGTTCCTCGCCTCAGCGGGCCAGCCGGGATCGGCGTCGCGCGGGATTTCCCATTCCTCCCATAGTCTCCCACCGTCATCGCGAGCCGCCGCTTGGCGGCGTGGCGATCCAGGGCCCTCTGACGCGCGTTCGTCGTGGCCCCCCTGGATTGCTTCGGCTTCGCCTCGCAATGACGAGGGTGGGGCGGTTCTGCCCAGCGCCGCATTCAACCGCGCGCGCAGGGGTTCGAGGGTTTGTTGCGCCTCCTCCCAGATCACGTCGATTTCGGCGTTGTTGGCGATGGATTTCAGCGTGACGTGCGGCGCGCGCTCATAGACGAAGCCCTGGCGGACGTCGTGGAGCGGGTGTGTGTCCGCCTGAACCTTGCCTGACACCGACTGCTCCCTGGCACGGCCTTCGCGGCTGTCGGCGAGGAGGTAATAGGGGTATTTCGATGCCATCAGGCGGGTGCGGGCTAGGGCGAGGGCAACGCGGGAGGTGTCGATGGTGATCCATCGGCGGCCCCATTGCTCGGCGACGGTGGCGGTGGTGCCGGAGCCACAGGTGGGGTCGAGAACGAGATCTCCAGGGTCGGTGGCCATCAGGATAGCTCGTTGAACTACGGCCGTCCCAGTCTGGACTACATAGGTTTTGTCCCTACCCGCCCCGGCCATCAGATCATCCCAGAAGTCGGTAACTACCTGCCCTGGAGCGTCGTCCAGATACTTCTTGAACCGAACATTAGTACCCGATACAGCTATACGGTTGGCTTCCTCCAAGCGAAGCATCCCACCCTCAGTTGTGGTCCAGCCACGCCCCCTTGATGGTAGAAATCGCTGTCCACGAAAACGGAGTGGATACCCCATTGCTGAAGTTTCCGATGTGTCGCGCCCTTGTCGTTGGCTTGTTAATGTAATGAGTTGCAGCGCCCTCCCCGACTGTGAATTTTCGTTGGCCTGATTTCTCGTTGCCCATTGCTCGATGTCGTATTCGATCAAGCCATAATCGTCGTCTCTTCGTGCTCCATTTTGATAAATACTTATAAATTTTAACTGTTTTCTATTGCGTGCGAACCAACAGATAAAATCCGAGACGCCCGGTAGATATTCACTGGTTGCCGCTCCAGATTTTTTTAATTGGATTTGCGCAACAAATGATTCTGGTCCAAATACCTCATCCATTAACGCCCTTACTCGATGCACATTCTCATCCCCAATCTGCACGAAAATCGATCCACTCTCGGTCAGCAACTCCCGCATCACCGTCAGCCGATCCCGCAAATACGTCAGATACGAATGAATACCGTCCTTCCACGTGTCCCGAAACGCCTTCACCTGCTCCGGCTCGCGGCTCACATCCTCGCGCTTGCCGTCCTTCACGTCCCGGCTTTGCGTGCTGACCTGCCAGTTGCTGTTGAACTTGATGCCGTAGGGCGGGTCGAAATAGATGCATTGCACCTTGCCGCGCAGGCCCTCGCGCTCGGCGAGGCTGGCCATTACCTGCAGGCTGTCACCCAGGATCATGCGGTTCGACCAGTGCTGGTCGTGCTGGTAGAATTCCAGCCGCGCTTCCGGGTCGTTCAGGCCGTTGAAGTCGGCGAACAGATCGGGCGCGTCGGTTTTGGCCTTGGCGCGGGCAGCACTTTCCTTCTTCAGGCCCTCGATGATGGCCTTCGGGTGCACCTTCTCCTGGATATAGATTGGCGGCGGGTTGACCACGAGGTCTGACCAGTCCTGCGTGTCCTTGCCGCGCCAGACCAGTTGCGCGTCGCCGAGTTCAACTGTGCCGGTTTCCTGCAACTGCGCCCGCTGCGCCTGTGTGAGGGTGATGCGCATGCCGCGCCACACCAGTTGCGGGTCCAGGTCCGGGTTGCGCGGCCGGGTCTCGCCTTGGGGCAAAGGGGCTGCGCGTTTGTAGCGGGTGGCGCCGACGGGGGCGGTTTCCTCCATCTGCTGGGCAATCGATTGCAGCTCGGCGGTGGGGATGTTGCGCCTGCTGTCGGCATGGGTGAGCGCCTCGATCGGGCGAGGACCCGCAGGGGGTTTTGGGGGGCGGGGCATGGCGTGTCCTCGGTCAGGCGGGTTCGTGGATGCAAGTGGCGGCTTCGATCAGCGTGGCAAAGGCGGCCTCGATCTCGTAGACGTCGATGAATTCGGCAAACGCCCAGCGACCGTGGGCGCCGAGGTTGTTCACGCCGGGCACCCAGAGCTTGCGCATGGTTTCAGCTTTCAGCTGGGCGTCGATGTTGCGGTAGCCCTTCACCTCGACGACGAGGTTCAGGGGCTCGGGGCCACCGTCGTCGATGCGGACGATGTAGTCCGGCCAATAGCGGCGATGCACGGTGGCGTTGCGGTAGGGCACCTCGAACTGCATGCCCTGGTTTTTCACGTAGGACAGCACCTTGGGGTGCGCCTCGGCGCAACGGGCGAATTCAGCCTCCCAGTTGCTGTCGCACACCACGTGGTTGACGTGGCAGCGCGCGGGACTGGTGGTGTAGAGCGGCTTGGAGGTGGAGAAGTTCACGAAGCGGCTGCTGCCCTGGGGTGTGTAGGGGTCGAGGATGGCTTTCACCGTGCCGGCGTCGGGCGTTTCGGTCTGGCAGGCGAGATACATCAGTTCGCAGGCCTGGTCGGCCAGCTCACGGTAGGTGACCATGGCGGGAGTAGTGAAACCGAGGCAGACGAGATGGCCCTCATCGAGCCAGCGTTTGGCGATGCGCTTGAGGTCGCCGAACAGGTGCATCTTGGGCGGTTCACCGGGGTCGCGGAACTGGTTGAACAGCAGATGCTTGGCGAGGTGATAGCTGATTTCGCTGGGGCGGACGGCGTCGAGCACCGCGGTGGTGAGTTCAACGCCCTGGCCCACAATGCCTTCGAGCAGCACCTTGCAGGGGCCGACCTTCTCCGGCGTGAGGACGAGGCGTGAGTCGGGCGAGAAGGTGGCGCGCACCCGTTCGTCCGGCAATGCCACGCGGTAGCCCTCAACGCGGGGGAAGGTAATTTCAAGCGCCGCGCGCTCCTTCATCGCTTTCACCTGGGTGGTGGGCTTTGGTGGTTTGGGCGGTGCGATGACCGGCTGGGTGGTGAAGGCGAAGGGAATGCCCATGATGTCGGCGTATTCGACGTTGAACAGGCCTTCGGCGTTCAGCTCGTAGGATTGGCGCCGCAGGCCGCGGCCGACGACCTGTTCGCACAGAAGCTGGGTGCCGAAGGCGCGGACGCCGAGGATGTGGGTGACGGTGTTGGTGTCCCAGCCCTCGGTGAGCATCGAGACAGACACCACGCAGCGGACGGTTTCGCCCAGGCGGCCCTTTCGGCCCACGGTGTTCATCACCTCGCGCAGCAGGTCTTCGTCGGTGATGGCATCGGCGCCGGCGCCGGCCCCGTCGCGCTGCATCTTCTCGCGACGGAACTGCTCGATCTCGGGGCCCACGGCGGTGCGGAAGGCGGCATCGAGGGCCTCGCCGGAGTCGATCTGTTCGCTGTCGATGAGCAGGGTGTTGGGGCGGGCCAGGCGGGCGCCGTGCTGGTCGTAGTTGCGGAACAGCTTGAGGTGGCCGTCGGTGAAGGCGGTCTGTTCGTCGCCCTCGGCCACGTCCCGCTCGAAGCCGGCAATCCATTCATAGACCAGCTCGGAGGTGGAGGTGTTGTTGCAGACGACGATGAACACGGGCGGCACGGCGATGCCGGCACGTTCCCATTCCTCGAACGTTTTTTCGTAGTGGCCATACAGGGCATAAAGGGCCGTCTGCAGCTCGTTGGGCAGTGCCAGCGGGTTGCCGCGGCCGCCCTTGCCACGACCGGCCTTGGGCATCTTTTTGCCGATATGGTCCCACAGGTTGCGGTAGATCGGCTCCTCGGCAGTGACGGAGTTGTCGGCGACGGGAATTCGGGGGAGCTTTACGATGCCGCATTCGATGGCATCCATCAGACTGAAGTCGCTGACGGTCCAGGGAAACAGCGTGCCTTCCTTGTAGCCGGAGCCGCGCAGAAAGAACGGCGTGGCGGAGAGGTCGTAAAGGGCGGTGATGCCGAGCTTGCGCTTCACCGCCTCCAGCCCCGCGATCCAGAGGCGGGCGGCCTCGTTGTTGTTCTTGGCCTCTTCCCGCTCGTCAGCGCCGATGTCCTCGTCGCTCGATGGCTTCTCGCGGTAGCAATGATGCGCCTCGTCGTTGAGCACGACGACGCCTTTGAAACCCATCAGCTCGTTGGCGACGCGGTTGAGCATCTGGCCGTCGTTTTCGATGGTATTGAGCGGGGAGTCGCGGCCTTGCAGCAGGGAGCGGCCGGTTCTGCTGATTTCGAGCGTCTCGCGCGGTTTTAAGGCGTGGTAATTGGTGATGATGAATTTGGCCCGGTTGAGATCGGGCATCATGTCGGTCGGCACGAGCTCGCGGCTGACGTAGTAGCTGTCGGCATCGTTGGGCATGAGAACGCGCAGGCGATCGCGGATGGTGATGCCCGGGCAGACGATGAGGAAGCCGCGGCTATAGAGGTTGCTGGCGGGCATGCGAACAGCGTTGATGGCCTGCCAGGCGACAAGCATGGCCATGACGGTGGTTTTGCCGCTGCCAGTGGCCATTTTGAGGGCGATGCGGAACAACTCGGGGTTGGACTGCTCGTTGGCGCCAAGAAGATGCTGGCGGAAGCGGTCGTAGCGTTTTTCTTTGCGGGCGACCTCATGGAGCCAGATGGCGGTTTCGACGGCTTCCACCTGGCAGAAAAACGGGCGGACGCCCTGGAATTGGTGATGGCGCCAGTGCTGGAGCAAGCGCTGGGTCGCGGGAGTGACCGACCAGTCGCCTGGGTTGCGGAGGTTGCGCCAGGCTTCGACGTGTTGGCGGATCTCGTTGATGATGGGGGTGGGATTGTATTCTTGGTCCTCGGTGGAAAGCTCCTGTGCGTCGGGCAGCACGAAGCTGGTTTGGGTCGATTTCTTGCCCTGCTTCTTGCGCGCCTTGGGAACGGGCGTGATCAGCTCAGAACGGCGGCGGCCTTCGACAGGTGGCTGGTCGAGCGGCTGGCCTTCCTTGTCGAGCGGGTGATGGCGGGAGGGTGGCAGATACGGAGAGTTGAGGATCGGCTGCTCGAAAAAGCGGGACGCCATCGACTCGTTTGCTCCGTTTCGATCTCGGATAGTGAGCATGCCGGTGATGGCGCCGAATGTCACGCCTGGGCGGCAGGCACACCTCCGGCTCCGCCTACCCTGCCCTGCTGAAGAGAACCTTCGCGGGCGAGCGGAACCTCGGGGGTATGATTGCCAATCACCAGACTGTCCTGTTGTCGGAGGACCAAGCCGCCTGCCCGCAGTTCACCGTCATCTCGACGCTGATGGAGGCTCTGCCTCCGCGCTGCGGCCCGCCGTCAATCCACGGGCATATAATGTTCTGGCTATCCCTTAGGCCCATACCGGCCGTCAGAGGGGTCGGAGCGGTCCCACCTCGGCCTGGTGGCCGCAGTGGGGAAAGAACCCGGCTTTCGTCTCGCGCATTCGCCACCGCGCGCGGCTTCCCTTGGTTTCTCCCAATCAGCTCGTGCGCGCCGGAATGGCCGGTGCCGCGAATTTGCTGGCAGAGACTTTCCCCGGATGGTCCGGGGTGAGGACCGCGTTGATCTGCTTCGGCTCAGCGGCCATCGCGAGATACACCGGAGCGGTCCGCCCTCCCGATGACCGCAGACAGCGCTGCGACAGCCAAGAAGGGCCGGTGTTGCTGTTTCCTAAACCAGGGCTGCCGCGCCATCTGCGGCGATCTGCGGTAACATTATCGTGATAATATTTGGGACCTTAGCACTGCGACGTTAGTAGCCGTCAGGAGAGGTTCTCAAGCCCTAACATGACTCTAAAGTATTGATTTATATATATAGTTATCTTGAAATTGACATACATCGTCCCCATATCTGTCGTGCAGGCGAACGCCTGTGTCCCCCACAGCTGGCGTGACATCGCGACCTGGCCTCGAGTGCCAGGGCGCGATGTCGTGCGGTATCGTCTGCGGCCCTCTGCATGTGCTGAGCGGGTTGTGGGGATTCAGGTGTCTCAAGGACCCCATCGATGAAGATAACTTTCCGTGACTCTGCTGGCCGCACCTAGATGCAGGACGTGCCGCCAGAGGTTCAGGAGGACATGGCAATCTGCCAGTGCCTCGATGAACTTGAACATGCGCTGAAGGTTGCCGACGCGATCGCTCCTGTCGGCGAGATCGAGCACCCTTCGGCACCGCAGGCTGCGGCCAACGTCGTCCAGGCAGCGGTAGTGAGCGGCGCCCGCGCGCTGGCGGCAGCAGTCAAGCGACGCTATCGGCTGTAGGCCGTTAGATTAAAAACCCCCCATCCGGTTTGCCGGGTGGGGGTTTTTCGTTGCGTCCGCATCTGCGTGTATCCACTTCTCGAAGGCACGCCGGCCAGTGGGCCATGCTGGCCTGCGTTGCGGTGCCACGACCCGAGGACGAAGTATTTGCCCGCCAAACGCCTCACCGCCCTCCCACGTCCCGTGCCGGTGCTCGATGTTCTAACGCCAAGTGACATTCAGGCAGCCGTGGAAGCCACTCTTCTGCCAAGCCGGCATAGTGACGTGGGAGCTGGAGCGGCCTGTCAGGCGATCAATGTGGCGCTTCACGGGCTGATGCGGGCCAAGGCTGCGGATCCAATAACGATCGACGCCACCGCGGCTGCCCTCTTCAACATGGCTGCCGGGTGCCGTGCGGCGCTGCAGCCCCTGGCATTTCGACTTGGTCAGATTCCTGACGATGTTGATCGTATTTGTGACCTGGGCACGGATCTCGCAAACAGCCTGGATCCGGTCGTCCTGGCGCTCCTAGATGCGAGCAGAGCGGCCCACAATGATGGGCGCGCCAGCGAGAGGCTCATTCTGGCGTTGGCCATGGTACGGCGTCTCGAGGAATGGTCGTCGTTGGCTGGCCGACAGTTCAAACAGGGTGCCCAGGCGGCAGAGGCGGCACGGCTGGCTGGCTTGCGACAGCAGGCCTTCAATTTCGCAACCACCATATTTGCGGCCTACCAGCAGCTCACTGGCCAGAAGCTGGCGATCTCGCGCACGAAGGAGGGAGGTCCCGACAGCGGCGTGCCTTCAGGCCCGCTCATGCGGTTTACCACGGTCATGTATGAGCGCCTGCGCGTGCGGTGCGCATCCCATCCCAATCTCGCCGCAATCGCCTCCACGAAGGAGCTGAACCCTACGCTGGAGACCATTGCAGCCTGGCTTCGCGACCTGCGCCGGCCGGAACGGGGTTCAGCGCCGCGGGGGACATCGCGCCGGACATAGGGTTTTAGAACCTCGTCAAGCCTGTCGCAGAACCCCATTGCGACGCTGGTTGAGTGATCTGCGTTTGTGCGTGGCATGCAGCGGCATGGTCACTCTCCTCGAGCTGATGACGACGATCTGGTTCGCCCCAGCCCGGCCACGGTCCCCGCGCAACCGGGCGTCCTGACGCTTGCGAGATTGCTGAGCCGCCTCGTCGCCGCCGAGCTCGATGTAACGGACCCGGCCGGAAGCGATAGGTCATGAGCGTCAACCCAGTTCACAGCACCTTAATGGACGACACCGGGGATCTGCCGAATCTACTTCGGTCGGCGGATGTGGAGCGCGTGTTCGGTGTCTGTCCGAGGACAATCCGCCGCTGGGTCAAAGCAGGCCTGTTGCCTGTGGTGCAGGTCGGTCGCTCACGGTTTTTCGCGGCCTCTGACGTCCGGCTCACCCTGTCCAACAGGCTGATGGGAGCCATTCTGGCCCCTTACCGGACGCACCGCGCGACGCGCAGCAGCACTTCAATCACAGCCAACCTTACTGAATAATAAACTATGCCTACTCAAGTACTTATCGATACCTTCGTGAGGATACGCCAGTCAGTTGGCTTGGAACTGGAGTATTGAGTTCTCACGAATGTCTGCTTATGTCCGCATCTACCAAAAGAACGAAAGGTTTCAATTTTCCATGTTTGACGCGACGCAACAGACCCCGATCGGGCTCCCGCCGATGACAGCGGCTGAAGCCAAGGTATTGATCGCAACCCTACCAAACCTGTCAGCACAGCAACGCACGAGCGCCGCATCGGCTCTAAGCACCGTCGCTCGATGGAGTGGGCGAGCACTCACCGACATGCCGCTTGATCCAGTGTTCCTGCGCGAGCACATCGTCATCCGGTCGGCAGCGGCTTTCAACGTCGGCCCCGGCCGCAAGTCCAACGTCATGTCCGATTTAAAGCATGTGATGCGGGCGTTCGGTTTGATCGATGACATCAAGGTGGAGATCTCGCCGGCCTGGAGCGCACTACTTACGCAGATCGATCCGCATCGTGGCATCCCCATCATCCGCTTTGGACGGTATTGCACCTTCCACGGCGTCGGGCCCGACCTGGTGGACGCGTCAACGCTGATGGCGTTCGAACTTCACCTGACGTCCCGGACTTTGGCTGGGAAGCCCCGCAAGATCGTGGGCGCGGTGCGGGGCCTTTGGAATTGGTCGATGGGCACGTTCCCCAATTGGCCTAAGATGCGACTGGAGCCACCTCATAATCCGATGGCATACACCCAGCCGCTGACGGCTTTTGGGCAAAGTTATCAGAACGACCTCCATCAATTTGGCCTCCACCTGGGAGGCACGACCCTCGATGACCCTTTCCCTGATGTCGACGTCGATGGCGACAACGACGAGGAAGACGAGATGCCGTTGTCGAGCCGGCGGCCGTTGCGGCAAATCACCATTGATTCCCGGAGAGATCATGCGCGCTGGGCTGCCTCCGCATTGGTCGCATCTGGAGTTCCAATCGAACAGATCATCAATCTTCACAGCCTGGTGCAGCCTAAAGAGCGGGTTCGCACGATCCTGACTTATCTTTACGAGCGGGCGGGCAAGAAGCCGTCGGCAGCTGGCCAGCATGTCGCGAATGTGCTGCTCATGATCTCCAAGTATTACGTAAAGCTGCCTCGAAAGGAGATTGTAGCAATTCAGAAGTGGCGCCTGGCGGTCCAGCTCAAGAGCAACGGCATGACCGATAAGAACAAAAAGACTACTCGCGACGTTCTCACCCCCGAGCGAGAGGCCAACCTTCTCGTGTTATCTGAGACACTGATGAAAGCCGCGCGAGAGCTCGTGTCGACGTCACCGCTCAAGGCGGCCGGCTGGGCGCGGTCTGCCTTGGCCATCGAGATCCTGACCAAGTTCCCGGTGCGGCTGAAGAATCTCCGCATGATGCAGCTCGACAAGCACATGCACCGACGTGACATGTCACGAACAGTCGTGACCGATATCGACATCCACGAAGACGAGGTCAAGAACGACAAGGCGCTGTCGCTCCCCGTCCCGCAAAAGATGGCCTCCATGATCGAGGAGTGGAACCGAGACTTCCGGCCCATTCTTGCGCAACCAGGGTCGCCGTTACTGTTCCCGGGCGGCAAAAGCGCCCAGGCGCCGATGACGCCGCAGGGCATGCGGGATGCAATCAAGGCGGTAACCAGAGACCACCTTGGCGTCACTGTCACGCCGCAGCAGTTCAGGCACATCGCCGCCTGCATGTTTCTGGCAGCCTTTCCGGGGCATTTCCAGGAGGCGGCCCTAATGCTCGGAGATACCGTCGAGTCGCTTATTAAGTGGTATTCACACCTGCACCAGGCGTCAGCGCTCAAGCGCCTCGATGGCATCATGATAGATAAGCTGCTGACGCTGAGCGCCGCGCGCAAACGCGCTGGCCGGGGGCGGTGATATGGCCGTCATCGACAAGAGTTCTTCGTTGATTTTGCATTTTGAACATTGGCCTGACCGCGATCGATTGGCTTGGGAAGTGGATATGACGCCAAGCTCCCCCTTCGACGATGTGCAGCATCACGGCACCAGCCTACGGTCTGACACCATCAGCAAGGTCAAAAAGGACTACGGCCGCTGGCTTGCGTTTCTAGCGTCGAGGGCGTGGCTGGACCCGAACGAGGCCCCCCTCAGTCGGGTCACCGTGAACCGCCTGCGCGCTTATTTCAGGGAGTTGCAGCGGAACGGTAATATGTCGGGGACTATCATTGGGCGATTCGCCGGGTTGGTGTCCGCGATGAAGACGTTGGCGCCTGGCGAAAATGTTGGCTGGATCCAGAAGATCGACGGCGCGACGATGTACAAGCGCCTGCCCAAGCAAAGACGCCAATTCCAGGTTCCGCGCAGCGAGGACCTCCTCGATTGGGGGCTCACGATGATGAACGAAGCCCACACGTCCCGAAATATCACTCGGCCGCTGGCGTATCGTGACGGCCTGCTCATCGCCCTTTTGACCATGCGTGCCCGACGCCGCCGGTCGCTGTCACTGATCACCACGACGAAGGAACTGTTCAAAGTCGGCAATATCTATCGAGTCGAATTATCACCGGACCAAGTGAAGACCGATCGGTATGACGCGTTCGACGTCCCCGAGATGCTGACACCGTATTTCGATACCTATCTCGACGTGATCAGGCCAGCGTTGCTGAAGGGCGCAATCCACACCTCGTTGTGGGTGGGTCAAAGCGGCGCACCGCTGACCGTCAAGGGGATCAGCTCCCGAATTGAGATCCTTAGTCCCAAGAGATTTGGCTATGCGTTCGGCCCACACCGTTTTCGGCACGCGATCAGCACAATGGCGGCCGAGCACGCCCCCACGGAACCAGGCCTGGCGGCCGCGGCGCTGGACATCAGCCCACAGGTGGTCGCCGAGCATTATGCCAAGGCCAGCCAGAGGCACGCGCTTCGCAAGTATGCCGAACTCATCGATAGAAAGCTGGCCAAGCTGGCCAATTCGCCACCGCTTTCGCGGTGATGATGACGTTTCTGCTTGCCGGCAAGCCAGCCAAACCCCTACCGATACCGCCTTGTCATCGTCGAGAGGCACCGCGATGCGCGCTGTGATCTACGCCCGCTACAGCAGTGAGAACCAGCGAATCGAGTCCATAGCGGACCAGGTCGAGCTGTGCCGGCGTTACGCGGCGGCACAGGGTTGGACAGTGGTCGACACATATTCCGATGCAGCCATGAGCGGGGCGAGCAACATGCGGCCCGCCTTCCAGCGCATGATGTCTGATGCACGGCGGGGCAGTTTCGACGTGCTGGTGTGTGAAGCCATCGACCGCCTGGGCCGCAACCTGTCGGACGTGTCGGCAGCCTATGACGACCTGGTGTTTGCGCGGGTGTCGCTGCACACGGTCAGCTACGGTCTGACAACGCAGATGCACATCGGGATCATGGGTACGATGGCGCAGATGGCGCTGAAGGACCTCCGTGACAAAGTGAAGCGCGGACAGCTTGGGCGGGCGCGGGCGGGCAAGATACCGGGTGGCCTCGCGTATGGGTATCAAGTCGTACCGCCCGCCCCGGGCGTGGAAGAGGGCGGGGAGCGTCGGATCAAGCCAGAGGAAGCGGAGGTGGTGAAGCGTATCTTTACCGACTACGCGAGGGGCGTAGCGCCGCAGCGTCTCGCCAGAACGCTGAATGAGGAGAGGGTGCCGGGGCCCGGCGGTCGTCCCTGGATCGATACCACGATCCGCGGGCAGCTGGATCGCGGCACCGGCCTTCTGAACAACACGCTTTACATCGGCCAACTGAGCTGGAACCGATGTAGCTACATCAAGGATCCACGGACCCGCAAACGGGTGGCTCGTGTGAACCCTCAGAGCGAATGGGAGATCCAACACGTCCCCGAACTGCGGATCATCGACGACGCACTGTGGAAGCAGGCGAAGGCGCGCCAGACAGAGGTGCGCACGGAGATCACGCGGGCACCAGCAGGGCGGGGCCTGAACCAGACGCACCGGCGGCAGTATCTGCTGAGCGGCTTGCTGATCTGTGGTGCTTGCCGCGGCGGCTACACGATGGTGGCACAGGATCGGTATGGCTGTGCCACCCGGAAGGGCAAAGGCATCTGTGACAACAGCCGAACGATCGCGCGGCAGAATATCGAGCGGCGCGTGCTAGGCGCCCTGCGCGATGAGATGCTGACGCCCGAGGTTGTTGACGAGTTCATAGCAGCGCTCTCCGAAGCATCGGCCACGCGGCAGAAGGATTTGTTGACGCAGCAGCTCGGCTGGCAGCGCGAGTTGACGGAGGTCGCGCGGAAGATGGAAGGGATCATGCAGTCCATTGAGCTGGGCGCTTGGACGTCGAAAGTTGGCGAGCGGCTAAAGGCTCTTGAGGCACGCGAGATAGAGGTGCAGGCACTGCAGCGCGCGGCTGTTTCAGAAGCCCCTAGACCGCAGCTCAGCGGCCGTGGGACCGGGATCTACAAGGCGCATGTGGCGCAGCTCGAAGTAGCACTGAACAATCCGTTGGTGCGCGCCGAAGCCGCGGAGGCATTGCGGATGTTGATCGAGAAGATCGTGCTGGTGCCCGACAAAGCGGCGGCCGACGGCCTTCAGGCAACGTTACACGGCGAGTTGGCCACGATTCTGTTGGCTGCATCGGAGCCGGCGCTACACAAACAAAAACTCCCGAGAACGTCTGTTCTCGGGAGTAAGATGTCGGTGGTTGCGGGGATAGGATTTGAACCTATGACCTTCAGGTTATGAGCCTGACGAGCTACCGGGCTGCTCCACCCCGCGTTGGTGGTGGTATTATTTGTCAGGTGGGTTGGAAGACCTGGCGGCGACCTACTCTCCCGTGTCTTGAGACACAGTACCATGGGCGCTGGGGCTTTTCACGTCCGAGTTCGGGATGGGATCGGGTGCAGGATCCCCGCCATAGCCACCAGGTCGTCCAACCCACCCGCTTTGTCTGTGGGTGTGTGTGGTTTTGGTTCTGGTTGTGTGTGTGTTTTGTTGGAATGCTGTGTCTGAGCAGTGTGGATGACTGCTGTGCACGGTTGGTTTCTTG
>JANXSM010000115.1 GCA_025352665.1 Rhodospirillales bacterium | reverse complement strand
TCGGGCGCGATAGCCCGTATCGATTGCGAAAGCAGGTGGTCGAACCGGTGTTCGGCCAGATCAAACACGCCAGAGGATTCCGCCAATTCTTGCTCAGAGGCCTCAACAACGTCCGAGGCGAGTGGGCCATGCTCTGCACCGACCATAACCTCAACAAGCTGCATCGAGCCACAGTCTGAACCACGCCAGCTGGGCCGGACCTCACACCCGACAAGCTGAACGACGGCCCGCTTGCAATGATGAGCGCCCGAGAGGCCGCTCGCCAGTCAGCAGCTACGTCTTAAACAGAGCCCTTACCCATTCTTGGACAGGCTCCTAAGGTGATCAGCTGTTGTCGGTATCGGTCCAGCCGCCATCGTCCGGCGCGGCCGCCGAGTCCTGCCATCCGCTGTCTGGCGCCGCGGCGCCATCCTGCCAGCCATTGTCGACCGGAGCCTGGGCGCCGAAGTCCTTTTGCTCGCCGCCCGCAAACGGGTCTGGCGCGGTTACGGCCGGAGTGGCCCAGGGTGCGGCTCCTGCATCCTGGCCAGCGCCACCGAAACCACCGGTGTCGCCGCCGTAGCTGGTGGTCGAGCCGAGGCCGCCGCCGGCATGGTGGCCAGAGAACAGGCCTTCCAGCGCATTGGCCGCCATCATGCCGCCGGCGACACCGGCAGCCGTTGTCAAGGCGGACCCGAGAAAGCCGGAGCCGGAGCGCTGGAACATGCCTGGCTGGTAGCCTGGGGCGTATTGCGGTTGCGGAGCGTATTGCTGCTGCGGGGCAAATTGCTGCTGCGGCGCATATTGCGGTGCCGGCTGCGGGCTGGACCCACCGAACAGCCCGCCGAACAACCCGCGCGAGGGCTGGGGCACCGGCTGGCTGGCCTGCTGACCCCAGGGCGAGGCTGCAGGCTGGGGGGGCGGCGATTGCTGGGCCTGTTGCATTTGCTGCTGCATCTGCTGGATCTGCGCCTGTAGCGCTGCGATCTGATTTGCCGCAGCCGCTACCGCGTGCTCCTGCACAAAGGCGAGCTGGGTCATGCGATAGCGCGACTCGGGATAGCGCGTGAACAGATCGGCCAGCAATGTGTCGGCCTGCGGATCGACCGGTGGCAGCGGCTGCGTGCCGACCTGCGGCACCGATCCGCCGAACCCACTGGAGGCGGGGTTACCGCCCACGCGCTGGACGAAGCTGGAAATCAGATCGCGTTCCTCGTTGGTCATATCGGGTCCCCAAGGGTCCTGTTATAGAGGTGATGTGGCGTGGATCTGCCGCTCGTTCAAGCGGGCCGCACCGTCAGAAAAGACCCAATCGGTGAACCTCGATAACCGGGCAGCGGTCCATCACCACGGTGATCCCGGCCGCCCGCGCGCGCGCCGCCGCCGCCTGGTGGATCACGCCGAGTTGCATCCACACCACCCGCGCGCCCAGCCGAATGGCGTCATCGACCACGCCAGGAACCTGGTCGGAGGCGCGGAACACATCGACCATGTCGAGCGGTGTGGCTTCGTCCAGGCTGGCTGCGACCGTTTGGCCTTGGAGGCTCTGACCGGCCAGGCCTGGATTGACCGGGGTGGTCTGGTAGCCGCGGCCGATCAGGAAGCCGGTCACTCCATGGGAAGGCCGCGCCGGGTTGGCGGAGGCGCCGACCACTGCGATCCGGCGGGTTTCGCGCAACACGCGACGGATCGTCGCGTCGTCCAGCCCATCAATGCTCATCGCTCTCTCCTCTGCCTTGTTCCAGTTCTGGCCGGACCCTATGGTGCGGCCCGTTCACAGCCACCGATCGTTCATGACCCATACCGCGCTCAGCTTTCAGGACCTGATCCTCCGCCTGCACAATTTCTGGGCGAACCAGGGCTGTGTGATCCTGCAGCCCTATGATGTGGAAATGGGCGCCGGCACCTTCCACCCCGCCACCACCTTGCGTGCGCTCGGCCCGAAGCCCTGGGCAGCAGCCTATGTGCAGCCCTGTCGCCGCCCGACCGACGGACGCTACGGCGAGAACCCCAACCGGCTGCAGCACTACTATCAATATCAGGTTATCATCAAGCCGAGCCCGGCCGATGCCCAGGCCCTGCTGCTGGACAGCTATCGCGCCATCGGGCTCGACCCGCTGCTGCATGATTTCCGCTTCGTCGAGGACGATTGGGAAAGCCCCACCCTCGGCGCGTGGGGCCTCGGCTGGGAAATCTGGTGCGACGGCATGGAGGTCGGCCAGTTCACCTATTTCCAACAGGTCGGCGGCATCGCGACGGTCCTGCCCAGCTTCGAGATGACCTACGGGCTGGAGCGCCTGGCCATGTATGCCCAGGACGTCGAGCGAGTTTACGACCTCGACTTCAACGGCCGCGGCGTCACCTACGGCGACGTGTTCCTGCGGGCCGAGAAAGAATCTTCCGCGCATAATTTCGAGCACGCCAACGTAGAGATGCTGGCCCGCCACTTCGCCGACGCGGAGGGCGAATGCGCTGCCCTGCTCAACGAGAAACTGCCGCTTCCGGCCTACGACCAATGCATCAAGGCAAGCCATCTGTTCAACCTGCTCGACGCCCGCGGCGTCATCAGCGTCACCGAACGCGCCGGCTACATCGGCCGTGTCCGCACCCTGGCGAAGGGCTGCTGCGAGGGCTGGCTGGCCGGGGAAGCCGCATGACCGACCTGATCGCCATGCCCGAGGGCGGGTTCGCCTATCTGCGCGGTGGCACCCAGCCTTTCTCGCACGGCGTGGTGGCGCTAGAGGAACACGCGCTGATCCGCGTGCGCCTGCGCCCGATGCTGCCGCTGGCCGAGGGCCTGGCCTTCGCGGCCGACTTCATCGCCGCCCAGAACCGGCCGCAGGCAGCGCTTGCCGCCCTGGAAGTGCGCTCGCCGGCCGCCATGAGCCCGGCGGAGTTCGCCGCCTTCAACACGCAATACGCGGCAATGCTGGACGCAGTCGGGTTCGCCGCCGAGGCAGGGTTTCCAATCGCACGCAGCAACATGGCGCCACAGTATGACGCCCCTCGTGTCAACACCCTGTTTGCCTTCACGTTTGCCACGCCGAGCGCCGGCCCGGGCGGTTCGGATTTCGTTATTTCCGGCAAGCCTGAAAATACCGATGGTCCGCCCGGCATCGTCGCCTCCGGCGACCTCTCGCCGGCGGGCATGCAGGCCAAGGCCGCCCATGTGATCACCGCCCTGCAGGACCGTGTCGCAGCACTTGGGGCAAGTTGGCACAACGTGACTGGCGCACAGGCCTACACCATCCACTCGCTCGACCCCACGATGGGGCTGCTGCGCTCGAGCGGGCTGGCCAACATCGGGCTGACCTTGTTCCCCGGGGCGCCACCGGTGACCGGCTTTGCCTTCGAGATCGACGTGCGCGCCGTCAGCTACGAACTCGTGGTCCAGGTCGCTGCTGACGAGCCAGAACCCTGGGACGACGGCGCCGAACCGCCACTGAAAGACTCCAATGCCTGAATTTTTTCTGGAGCTGTTCAGCGAGGAAATCCCCGCGCGCATGCAGGCGCGCGGCGCAGACGATCTCGAGCGCCTGGTCACCGAAGCGCTGGCACCGTTGTCGCCGGCTGATGTCGTGGGGTTTTATGGCACGCGCCGCCTCGCACTGGTCGCCACCATCGCAGCAGGCGTGGCCGAAAGCAGCAGCAGCGAGCGCGGACCGCGCATCTCGGCGCCGGAACAGGCACTGGCCGGTTTCCTACGCAAGCACAACGCCACCCGCGAACAGCTCAACCAGGAAGGCGAGTTCTGGCTGCTTGACCGCGTGGTGCCTGGCGAGGACGCGGCCAGCCTGATCGCCCGCGCCATCCCCGCCCTGATCCGCCGTTTCCCCTGGCCGAAATCGATGCGCTGGGGCGGCACCAGTACGCTCACCTGGGTACGCCCGCTGCGCCGGATCACCGCCATTCTCGATGGCTGCGTGGTGCCGTTCGACCTGCAGCTGGGCGATGACGACGGCCACGGCCTCGCTGCCTCCAACTTCAGCGAAGGCCACCGATTTCTCTCGCCCGGCGCCTTCATGGTCACCTCGGCGGCGCATTGGCAGCAGGAGTTGCGCGACCGCCACGTCGTGGTCGACGCCACCGAGCGCCGCCGGATCATCGCCGACGGCGTGGCTGCCCTCGCCGCCGAGCGCCAATGCATCGTCGTCGAAGACCCCGGCCTGCTCGACGAAGTCGCCGGACTGGTCGAATACCCCGTGCCGCTGATGGGCCGGATCGGGGCGGAGTTCATGGATTTGCCGGCCGAGGTCATGCAGGTCTCGATGCGCGTGAACCAACGCTACTTCGCGCTGCGCAACGCCGACGGGGCGGCCGCGCCGTATTTCGCCTTCGCCGCCAACATCGCAGCGCCAGACGGGGGGGCCACGATCATCGCCGGCAACGAGCGCGTGCTGCGCGCGAGGTTTTCGGACGCACGGCATTTCTGGGATCTCGACCGGACGCGGACGCTGGACAGCCGGGTCGCAGCGCTGGACGCCATAACCTTCCACGCCAAGCTCGGCAGCCAGGGCGAGCGGGTGCGCCGTGTGGTGATACTCGCGGGAGAAATTGCGCCGCTGGTCGGTGCCGATCCGGCGCTCGCCCGCCGCGCGGCCCATCTGGCCAAGGCGGATCTGACCACTGGCATGGTGGGTGAATTCCCCGAGCTGCAAGGCGTCATGGGCGCCTATTATGCTGCATACGACGGCGAGGACCCGGCGGTGGCCGCCGCCGCGCGCGATCATTACGCACCCAAAGGCCTTGGCGATCCGGCGCCGACTGCGCCCGTCACCGTCGCCGTGGCGCTCGCTGACAAGCTCGACATGCTGCGGGCTTTTTTTGCGATCGACGAAAAACCTACAGGTTCTGGCGATCCTTACGCCCTGCGGCGGGCAGCGCTAGGGGTGATCAAAATTATTCGCGACAACCGGCTTAGGCTCTCGCTAACCAAGGTCATGGCCTCGTTCCATTCTGAAGAGATCATGGAGTTCCTGGCCGAACGGCTGCGCGTCCAGCTCCGTACCGAAGGCGCCCGGCACGATGTGCTGTCGGCCATTCTCGCTCGCGGCGTCGACGACGACCTCACCCGCCTGCTCGCCCGCACCGAGACGCTCGCGGCGACGCTTGCCACGCCCGACGGCACCAACCTGCTCGCCGCCGCCAAACGCGCCGCAAACATCCTGCGCATCGAGGACAAGAAGGACGGCCCGCATACCGGCCAGCCCGAGCCCTCGCTGCTCACCCTGCCGGAGGAACAGGCGCTCGCTGCCGCACTCGCCGACATCGAACCGGCCATCGCCACCTGCCTGGCTGAGGAGTCTTACGGCGAGGCCATGCGCCACCTCGCATCATTGCGTACACCGCTCGATGCGTTTTTCGACACTGTTACGGTGAATGATCCAGAACCCGCAATTCGCCGCAATCGTTTGAAACTACTTGCCCAATTGCGCGTCATCATGCTGTCGGTTGCGGATTTCTCAAAAATCGACAGCCAGTAGTCCAATCCCCGCGCATGCTCTATCAAGCCATTACCGCATGCCCATCACCACGAGGGAGCCGCTTCGCATGTCCAAATGGGTTTACAGCTTCGGCGCCGGCCACAACGAAGGCCGCGCTGACATGCGCAACCTGCTGGGCGGCAAGGGTGCCAACCTCGCGGAAATGGCTTCGATCGACCTGCCGGTGCCACCTGGCTTCACCATCACGACCGAGGTGTGCACCGCCTATTACGACAACAACCAGAACTATCCGGCCGAACTGAAGCAACAGGTCGCAGCAGCCCTCGCCCTGATCGAAACCGCGGTCGGCCTCAGCTTTGGCGATGCGACCCGGCCGCTGCTGGTCTCCGTTCGCTCCGGCGCCCGCGTCTCGATGCCGGGCATGATGGACACGGTGCTCAACCTCGGTCTCAACGACACCACCGTCGAGGGACTGGCAAAGGCATCCGGCGACGAGCGTTTCGCCTGGGACAGCTATCGCCGCTTCATTCAGATGTACGGCTCGGTCGTCCTCAACGTCGACCATCACCGTTTCGAGGAAATCATCGAGTCGGCCAAGATCGACGCGGGCGTGGTCGAGGACACGGCGCTGACCGCCAAAGACTGGCGCGGCGTGGTCGAGGGCTACAAGGACATGGTGGCCCAGGAAAACGGCCGCGCATTCCCAATGGACCCGCATGAGCAGCTGTGGGGCGCCATCGGCGCCGTGTTCGGCAGCTGGATGAACCCGCGCGCCAACACCTATCGCAGGCTGCACGACATTCCCGCCAGCTGGGGCACCGCCGTCAACGTCCAGGCCATGGTGTTCGGCAACATGGGGGCGGATTGCGCCACCGGCGTCTGCTTCACCCGCGACCCCTCGACCGGGGAGAACATGTTCTACGGCGAATATCTGGTGAACGCCCAGGGTGAGGACGTCGTCGCCGGCATCCGCACCCCGCAGCCGATGGCCAAAGAGCGCGCCAAGCCCGACGAGCAGCCAATGGAAGTGGCAATGCCCGCGGCTTACGCCGAGCTGATGAAGGTTCGGGAAACCCTGGAACGCCACTACCAGGACATGCAAGACATCGAGTTCACCGTGCAGCAGAACAAGCTGTATATGCTTCAGACTCGTAATGGCAAACGAACCGCCGCGGCCTCGCTCCGGATCGCCGTCGAAATGGCCGAGGACGGCCTGATCGATCGCAACGAGGCGATCAAGCGCGTCAACCCGTCCTCGCTTGACCAGCTGCTGCACCCGACGCTGGATCCTAACGCAAAGCGCACCCTGATCAGCAAGGGCCTACCTGCGAGCCCCGGCGCCGCCTGCGGCGCCGTGGTGTTCAACGCCGACGAGGCCGAGATGCGCGCAGCCAAAGGCGAGGCAGTCATCCTGGTACGCATCGAGACTTCGCCGGAGGACATTCACGGCATGCACGCCGCGAAGGGCATCCTCACCACCCGCGGCGGCATGACCAGCCACGCAGCCGTGGTGGCCCGCGGCATGGGTCGCCCCTGTGTGTCCGGCGCCGGCGGTGTCGCCGTCGACTACGGTGCGCAAACGCTGCGGGCCGGCGGCCATGTGGTCAACGCCGGCGATATCATCACTCTCGATGGCGCCACCGGTGAAGTGTTCCTCGGCACCGTGCCGATGGTGGAACCAAAGCTCGCCGGCGAGTTCGCAACGCTGATGGGCTGGGCCGACGAAGTGCGCCGCCTCAAGGTTCGCACCAACGCGGAGACACCGCTCGATGCCGAGACGGCGCGCAAGTTCGGCGCTGAAGGCATTGGGCTGTGCCGCACCGAGCATATGTTCTTTGATCCGACCCGCATCGGTGCCGTACGCCAGATGATCATGTCGTCCGACGAAGCCGGCAGACGTACGGCTCTCGCCAAGCTGCTGCCGTTTCAGCGCCAGGACTTCCTGGAGCTGTTCCGCATCATGGCGGGGCTGCCCGTGACGATCCGCCTGCTCGACCCGCCGCTGCATGAATTCCTGCCGCATGCCGAAGCCGAGCTTGCCGAAGTCGCCAAGGCGCTGGGCACCGATCTGGCAGCCATGCACCGCCGGATGGACGAACTGGCCGAGAGCAATCCTATGCTCGGCCATCGCGGCTGCCGCCTGGGCATCACCTACCCCGAGATCTACGAAATGCAAGCACGCGCCATCTTCGAAGGCGCCATTGCAGCCACCCGGGAACTCGGCACCGCGCCGATCCCCGAAATCATGATCCCGCTGGTCGGCATGAAGCGCGAGCTGGAAATCGCCCGCGCCCAAGTGGATAAAATGGCCGAAGCCGTGTTCGCGGAGCAAGGCATGCGCATCGAATACATCGTGGGCACCATGATCGAGTTGCCGCGAGCCGCCATCACCGCGGACAAGATTGCCGAGGTCGCCGATTTCTTCAGCTTCGGCACCAACGATCTGACCCAGACCGTGTTCGGCCTGTCACGCGACGACGCCGGCAAGTTTCTGCCCAGCTACGTGGAGCAGGGCATTCTCGCCAAAGACCCGTTCATCTCGCTCGACATCGAGGGCGTCGGCGCCATGATCCGGCTTGCCGCGGAAAAGGGCCGTTCCACCAAGAACGCTCTGAAGATGGGCATTTGCGGCGAACATGGCGGCGATCCCGCATCGATCGCTTTTTGCGAGGCGGTCGGCCTCGATTATGTTTCATGCTCACCGTATCGCGTGCCGGTGGCCCGCTTGGCCGCGGCCCAGGCGGCCCTGGGAGTGGGCGTCGACCGGACCGCGTAACAACGCGGCGAGCTGAAGCTCGCCGCGTTCTTCGCCAAGCAGTCCTTTTTTGAAAAAAAGGACCAAAAAACTTTTATCCATTGAAAGTTTTTTGCTTCTTTTTTTCAAAAAAGAAGCGCTTGCCTACACCTCGCCCCACACATCGCGCGCCACTTCCACGCAGCGCTCGAGCTTCTTCCACTGCTCGTCCTCAGTCAGCAGATTGCCTTCCTCGGTGCTGGCAAATCCGCATTGCGGGCTGAGGGCCAACTGCTCCAGCGGCAAGAACTTGCTCGCTTCGTCCAGCCGCCGCTTAAGGCTGTCCTTGCTCTCAAGCTCGCCGGTCTTGCTGGTCATGATGCCGAGCACCACCATCTTGCGGCCGCGCGGCACGAAGCGCAGTGGCTCGAAGCCACCGGCGCGGTCGGTGTCGTATTCCATGAAATACGCATCGACGCCGATCGTGTTGAACAGCGTCTCCGCCACCGGCTCGTAGCCGCCCTTGGCGGCCCAGGTGGAGCGGAAATTACCGCGGCACAGATGCATGGTGACGACCATGTCGTCCGGCCGGCCCTCGATCGCCGTGTTGATCATGGCGCCGTAGGTTTCGAGCAGCCCCTCGACATGCTCGCCACGCGCCTTGAGGCCTTCGATCTGCTCGGGGTCGCAAAGATAGGCGATGTTGACCTCGTCGAGCTGCAGATAGCGGCAGCCAGCGTCCGCAAAGGCGTGGACAGCACGGTGATAGGCATTTTCGAGGTCGCTGAAGAACTGACCCATGTCAGGATAGATCGTGTTGTCGATGGCACGCCGCCCGCCGCGGAAATGCAGCACGCTGGGCGACGGGATGGTTTGCTTGGCCACCGCCGTGGTCACGCAGCTGGCGGTGTATTTGTAGTCATCGATCATCACCGGCTTCTGCCACGCGACACGGCTGTTGACCTGCAACGTATAGGGCAGCAAAACGCCGCCGCTGAACGCCACCTTGGTCGGCGGCGCCACCAGTTCGACACCTTCGAGGCCCGCCATGAAGTCGTAGTGCCAGAAGGCGCGGCGGTATTCTCCGTCGGTCGCGGCGCGCAGGCCTATCGATTCCTGGCGGGTGACCGCCTCCTTGATACAACGGTCCTCGACCTCACGCAGCTGTGTTGCTGTGATCGTGCCCACGGCACGCGCCGCTCGGGCCTCGCGCAGTGCCTGCGGACGCAGCAGGCTGCCGACGTGATCGGCGCGGAACGGCGCGCGGGTGCGGGGCTTCGGGGCGAGTGTCGTGCTCATGGGGTCCTCCTGTTTGCGCGGTCATACGCCAGCCCGGTTTGGCGTAGAAGTGGCGACGCTCAAACCACCCGCGCCGGCGGTGCCGAGATGGACCGACGCGCCGGGAGGGACTATCCCCTGTGGCCAATACCGACAGATCCGGATCCAGCCCCCTGATGTCCCTCACTTCGCTGCTCGCGCGCATTGTGGCGCGATGCTGTTCGCGCGCCTGGCTGACGGTCCTGGTAGGCGTCGTCCTCGGTGGCATCTGCCTGGCGCTGACCACGACGCGGCTGGGTGTTTCGACCGACACCGACAAGCTGTTCGCGGCCGACCTGCCCTGGCACCAGCGCGACATCGCCTACAACAAGGCGTTCCCGCAGTTCCAGGACCTGCTGGTGGCGGTGGTGGACGGCAGCTCTCCGGAGATCGAGGACCAGACAGCTGCCGACCTCGCAGCCGCCTTGTCGCGCGACACCCAGCATTTCATGGATGTGCGCCGGCCGGACGCCTCACCCTATCTTGAGGAGAACGGCCTGCTGTTCCTCGACCAGAAGCAGCTCGGCAAGCTGCTCGACAGCACGATCGACGCGCAACCCTTCCTGGGTCAGCTCGCCAACGACCCATCGGCACGTGGGCTGTTCGCAGCCTTGGGCCTGGTCGGTCAGGGCATCGAACGCGGTCAGGCGAATGCGGCAAGCTTTGCCCCGTCCCTCAACGCGTTCCATAAGGCGCTGGCATCGGCCTTGGCAGGCCACGCCGAACCGTTGTCGTGGCAAACCCTGCTGGCGGGCTCGCTGTCCGAGCAGGCCGGCAAATACCGCTTCGTGCTGGCGCGGCCGAAGCTCGATTATGGCGCGCTGGAACCGGGCGGGTCGGCAAGTGCGGCAATACGCGCAGCTGCCGCCAATCTGGAATTCGTACGCGCCGGTGTTGCCCATGTCCGCATCACCGGCGCCGTGGCGCTGGCGGACGAGGAGTTCGCAACCGTCGCCCAGGGTGCTGCAATCGGCACCGCGGCCAGCGTCGTGTTGGTGCTCCTGTGGCTGACGCTTGCGGTCCGCTCGTGGCGGCTGATCCTGCCGATCGTGGGAACCCTCATGCTGGGGCTGCTGGTGACAACAGGTTTTGCCGCCGTGGCCGTTGGCACGCTGAACCTGATCTCGGTGGCCTTCGCCATCCTGTTCGTCGGCATCGCGGTCGATTTCGGAATCCAGTTCTCGGTACGATACCGCGAGCAACGCCACGGCATCGCCGACGCAGGCGCTGCGATCGACGCCACCGTGCGCTCGGTGGGACCACAGATCATGGTGGCGGCGCTGGCGACCGCGGCGGGTTTCCTTGCCTTCGTGCCGACCGATTTCGTGGGAGTCGCCGAGCTGGGCCTAATCGCCGGCGTGGGCATGATCGTGGCGTTCCTGTGCACCTTGCTGTTCCTGCCCGCTGCCCTGGTGCTGTGCCGCCCGAGACCGGAGGCGGCCGAAGTCGGCTTCGCCTGGGGCCACCGGCTGGAGGCCGTTCTGGTGCGTCGCGGTCGGCCAGTGCTGCTGGTGTTCGCGATCCTGGGCATCGCTGGCGCGATTCTACTGCCTCGCCTGACGTTCGACAGCGACCCGCTGCACACCAAGGATCCGCACACGGAGGCGATGCGTACCCTGTCCGACCTGATGGATTCACCTCTGACCAACCCCTATTCGGTCGATATCCTCGCAGCCAACCAGGCAGACGCTGACGCACTTGCGGCGAAGCTGCGCAAGCTGCCGCTGGTGGCGGAGGTTCTGACCCTCTCGAGCTTTGTGCCGGAGGATCAACCCGCCAAGATGGCCCTACTGGCGGATGCATCGAACATTCTGGGTTCCACGCTGGCGGCACACGCGCCAGCAGCAGCCGTGCAACCGGAGGATCTGAGACTGGCCGCCCATACCGCGGCCGTTCAACTTGAGCGCGCCGGCAATACCCCGGCGGGCGTCACGCTGCAGCCGCTGATCGGTGACCTCAAGGCTCTGGAAGTCGCCCCTGCCGATACGCTGATGGCTGTCAACGCCGCACTCACCCGCTTCCTTCCGTTGCAGCTGCAGCGGCTGAAACTGTCGCTGAACGTCCATCCCGTGGCAGTGGCCGACATTCCTGCCGATTTCGCCCGCGACTGGCGGCTGCCCGACGGGCGAGTACGGGTGCAGGCACTTTCCACGGCGGCCGCGCGCGACAGCCAGGGGCTGCATGATTTCGTGGCCCAAGTGCGCAGTGTGGCACCGGATGCGGCCGGCTCCGCCGTCACCATCGTCGAAACCGCCGGTACAATCACACATGCCTTCAGGGTGGCGGCGACCGGCGCCCTGCTATCGATCGCAGTACTGCTCGCCCTCGTGCTTCGCCGCGTGGTCGATGTGGCGCTGGTGCTGGGCCCTTTGCTGCTATCCGCCCTGATCACTGTGGTGGTGGCAGTGTTGCTGCCGCTGCCGCTCAACTTCGCCAACATCATCGCCCTCCCGTTGCTGCTGGGCGTCGGCGTCAGCTTCAACATCTATTTCGTGATGAACTGGCGCGCGGGCGCCCGGGCCTATCTCGGCACCGGCACTGCACGCGCCATCCTGTTCTCGGCCCTGACCACCTCGACGGCGTTTGGCTCCCTGGCATTGAGCGCCCATCCCGGCACCGCTAGCATGGGCGCTCTGCTGCTGCTAAGCCTGGGGTCCACTCTTCTTGTCACCCTGATCTGCATGCCGCCGTTGCTGACGGCTTTGCCTGTCAAACCACCCGCGCCGTGACCGTGCCGACGTGTTCCACAAAGCCTTCCATCAGGTCGCCACGCTTGACCGCTGCCACGCCTTCGGGGGTTCCGGAGAAGATGAGGTCGCCAGCCTCAAGCCGCACCAGGCGCGAGAGATAGGAAATCGTCTCGGCGATCGACCAGATCAGCGTCGACAGATCGCTGGTCTGGCGCACCACGCCGTTGACTTTGAGCTCGATCTTGCCCTTGGTCGGGTCGGCCAAGGCGGCAGCGGGCACCAGCTCGCCGATCGGGGCGGAGCAATCGAAGCCCTTCGCCATGTCCCAGGGGCGACCTGCCTTCTTCGCCTCGTTCTGCAAGTCGCGCCGGGTCATATCCAGGCCCGCGGCGTAGCCCCACACCTTGGCCAGCGCATCCGCCTCGGCAATGTCGCAACCGCCCGAACCCAGTGCGACCACGAGTTCCATTTCATGATGCAAATCGTTGCACATCGTTGGGTATGGCATATCGCGCCCGCCTGTCAGAATACTGTCGGAGGGTTTGCAAAAAAAGAACGGCGCCTCGCGATCGGGGTCGTGCCCCATTTCGCGCGCGTGAGCGGCGTAGTTGCGGCCGACGCAGAAAATGCGCCGCACAGGAAACGATCCGCCTCCGGCGACCGGAACAGCGGCGATGGCGGGGGCTGGAATGACGAACGCGCTCATGGGAGATCCTGACCTTGGAAGCGATGCCGAAGCACCAATCTCGCACGTGTCGGGGGTGGAGGACACCCGCGCCGGATCCCCTGACCAGTCGCTTCGTCAGACATTCGTGATCGGTATTGGTCCATTATTTTTGCTGCAGACTTTTCACGATGGTCACATGTCTGTGGCTGGGCTAGGCCAACCGACATGCGATCATTGACACGGGTAATAATGGACTTGTTGATGCAGTCTTCGAGGACCCGTCACCTCAGGACCACGATGCGCTCATGCCCGGTGTGAAAAGCGGCCGCGTTTTCCGCCAGTGGCTGCTGATCGCAGGCACGCTACTGATGCTTGCGCTGGTCGCCGTCAGCGCCGCCATGCTGCTCCGCGCCCATCAGACCGAAACCAGCGTCAGCGTGCGGGCCACGCTCAGCCGCAAGGCACTGGCGGTTGAGGAGCAGCTAAACCGGCAACTGCTGACCAGCGACCAGACGCTGCGAATTCTGGCCGATTCCTGGGAACGCGACCCCACGCATTTCCAGTTCGAGCGGTTTCCCGGCCAGATGCTGGCCATGCCCGACACCACACTGCATCTTTTCATCGTTGATGCCGCAGGCGTGGTCCGACAGAGTACGCGGCCAGAAATCGTCGGCGCGAACGTGGTCGGCCGGGATTATTTTCGCCATGAGCAGTCTCTGCAACGCGGCGAAGCCAACATGTTCGTCGGCGTGCCGGTGCAAGGCTTGGTCACGCGCAGCTGGCAGCTCAACCTGGCACGGCGCCTGCAGGGTCCGGATGGGAGTTTCGGCGGCGTGATCGCCGCAACCTTGTCCACCACGGCGCTCGACGCCTTTGCCGACACGATCGAACTGGGCAACAACGGCCTGATCGCGCTGCTCAGCCTCGGCGATGGCGGCCTGCTGTCCCAGTCAGGCGCGGGCGGCAACCAGACGTTCAAGATCATTGCCGGTTCGCCGCTGCTTCAGGCGGCACAGAATGGCCGCGATACCGACTGGGTCGGCTCGTCTCCCAATGACGGGATCACGCGCATCCACGCGTTCGCCCCGCTACCCGATCGCAACATGGTGGTGCTGGTCGGCATCGAGCTGGAGGCCGCGATGCAGCCGTTCTACGAATGGCGCACCGCGGCGTTCTCCTTCGCAGCGCTCACCGCCTTGTTCCTGTTGGCCTGCTCCGGGCTGCTGCTGCAGGCCACCCATGTCGCTTATGCCCGCGAAGACTCGCTGGCCCAGGAGCAGGGCGTGCTGCGCACCGCAAACGCGGCCCTGGAGGAAGCGCGCGGCGAGGCGCAGGCCAAGGCCGCTCGGCTGCAGGCCGCCCTTTCGGGCATGAGCGACGGCATTATGATGCTGGATGCTCAGATGCACCTGCTCGAGTGGAATCGCCAGTTCGTCGAATTCACCGGTGTGCCGGACAACATACTGCGCGTCGGCCTGCCGATGCGTGATATTCTGCGGGCGCAAGCGGAGTGTGGCGAATTTGGCACGGTCGACCCAGACGTGGAAGCCGACCGGCGTATCAGCCTGCTGCAACGCTCACCCAGAGTTGGCACGCTCGAGCGGCTGCGCCCGAACGGGCGGCTCCTGGAAATCCGCCGCAACGTCCTGCCAGGCGGCGGCTTTGTCACACTCTACGCCGACGTCACTGAGCGCCGTGTCGCTGCCGAGCGTTTGCACCAGGCTCAAACCATGGCAGCCGTGGGCCGACTGACCGCCGGGCTTGCGCATGATTTCAACAATCTGCTGGCCTCGATCACGCTGAACGCAGAGATGCTGGAAATCGACCTGGAGGACAATCCGACGCTGATGCATCGGGCCAACATCATCCTCCAGGCAACGCAGCGCGGGGCGGCGCTGGTGCATCAGCTGCTGGCCTTTTCGCGCAAGCAGGACCTAGTGCCGCAGCTCATTCACATCAACGCAACCATCGAGGGCATGCGCGAAATCATCCGCACTTCGATCGGTTCGCAAATCCGCCTGCAGATGGAGCTTCAGAGCGGGCTCTGGCCGGTCCTGGTCGATCTTGTGCAGATCGAGAACGTCATTCTCAACCTCGTCATCAACGCCCGCGACGCCATGCCCGAAGGCGGCGTGCTGACCATGCGCAGCTTCAACCATATGATTTGCGCGCCCCAGGGGCCCGACGACCTGGCCGCCGGCGACTACGTGACAATCGATATCGGAGACAACGGCACGGGCATGTCGGAAGAGGTGCGGCGCAACGCCTTCGACCCCTTTTTTACCACCAAGGCCGCCGGCAAAGGATCCGGCCTCGGGCTGAGCCAGGTCTACGGTGTTACCCGCCAATCCGGCGGCAGGGCCGAGATCATCAGCGCGCTGGGCGAAGGCACGACGATCCGCATTATCTTGCCGCGCGCGTTCGGCTCCGACCCAGAGCCTGGGTAGCGCGACAAGCCAAAGCTGGCTGCCCGGGGTAAAGCTAATTCGCGCCCGGCACCCCGGACGGATCGAGCCGGTAACCACCTGCCTCGGTGATTAACAGGCGCAGATTGCCCGGATCTGGCTCAATCTTCTGCCGAAGACGGTAAATATGGGTTTCCAGGGTGTGGGTGGTGACCGAAGCGTTATAGCCCCATACCTCGTTCAGCAGCACCTGACGCGCCACCGGGGTGGTTCCGGCCCGGTAGAGAAACTTCAAAATCGCCGCTTCCTTCTCGGTCAGCCGAATGCGCTTGTTTTTGGCGTTGTCCTGCAACAGCTTGGCGGACGGGCGGAACAGATAGGGCCCGATGGTGAACACGGCGTCCTCGCTGTTCTCGAAGATGCGCATCTGGGCGCGCAGGCGGGCCAACAGTTCTGCTAGGCGAAACGGCTTGGCAATGTAGTCGTTGGCGCCAGAGTCGAGGCCGCGCACCACGTCCATCTCGGCATCCGAGCCGGTCAGCATGATGATAGGCAGCTTGTGGCCAAGCTGTCGCAAGCGAGCACACAGGTCGCGGCCGTCGCCGTCTGGCAGCGAAACATCGAGAATCAACGCATCGAAATGCGCGCCCGGGGCCGACATCAGGGTTTCGGCTTCCTTCAGGCTAGCGGCCTCCGTGGCGACGAACTCGCCGTCGACGGACAGCTGCTCCACCAGCATGGTGCGCAGGCTTTTGTCATCGTCGACCAGCAGGATGGGACGTTCGCCGCTCATGCATCAATGTCCTTCACGAGGTCGCCACAGGCTGACGGAATGTTAGCCGGGAGGCAATCGTTTTGTATCCGGTTCGAGCTTGATATCATTCGACAAATCATCATCGAGGTAAACCGCCATCCGAGGCCCGGCCTTGTTTTGTTGGCAGTGCACCATACGTGCCGTGTGGTGGCAGGGGGGCGGAGTGTGGCAGGTAATACGGAATCCTGGCGTGTTATCAACGGACGACGCTGTTCCGCTCCACAAGTTCCAGCCTGCTGAGGTTTGTCCGTCGGGTGAGTAAATGAATCACATTCCATATCGTGACAACGCTGAGGCAGCCGGGTTACAGCCTTCCTCGTTGATATTAGATCCGTATCGGCCCGATTCGCTGCAAGCTGGCGCTCTGGTCGCCCTGCGTGAGGTGCACCGGGCCGCTTCCGAGCTAAAGCGGGGCACACCTGTCGTAATGCAAGGCACCAGCCGACTTGTGATCCTGCCGGCTGAAACCGCGGGTGCCGCGGGGCTTGCGGAATTTGCGGCCCTGGCTGCCGGCCCCGCCCTGTTGCTGTTGGCCCCGGTGCGCGCTGCCGCCGTGTTGCGCCGCCCGGTAGAGCCGGCCACGGCGGCGGTTGCGATCCGCCTGCCCGACAGCCTGTTTACGCCTGACATGTTGCACGCCGTCGCCGACCCCACCGCTGAACAACTGCTGCCGCAACCGATCCTGCGCGAGTCCTCGGCACCTGCCGATGCGGCCGCTGTGCTTGGATTGGCCAAGCTTGCCCGGCTGCTGCCAGCCGTCATCGTGGCCCCGGCGCGGCCGCTCAACGGCGCATCACCGGACCTGCTGAGCGTGTCTGCGCAAGCGGTGCTCGACTATCCCAACGCCATCGCCACCCATCTTGTTCGTGTGGCGGAGGCACGCGTGCCGCTGCAGAACGTCAGCGACGCCCGCGTGGTGGCATTCCGCGCGCCGGACGCCGGAATCGAGCATCTTGCCATATTGATCGGTCGCCCCGAGACCGATACCGCGCCACTGGTGCGCCTGCATTCGGAATGTTTCACCGGCGATCTGCTGGGCAGCCTGCGCTGCGATTGCGGCCCGCAGCTACGTGGTGCTATTCAGAAAATGGCAGATGCCGGCAGCGGCATCGTCATCTATTTGGCACAGGAGGGCCGCGGCATCGGCCTGATCAACAAGCTGCGCGCTTACGCGTTGCAGGATAGCGGCCTGGACACTCTGGACGCCAACCTCGCACTTGGCTGGGGTGCCGACGAACGCAACTTCCTGGTCGCCGCCACCATGCTTGAGCAACTCGGTGTATCGCAGGTGCGTCTGCTGACCAACAATCCAGACAAGGTTGCGGCCTTGGTGGCCTGTGGCGTCGGCGTTATGGAGCGCGTGCCGCACCGCTTCGCACCGAATGGTGAGAACGACGACTATCTCGGCACCAAGGCCCGTCGCTTTGGCCATCTGCTCGGGTGAGCGAGGCGCTGGTCTTTGCTGATGGGCGCGTGGCGCTCGAAGGCCAGGTTTTCCGCGCAGCTCTCGGCCGCGGCGGCGTGCGTCAGCACAAGGAAGAAGGCGACGGCGCCACTCCCGCGGGCTTGCTGATGCTGCGCCGAGTGCTGTTTCGCGCCGACCGCCTGCCGCCACCGACCTGCGCCGTGCCGAGAGCCCCGTTGGCGCCGGACGACGGCTGGTGCGACGATCCGACCAGCCGGCTCTACAACCACGAGATCCGCCTGCCGAATGAGGCACATCATGAGGCGCTGTGGCGTGACGATGCGCTCTACGACGTAATCGGTGTGCTCGGCTGGAACGACGCCCCGGTAGAGCGCGGCCGTGGCTCGGCGATCTTCCTGCATATCAGCCGCCCCGACTTCGCCCCGACCGACGGGTGCATCGCCCTGCCCCGTGCCGATCTGCTGACCCTGCTGGCCCGCGGTCTCACCGCGCTGCGCGTGTTGGTAGGATGATCAAGGCTCGCGCGAAAGCCCCTTGGATGCGAGGGCGTTGAGATAATCCTGCCACCGCTGCGGCTGCTCAAGCGCAAGCTGGTAGAGGAATTCCCAGGAATAGATCCCGCTGTCGTGTAGATCGTCGAACACCAGTCGCACGGCATAATGGCCGACCGGCTCAACGCTGAGGATCCCAACATGCCGCCGCCCCGCCACGGTTTTGCGCTGGCCGGGGCCGTGCCCCTGCACCTCAGCGCTCGGACTCTCCACGCGCAGATATTCGGCCGGTAACTGCGCCTCAAACCCGTCATCGAATGCCACGTCGAGCCGCTTCTGGGCTCGCTTCAGCCGGATCTCGCGCGCCGTGACCATCAGGTTTCGGCCAGCACCCGCGCCTCTTCCGCCAGCATGATCGGAATGCCGTCACGGATCGGGTAGGCGAGACCTGCCGTGCGGCTAATCAGCTCGCCGGCGGCGCGGTCGTATTCCAACGGCCCCCGAGTGACCGGACAGACCAAGATCTCCAGCAGGCGCGGGTCGATGGGAGCAGGATCGGCCATAGGTTTCAATCCTAGAGCGTGATGACCGAAGGTGGAATCACCGAAAGGTCATCACGCGATAAAACAAAGAGCCAGAGGGGGATTACGTCGCCTTTCAGACGTCATCTCGCTCTAGCTTGCAAAGCGGCGGGCAGGCGGCGTGTCGTCGTCCGGATCCTCCGGGGCCTCGTGCGTATCGATGCTGAGCAGGGTGCGCAGGGTGGTGGCGCGCTCGGCAAGATCAGACGCCTCCAGCAAAGCTTGTTTCTCTAGCGGGTCGAACGGGCAAACCATGGCAAGGCTGGTCACGAGAGGGGCATCGTCGAGCGCCTGGATGGCATCCCAGTTCGCATCGAAGCCGCGATGGCGGAAGTAGCCGCGAAGAGCCTCCAGCAGCGGCGCGCGATCGATGATCCGACTGGCCGCCTCGGGGTCGAGATCAGCTTCGAAGCGACGGAAGTCGCCGCGCACCCGTCGATAGCCGCGCCGCATCTCTAGTTCCTCCACCACTTCGAAGCGGATCAGGCCGGACAGGGTGATGAGGTAGCGCCCATCGTCGGTCTCGGAAAAACTCGACAGGCGCCCAAGGCAGCCCACCCGGAACATCGCGGGGCCGGTCTCGCCGGCCGGGCGGCTATCGTCCGGCTGGATTATGGCGAACATCCGCCCACTTCCCAGCGCGTCCTCAATCATGGCGAGATAGCGAGGCTCGAAGATGTTCAACGGTAACCGGCCGCCTGGCAGCATCAACGCTCCGGTCAACGGGAAAACGGGAAATCGCTCCGGCAGTTCGGTCAACAGCGGCTGGATGTCGTTCATATCAGCTGAACAGGATGGCAGACAGTTTGCGCCGGGCGGCCATCGTCGTCTCGTCATCCATGCCCCAGGCCTCGAACAGCTTCAAAAGCTGCATCCGCGCGGCACCTTCGTTCCAGCCGCGATCGGCCTTGACGATGGTGAGCAGCGCCTCTGCGGCCTCCTCGCGGCGGTCCATGGCGTTATAGGCGGTGGCAAGGTCGTAGCGCGCCTGATGATCGTTGGGGTCAGCTGCCAGACGCGCCTGCAGGTTGTCCAGCTGGGCCCGCGCGACCCGACCTTCGGACGCCAACGCCAGGGCGCTGCGGGCCCCCGCCACCTCGGCGTGCTCGGCGATTTTGGCCGGAACGTTGGCGAGCGCATCGGTCGCCTGCTCCTCGTCTCCCATCGCCAGCATCGCTCGGATCAGACCACCCCAGGCCTCGGGGTTGTCCGGCTCCTGGCCCAGCACTTCGCTGAACAGATGTCCGGCCTCTTCTGGCTGGCCGGCCGCCATGGCAGCCCGCGCCTCTCCAATCAGATCGGCCGAAGGCATCGCGCCGCCAGCCGTCTTGAGCATCGTCTCGACAAAACGCTTGACCTCAGATTCCGACTGGGCACCCTGGAACAGATCGGCGATCTGCCCTTGCCAGAAGGCCACCACGGTCGGAATGGACTGCAACGGCAGCCCCATCCGGCTTAGCTGCGCGACGAGATCGGGCGTCTTGTCGATGTCGATCTTGACCAGCTTGACTCGCCCACCGGCCGCCCGCACCACCTTTTCCAGCGTCGGCGTAAGCTGGCGACACGGGCCGCACCAAGTGGCCCAGAAATCGACCAGCACCGGCAGCGTACGGGACGCCTCGATGACATCGGCCATAAACCCGGCCTCGGTGCTGTCCATGATCGTGTTCGGCGGCAACGTCCCAGCCGCAGCCGGCATGGGCGAATTCGGTAGTGCCACATTGCTTGGCGCCACCCCTTGCAAGGGCCCGGGCGTCTTCTGTCCGATGATATAGTCCATATCCGTTTCTCGCCTGCTCCGTGAGATCGCGACTATAGATGTCGCCTGCCCGCCACCGCACAAGCCATGAAACATCAAGACGGGCAAGTCAGCCGCGCGATTGCGATTCACCCACTTGCATCCCGATAAATTCACGCCTAGAACCCGCCCTCGCTGATCGATAAGCCGTATGGAGTGCGGGCGTAGCTCAGGGGTAGAGCACAACCTTGCCAAGGTTGGGGTCGTGGGTTCGAATCCCATCGCCCGCTCCAGATTTTTTGAATGGGATCGGCAGATTGAAAGCGGTCCTGCAGGGCCGCTTTTGTTTATCCGGTCTTCGGCGGATAGCAATCCGAGCAGGTTTTTTGAAATCGTCGGCAAGTCGCTAGATTGGGATTGTGTCAGATCCGCGGCGCTCAATCTGCCGGCGATTATGCGCCCGATGCAAATCCGCCTCTGGTGGGAGGTTTCATGCCTCGCGTAACGTCGACCCACGCCCAGCTGCGCGGACAGACGAGCGATCATGCCGTGGCTGGCCGCCGACGAAGCCGATGCGGCCATCGGTGAGGCTGCGCTGTTTGTGGATCGCATGCGGCGCTGTGTCCCTTGCCGTCCCCTGGAGGCCCAGGGTGACGAAACAACAAGAAGTATCGGGCTCTCGGGGTTCACTATTCGGGTGCCCGTAACGGCTCGGGCCTGATCGCTTCCGGTAGGCGAAGCGATCAAGCCCGAGCCCTCTGTTTTAACGAGCAATTTCATCGTACGGTTGGTTTAGCTCGGCGATGATCCAGTTCGCGTTGAACGCTTTGTCTTCGATCGGCCCGTTGAACTCGACGCCCTTGAGAAGCAGCGCCACGCCGATCGGAGCTGAGTGCTGCCCAGGCAGGAGTTCGAACCGAACGAGGTTGCCCAGCGCATCGGTCAACGCCAGAATTTTCGTCGTCAGGCCGCCGCGAGACTTACCGATGGCCTGGCTTTGGGTCCCCCTTTTGCGCCTTGACCATGACGATGGGCCCGGACAATCGTACCATCGCGTATTCCATATCGGGCTCGCCGGAGACGGCATCGAACATGCGTTTGAACACGCCCGCCTTCACCCAATCACGAAAACGCTTGAAGACCGCGTTCCACTTGCCAAACGACGCGGAAAGATCGCGCCACGGACTGCCGGTCCTTGCGATCCACAAGACAGCCTCTGTGACCAGACGTGCGTCTCCTCCGGTCCGCCCCGGATCAGTCGGCTTGCCCAAGCAGAAGGGCTGCATCTTCGTCCATTGCGCGTCCGTCAGAATGAACCGATCCATGCCAAACTCCTTTCAGGAGCTTGAATCACAGACGCCGTGGTCGGGGGAGTCCCCAATTCTCAACAGGCCCTGGTGCGCCATCGATCACCGCAGTTCCGCGGGTGCTGTCACGGCCGAGAGCAGCGATGACGACGAGCACGCAGTCATTGTTAAGCCCATAGGCGGGTGGCATGCCGGAGCCGCAGGTGTAGATATGGCTGTCACAGGCGCCAATCGGCACCCAATTCATGGGCGACGGCTCCAGGTCGCACTGTTGACGGCGCCCTCTGGCACCCCGCCGTCCACCAGCGCACGGACCTGCTCAACGGTGTGCAGCGCTTGCGCCTCGATGGCGGGTGGCGTGAGGCCGCCAATATGCGGGGTGGCAATGACATTGGGGAACCCGGCGAGATAGGGCGTCGGCATCTGATCCGGCGCGCGCCCGACATCCAGTGCCGCCCCCGCGATGCGGCCTTCGTGCAGCACAGTGGCCAAGGCATCTTCATCGACCAGATTGCCACGCGAGACATTGATGAACACCGCATCCGGCTTCATTCGCGCCAATGCCGTCGCGTTGATCAAGTTCTCGGTCTCCTCGGTCGCCGCCGCGAGGCAGACCACGTGATCGGACTGCGCCAGCAAATCTTCAAACGACACGTGACGATAGGCCGGATCGATGCGCGCATAGGGGTCGGAGATCAGCACTTCCATTCCCATCGCGCACGCCAGGGGCGCCAACGCCCGGCCAATGGCGCCATAGCCGATGAGGCCGATGGTTGTGCCGCTAAGTTGTCGACCCAACCGCGCCTCAGGGAGAATCCCTGTATGGTAGGCCGCCGCAGCGTGTGAGATGCCGCGGTTGAGATCGACAAGCAAGCCGAACACCAACTCGGTGACCGATTCAACAAAGCCCGGCTTGGCCCGCGTTACCAGCACGCCGGCACGCGAGGCGGCATCAACATCGATGTTGCGGATATCCACCGCGCAGCGGTGCACCGCGCGCAGGCCGGGAAGAGTGGCGAAGATCGCCGCGGGCACCGCCGTCGCGCGGTCAACGACGATGATGTCCATGCCGCCGGCCGCCTTGATCAGCCCCGCATCTTCCAGCGTCGTGTCGCCCTGGTAAAGCGTCACTTCGCCCAAAGCCTGCAACCCCGCTATTGCGCGCTTGCCATAGTAGTTGGCACGCATGTGCGGCGTATGGGTGAGCAATATCTTCATCATTCAATATCCCATGATGCGCGGCAAAAAGGTGCTGATTGCCGGCACGAAGGCGATCACCAGCAGGCAGACAAGCAACAGACCGAGATAGCCCATCATCGGCTTAACCGTCTGCTCCACAGGGACCTTGCCGATCAGGCAGGCACCGTAAAGGCCGAGCCCCAGCGGGGGAGCGAACAATCCGATGCCCATCGCGATCACCAGTACCACGCCGTAATGAAGCGGCGCGATACCGAGATGCCGCGCCACCGGCAACAGCAGCGGGCCGAAGATGATCAGCGCCGCCGCTCCCTCCAGCACCGAGCCCATCACGATAAGAATGCCGATAGAAAGCAGCATGAACATCCAGGTTCCGTTGCCCTCCGACAGCCCCACCATGAACTCACCCACAGCATGCGGCACTTGCTGCAACGTCAGTACGAAAGCCAGCGATTGCGCGGTGGCGACGATGAACAGCACCAGACCGGAACGCGCGGCGGCCTGGGTGAAGCTGCGCCAGGCGGCGTTCCAGCTCAGTTCGCGGAACACCGCTGCGCCCACCACCACCGCATAGAGTGCCGCAAAGGCTGAGATTTCGGTCGCCGTCGCGAAGCCCGATTTGAAGCCGATGAAGATCATCGCGATGAGGCCAAGCGAGACCGCGCCGCCGAACCACATCCGCCGCGCCTCGGCTGGTGCCAGTATTACCTTGGGCATCGTGTCCTGCTTCTTGCCGAACAGGACCGATACGCCGACCAGTGCCGAGGCCATCAGCGCAGCTGGCAGCAATCCGGCGGCAAACAGCCCGCCGATGGAGAGATTGGCAACGAAGCCCAGGATGATCAGGTTGATACATGGCGGAATCGTCTCGGCCATCACTGCCGATGCCGCCAGCAATGCGACCGCTGAGCCCGGATTCTGACCGGATTTGCGCGATGCGGGGATCAACACCGCCCCAACAGCGGCAACATCGGCCATCTTCGAGCCGGAGATGCCGGAGAACAGCACCATCGCCATCACCATCACCACATTCAGCCCGCCACGCACCCGCCCGACCAGACGTTGCAGCAACTCGATCAGCCGGATGGACATGCCGTTGGCTTCCATCAAATAGCCAACCAGGATGAAGAAAGGGATCGCCAACAGCACGAAATTGTCGATGCCGCGCGCCATTTGCTGGGCGAAGATGACACCGGGCAGATTGCCCTCCACCCAGATGAAAATCAGCGCGGCCAGCGCCAGCGCGAAGCCGATCGGCAAGCCACCAGCCAACGTCAGCACGAAACCCATCAGCATCAACGTGCCGGGCGACGGCATCGCCTCGTCAAATATCGTATCGCAGCCGAGATAGACTGCAATCACCGCCGCCAGCACGCCGATTGCCAGCAGCACATCCCGCTTGGGCCGGGCGAGGAAGATATCGGCGGCGAAGATTGTCATGCACATCGCGCCGACGCCCATTGGGTAGAACGTCAATTGCAACGGCAGCCCGGAGCCGGTGGTCTGGCCGGTGGTGAGGAAGCCGAGTGCCGTGGCGTGCCACGCTACGTAGGCCGCAACCGCCAGCACCAGCGCCGCCCCAACATCATCGGCCAACCGTTGCATCGGCGGTGGCAACAAAGCACGGAAGAATACCACACCGGGATTCTCGCCGCGCGCGAGGGCAGACGCCGCGCCGAAGAAGGCCGACGCGACCATGAGCCCGCGTGCGACGTCGTCCGCCCACTCCACCGGGGCGGTGAACACCGAGCGCGCCACCACCGAGAAGATCACCACCGCGAGGTCGGCGGCAAGAAACACCGCCGCCACCGCATCGGTCACCGGCAACAAGAGGCGCGTCGCCTGCCGCCCAGCGCCAGAATCGGCGCCGGGCAGTGTCATGGCATGATCGGTCATCGTCAGACCTGGGTGGCCTGGATCAGTTCGACCACTGGCTTGGCGTCTGGATGGGCCTTGACGAAGTTCTCGATCGAGGGTGCCACCCGCTTGCGGAACGTATCGCGGTCACAATCAACCACGGTCACACCCTTCGCCTTCAACTCGCCCAACGCATCCTGCTCCACGGCCAGGCCATGCACGCGGGTGTCGCCAGCGGCGAGTTTCGCCGCAGCGATGAACTTGTCGCGCAACGAGGGCGCCATGCGGTTATAGGTGGCGTCGGAGAAGTAAATCGCCAGCGGCGAGAAATTGTGTTGCGTCAGCGAGTAGAACTTCGCTGTCTCATAGAATTTCGAGGCGACAATAGTTGGCGGATCGTGCTCCAGCCCATCAAGCACGCCAGCCTGCATGGCGGTGTAAATTTCGCCGAACGCCAGCGGAGTCGCCGCTGCACCCATCAGGCGCAGGCATTCGGTGATCACCGGGTTGGGCAGCGTGCGGATCTTTAACCCCGCCAAATCCTCCGGTCCATGCACTGCCTTGCGCGCCAGCACCGAGCGCGCGCCAAAATTATAAGCCCAGGCGATGATGCGGATATTTGCCCCCTTCAGCAGCGCCTGCTCGATGGGAGCCGTCGCCCCGGCATCGAACGCCTTGGTCTGTTGCGCGAAGGAAGAAAATAAGTATCCGAGGTCATAAGTACCCACCACCGGGACCAGATTGGCGGCGATGGAAGAGCCCGAGACCATCATGTCGATAACGCCGAGCTTGACCGAATTGATGACGTCAATCTCCTGGCCAAGCTGGTTGTCCGGAAAGAACGCCACCTCCACCTGTCCGTCCAGACCGGCCACCTTCAACTGCTTGACCAAATTGTCGTAATATACTCGACCATTGGCGAATTTCGGGTCGTTGGGCTGTGACGATGAGAGCTTGAGCTTCAACGTGGCCGCACGCGCCCGTCCGATCAGCCCCGGGGTAACAAGCCCACCCGCTGCAAGCGCACCCACTGTAAGCGACGAACGCAACAGCCCCCGGCGATCCACGGAAATGGACATGGTCTTCCCCCTTGGTGTGCGGCGCCGACGCTGGCCGCCGCATCATTATTTTTGTGTCAGACGCGTCAGTCTAGCCTTATTGTATGACCAGATTTGAAGAACGCACAACGATGTTCCGCACGCCCAACACGCTGAGCCGCAATCTTCACACCCAGATCGCCGAGCGCATCGGCACCTCGATCATCCGTGGCGAAATCGCGCCAGGTGAACCGCTGCCGTCCGAGATGCGGATCTGCGACATGCTCGCCGTCAGCCGCACCGCGGTGCGCGAGGCCATCCGGATTTTGACCGGCAAGGGATTGGTGGAGTCGCGCGCGAAAAGCGGCACGCGGGTGCGGGCGCCGGAGCTGTGGCACTATTTCGACCCCGACGTGCTCCGCTGGCAACTCAGTGGCACAGATATCGACACCTATCTCGCCAAGCTGTTCGCCCTGCGCATGGCACTGGAGCCGAGCGCTGCGGCTCTCGCGGCGGGAGCGGCGAATGCGGAAGCCAAATCCCGGCTGCGTGCCGCTTGGGAGGCGATGGCATCCGCCGAGAGCAGCGAGGCCTATGTCACTGCGGATATCGCGTTTCACGTCACCATCTACACCGCCACCGGCAACGAGTTCTTCTGGTCAGTGGCGCAGATGTTCGAGGTGGCACTGCGGCGGAGCTTCACCATCGCCGCCCCTGGCGAACATCGGCCGCGCTCATTGGCCGAACATCGCGCGGTAATGGAGGCAATCAGCTCAGGCGATGCCGCCGTCGCGCGGGAGGCGACAGCGGTGCTAATGCAGCATTCCGCCGACGACATCGTGCGCATCCTTGGCCACAGCCCGTTCGCCGGAGCGCCGAAAACTCTCCCAGCGCTGCAGATCGATCCTTAGCCGCCATCGCAGGCTGCGATTTTCCGACGGTCACCTCGTTGAATCGGCCGAAGGCAACTCACTTGCACGTCGACTGGCACGTCGAGCCCCCCGAACACAATCATGAGGCTTGGACCTCGAAAAAGACCCTGACCGCGGCATGGAAACGGCATCGGGGTTGATAGGCACCCACGATTAGCTAGAGCGGGATGACGTCTGATAGGCGACGTTATCCCGCTCTAGCTCTTTGTTTTATTGCGTGATTCAGACCTTTCGGCGATTCCACCTTCGGTCATCACGCTCTAAAGGGCCTAGCCACAGTCAGTCCGCTTGCGTCGGGACAAGGCGGTAGGTTTCGCTCCCAACCTCGCCGTTCTCCGGCAAGGCCCTTGCGCCAGGTAGCTGCCGTTCGCCGGGGTCGGTTATCTACCAGGAGATCAAGCCGCGAGTATCATGCGCATCCGGTTGACCGCCGCATGTGGTGCGGTCAGCACCTTAGTGGCCACTTTGGCCCGCACCGCCGATGCCGCACGCGATGTGGAGAAATGCGCGAGCATAATCGCGTCGCAATGGGCCAAATCTGACGCGCGCTCCGCCACCAGACGGTTATGTGTGTCGGCGTCGCCCTTGCGCAGCAAGTCGATAGCGTTTTCGACGACGAGAGTGGTGAGCGTGGCGTGCTTGCCAGCGATGGCCACATACGCGTCGAATTCAGCGGTCATTGTGCCAACCGAAGGACCAAAAGTGGCCAGCATGCCGATACGGCTGCCTTGCTCGATGGCGGCCTGGAACATGGCTTCGTTCGGCTTCAGCACCGGCACTGGGACACTAGCTGCTAAGCGATCAATCGCAGGGCCGAACGCGGAGCAAGTGACCAGAATTCCCGCAGCCCCCATCCGGTGGCCGTATTTTCCGAAGTCGACGAATCGTTCGATGGTCGTTTCGGACAAATTGTCCTCGCGGGCGCGATCGATGGTGAGGCCGTCATCGAGCAGATTAACGATTTCGGCCTCGGGCCAGAGATCCGCAAAGGCCGCCTGAATTGGCTGCATTGCAATCGGCGTGGCGTGCAGCAGAACGATGCGCATGGCCATTCTCCGGTCCCTCCCTGGGATATTTTTTGTAAGCGATTTCAGAAGACCTTAAGGTCTCAAGATGTCCAGTTAAACAATTACGCTGTCGGGCCGTGGTGGTGCGGTACTGCCGCGCACAATCAACTCGGCGTCGATCTCGGTGACACGCACGCGCGCAGCACCCGCCATAACCGCGATCAGGTGATCACCTGCCGCGTGTCCAATATCGGCGGCCCGAATCCGCACCGTGGTCAGTGGAGGGCTAAGGAAAGCGGCGTAATCAGCGTCATTGAAGCCGATGACCGACAAATCGTCCGGCACGCGCAGTCCCTGTTTTTGCGTCTCGACCATCACGCCGAACGCCAGTTGGTCGGTGCCGCAGATCAAGGCGGTGGGCGCTGGTATGGGCGATGCCATCATTTGACGCAACGCGTCGCGTCCCGCAGCGATGCCATAGGAGGTGGTGATGTCGTGGGCGGGATGAACGCTCAGCGCTCGGGCTGCGAGACTTCGCCGGACGCCTTCGACGCGCGCACCGCTGCGGTCATTGTCCTTGCGCGAGCCAGTGACGATGCCGATGCGGCGATGGCCCAGGTCGAGCAGATAGGACGTGGCGCGTTGGGCTGCGCCCACATTGTCGAATCCGATGCAATCATAGTGCTCAGACAGTGTCAGAATCTGCACCGTTGGCACGATCTGGCGCTGCAATCGCGCGTAAAGCTCCGGGTGATGGATGTCGCCGACCAGCATTAACCCATCGACACCACGCTCCAGTAAGGCGACGGCCTCGCGCAATTCGACGTCGAGGTCGTAGCTGGCGTTGGTCAGCAGCATAGTGTAGCCGCTCTCGTGCAGCCGCTTTTGAAACGCTGATAGCGCCCGGACGAACACCTCGTTTTCGATGTTGGGGATCACCGCGCCCACGGTTTTGAACCTGCGCATCGACAAGGCGCGCGCGGCTCCGTTGGCAACGAAGCCCAGATCACTCACCGCACGCAGCACCGCCTCGCGCTTTTCAGCCCTTACGCCGAGCGTACCGTTCATAACCCGCGACACAGTGGCTGTGGAGACCCCGGCGCGCTCGGCCACGTCGCGGGCGACAGGGAAACGGGCGAGGTTTGGGTCGACGGCCTGCTGCTTCATTCGGATTGCCACCTGCATTGAGACTTCGCGCGTTTCATCAGCGGCCAGCCGTTGACGTAGATGAAGCGTCATGCTGCATTGTAAGCGCGTTCAGACATCATGATTTGATGTTGGCCGCCAATACAAGTGCAACGATGCACATCAATGGGTAGGATCGCTTGACCGTCATAGGCGACATCAAACTGGGTGATTCTGGTGCGGGGAACACCCCGCAAATCGTCACTCGCCACAAGCGCAGCGGACCGCCGACCCCACCCCGGTTCCGCGATCTTTTGGCACTGGATGATTTCGAAGGCTGCGCGCAGCGGCGTCTGCCAGCGATGATCTATCTCTACGTGGCGGGCGCCGTCGAGACCGGCACTTCGCTGCGCCGCGCTCGTGCGGCCTATCAGAACCTGGCGCTGCTGCCGCGTATGATGCGTGACGTCTCAGGGCGCAGTCAGCAAACTGAACTTTTCGGCACTACCTACGCCTCACCCTTCGGCATTGCGCCGCTCGGCGGGGCAGCCTTCTTCGCCTATCGCGGCGATATCGTGCTTGCCGAGGCGGCACGACTGGCCAGTATCCCGATGATCTTGAGCGCATCTTCGCTGATCAAGCTCGAAGACGTGCACTCGGAAAACCCGGATGCATGGTTTCAGGCCTATCTGGCGGGCGATCAGGATCGTATCGACCGTCTCGTCGATCGCGTCGCTGCCGCCGGCTTCCGAACGTTGGTCGTCACCGCTGACACACCGATGCTGGGCAATCGCGAGCACAATATTCGCAGCGGATTCAGCATGCCGATCCGCGTCACGCCGAAAGTGGTATGGCAATCGGCGATGCATCCACGCTGGCTGCTCGGAGTGCTCGCACAGACCTTTTTGCGCCACGGCCCGCCGCATTTCGAGAACATGGAGGCCGAGCGCGGCCCGGCGATGATGTCGCAACAAGCGTTGCGCAACACCACGGCTCGCGACAAGCTGAGCTGGACGCATTTGCAAGCCATTCGTCGCCGCTGGAAGGGCAATCTTTTGGTCAAAGGCCTGCTCGCCCCCGCCGATGTGGCGATGGCGCGAGAATTCGGTGCGGACGGCGTGGTGCTGTCAAGTCATGGCGGTCGCCAGCTCGATCAAACTGTGGCGCCTCTATCTGTGCTGCCCGAGATTGCCGCGACCAAGGGCGGCATGAAGATTATCATTGACAGCGGCATTCGCCGCGGCACGGACGTGATCAAGGCGATCGCGTTGGGGGCGGATTTTGTCCTGCTCGGACGGCCATTTCTGTATGCGGCAGCGCTTGGCGGTACCGCTGGTGTGCAACATGCCATTCGGCTGCTGCAAGACGAGATCGATCGTGATATGGCGCTAGTGGGCGTGTCGCGCCTCAATGAACTCGGGCTGGAATTCCTGCGAGCGGAGGTCTAGACGATGGCCGCCCCAGTCAAGATGATGTGCGCCCTGGTGGTTCGCACCCCGTTCGATCAGGTGATTGTGCCGACTTTCGAGGCAGCGCAGGGATCAGTGGAAATTACGTGGTCGCCGAGCACGGTCATCATGAAAGCTCTCGCCGAGGGCCAAGCAACCGATATAATACTTGTGCTGTCTGACTCAATGGACGTGCTGATTGAGCAAGGCGTGGTCGACCGTACAAGCCGTGTTGATGTCTGCACCTCGACCCTTGGCGTAGCCGTGCTCGCCGGCGCGCCGCATCCAGACATTTCCACCGCCGAGGCATTCAAGAATTCGCTTCTCGCCGCCCGCTCGGTCGCCTATTCGCGCGGTGGTGCGAGTGGAATCTATTTCAGACAGATGATCGAGAACCTCGGTATCGCAGATGACATCAATGCCCGAGCCACCATCATCCCCGCAGGCTTCACCGCAGAGACGCTGCTCACCGGCCAGGCCGATCTGGCGGTGCAGCAGCACAGCGAATTGCTAACGGTGAGCGGCATTGACATCATCGGCAGCTTCCCCGACGTGTTGCAAAATACAGTGATGGCATCTGCTGCGATGATGAGCGATACGCAAAATGCTGAACGCGCAAAGCGCTTCCTCGCCTCCCTGCATACCGAAGCAGCGGATGCCGCCTATCGCAAGAACGGCTTGGTGCCTTGTCCAGCTGCCTGAAACTGCGGGCCCTTCTCAGCCCACTGGCCAGAGACGTCCCTACCTACCAAAAATAACGCCAGAAAAGCGGCGCAAAACCTCCCGGGAGAATATAAAATGGGATTGTCGAAGAACAACACTGACAAACTGAAAGTCGGCCGCAGGCAGGTGCTCAGCACAACTGCCGCAGCGGGGGTCATAAGCCTGTTCAACATCAAACACGCAGCATTTGCCGCCGATGTGGTGAATATCGGGGCCCTCTATCCCACCACCGGCAGCCTCGCGCAAACCGGTCAAGGCTGCGTGAACGCGACCAAGCTGGCGATTCAGATGATCAATGACGCCGGCGGCATCAAATCGCTGGGCGGTGCGAAGCTCAACCTGATCCTGTCGGACAATCAGAGCGACACCACGGTAACCCGCACCGAGACTGATCGTCTGATCAGCAACAACAAGCTCTCGGCAATCCATGGCTGCTACGCCAGTGCGCTGACGCTGATTGCCAGCGAAGTGGCCGAGCGGGCGCGGATGCCATTGCTTACGGGGTCGAGCAGCGACCAGCTCAATGCAGGCACTCGGCACTACACCTTCACCCCATTCGCGCGCGCCTCGCAGTTTGCTGAAGCGCAGCTCAAGATGGCGAGGCTGGTCAGCGACAAGCCAAAAGTGGCTGTTGTGTTTGAGAACACGGCATTCGGGACCGCTACCTCGAACGGCCTGCGCGAGAAGGCCCCTGGTTTGGGCGTGGAAATTGTGCTGTTTGAGCCCTATTCGGCCGGCTTCGCTGATGCCAGCCCGCTGATCAACAAGATCAAGGCTTCGGGTGCGGACATGGTGTTCCCAGTGTCATATCTGAACGATCTTATCCTGATCATTCGCTCAATCAAACAGGCCGGTCTAAAAGTTGTGATCAATGGTGGATCGGGCGGCTTTGTTCTGCCGGACTTCCAGAAAAGCGTTGGTGATTTGGCCGAAGGCCTGCTCGGCGTGGCACATTGGAACCATGACATGAGCCCGGCGACACTGGAAGTGAACGCCGCCTACAAGAAGCAATACGGTGACTTCATCTTTGAATACTCTGGCGGCATAGTGGCGCAGACCTTCATGATCGCGGCCGCTTTGGAAAAGGCCGGCTCGGCTGATCCGAAGAAGGTGCATGAGGCGCTGACACAGCTAGAATTTACCGAAGGCTATGCTGCGATGTGCCCAGGCGGACGCGTTAAGTTTGGGCCAGATGGCAAAAATCTCTATGCCTATCCGGTCGGTGTGCAGTGGCAGAAGGGCGACCTTGTTAGCGTCTTCCCAGAAAAAGACGCGCACGCGTCTTTAATAAAGTCCTAGCTGATCTCCGGCTCAGGTAGTCGTTACCTGGGCCGGACCGAGTTGACTTCCAACGAAAGAATTAGGATACCGCTATGCTGGTTACAGTGGCGCAGGCCCTCATTAACGGCCTGCTGATTGGCGGAATCTATGCACTGGTCAGCATCGGAGTCACGCTGATTTTTGGCGTGGTTAAGGTGGTCAATTTCGCTCAGGGCGAGATCGTGATGGCCGGCATGTATACCAGCTATTTCTGTGCCACGCTGCTTGGCATCGATCCGCTGGTCTCACTGCTCATTTCGATGCCAGCGTTATTCATCGTCGGCGTGTGCTTGCAGCATTTTTTGATCCGGCGCGTGCTCAAACTCGGCGATATGCCACAGATCTTCCTTACCTTTGCGTTGTCGCTGTTGCTGACCAACGTAGCACTGCTGCTGTTCAAGGCGGATTACCGGACGATCCAAACCTCTTATTCCGACACGGCGATCCATATTGGCCCGGTTTATATCGCGGTGGCGAAACTGATCGCTTTTGGTGTGGCGATGCTGTTGAGTGCCTTGCTCTGGGTGTTCCTGCGCACGACTGATCTCGGTAAGGCGATGCGCGCCTCAGCGCAGAATCCGGAAGTCTCGATGCTGATGGGGATCAACCCCGACCTGGTTTTTGCCGTGGCGGTAGGCTTAGCCTTGGCGCTGGCGGGCGCTGCGGGATCGCTGCTGATGCCGTTCTATCCGGCATATCCGATGGTCGGCCAGGTGTTCATCCTGATGGCCTTTGTCGCTGTTGTGCTAGGCACACTCGGCAATGTCACCGGCGCGTTGATTGCCAGTTTGATGATGGGTGTCGCGGAATCTCTGGGCATTCAGTTCGTCGGCGCTGACTCCGGCCTGATCGTGGTTTTTGTCATGTTCCTCGTCACCCTGATCATCCGGCCCAACGGCCTTTTTGGCGGAAAGCGACGCTGATGTCTGGAAAATTTTCACGAAAGACGCTTTGGCTAAGCGTGCTATTTGCGCTGATGCTGCTGCTACCGCAGTTCGTCACCAGCCGTTTCTACATGGATATAGTCATCCGTGTGCTGCTGTTCTCCTTCATCGGGGTGGCTTGGAACCTGATGGGTGGATACGCCAAGCAGCTCTCCCTCGGCCACGCCGCGTATTTCGGCCTCGGCGCCTATACATCGACAATGTTGCAGATCAATTACGGCATCTCGCCCTGGATCGGCATGATTGCCGGTGGCGGGGTTGCGATGCTGGCAAGCCTTCCCATCGGCGCCCTCTGCTTCCGTCTGCGTGGGCCGTATTTTACCATCTCCACCATCGCAATGGCGCAGGTGCTGATGCTGCTTTTCCTCAAATTCCGCGACTTCGCCTGGGGCGCCGAGGGGACTACGATTCCCAATCTGGGCGATGCGCCATGGATGATGCAGTTCGAGGAAAAGGCTGCGTATTTTTATATAGCGCTCGCGCTGTTGGTGGTCGGACTGGTGGTGACATGGGCCGTCGAGCGATCGTGGATGGGATATTACCTTGTCGCACTCGGCGAGGATGAAGACGCCGCTCAAGCGATCGGCGTAAATGTGCCGAAAATGAAGCGCCACATCTACCTGATCAGCACGTTTCTCACCGCGCTCGCCGGCACGTTCTATATCCAGTATATCTATTTCATCGACCCACCGACTGCGTTCAGCTTCAACATCTCGGTCGAGGCCGCTCTGGTCTCCATCGTCGGCGGCATTGGCACGTTGTGGGGGCCGGTCGTGGGTACGGTGCTGCTCGAAGTCACCTCCACCCTGCTGCAGAGCTGGCTCGGCGGCGGCCATGGCGGGGTGCAGTTGACGGTCTACAGCCTCATTCTGATGGCCGTCATCCTATGGCGTCCGGCGGGGCTGCTGGGCCTGATCACCGACGTCTATCACCGGATTTTCGGCAACAAACAGCAATCCGAGCAGGAGGCTGCGCTAGATGGCTGACGCACTGGTTATTCGCAATCTTAACAAAAGTTTCGGTGGGCTGCGTGCCGTGCAGGATGTTAGCTTTTCAATTCCTGAGGGAGAGACGGTTGCGCTGATCGGGCCCAATGGTGCGGGCAAAACCACCACGTTCAGCCTGATCACCGGCTATCATCGCGCCGACACCGGGTCAGTCATGGCGTTCGGCCGCGAATTGGTCGGGTTGGAGCCGCAAGACGTGTGCGCGCATGGCCTCGCACGCACTTTTCAAGTGGCGCGTCCGTTCGGCAAGATGACGGTGCTGGCCAATGTGATGACGGGCGCGTTCCTGCGCGACAAAAAGCACGATGTCGCCAAGCGCAAGGCGCGTGAGGTGATCGATTTCGTCGGGCTATCGGCCCACGAACACGCCCCCGCCCGCGACCTCACCACCATCGATCAACGCAGGCTTGAATTGGCGCGGGCGTTGGCCACCCAGCCGCGTATCCTGTTGCTCGACGAGGTAATGGCCGGGCTAAACCCGTCGGAGACCGATCAGGCGGTGGCGCTGATCATCAGGCTCAAGCAGCGCGGCCTGACTGTCGTGGTGATCGAACACGTCATGCGTGCGATCATGGCGCTGGCTCGGCATATCGTGGTGCTTGACCACGGCCAGAAAATCGCCGAGGGCAATCCAAATGACGTCATGACCAACCCAGAAGTGATCCGCGCCTATTTGGGCAGCAACTACGTCCACGCCGAAGCATCCGGAGCCGGCCAATGCTGAGCGTTACCAATGTCAGCGCCAGCTATGGCCGCGTTCCGGCGATCAGCGATATCTGCATCGAGGTGGGCGAGGGCGAGGCTGTGGGGCTGCTCGGGGCCAATGGTGCCGGCAAAAGCAGCACGCTGAGGGCGATCTCGGGCCTCATCAAGCTGACAGCGGGTTCGGTCACCTTCGGCGGGATCAACACCAAGGGCATGCCCCCCTACAAAATCACTGAACTCGGCATCGCGCATGTGCCGGAGGGGCGGCAGGTGTTTCCGGAACTGACTGTGCGCGAAAATCTTGAAATCGGAGCTTATCTGCCCGGCCCAAAGGCCCAGCGGCAGCGATCATTGGACCGTGTGTTCACCATCTTCCCGGTCCTGGCCAAGCGGCAGAAGCAGTTGGCCGGCACGATGAGCGGCGGCGAGCAGCAGATGGTGGCAGTGGGACGCGGCCTGATGCTAATGCCGCGACTGCTGATACTCGACGAGCCATCATTGGGGCTGTCGCCGGTGATGGCGGACCTGACGTTCGAGAAAATCCACGAAATCCATACCTCGGGAACGGCTATCCTGCTGGTCGAACAAAACGTCAGCCGTGCGCTGACCTTGGTTGACCGTGCCTATGTGCTGGAAGGCGGACGGGTGATCATGAACGGCTCCAGCATCGAACTCGCCAACAACAAGCAAGTCCAGGCATCGTATCTTGGGATTTAGCCCGTCTTATTCAGCGCATGCCAGGGATTCGCTGGCGGATGTAGCGTAAGCATCTGATCTGAAACAGAAATTCTGGTATCGACGCCAAGTTTTGCTGAAGCTGACGGTGGCACACCCACCGTGCACGAAGATACCCTGCTGCCGTTCTTGCTGTCATCGGTCCAGCGCAAGAAAGTCACCGCCGCGTTCGACGGTGGACGCATGACCTCCGATGGCGGCGTCATGCTGCTCGCTACCATCGAGACCCGTCTCGGCATCGCCGCCAGACTGGCCCCGCTGCTCGCCGACCCTCGTAACCCGGCGTTTGTGACGCATAACGTCGCCTACATCTTGCGGGCGCGCATGCTCGCCATCGCCTGTGGCTACGAGGATGGTGACGACCTCGATCATCTGCGCTCCGATCCCGGCTTCGAACTCGCCTGCGGGCGCCTGCCCGACAGCGGCCGCAACCTCTGCTCGCAACCAACAGTGTCGCGCTGGGAAAACGCACCGACACTGCGCGAGGTCAGGCGCCTGACCGACGCCATGGTCGATATCTACCGCGCCAGCTATCCGCGTCCGCCCCGCGCGGTGACGCCACTATTGGATGCTGTTTGCCCCTGGAATCTGGAAAGTTTTGCTCGCTGTTTTGCAGGGCAGCGCGCGGGTAGGACGCTTGGAGGCGAACACGCCGGTCCATTCGTCGAACGGCAGGTTGCTGGTCACGATCGTCGAGCCGCGCTCGTATCGCTGGCTGAGCACCTCAAACTGCAGTTCGGCGCCGGTCTACGACAGCGGCACGTAGCCGAGTTCGTCGATCACCGGCAGCTTGTAGCTGGAAAGCTGGCGTTGTAGCCGCAACAGCCGCTTCTCGTCGCGCGCCTCGATCAGTTCGTGCACCAGGGCCGCCGCCGTGGTGAGGTCGTGTCCCGCCGCGCCGCCTCGCGGCCGCTGATCCCCTCGATCCAGACCGCGTAGCGGACCAACCCGTACAATTCCACGAGCTTCATTCCCCAACCCTCCGCGCTCAACGCAAAGAGCTTCCCACCGATGGACTTTTACGCCGGCGCGGCCGGACTACCCGGCCGCTTCACTGAGGGATTTCGCCTCCGGCGCTTACACATTACGCCGGTTGAGTTGGCCTAGTTGCTCCGCAGCCGGCACCGTGTCTGGTTCGCACCCAGCACGGTGTGGCGCTTCCTCGACCGCCATGGTCTCACCTTTAAAAAAAACGGCGCATGCCAGCGAGCAGGAGCGCCCCGACGTGGCCGCTTATCGCCAGGACTGGTTAGACGCGCAGCCTGACCTCGACCCAGAGAACCTTGTGTTCCTTGATGAGACCGAAACGTCAACGAAGATGGCCCGGCTTCGCGGGCGTGCGCCACGGGGAAAGCGGTGCCGGGCGCCGATCCCGCATGGGCACTGGAAGACAATCACCTTCGTCGCCGCACTCACACTGTGCGGCATGCCCGCACCCATGGTGCTCGACGGGCCGATGAATAACCCAGCTTTTCTGGCCTATATCGAGCAGGTGCTGGTTCCCACCCTGCGACGTGGCCAGACAGTCGTGATGGATAACTTGGCCGCCCACAAGGTCGCAGGCGTTCGTGCCGCCATCCAGGCCGTCGGTGCCCGGCTCTGGCTGCCGCCGCCCTACTCGCCCGACTTCAATCCCATCGAGAACGCATTCGCCAAGCTGAAGGCGATCCTGCGCAAGGCCGCGCCTTGCCGCAGTTCACACCAAAAGAATGCGCCAACATGTTCAGCGCCGCCGGATATGAGCCAGATTGGTCGGATTCTGCTCTGGTGGTCGAGCAACGAGCGTGTGCATGCCGTCGCGTCCTCACCGCTACGAACTCAGATGAACATGCGCCACTGCATAGGGGGGCAACGTCAGCATGTCTGAATGGGCTGGTTCGAGCCGTTCCAGAAGATCTGGCGCAAGGCTGGCTCTGATGAAATTGGCGGTATCAAGCATCGAAACACCGATCGGCAGTGTCGGAAGCTTCACGTCCTGCGGTTGTGCGGTAAGATTTGCAAGCCAGAGCCGGCGCCCATTGGCGCCATCGAAAGCTACGCCCTGGACCTTTGCCGGCACAGAAATCTCGAGTGATAGCAGCGTCTCCCCAGATTGTGCAGCAAGGCCGCGCACGACATGAAAAACCGGATAGACGCCGTAATGCGCGTCGTACCATGGGGCCGGCCATCCAGAATCGGCATGAACCAGCCCCTGGGTGCCAGTTGTTCCGCCAAAGGCGATTGTGGCGATCCCGCCGCGGGCAAGATGAGCGTAATACCCAAGCGCCCACGATGCGCCGAGAAGGCCGCGTTGGCGCGGGTCGCTGTCATTCATCGCCTGTCGTTTATTGCCGGGATTCTGCATCGGGGCGGCGCCGTATGGGTTCATGCGCATGCCGATGGCACTGGGCCCCACCGATACCGGCAGGCCCTTGGCGATAACCTTGGCGCTGGCGGCGACGGCGGGCAGAGATTCCAGGCCTTCCATCACTGACAGGTCGTCGGCGGCATGGACGATGGCAGATGTTGTGAAGCTGACGAGATCAATGCAGTCAGTCGCGGGGCGCTTGCGGTTCAATTCGGTAAAGTAACTGAACATGCCGCCGCCGATCCGGCAACCGGGAAAAATCCGCCTTGCGACATCGAACAGCGCCTGTGACGGTGGCGTATCCGGCCAAATACTGCCGGGTAATGTGCATTTCAGATCCGGTGCGGGTGAGAGCAGAACCGTCGTGAAGGGGTTACCCAGCGCCTGCACCACCGTGCCTAGCTGCATCAATTCGTGCTCGAACTCGTCGATGGACACGACCACGGCTTCGAGCCAGAGCTTTGTTCCCAAAGACCGGCCGAGGGCCACGGCATTGCGTAACGTCGCTTCGTTGTGCTGGCGGCGGGGGTCATGATGGACGACCAGATACCGGGGGGCGGCCGCGGCCAGAAGATCGGTGGCAGCGAGCGTGGTTTCCCAGTTCGCAGGGTCGAAGCCGATCCCGACATCGGGCGCCGTGCCGCAGGTCTCGCCCAGCGTCAGCGTGATGGCCGCTGGGGTTTTTGGGATTGACGCGCCGTCGCCAGAAACCGTGAGGGTGACGGCCTGTTCCAATGTGGTGCCGGCGTCCAGCGTGTACGGCCAGGGCAACGCAAGTGGGCGGACATAGGTTTTGTAGGAGGCATCGGTCCAGTTGCGCTGGTCCTCCATTTCGAACGTGTCGCCCTCCATCCGGCAGGTGACGTGCAAGCCGGGCGCTGCTTCATGCGTCAATGCGCGCAGCGACATCATCGGTTGTACGGGATTGATCAGTTCGGGAAAGTGGGACTGCACGATGCAACCGTCGACCTGCTCGACCTCCACTGGGGCGCCGGCCACACCCGCAATGGGATGCAGCACGACGAACCCGGTGCGGTTCGTCACGAAGTCGGTTGTTGCCTCCGCCTGCACCTGAAAGCTGAGTCGGCCCTGGTTAGCTTTGATCACGGCGCGGTAGGACAGGCCCTGCTGTCCGTCTTCGACAGTAGCGCGATAGCTGGCGGTGAACGCGCCGTCACTTTCCTCTATCTCGATACCTGTAAAAATTGGATTGTAGGTGCCCCAGTCTCGATCGCGGATGATGAACGAGATTGCCCGGATGATTTCGACGCCGTTGATCCGGATATGACGGAGGTTGCCCATGTCGAATTCGGCGCTCAATGCACCGGCGCGGAGAATGGAAACTTTTGGCAATTCTTCGTCCGTGCCGAAGAACATCACGGCTTCGCTGGGTTGTGTCTTCATGCAACTCTCCTGTTAACGAGCTATCGTGCGTTCAGGCGGCTGACGATGCTTTCGACCAACAGGGCGATAATGATGATCGACCCGATCGCCGAACCCTGCCAGAAGGGCGAGATACCCATGAGATTCAAGCCGTTACGGATCATCACCATGATGAGTACGCCGATCAGCGTGCCGACGACGGAGCCGCGGCCGCCGAACAGGCTGGCGCCGCCGATCACGACGGCGGCGATTGCGTCCAACTCCATGGCGTTGCCGGCAAGCGGGTCGGCAGACAGGATTTGGGCGATGGAAAACGTGATTGCAACGGCCGATAACGCACCCGAGATCACGTAAGGCAGGATTGAATAGAACGTCACCCGCAGTCCTGCCGCACGCGCCGCCTCCTTGTTGGAACCGACGGCATAGATCGTCCGTCCGCCCTTGGTGTAGGTGAGGTAGGCCCATGCGATCACATAGAGAACGGCAAGAAATCCGACGTTCGATGGAATCACCAACAGGTTGGTGTAGACGATCGATGACAGGCCCGATGGAATATCCGAGATCGCGGTCTGACCAGAGAGGATGTAGGCGAGGCTGCGCCCGATCGCCATCATGCCAAGCGTGACCACGAACGGGGCCAGGCGGAAGAAGGTGATCAGGCAGCCGGAGATGAGGCCGATGCCGGCGCCTGCGGCCACGGCTATCAGAATGGCGACTGGCCAGGGTATGATTTGGGCTGAGAGGCCGAGGATCACCCCGCTCAGGCCGGCGATCGATCCCACCGATAGGTCGATGCCACCCGTCAGGATCACGAAGGTCATCCCGACCGCGACGATGCCGATCACCACCGACTGATCGAGCACGTTGAAAATATTGTTCCAGGTCATGAAATATGGCGATAGAAAAGACAGGCCAATAGCAAGTAAGCCGGCCAGGACCAGCATGCGGAATTCGAGGCTGCGGGTGAGCGTGAGAAACGGGCTTCGCGCAGCCTTCGGCATGGGCGACAAAGTCATGATGGGTGCCTCGATCTCATAGAGTGTCGGCGAGTGCCGCGACCCTGCTTTGGATCGATGCGGGTGAGGGGAGCTTGGTGGCGGTGGTCATCGTCAGACCGATCCATCCCAGATTGTGCCCGCGGCGGCTCTGCAGCGGGCAGAGCATGGTAGTGTGGCTGCCGGACGACTCTGTCACAAGGGTCGGCGCACGGCGGGCAAGGGCCTGCGGGATCAGCGTCTCGCCGAAGGTTTTTGCGTCCCCCGCGGCAAAGCCCGGCCCCGAGCCTGAGTCTCGCGTTACAAGGTTGAGGCAGATCAGCCGATCGGCGTCCAGCAACGCCCAAAATCCGGTTCCCCCCGTTTCTGTGCTCAGTTCGCGTAGCAGCGCGGTGTTACGGGCCATTGAGGTGCGCGGCGCTGCTAGCAGCGTCAGCTTCTCCTTGTCGAGCAGGGCCGATGGCAGGTTTGCCACGCTGATGCCATCGCTGATGACGACGATGCGGTCGGCCACGCCGAGCAGTTCCTCGAAATCGGACGAGATCACGATCACGGCGGTCCCTTTGGCGGTGATGTCGCGCAGCAGCGCATAGATCGAGGCGCGGGTTCCGATATCCACACCCTTGGTCGGCTCATCGAGGATCAGCACGCGCGGCTCCAGCAGCAGCCATCGCGCGATGATGATCTTCTGCTGCATGCCGCCTGAGAAATTCAGCATGTTTGCGTCCAGCAACCGGTCGGCGGGCAGGCCGAGGCTTTGCAGCAACACTGCGATCTGCCGCTCGCGCCCGCGATAGCCGAGCCCGAAGCCTTTGTGCGTGCCCAGATGCGCGAGCAGGAGATTCTCCTTTACCGACAGATGCGGGACGATGTTCTGCGTGCGCCGGTCCTCTGCCACAAACCCCATTCCAGCGCGCACCGCTTCGGCCGGGCTGCGCGGATCGATCAGGCGGCCTTGCATCGTCATCGTGCCGGCGCTGCGTGGACGCAGCCCGAAGATCGCTTCCACGGCTTCCGATCGACCGGCGCCGACCAGGCCGCCGAGCCCCAGGATCTCACCCTCGTGGACACGAAACGAGACGTTGTGGACCAGTGGGGGTGCCGAGAGACCGCAGACCTCCAGAGCCACCGGCATAACCGGTGTTACGGCCACGTGAGGGTGTTCGTAGATCGCAGCGAGGTCGTGGCCGACCATCGCGCGGATCAACTCGCCTTGGCTGAGGTTGGCGGTTGGATGCGACGCCAATACCGTGCGCCCTTCGCGCAAGACCGTGACGTGATCGGTGACGTCGAAGACCTCCTCGAGGCGGTGGGACACAAAGACTAGTGCGCTGCCTTGGTCACGCAGACGGATCATGATGTCGAACAGGCGCTCGACCTCGCTTGGGCTCAGCGATGCCGTGGGTTCGTCGAAAATGATAAGCTTGGCCTGCACACTGAGCGCCTTGGCGATCTCGACCAGCTGACGCTGGGCCGCTGACAGCTCGCGCACCTTGATGTCGAGCGCCAGCACGTCCTGCTGGCCCAGTGTTGCCAACAAGTCCGCCCCACGGCGATAGAGGCTGGCATAGGAGAACCGTCCGGGCTGTGCGAGTTCCGGCAGGAAGATATTCTCGGCCACTGAAAGGTCCGGAACCAGGCTTGTCTCCTGCATGACCATGGCGATGCCGGCATCCAGCGCATCGCGTGTCGAGCGTAGGCGCAGCGGGGCACCCTGGTAGATCAACTCACCCGCATCCGGCACGAGATGGCCACTGATCACTTTCGACAGTGTCGACTTCCCGGCGCCGTTGGCGCCGATCAACGCGTGGATCTCGCCGCGACCAAGCCGTAGGCTGGCGCCGTCGAGCGCGCGTGTGCGGCCGAAGCTCTTGGTGATGCCTACCGCGGACAAGATGTCGTCGGTCCGGCCCTGTGCCTCGGTAATGGTCAATGCTGCAACTCCCGGAAAAGTACCCCGGCGCGTCCACCGGGGCACAGGTGCGTCGCTTTTCCGGATCAGCTCACCTCATTGGCGAAGACGGTCCGCTTCACCGTTGGAAGAACCTTGTCGATGTTCTCGCTGGTGACGACCAGGATCTCGATCGCTATGTCCTTCTGCGCTGGCTGGCCGGCCAGTGCTTTCAACAGTTCGTCGCCGGACTGCTGCCCCATGAGATAGGGCTGCTGCATGCCGGAGACGACGATCTGGCCGGATTTCAGCAGGTCGACGAACTCCGGAATGCCGTCAAAAGCCGCAACCAGAACTTGTCCTTCGCGGCGGGCGGCCTTGATGGCGCGCAGTGCCCCGAGGGCGGGCTGGTCGGTCTGGATGAAGAGACCACGCATGTCGGGATTTGCGGTCAGCATGTCCTGCGTGAACTTGAATGTCTCGTCGGTCGTGTAGGTCTGCATCTGCTGCAGCCCGGCCTCCTTGGTGGTAACGCCGCCGGCCACCAGACCGTCGCGGAAGCCCTTGGTGCGTGCCTGGCCATTCTTACGGGCCTGGGAGATCGTGATCAGTCCGACCGAGCCCTTCTCCCATCCCTTCTTCTTCAAAGCGGCCGCCAATGCCATGCCGACGCCCTTGGCCCCCTCGTAGTTGTTCGAGCTGATGAACGACACGTAGTCGCCACTGTTCGTGCCGATATCGCCGATGACGACCGGAATTCCGGCTTTTTTGGCAAGTTCGAGTACGCTTGGGGCGGTGGAGGAGTCAGTCGGCGAGATGACGATGCCGGCTACACCCTTGGTGATGGCGTCTTGTGCGTTCTGCAACTGGGTCTGCGCGCTGTTGTGTGAATCAAGCGCCTGGAACGTGTAGCCTTTGGCAGTTACCGCGGCCTCAATGCCCTTGGACAGATAGCGCCAGAATGGCAGGTCCAGCCCAGGTGTCAGATAGACAATCGTCTTGCCCGCCGCCCGGGCCGAACCGGTTACTAGCGGCCCGGTTCCTGCCACCAGTGCGGACCCCATGAGCGCTTTGATCAGCGTTCTCTTTTTCATGTCGTTCTCCCGTCGTTGCGGCTGAATGATTCCAACCTCAGTCTTGCGTGGCCGTGATCGTAGAAAAGCATGGACCTCCAACGCTGATCAGCGTGCCAATGTGCTCCTTTAACTTAAGAACGAAGACACTGTGGTCGGATAGGTCTAAAAACGCAGTATCATGGCTTGCTCTGAACATTTTCCTCGGCGACATCCTATTGACACCGCAATGGCGCGCAAAGGCCAGAGTGAAAATGATCTGAAACGCGCGAGAGGCCGACCTGATCATGAGCCTCCCGACGCTTGCAGCGCATGCTTTTGAAATGACGCCCAAGTCACCGGCACCGATCAAGTGTGAAACATAAGCCTGACTTCTAGGGCCTGTTAATAATTGGGAGATTCCCTCGACCACGACGTCTGTGATTCAAGATTCTGAAAGGAGTTTGACATGGACCGGTTCATTCTGACGGACGCACAATGGAAGAAGATGCAGCCCTTCTGCTTGGGCAAGCCGACTGATCCGGGGCGGACAGGAGGAGACGCCCGTCTGTTCACAGAGGCTGTCTTGTGGATCGCCAGGACCGGCAGTCCGCGGCGTGATCTTCCCGCGTGATTTGGCAAGTGGAACACGGTCTTCAAGCGTTTTCGTGATTGGGTGAAGGCGGGCGTGTTCAAACGCATGTCCGATGCCGTTTCCGACGAGCCCGATATGGAATATGCGATGGTCGATGCCACGATTGTCCGGGTCCATCGCCATGGTCAAGGCGCAAAAGGGGGACCCAAAGCCAGGCCATCGGTAAGTCTCGCGGCGGCCTGACGACGAAAATTCTGGCACTGACCGATGCGCTGGGCAACCCCGTTCGGTTCGAACTCCTGCCCGGGCAGCGCTACGACACGATCGGCTTCGCACCGCTTATCAAGGGGATCGCGTTCAACGGGCTGATCGCAGACAAAGCGTTCGACGCGGACTGGATCATCGTCGAATTGAACCAACGCGGCGCAAAGATCGTCATCTCGCAAAAGGTGAACCGAACGGTGCCGCTCAAAATTGACCGAGAGGTCTATAAATGGCGGCACCTCATCGAGAACTTCTTTTGCAAGCTCAAGGAATTCAAGAGAGTGGCAATGCGAAGCTGCAAGGCCGACACAAGCTTTGCAGCCATGATCCATCTTAGAGCCCCTCCGGGATCAATTTCAGGTTTGATAGAGCTTTCGTAGCATCATTCTGATGGATGCCCAGCGGAGGAAGGCAAGCGCGTTGCGGTTCATTCGGTCCTAGTCCTTAGCCAAACGGCGGCATCGGTTGAGCCAGCCGATGGTGCGCTCGACAATCCATCTTTTGGGCAACACGACGAATTTGCCGATATCGGAACGCTTGACGATGTCGACATTCACGTGGTGGCAGACCCGTGCCGGGCCATCCTGAAATTTTGGCCCCTGATAGCCGCTGTCGGCATAGAGCCGAGCAGGAAGGGGAACAGCGCGAACAGCGAGGCCATCAGCACCACGCCGCCATTGCGATCCTGCACATCTGCCGCATGGACAACTCCCTGCACTAGCAGGCCCTGGGTATCGACGAGAATGTGGCATTTCTTGCCCTTGATCTTCTTCCCAGCGTCATAGTCAGGCGGGCCAGAGATCCCCCTTTTTCTGCGCTTTTTATGCTCTGGCTATCGATGATTGCGGCCGTCGGACCGGCCTCGCGCCCGCCCTGTTCGCGACATTGCAAATAGAGCGCATGGCGGATGCGGTTCAGTGTGCCGTCATAATCCCAACGACAGAAATAATCGTTGATCGTGCGACACGGCGGCAAGTCTTTAGGCAGCGATCCCCACTGGCACCCGGTCGAGAGGATGAACATGGCGCCGTTGACCACCTCGCGCACATCGACCGTGCGCTCGTTGCCACCGCGCCTGGACGGGCGGGATCAATGTCTTAATCAGCGCCCGTTCATCGTCGGTCAGATCGCTCGGATAGCGAAACTTGCTGCGGTTATAACGGAGCGGTTTTCCAGTGTCCAAATGCGATGGCTCCAGCGGATCGGTCTGGACGCCATCGAATCACAACCGACTCGTCCGACTCACGCTGTTCCCGGATGGAAACTTCGCTCTGCACGCATCAATTCACGATGAAACTCAACAGGCCCTAGATCTCGAACAAATAGCCGCCCAGCAACGCCTTTGCCTCGTCCAGCACCCGGCTGCGTTCCTCAGCACTCAGCTGCTCAAACGCATAGGCGAGCAGTCGGTCGCCGATCTCGATGGTCATGCGCAACCGGAACGCCAGTTGCGGCGTAAGTTCGATTTCGAACGCGCCGGAGATAAAGTCCATCACTAGTTCGGAAACCTGGGTGCCGGCATAATCCTCCCGCGTGGGGCGGCTGATGTAGCGGCCGCCGCCCGGCTTGCCGAAGGCCAGCGTGCGGAAGTCGGGGTGATCGTCGAGATAGGCCACGAACGCATCGATCACGGCCGACAGGAAATTCCGCGGCGTCTCTGGGAAGTCCGCCAGCAGCAGGCCCGTAACCTGCGCCTGGAAGCCTTCCATGTGCCGCACTGCGATCGCGTCCAGGATCGCCTGCTTGTCCGGAAAGAAGCGATACAGGCTGCCCACCGAAAGCCCCGCCTCCTGCGCGATCTGCGCCGTGGTGATCGCCTCAATCGAAACGCCGCGCGCCAGCAGCACGGCCGAGGCCGCCAGCACCCGGGCGACGGTTTCCTGGCTACGTTCCTGAACCGGTTGCCTGCGAGTCGTGGTGGTGCTCATCGCCGGTTATTGACACGGCCCGTGCCCGCTGCCAATACGCGAACACGACGTCGCATTCGCATGTTGCTCCGCACCAAAGGATCTCTCGATGGCTGTTCCCCTGCACCAGGCTCTCAAGGTCGGCGCCTATGTGGTCAAGCAGCACCTGATCGGGCGCAAGCGCTACCCGCTGGTGCTGATGCTGGAGCCGTTGTTCCGCTGCAATCTGGCCTGCGCCGGCTGCGGCAAGATCGACTACCCCGCCGAGATCCTGAACCAGCGCCTGTCGGTCGCCGAATGCCTCGAAGCGGTCGACGAATGCGGGGCACCGGTGGTGGTCATCGCAGGTGGCGAGCCACTGTTGCACAAAGAAATTGCCGAGGTCGTGAAGGGCATCATCGACCGCAAAAAGTTCGTTATCGTTTGCACGAACGCCTTGTTGCTCGAGAAGAAGATGGATCTGTTCAAGCCGAACAAATACTTCTCATGGTCGGTGCATCTGGACGGTGACAAGGGCGACCACGACCGCTCGGTCTGCCAGGTCGGTGTCTATGAGCGCTGCGTCACCGCCATCGCCGCCGCCAAAAAGCGTGGCTTCCGCACCATCATCAACGCCACCTTGTTCAACAACGCCGACCCCGAGCGCCAGGCGCGCTTCTTTGACGATGTGATGGACATGGGAGTCGATGGCATCAGCGTCTCGCCGGGCTACGCCTATGAGCGCGCACCGGACCAGCAGCATTTCCTGAACCGCAATGCCACCAAAGAGCTGTTCCGGTCGATCTTCTCGCGCAAGCAGCCGGGCAAAAAGAAGTGGCAGTTCAACCAGTCGAGCCTGTTCCTCGACTTCTTGGCCGGCAACCAGACCTACGAATGCACGCCGTGGGGCAACCCCACGCGCAACTATTTTGGCTGGCAGAAGCCCTGCTACTTGCTCGGCGAAGGCTACGTGAAAACCTTCAAGGAGCTGATGGACACCACCGAGTGGGATAAATATGGCACTGGCAAATACGAGAAATGCGCCGACTGCATGGTCCATTGCGGCTATGAGGCAACGGCTGTGACTCAAGCCGTCACCAAGCCGTGGAAGATGCTGGCGGTCGGAATCTTCGGCATTAAAACCAAGGGCAAGATGGCGCCCGATCTGTCGCTCGCCAACCAGCGCCCCGCCGAATACGTGTTCAGCCGCCATGTGGAGACCGCGATGGCGAAGCTAAAGCACGCTCCCAAGCAGGCGGATCTGGTCGACGCGGCCGACTAGGGCCCGGCGCGCCCGGGCGGCATCCCGCCCAAGCGCGATCAGGCCTGGTATCTGCCAGGGCCGCGCCAGGATCGACACGGCCAGTGCCCCCACCGCAATGGCGCCGTTAGCGTTCAGCGTCGCCAGGGCGGCCGGCGGCAGGTTTCGCTCAGCCGGGTCGCAGATGGCGCGCAGCACGGCGAACGGAATGCCGTGACGTTCGGCCACCCTCGCCACCGCGCCCGATTCGAGGTCGATCGCGCCACACAAGGTCGATTTCGCAAGCGCTGCCTTCGCGTCGGCCCGCGCCACGATCTCGCTGCCCGCGTGCAGCATGCCCCCGAACCAGCCGCCCAACCGGTCCGACAGGGCCGCGTTGGTCGGCCGGATCCGTCCGGCCTCCACCACGGCGATCGGCACAATGATGGCGCCTGGGCGAAAATCCGGATCCAGCCCTCCCGCCAGACCGAAACTGACCAAAGCCGTCGCGCCCTCCGCCACCAGCCGCTCGGCCGCCTGCTCGGCACCCCAAGGCATGCCCCCGCCGGCCGCGACCGGCCAGCCCAGCAGTTTCGCGATGTGCGCTTCCGCGGTCAGCCCGGTGACGACGGCGGGTTTCAAAACCCGAAGGCCACACGCTTGTCGTTGCGAAGCCCAAGGTTGCGGAACCGCGCCATCGCGAGCAGTGGGAAGAACAGCTTATAGCCGTGGTAGCGCAGGTAGAACACGCGGGGGAATCCCACCGCCGTGTAGGGCTGCTCCTCCCACTCGCCATCCGCGCGCTGGGTGGCTTCCAGATAGGCGATGCCGCGGGCAACGGCTGGATGGTCGGCGCGGCCGGCCGCCATCAGTCCCAGCAGCGCCCAGGCGGTCTGCGAGGGGTTGGAGCGGTGGTACTGCCCGCGCGGCGCCTGATCATAGCTCTCATTGTCCTCGCCCCAGCCGCCATCTTCGCGCTGGGTGTCGATGAGAAACCCGGTGGCGCGGGTGATTGAAGGGTCGTCATGCGGCAATCCCGCGGCGTTGAGGGCGCACAAAACCGACCAGGTGCCATAGATGTAGTTGGTCCCCCAGCGACCGAACCAGCTGCCGTCGTCAAGCTGTTCCCGGCGAAGCCAGCCGATCGCGTGCTTCATCACAGGCTCGCCGGCATCGTGGCCGATCTGGGCCAGGAACGAGACGCAGCGCGCGGTCACGTCAGCGGTCGACGGGTCCAGCAACGCCCCATGATCGGCGAACGGGATGTGGTTCAGATACTGCTTGTCGTTATCGGCATCGAAGGCGCCCCAACCGCCGTCGCGCGACTGCATGCCGACGATCCAGTCCCGCGCCCGGGCAATGGAATTGGCATGCTCGTCGGCATCCTCGCGATGCAGCAGCATGGCCACCACGGCGGTGTCGTCGACATCGGGGTAATGCGGGTTCTCGTACTGGAACGCCCAGCCGCCCGGCGGCGCGTTTGGCCGCTGCCGCGCCCAGTCGCCCACCACGTCGTTGATCTGCTTGGAGCGCAGCCACCGGTTGGCGGCGATGACGGCGGGCGCCGACGCCCCCTCCGCCTCGGCGATGGCATGGCCGGCCAGGCCCGTGTCCCACACCGGCGACAGGCACGGCTGGCAATAGGCACGGTCCGGTTCCACCACCAGCAGCTTGTGCAGGCTGGCCCATGCGATCGCGGCATCGGGATGGTCGGGCGCATAGCCGAGTACGTCGAACATCATGACGCTGTTGGCGATGGCGGGGTAAATGGCGCCCAGACCATCCTCGCCGTTCAGCCGCTCGGTCACGAAGGCGACCGCCTTGTCGATGGAGCTTTTGCGCAGCGAAGCCGGGAACTGCCGCTCCAGCCGATACAGCACATGATCAATCGCGCCAAACATATGCCCCCAGGCGGATCGATATGGCCCGCTGATCCAACGGCGGATCTGCGCAGGCGGTGTGGTGAACAACTCCTGCACATGCACGTTGCGCGGATTGCGAGCACGCGGCTTCAGCGCCATCAGCACCAGCAGCGGCACGGTCACGGTGCGCGACCAATAGCTGACCTTGTCGAGGTGGAACGGAAACCACGACGGCAGCAGCATGATCTCAACCGGCATCACGGGCACGCCCGCCCAGGGAATTTCGCCGTATAAAGCCAGCTGAATGCGGGTGAACACGTTGCAGCGTTGCGCCCCGCCAACCGCCAGAATCGCCTGACGCGTTCGCACCATATGGGCGGCCTCTGGGTCATCCCCGATCAACTTGAGCGCGAAATACGCCTTAACGCTGGCGGAAAGATTGAATGCGCCGTCGTGAAACAGCGGCCATCCGCCAGCTGGGATCTGGATCTCACGCAGATACACGCCGATCTTGCGTTCAAGCTCCGGATCGATGCGGTCGAGGTAATGCTGCAGCAACACGAACTCGGCCGGGATGGTGGCGTCCGCCTCCAGTTCGAACACCCAGTGGCCATCGGGCTTCTGCCGCCGGGTCAGGGCCGCCGAGGCGCGGGCGATTGCGGCTTCGAGGGTGGCGGGCAGCGTAACGGCGGTCATTCTACTCACTTGGCTCAGGCGGGCATCAGCGATTTCGCCGCAGCCAGGCCAGATCTGATCGCACCTTCGATCGTGGCGGGCAAGCCAGTCGCGGTCCAGTCTCCCGCAACTGCGAGATTGGCGGGGGCCGCCGGGGGCCGCGGCACGGGGCGCCGCCTCTCGTTTTCGGCGGTCGCGGCGAAGGTGGCGCGTTTCTCGCGCACCACCCGCACCGGCGGCATCGGCCCGGGCAGGTCCAGCGCCCCCCGCACCTCGCCCCACACTTGTTCGGCCAACTCATCCGGCGAATGGTTCAGCAGGCGATTGGCGGCGCTGATGGTGATCGAGACCACGCCAGGCTTGATGAAGATCCATTCCGCCATGCCGCCGACCAGGCCTATGAACCCGGCCGGGCCCGGGTCGGCGCCGATGCGGTAATGAATGTTCACGATCGTCTCGAACGCCAGGGGCGTGGGAAGCTCCGGCAACAGGTCGCCGGCGATCCACGCGGGCGTGGCCAACACAATATCGTCATTGGGTCCGATCAAGACTGGACCGTCCGGCCCGCGCAACGAAACGACTCTCCGGCCCTCGATCTCCAGCGCGGAAATTCGGTGCGACACCCGCAGAACCGCGCCGCGCGCTTCCAGCCAGGCGACGGCGGGATCGATGAAGCTCTCGGACAGGCCGACCCGCGGCATCATCGGCACGCAGGCCGCACCACCTTTGAGCAGCGACCCCTCCACCACCGCCCACATCAACCGCGCCAACGCCTGTTCCGGCGGCGTGTTGAGGGCAGAGATCGCAAGCGGTTCGAGCAGCCGGCGATACAGCTCGGTGCCGCCCAGCGTGTCCGCCACTGTCGCAGTGGGACCGGCAAAGCGCAGCTTGGCAAGCGAGAGCAAGTCGGCCAGCCTGGCGCCCGGCACATGGCGGCTGCGGTCAAGTAGCCACCAGGGCAGCCAGCCAGCGCCGGGCGCCACCGTCCAGCGCTCGGCGGTGGCGAGATCCATGAACGGAAACAGTGCATCGCCGGGGCCGGTCATGCTGTTCCGCGCCCCGATGCGGTCGAGATACGCCATGGCGGCGACATTGCCCGACAGCAGCAGATGGTTGCCGTTGTCGATGCGCAGGCCGAGTGCCCGGTCGAAATACGAGCGGCAACGGCCGCCCGCAGCGGGTCCTGCCTCATGCAGCGTCACACCGCGGCCGGCCTCGACCAGCGCCATCGCCGCCGACAGGCCGGCCAGGCCCGCGCCGATGACATTCACATGGCCGGTCAACGCACGAACCGCAGGGCCAGCAAGAGTTTACGCCATTTCGCCACCCTCACCTTCACGTCCAGCCGGTCCCAGCCCCGTTTCTCCAGAACTGCGAGCAGTGCCGCGTAGGTGGCGCCCATCAACCGCGCCGGTTTCATCGCCGTCTTGTCACAGCGACGCATCGCCTCCGCCGCATCGGCGAAATGGCCGTGGGCATCGGCCGCCAGGCGCTTACAGACGCCAGGCAGGCCGGGATGGGCCAGCGCCTGGGCGGGATTGTGGGGAATGCCGGCGGCATCAAGATATTCCGCCGGCAGATACAGCCGCCCGCGCCCGGCATCCTCATGCACGTCGCGCAAGATGTTGGTGAGCTGCAGGGCACGGCCCAGCGACCAGGCAACAGCGTCCGCATTGGGCGAGGCATCGCCGAAAGCGCGCACCGAAAGCCTGCCGACGGCGGCGGCCACTCGGTCACAGTAAAGATCGAGCGTTGCCAGCTCGGGCGCCACGATCAAGTTCTGCGCATCCATCTGCATGCCGTCGATGACTGCCTCGAAGTCGGCCTGGCGCAGCTGGAACGCCTGCGTCGCGCGCAGCAGCACGCGGGTGACGGGCGTGCTGGCTTGCCCGGCAAAGATCGCCTCGACGCGCACACGCCACTCAATCAGCCGCGGCAGCACTGTCTCGAACGGCGCCGGATCGTCGGCGATATCGTCGACGATCCGGCAGAACGCATAGATCGCATACATCGCCATGCGCCGATCAGCCGGCAGAATGCGCATGCCACGGTAGAAGCTCGTCCCGGCCTCACGCACGATGGTTTCAACAGCGGCGAGGTCCTGTGGATCCGCGCCCAGCGCCGGCACCGCGCTCACGACAGATACCGCAGGCTGGCCAGCATGCTGAAAATTGCATCGGTCCGGCGCAGCTTCACCCGCGTGGCGACCGGATCGCCGACGCGTAGCCGAGCCGCGAGCCGCTTCGAAAGCTGCACGATCACCGCGGTCTCCAGGCGCAACCGGCGGTTTCGCACCAGCTTGGGCAATCCCTGCGCCAGCGCGTTCAACCGGTCGCATTCATTGAGCAATTCAGTGAATACCTGGCGCAGTCCCGGGGTTTCCGCGATCCCCAGCAGATCCGCCACCCCGGTGCCGAACCGCGCCAGCAGATCGTTGGGCAAATAGCACCGATCCAACGCCAGCAGGTCCTTTTTGCCGTCTTGCAGATGGTTCAGCACTTGCAGCACGCTGCACAGCGCGTCCGACGAGACCCAGGTGTCGGTGCTTTCGCCGTGCAAATCGAGCACGTGGCGACCCACCGGCATCGCCGAATAGCGGCAATAATCATAAAGCTCGTGCCAGCTCGCGCAACGATGTTTGGTCGCGTCCTGGCGAAACGCCACCAGCAAGTCACAGGCATGCTGCGACGTCACCGAGGTTTCCAGAAGACTGCGGCGCAACGCGGTCGCACTGGGCGAACCATGGGTTGCATGGCCCAGCAGTACCGCTTCCATCACATCGAGCCGGGCAATTTTGTCAGCGGCCTCAAGCTCGGCGCTGTCAGCGATGTCGTCGGCGTTGCGAGCAAACGCATAGAACGCATGCACGTGTCCGCGCAGCCGTGGCGCCACGATCGCACCCACGGGAAAGTTCTCGTCAGACCGAGTTTTACCCGACCAGTTTTCGACATTGTCCATAACAGCACTCACGATCCAGCCTCCGTGTAGGCGCGCCGCTTCCAAACCACGCCTCGGCCGCGGTGGTGGTCGAGCGCCGAGCCCAGCGTCGCCGCCATATAGAATATGGCAATGCCTGGCAGAGCCACACCCCACAGCGGGGACAGCCCGAAACGCCGCAAGGTCGGAACAAAGCTTCCGGCCATCAGTAGCCACGCGGCCAAGCCCACCACCGACCCCGCCAAGCATGCCACCACCGGCACCAGGAACAGCCAAGCCAATCCCACGGTCGACCCTGCCAGCAGCCACGGCGACAGGCGCAGCTGCACGTAGGCAGAGCGCGCCACCATGCGCCAGATCGAGCCCAAATCCGGATATGGCCGCACCGAGCGCGCCAGCCGGCTATGCCCGAGCCAGATCCGCCCGCCACGCTTTACGCGCCCTGCCAACGCCACATCGTCGATCAGGGCGCCGCTGATGGCCGTGATGCCACCGATCCGCTCAAGAGCAGCGCGGCGGATCAGCACCGTGCCGCCTGCTGCTGCAGCCGTCGCACAAAGCCCGTCGTTTACACGAGCGAACGGATACAGCAATGCGAAGAAATACACGAAGGCCGGAATCAGCGCCCGCTCCGCCAGCGCCTCGCAGCGCAATGCCACCATTTCACTGACCATATCGACGCGGCTGGACAGCAGCTTGGCCACCAACGTGGAGAGATGGCGCGGGTCATGCACGATGTCCGCATCGGTCAGCAGCACCAGTTCCTCGCCGGTGGCGGCCACGCCCTGGTGTACCGCCCAAAGCTTGCCGGCCCAGCCCGCGGGCCGGGCCTTGCCTGAAATCACCGTCAACCGCTCCGCCCCAGGCAACATCCGTGCAATGGCAGCCGTGTCATCGGTCGAGTTGTCATCGACCATCACCACACGAAACCGGCCCTGGTAGCTCTGTGCCAACAGGCTGGACAGGCTGGCCGCAATCCCCTCTGCCTCGTCACGCGCCGGCACCACGATCGCCACCGCCGGGTGACTGATCGGCGCCGAGGGCTCTAGGATCGGTCCCGCCTGCCAGAACCGGCCGTGCGCCACCAATAAGTAGATCCATGCCAAAAAGGCAGCGGTTGACGCCACCAGCATCACGCCACGCCGTGGGCGCGAAACCATGCCACCGCGTCAACGACTGCAGCCAGCGCCGGGCGCGGCGCATAGCCAAGCTCGCGTGCAGCCTTCGCGTGGCTGAAGAACATTGTCTTGGTCGCCATGCGAAGATGGTCGCGGGTGACCATCGGCTCGATGCCGAACCTCGCCAACCGCTCACAGGCGATGGCCAACGGCCACAGCACACGCGCCGACAGCGCCAGCCGTCGCTGCCGGCGGCCACTCACGCCATCGACCATTTCCAGCAGGGTTTTCAGCGTCATGTTCTCCGAACCGAGAATATAGCGCTCCCCAGCCCGCCCGCGTTCCAACGCCAGCAAATGCCCTTCGGCGACATCGTCGACATGCACGATGTTCAGCCCGGTCGGCAAATACGCCGGCATCCGCCCTCGCGCGGCATCGGCGATCATGCGCCCGGTCGGCGTCGGTTTGATGTCGCGCGGCCCCACGGGGGCGGCGGGATTGACCACCACGATGTCCATTCCCTCGGCAACCAACGACAGCACTGCTTGCTCGGCCCGATATTTCGACTTCTTGTAGATCCCGACCACGCTTGCTTCGCTGACCGGCGTGGTTTCGTCGGCGGAGCTCCCGTCGTATTTCAGCCCGAGTGCTGCGACCGAGCTGCAATAAACGATCCGGCCAACGCCGGCCTCTCGCGCCGCCAGCATGAGCGCGCGCGTGCCACCCACATTGGCATGCAGCATCGCCTCCGGGTCGGGCACCCAGATGCGATAGTCTGCGGCGACATGCATAACATGGTCACAGCCAGCCACGGCGCGAACCAGCGACTGGGGGTCGGTCAGGTCTCCTTCGACCAGCTCGAGTGCCAGTCCGGCAAGATTGGCCCGATCGCTCAACGGTCGCACCAGCGCCCGCACGGCATGCCCACGGGCCAGCAGGCAGCGAGCCACAGCGGAGCCCACAAAACCGGTCGCCCCGGTCACCAGCGTCAGCGGACGAGCCAAATGTCAGCACCCCAGGATAAGTTCGCGATATAGACCGAAGTCCGCTCGTAGCTAAAGACCCGCCGCCGCCGGCTCGGGCGTCTGAGCATGGGCGCGGATGGTGGCCACGACGTCCGCCAGCACTGGTGCCTTGCTGCGAAACAGCGGCGCGAAGGCGATGATGATGCCGATGTGGCCTATTCCTGGGTATATCTTCAGCTCCACCGGCCCGCCGGCCGCCCGGATCTTGGCCGCGAGGTTGATGCTGTTGCGCGGGGAAACCGTGTCGTCATCGGCGCCGTGCAACAACAGCAGCGGCGGGTTGTGGCCGTCGACATGGTCGATCGGCTGGGTGTCCGGCGAGGCCTTCGCCGCCCCAAACACGGCTTTGATATCTTCTTCCCGGATCGGCAGGAAATCAGCGGGACCTGCGAGACTGACAACGGCTGCCAAATCGCTTCGCCGCATTCCCACGGCGCGCAGGTATTGCGGGTCGGTTGCCAGCATCAGCGCGTTGTAGCCGCCTGCCGAGTGGGCCACGATAAACAGGTGCGTGGGGTCGGCACCCCAGTCCGCAGCATGGCTTCGAGCATAAGCCACCGCCTGGGCCGTGTCCTCGATGAACGTCGGATATTGCACTTCGGGATACAGCCGGTAATCCGGAACCGCGACCACCAGGCCTTCGCGCGCCAGGGGCGCTGCCACGAATTCATAGTCATGCTTCGATCCGCTCTGCCAGCTGCCGCCGTAGAGGAACACCACCAAGGGCAGCAGCGCGGATCCCTTAGGGCGATACACATCCATCCCTCCGCGCGGCCCCGGGCGATAAGCGACATCGCGGGTGATGGTAAGCCCACCGGTCGAAATCGTGGCATTCAACGCATCGACCGGTGTGCAAGACGGCAATACGACGGAGGCAAGCAGAAGCGCTGCAGCGCGGAGATGATGGACCATGAGGTTATTTACGTGGCGGCCGGCCGCGAGATGCAAAGCCCGGCAAAATAAAATGCCAAACTGTCAAACCGCCCGTCTGGCAGGATGCCAGGATTTCAGATTGCCTCGCGCAAGCCGTGGTCGAGCCACACGTGCCGGCCCATCCGCATGCGCGCGACCCGTTGGGCGTAGCCGTCGCCCGCGGCCTCCCATGTCTCGGGCCCATAGCTGTCGACAGGCTCCGTGCCCGCAACCAAGGTTTCCCGCAGCACACGACCATCCATCGAAACACCGCCGGGCACGCCGAGCAATTCCAGAATGGTCGGCGCGATATCGACCAGCCCGGCCGGCCAGCCGGTCACGACGCCCGCCCGGATCGCCGACCCCGCCAGCATCAGCACCGTCGCCATTTCGCCCGCGTTGAGCCCGCCGTGGGTGCCAGCGCCGACGGAAAGATGGCTCGCGGTATCAAGCAGGCTGGTGCCGCCCAGGCCGTTGGGCGCCAGGTTGGCGCTGTTGCGCAGCGTGTAAAGCACATGGGCGGTGCGGGGATGGTCGACCATCACGGCGCTGCACGGCAGGGCGCCCGGCGGCGGCTCGGCCGCTTCGGCGGTGAACACATGGCCGATCCAGTCCTGCCGCATCAGGAACTCGGCCACCGCCACCACCTGCTCGCGCTCACCGCCGGGCACCCCGATGCCGCCACTGTTGCCGCCAGTGGACGTGCACCCGGCCAGCTCCGGCCGGCGCGAAAGCAGTGTATTCACACCGACCATCCCATCCCCGGTGACATGGCCATGGTCGGACGCGACGATGATCTGGAGGCTGTCACGCTGATCGCCCGCCACCCAGTCATCGAGGATCCGCCCGAACGCAGCATCCACCTCGCGCAGCGCGTGTCGCTGGCCAGGGCTGTCGAGCCCCAGCTGGTGCGCCGTGCTGTCGGGCTCGCAAAGCCACAGCACGCTGACAGCGGGCGGTGAGTCGAGCATGCTGGTGCGCCACGCATCGGCAATCCACACCGCCCGCGCCGCGGAGTCCGCAGGCGGCGGATCCAGCCGCTCCAAAAGCCTGGCGCCCGCAGGCGAACACGCGGCGGCGCCATGCGCGCTTACCACCGTCTGGCCCAGGGCCTGCGCGCGCGGCGCCAGGATAAACGTCTGTCCGGTGGTGCCGGAGCTGAACACCGCATAGTCGCGCCCCGCCGCGCCCAGCAGATCGGACAGGCCGGGCTTGAGGATCGCCGCCTGGCCAATCGTCTGCTCCATGGCCCGCAGCTGCGCGGCCGAGCCGGTTTCCACCACAACCTGGGGATCGCTCGGATGCAGCATGCGGTTGGCCACCAGCCCGTGGCGCCGGGGATGGTGGCCGGTCGCAACCGAGGCAGTGCACACCCGCGTCTCCGAGGGAAACACCGACCGCGCGCCTGGCACCCGCGTACCCATCGCCGCAAAACGCACCAGATTTGGCGTGACATCCTGTTGCACCCGGTCTGGCCGCAGACCATCGAACACCACCAGAAGAACCGACTGCATCACACCTGCCTTACCCTGGCGCTCCCAAAATTTGGGCGCCACCTGTTCGCGGTGCCGTAAAGCCGCGGCCCAGCCCCCGTCGTGTGAAGTTCTCATGATGGTCCGACCACTGCCAGCCCTTCCGGCACGGTGGTCGAGCCTGCTATGGCCTGAATGGTGGAAATCCAAGCACCCCTGACCCGGGCGATGCGTTGAGCGGCACCGCCCTGCCCCTGCTCGCGGCCATCGCAGCCTTGCTGCTGGCACTCGGCCCGGTCACCGCCGTCACCGGGTCGCGCATCGCCGGGTGGGGGGTGCTGGTGCTGTGCTGCCTGGGCGCCCTGATCGACCTCGGCTTCCTGATCGGTGGTGCCAGGCCGCAAAGCCTGACGCTCGCGATCGGCCTGCCGGGCCTGGACAGCGTGCTCGCCCTCGACGGGATCGCAGCCTTCTTCGCCCTGCTGCTGTTCCTGGTCGGCGCCGCCGCCGGCGCCGCTTCGCTCGAACGCGCCGCCGGCGCCGCCTCGCTCGAACGCCACGGGCCACTGTCAGCCACGGCACCCGCCTTGCCCGTGTTCGTCGGCGCAATGGTTGTCACACTTCTGGCCGCGGACGCCTTTTCTCTCGTGGCCGGGTTCGAGCTGATGTCGCTCGCCTCCTTCGCCCTGGTGCTGAGCGATCATCGCCAGGCCTCGGTCCGCGTCGCCGGGCTACTCTATGTCGGCATGGCTGCAATATCGGGCGTGTGCCTGATCGCCGGGCTCGCCGCCCTGTCACGCTACGGCATCGGCTTTGCCGCCATGCGCGCCCATCCGCCGGAAGGCCTGCGCGCCGTCCTGGTATTGGTCGCCGTCCTGATCGGCGCCGGCTCCAAGGCCGGGCTGGCCCCGCTGCACGTGTGGCTTCCCCCGGCCCATGCCGCCGCACCCAGCCATGTTTCCGCCCTCATGTCCGGCGCCATGACCAAGGTCGCGATCTATGTTCTGGTGCGTGTGCTGTTCGACCTCAGCGGTCCCGCGCAGCCGCTCTGGTGGGGTCTGCCGCTGCTCGCCATGGGCATTGCCAGCGCCGTGCTCGGCGCATTGCGGGCCAATCTGGAGACCGACATCAAGGCGATCCTGGCCTGCTCCACGGTCGAGAACGTCGGCCTCGTGGCCATCGGACTTGGGCTGGGCCTGGCCGCCCGTGCTGCGGATATCTCGGCGCTGGCAAGCCTTGCGATCGGGGCGGCGCTGCTGCACGCCATGGCGCACGGCCTGTTCAAGTCGCTGCTGTTCCTTGCTGCCGGAGCCGTGCAGCACGGTGCCGGCAGCCGCCAGCTGAAAAACCTCGGCGGGCTGATCCGGCGTATGCCCTACGCCGCCGGCGCCCTGCTGCTGGGAGCCGCCTGCCTCGCGGGCCTGCCTCCTGGCGCCGGTTTTGCTGGCGAGTGGATGTTGTTCCAATCGATGATTGCGGCGGTCCGTCTCGGCGGGCTGGGGCTGCAGATCGTCGTTTGTATCCTGGCTGCGGCGCTCGCCCTGGCGACGGCGCTGGCCGCCGCCGCCGCGGTGCGGCTGGTCGGTATCGTGCTGCTGGGAAGGCCGCGCACGGAGGCCGCCGCCCAGGCGCATGACGCAGCCCCCCCACTGCGCTGGGCAATGCTCGGCCTCGGCATCGTGGTCGTCCTGATCGGCCTGGTCCCCGCTGGTGTGCTCGGCCTCGCCGGCCCCGCGCTGCGCATGCTGGGAAATACCGACATGGCCGGTCGGGCCGGATGGACCGGGATCGCTGCTCAGGAGAACGCGGCCGGCTACGCGCCGCTCGAAATCGCGGCGCTGCTGGTGCTCGCCGCCCTCCTGGTCGCAGCCGTGCTGCGCGCTCGCGCGGTCGCGGGCCATCGCACCGGGCCGGCCTGGGACAGCGGTTTCGGCGCCGCTCCCGCCTGGCTTGCGAATGGCGACCCGCTGACCCAATACGGCGGCGCCAGCTTCTCGCAGCCGCTACGCCGCGTGCTCGGCCCAGCCCTGCTCGGCGCCACCGAGACCGTCGACATGCCCGAACCCGGCGACATCCGGCCAGCGAGGTTTTCCGCCACCACGCTGGATCCGGCCGAGCGCTGGCTGTTTGCCCCCGTCGCCCGGCTGCGTCAGCACCTGTCCGGCGTGGCCGACCTGCTGCAGTTCCTCACCGTGCGCCAGTCGCTGGCGGTGATCTTCACGGCTCTGGTCGCCTTCCTCGGCCTCATCGCGCTGCTGGAACAGATATGACAGCGTTGGCGGGATTGCTGGCGCTGCTGCTGCACCTGGCGCTGCTGGTCGCGGTCGCACCATTCCTGACCGGCCTGGTCCGCTGGGCCAAGGCGCGGATGGTCGGCAGGCTCGGCCCGCCCCCGCAGCAGCCTTGGCGGGACCTCATCCGCTTGTTGCGCAAGCAACCGGTGGTGGCCGAGGGCACCAGTTGGCTGTTCCGCGTCGCCCCCGCCGTGTCGCTGTCCGCCAGTCTCGCAGCCATCGCCCTGGTGCCCAGCTTCGCCCTCGGCATGGCCACCGCCGATGTCTCGGACCTGTTGGTGATCGCCGGCCTGCTCGCCTTGTCCCGCGCGGTGACGGCGCTCGCCGCGATGGACACCGGCACCGCGTTCGGTGGCATCGGCGCCAGCCGCGAAATGGCGTTCGCCACCTTCGCTGAACCTGGTCTGTTTCTGTTTGTGTTCACCCTCGCCCTGCTCGCCAACACCACCAATCTCGACGCCATCGTCGGCCAGATTGCCACCGGCGCCTTCGGCTTGCGCGTCTCGATGGCGCTCAGCCTCGTGGGCTTGGCCGCCGTGGCCGTCGCCGAGTGCGGCCGCATCCCCGTCGACAACCCCGCGACGCATCTGGAGCTCACAATGGTGCATGAGGCGATGGTGCTGGAGTATTCCGGCCGTCACCTCGCCATGATCGAACTCGGCGCCGCCCTGCGCCTGCTGCTTTGGATGTCGCTGCTCGCCTGCGTGTTCGCCCCGTTCGCCATCGCCCACGCCGCCGGCCCAACCCTGCTGTGGATCCCCGCAGCCCTTGTGTGGGTCATCAAGATCGCCCTCCTCGGCCTGGCGCTGTCCGCCTTCGAGACCACCCGCGCCAAGCTGCGCGTGTTCCGCGTGCCGGAGTTCCTGGGCGTGGCGCTGCTGCTCGGCCTGCTCGCAGCGATCTTACTGTTCGTCAGCCAGGGGTTCGCCTGATGGAGCATATCGGCTTCGGTGCCTTCTCCTACGACCTCGCCCATCTGCTCGGCGCGGTCGTGCTGGTGCTGTCCTTCGCCCTGCTGTCACAGGCGCGGGTCACTTCGGTGATCAACACCTACGCGCTGCAGGCCTGGGCGCTCGCAGCCGCCGCCGGCTGGCAGGGCTGGGTACAGCACGCACCGCATCTCTACATCACCGCAGCCCTGGCGCTGTTCGCCAAGGGCATCGTCATCCCGATCGCCCTGCACGGCATCGTCACCCGCCTGCGCATCTCCCGCGGCATCGATACGGCACTCGGCATCTTCCCCACCATGGCGCTCGGCGTGATGCTGGTCGCGCTGTCCATCCTGGTGGTGCTGCCCACCACCATCCAGTCCCAGGCGCTGACCCGGGAAGACCTCGCCACCGCCCTGTCCGTGGTGCTGCTCGGGCTGCTCATGATGATCAGCCGTCGCACCGCCCTCACCCAGGTGATCGGCTTCATGTCGCTCGAAAACGGGCTGATCCTGGCCGCCGTCGGCGTCGAGGGCATGCCGCTGGTCGTCGAACTCTCCGTCGCCGTCCTGGTGCTGGTCGCCTTCGTCGTGTTCGGCGTGTTCTTCTTCCGCATCCGCGCCCAGTTCGACAGCCTCGAAATCCGCCATCTCGACCGGGTTGGAGGCGCCCACCGGTGACCGACCTGATCAACCCCGTCGCTCTGGTGCCCACACTTCCTCTGCTGGGGGCACTGCTGGCGGCGATGACGACCAACGCCCGCGCCGGCGCCGTCATCGTCATTATCGCTGCCGCCGGTGGCTTCGCCGCCGCCTGCGCGCTGCCCTGGGAAATGCAGGTCAGCGTCTTCTTGCTGGTCGACCCGCTGTCCGCCCAGGTGGCCCTGCTGACCAGCTTCGTCGGCCTTACCTCGGCCATCTTCAGCTACGGCTATATCCGTACCGAGCTCACCTCGGGCCGACTGGATCCGCCGCGCGCGCGCCTCTACCATGTGCTGCTGCTAACCTTCCTTGGCTTCATGCTGTTGGCGTTGCTGTCGAACAACCTCGGCGTCACTTGGGTGGCGCTGGAGGCGGCCACGATCGCCTCCGTGCTCGTGGTCGGCCTGCCGCGCACTGAGAATGCGATCGAGGCGAGCTGGAAGTTCTTCCTCATCTGTGGCGTCGGCATCGCTCTCGCCCTGTTCGGCACGGTGGTACTATATCTCGCAGCTCTCCCCGCCCTCGGCCCCGGCTACGCCGCCATGAGCTGGTCCGACCTAGCGCTGGCAGCGCCCCGCTGCCGTGGCACGCTGCTCAACCTTGCCTTCGTGTTCCTGCTACTCGGCTACGGCACCAAGGCCGGCCTGGCGCCCCTGCATGGCTGGATGCCGGACGCCCATGCCGAAGGCCCAACCCCGGTCTCCGCCGTGCTCGCAGGCTCGGTGCTCAACGTCGCCCTCGTCGCCATCCTGCGCCTCCGCGGCGTGATGGACGCCAATGCCGAGGCGATCGCACCTGGCCCATTCCTCATGGCGCTCGGCCTGCTGTCGGTGCTGCTCGCCTCCCTCAGTATGTGGGGCCGGCGCGACGTGAAGCGCTTCTTCGCCTTCTCCACCATCGAACAATCCGGCCTCGTCGCCTTTGCCTTCGGGCTCGGCGGCCCCGCCGCCACCTTCGCCGGCCTCCTGCACATGACCGTGCACACGCTCGCCAAGGCCGCTCTGTTCCAATGCGTCGGCCGCGTCGCCCAGCGCAAGGGACTGCAGGTATTCGCGGGGATCAGCGGCCTGATCGGCTCCGACCGCGCTCTCGGCCTCACGCTCGCCACAGCCATCGTCGTGGTCGCCGGCCTGCCCCCGTTCGGCCTGTTCACCAGCGAAGTGCTGATCCTCGGCGAGACCGTCAACCGCGCCCCGTATCTGACCCCGCTGGTCGGGATCGGCCTCGTCGTCGGCGGCTGGGCGCTGCTGTCCCGCCTGGTCGGCCTCTGCCTGGGAACCCCCACCTACGGCCCCGGCCCCGCCACGAGCCCGCTCGCGCTGATCCCTGCCTGGGTCCACCTCACCCTGGTGCTCGTGCTCGGCTTCGCCATGCCCACCAGCGTGGTCGCCTGGCTGGGCGCTGCCGCAAGTGTCGCGAAATGACCGCCCACGCGATACTCGACACTGCCGCCTTCGTCGCCTGCGCCCCATTCCCGCGCCGCGTGCTCGACCAGTCCGCCTGGGCCGAATTCGCCGCAGCCCTTGCCGCAACCCCCGCGCTGGAACTGCTCGCCCTGTGGGCCGACCCAACCCACGTCCATGCCCTGCTGCACGACCGCGACAGCGCGGATTTCCTGCCCGTCTCCGTCGCCGTCGAGATTGGCCTCTACCCGGCCCTTTCCCCCACCCGCCCGGCCGCCGCCTGGTTCGAACGCATGATCCGCGACCTCTGGGGCCACACCGCCGCCGACGGGATCGACCAGCGCCCCTGGCTTGACCACGGCCACTGGGCAACCACCACACCGCTGGCCGCCCGCCCCAGCCCCAACCTCGCAGCCGCCGAACCCGCGGAATTCCTCACCTCTGAGGGTGAAGGCCTGCACCAGATCGCCGTCGGCCCGGTGCATGCGGGCATCATCGAGCCCGGCCATTTCCGCTTCACCTGCAATGGCGAGACGATAGTGCGGCTCGAAATCCGCCTCGGCTACCTGCACAAGGGCACGCTCGGCCTGCTGCGCGGCAAATCGCCGCGCGCCGCCGCCCGCTTCGCCGCCCGCCTGTCGGGTGACAGCACCGTCGCCCACGCCATCGCCTTCGCCCACGCCGCCGAAGCCGCCTGCGGCGTGGCAGCCCCACCTCGCGCCACCCAGCTGCGCGGCGTCATGGGCGAGATCGAACGCATCGCCAACCACCTTGGTGACATCGGCGCCATCATCGGCGACGCCAGCTTCGCCGTTCTGCCTGCCCGCTTCGGCTGGCACCGTGAAGCCGTGCTGCGTGCCGCCGCCCGCGCCTTCGGCCACCGCCTGATGATGGACGCCGTCATCCCCGGGGGCCTCGCCGAAGACCTCGCCACCGAAGGCGCCCGCGCGATCCTGGCCACCGTGGCCGCCATCGAGGCCGAGTTGCCCGGACTCGTCCGCATCTACGACGATACCTCGAGCCTGGCGGACCGTTTGCAATCGACCGGCACGCTGCGTCCGGATCTGGCCGAACGCTTCGCCGCCGGCGGCTTCGTGGGCCGCGCCAGCGGACGGCGCTTTGATGCCAGGCGCATCCCCGGCTACGCGCCCTACGATCGGCTGGACGTCACCGCAGTCTGCCTCGACCAAGGCGACGTCGATGCCCGCGTGAGGGTCAGGCTCGCCGAAATCACCGAAAGCATCCGCCTGCTTCGCCTGCTGCTGACCGAGCTTTCGGACGGCCCGATCGCCCTGCCACTGCCCATGGCCAGCGGCGAGGGCATCGGCTGGAGCGAGGGTTTCCGCGGCGACATCTGGCATTGGCTGCGCCTCGAAGGCGGGCTGATCACCGCAGCCTTCCTGGCTGACCCGAGCTGGCGCCAATGGCCGCTGCTGCAGGCCGCCATCGAGGGCAACATCGTGGCCGACTTCCCACTGTGCAACAAAAGCTTCAACTGCTCTTATTCCGGAGTCGACCTCTAATGGCCTGGCGAGAGATGTTCCGAGCACTCCGCGAAGGCCCGCTCACCGAACCGGCCACGCCGCCGCCCGAAGACGAAGTGGCAATCCTCGCCGCCCGCCTCAAGGCCGCCGCCTTCAACCGCCTCGGCCGGACGCTGGCCATCCGCCAAGTCGACAGCGGCAGCTGCAACGGCTGCGAGCTCGAAATCGCCATGCTCACCGGCATCGTCTACGATCTCGAACGCTTCGGCCTGAAATTCGTCGCCAGCCCCCGCCACGCCGACGTGTTGTTGGTCACAGGCCCTGTCACCCGTACCATGCACCCCGCACTGACCCGCACCTGGCAGGCCACGCCCGATCCCAAATGGGTGGTGGCCGTCGGCGACTGCGCCATCGACGGCGGCGTGTTCAAAGGCAGCTACGCCATCACCGGCGGCATCGACTCGGCGCTGCCCGTCGACCTCGTCATCCGGGGCTGCCCCCCCACGCCCACAGCCATTCTCGACGGTCTCTGCGCCCTCATCGAAGCCAACGCCCGCGAACCCCGCCGCCCCCGCTGAAGACGGCTGACGCCGGGCACAGGATTGGCTATAGGAGCACCAAGCTGTCTCCATAGCTCAGCCGGATAGAGTGGTTTTTAGACCCTACCACCCTACCGTGTATGTAGTTTAGCCCGGTTTCGTTGGGCGAAGGCAATCGGTAAGGCTACCAGTTGGGGTTACGGGTCCGCTGGCTACGTCATTCGGCCGATTGTCGATGACAGTGGCTGGGGCTACACTTGCCTGAGTATGTCCGCGTAGATCAGAGGATAGATCACAGGATTCCTAATCCTGGGGCCGCGGGTTCGAATCCCGCCGCGGACGCCACCTCCCCCGTTTTGAGGGAGCCTTTTCTGACACGGTGCTCCCTCCGGTCCGCTCCGCGTCTGTCAATCAGCGTTGAATAGTTTCCACCAAACAGCGTCCAAAAGTTTCCACTTTGTCAGCCGGATTTCGGCTGTTTTTTGCGTTGCTTGAAGCGGAAGGAGTCATTGCCGGTTTCCAGGATATCGCAGTGGTGGGTGAC
>JANXSM010000110.1 GCA_025352665.1 Rhodospirillales bacterium | reverse complement strand
TCGGGCGCGATAGCCCGTATCGATTGCGAAAGCAGGTGGTCGAACCGGTGTTCGGCCAGATCAAACACGCCAGAGGATTCCGCCAATTCTTGCTCAGAGGCCTCAACAACGTCCGAGGCGAGTGGGCCATGCTCTGCACCGCCCATAACCTCAACAAGCTGCATCAAGCCACAGCCTGAACCACGCCAGCTGGGCCGGGCCTCACACGTGACAAGCTGGCGGAAGTCCGGCCGGTTCAGCCCGGTCACCGCCATCATGTCCACCCGCTCCTCGCAGGCGCGGGCCAGTTGGCGGCTGGAATAGATGCCTCGGCTGGAGCCATACAGAAGAAGCGCCACCAGCATCGCCGGGTGATCGCATGATCCAGGGTGGAAATTGTCGGACGCTGTTTATCCTTGGTATCTGAAAAGCTTTGCACGCTGTTTTGCATGACAATGCCGTTTAGGCGGCGCGAACTCCTGCGACGAAGTCGTTCACCTCGGCGGCGAGCTGTTCGGACTGCTGTGAGAGGCCGCTTGCAGCTCCCAACACCTGATCGGCGGCGGCACCCGTGTCTTTCGCGGCCTGGCTCACGCCGCCGATGTTGACCGTCACGTCCTGCGCCGCCTGGGCCGTCTGCTGCACGTTGCGGGCAATTTCCGCCGTTGCCGCGCCCTGCTCCTCGACCGCTGCTGCAACGTGCATCGCGATCGAACTGACTTCGGTGATGGTCCCGACGATGGAGTGGATCGCATCGACAGCTTCTTTCGTCGCCGACTGGATCTGGGCAATCTGCGCGCCGATCTCCTCGGTCGCCTTCGCGGTCTGGTTGGCAAGGTTCTTCACCTCCGACGCCACGACGGCGAAACCTTTGCCGGCATCGCCGGCACGCGCTGCCTCGATTGTCGCGTTCAATGCCAACAGGTTTGTCTGTCCGGCAATATTCGTGATCAGCCCAACGACATGCCCGATCTTTTCGGCACTGTCCGAGAGAGCCTGCACGATGACGTTGGTCCGATTTGCATCGGTAACGGCCCGATCTGTGATCTTCGACGAATGCGCCACTTGGCGGCTGATTTCGCTAATCGACAAGGTAAGCTCCTCTGCCGCAGCAGCCAAGGTCTGCACGCCGGCGCTCGCCTCATGTGCCGCCGCCGCGACCATAGTCGCCTGCTGATTGGTCTGGCTCGCAGTGGAGGACATCGACCGTGCCGTTGTTTGCAATTCGGTCGCCCCTGCCGACAGTTGGGAAACAAGACCACCGATCTTCGCTTCGAACGCGTTGGCTGTCGTGTTCATCGCGGCTTTCTGCGCCGCCGCTGTCGCAACCTTCATGTTTTCCTGCTCGCTCGCGAGCTGGGCGACCCGGATCATGCTGTCCCGGAAAACCAATACGGTGCTGGACATCTGGCCGATCTCGTCGCGTCGCTCCGCGGCTGGCACGTCGACGTTGAGGTCGCCGGCGGCGAGACTGCGCATGACGTTGGCTAGATGGCGCAATGGCCGGACAGAAAGTATGGACCAATACCCGATTGCGGCCCCCAATAGTAGCGCGCCACCGCACAGAGCGACCATCAACATTCCAAAGTTTTGAGCCGCCTGTTGTGCGCTTTGGCCTACGACGTGATTTTTCTCTTCTTCGAGGTCGATGAACTTGTTGATGTGCCCAAGCCATTCGACAAAAGCTGGCCGTGCGTCACGCATGAGCAGGCTGTGTGCCGCTTCAGCCTGCGTGGCGAGCCGAAGGCGAACGACCTCCGCAATCAACGGAAGGGTTCGTTCCTCCGTCTGCTTGATCCCGGCTAGGATTTCACGCTCGTGAGCCGTGACGGCGATATTTGCATTGAACATAGCGTCCATGGCCTTGGCCGATGCGGCATAGGCAGCGGCACGTTGCTCGATCCCGTCCAGGGTCGCACGAAGGTCTGCCGAATTGTCCACAAGGACGACATCGCGCAAAAGAATCGCGCGGTCGTGCACGCTGCCGCGAAAATTTATTGCGTAGCGCTGCTTGACGCTGTTGATCTGATTGACGGTGGTAAGATCCGCACTGATGCCTTCAACTTTGCCGATACTGACCGATGCCAGGGTGATGAGAAGCGTCAATATTCCAGCATACCCGAGCAGCAAGCGTCGGCCTAGTTTCAGCGAGCGGAAGAATGGCATCGACAGAATCTCCGGAAATTAGCCAATAAACGGCGGTACAGATTTGTGTTCTCGGGTTTCGAACTTAGGCGTCAATCCTTAAGAGACAATAAATTCAGCAACGTCTTATGCCAGCCATTCGCAGTAACGATCGATAGACCCAGGCTCTCAACCCGAGGGACATGATGCGCCACGGCCGTGCTACCAGTTTGTTTCAAGCATAGGCGCAATAGTCGACGATGTTTTCGTAACTGGTGAATACGCAGGCCGAGAGCCATTTACAGCGTATGAACTGCCAGACGTTTTCCTGCGGGTTCAGCTAGGAGCACATCGCTGGCACGGCGATGATGGTGATATTCGAGGGCACGGCCGGTCGCTCGGACATGTGCCACCCGGCCTGGTCCAGCAGCAACACGGCATGGCGGCCCGGCGCGATCTGGGCGGAGAGCTCGACCAGGACGATCTCCATCGTGACGATGTTGCACCAAGGCAGGATCAAGCCCGCCGCCTTGCCCTCGCTGGGGCAGATCGCGCCGAAGATGTAGGTGGACGCCGTGCGCTGGTCGTGCGGGGCAGACGGACGCGAGCCTTGAAGCGCCCAGCGCCGTATGATCTTGTTCTTCTGGCCAACGCGAGTCTGGTCGCCGAACCAGACCTCTGTGTCGGCCAGATCGATGCCGAGTTGGTACGCGATCGCCTCCCCGCGGGCGCGGAGTTTTTTTAAAATCCTCCACTGCGCCCTCGGCTTGGGCGTGATGGCGCGGGACGCGCGGTCAGCTTACGATACCCCAGTGCCCGCACCTCGCGGCTCAGCGTCGACTTGGCGATGCGACCTTCGAATGTATCCCAGAGCCATTGGCAGAGGTCGATCAGCCGCCAGCAGACCACCCGATGAATGCTCGGGATCGGGCCATCCTCGATGGCCTGCACCAGCGCCGCCCGATGCATGTTCGTCAGCCGAGATGGCTGCCCGGGAGGCTTGCGGTCGATCAGGCCAGACGGCCCATGTGTGTTGAACTTGGCCACCCAGTCTCGCACGATCTGCACCGTCACGCTGCCGATTGACGCCGCCTCGCCCCGGCTGGCACCCTAATGGACCGCCGCCAATGCCAGCAGACGCCAGCCTGCGCACTATCCTTGCTGCGTTTGGCAGCAAGGCGCACCTGGGAGGCGTCGTAGTCGGCTCGGAGCGGGATCGGCGACAGCCAGTTCCACGCGGTTTTACAGGTTACAACGGTTTCTTCGCAGCTGTCCCAAACGGTTGAGCAGAGCTTGTCCTGACAGAGATAATCCCAGACATTCTCCATCGGGTTTAGCTCCGGGCTGTAGGGGGAGAGCGGGAGAAGTTTGATGTTTTTGGGCAACACGAGATTTTTGCTCTGCTGGCGTCAACCGCCGCGGTCAGAGAGTATGACGGCGCAGCCCCCCGGAGCGACCTGTGTGCTGATTTCCGCCTGGTGCCGGTTCATCATCTCGGTGTTGGCAGCGCGCGTGATCATCGCGGCGCCGACGCCGCGGCTGGGGCAGGTGACACCGAGGATATAGGCGGATCATGCCGATTGTCGCGCACCATCAACGGCCGGGCGCCGCTCGGTGCCCATATATAGGCGTGCGTGCCTCGCCGGCCGATGCGGGCTTCATCCCGAAACCACATCTCTACCGACCTGCCGGTGGCCGTGCCGAGCAAGACTTCCTTCAACAAGGAACTGAAGTCTTTTTAAAAGCCTCCTCGGCCGCCGGGTCCTTCTTCGGTTACACCGGCCGTGGCTGCAGCCGGGTCAGGCGCAGCCGGCGGAGCCATTTGCCAATGGTACGCTCCGAGCGCGCAGCGCCTGCATCTGCGCGTCGCTCAGCTTGGTTGTGAGACCAGGCGCCGCGCGCAACACCAGGCCGTCCGCACCCAGCTCGTTATAGCGAAGCACCCAATCACGTAGAGTTTGCCGATCCATCCCCGCCTGGCGGGTCGCCTCCTCGCTCGAACGGCCTTCCAAGATAATGGCGAGCGCCAAAAGCCGCTGGCTTTGTGGCGAATTCCGGCTCGCGACTACCAAATCACGCAGACCAGCCGCTGTATGGTCCATTCGCGCAACCTTTACCGCCGCGGCCATCTCATCGTCCAACTCGGGGGAACGGCGGCACGCGCTCAGAAAATCAGGCTCTCAACGCTTTGAGAATCCTCATGAGTCAAGAGTTGCGGTGGGTGGTATAAGACGTATGGCCCGAGCAAAATCCCCTTTCGGCAAAATGTCGACAGCTTGCTGGTAGTCACTGAGCACAAGCACCGGTGGACTGCCGAAGCTGTTCGATGCGGTTGGTCTTCACCTCCTCATGTTGATCCTGTCTCCCATTGTCCGCAGATTGATTGGTCGATGAGTGTCGCGCAGGCCACTCGCCACTGATGTTGGAAGGTCTGGCCGGACCCTGGTCCTCTGCATTGGCTCAGGCGCAGTTGTGTGACGGGGCCAACATCGCAGCAGTTTACGGATTTTCGCTCAGCGGATGGTCGATCGTGTTGTTCAAACTTGCGGCCAATGCAAGCCGGGCCAAGGCCGGAAGCGATGCCGCACCCGTGCGATGCATGATGGAGGCTCGGTGATTCTCCACCGTGCGCTGGCTGATGCCAAGGTCGGCTGCAATATTCTTGCTGGGTTGGCCGGCCAGCACGAGCGCCATGATTTCGTGCTGGCGCGGCGTGAGCCCGGCAATCTGCGACATCGCCGCGTCCCGTCGTGCGGTCAGTTTGGCCGCATCCCGCGAGCCTTCCAACGCATGGGCGACACTCGCCAGCAATCCGGGCCGGCCAACGGGTTTCTCGATGAAGTCCGAGGCGCCGGCCTTCATGGCGCGGATCGCCATTGGCACGTCGCTCTGCCCAGTGATGACAATGACAGGAAGCTCGTGGCCTGCTGCCCGCAGATGATCCAGCAGGTCGATACCGCCGATCCCCGGAAGTACGGCATCGATCAACAGACAATGCCCCGCGCCAGGGCGAAAGGCCGAGAGGAAGGCCTCGCCGCTGGGGTAGCCCGCGACCACCCAATCATCCGCCTCCAACACCGCTATGATCGCGCCGCGCACGTCGTCGTCGTCGTCGACCACAAAGATCACCTTCCGGGCGGCATCCGAGGGGTGAGCCATCAGGTGCGCGATCGCCTGCCTCAGCGCAGGCAGCCCGGCAGGCTTGCTCAGCAGCGTGCATCCCGCGTCCGCCACCGCGCGAAGGGTCGCGTTTGCAATGTCGCCTGTCAGGATCAGCACAGGCAGGCAATGACCGGTCGCCGCGCGGATCATCTTCGCCAGGTCGAGCCCGTTCGGGCCATTGGGCAGGTTGTAGTCGGCGATCACCAGATCGGGCGTGACCCGTGCCACGCACAGCAGCGCAGCCGGGCCGTCTACCGCCGTGGTGACCTCGTGGCCCTGACTCACGAGCAACGCCGCGAGCATCTCGCCCACGTCCGGATCGTCCTCCACGACCAAGGCCTTCAGTCTGCGGCGGCCCCTGGCTGCCTCCGGCGAGGGCTGGACGGGTGATGCCGGGGTGGTCGTCGCAAACCGCGGCAGGTCGATTGCGAACAGCGAGCCGCTGCCGGGCCGGGAGTGGACGCGGATCGGGTGTCCTAGCAGATCGCCCAGCCGCTTGACGATGGACAAGCCAAGTCCGAGGCCTCGGCTGCGTTGCCGCGCCGCGTTGGCGACCTGGAAGTATTCCTCGAAGATCGAGGCGATATCGGCCTCCTGCATCCCGATGCCGGTGTCCCGGACTTCCAGGCTGAGCATCTCACCATGCCGCCGGCATCCGAGCAGGACGCGGCCTGTCGTGGTGTATTTGATTGCGTTCGAGAGCAGGTTGCGCAGCATTTGCTCCAGCAGGCGCTTGTCGCTGCGCACGTGCTGCCCACACGCAACGATCCGAAGTTGGAGGCCCTTGGCCTTCGCGTGATAGGCGAACTCGCTGCGCAGCCGTTCCAGCAATTCGCCGACCTCGAATACCGAGACCTCCGGCTGGACTGCCCCGGCCTCGATCTCGTTGATGTCGAGCAGGGTATCCAACATGCTCGTGACTGTGCTCAGCGTCACATTCTGCCGCGCGACCAGGCCCTGCGCCTTTACGCCCGTGACCGTGTCGGCCAGCAGGGCCTGGAGCAGAGCGAGCGTTTGCAGCGGCTGGCGCAGGTCGTGGCTGGCGGCGGCGAGGAAGCGTGTCTTCGCCGCACTGGCGACCTCTGCCCCCACTTTGGCAGCCTCAAGCGCTCGGGCGGCGGCTATGCGCGAGGTAATGTTGGTGAAGGTGATGACCACCCCCTCCATCCGGCCGCACGCGCGGTAGGGCAGCACGCTGCGACGAAACCAGGTGTTGTCCGGATACGCGAGCTCACGGTCCGACGGGACGGCCCCGCCTTGAACCGCCTCCACGTCGCCAATCAGCGTGGCGTCTGGCGACAGTGCCGCGAAATCGGCAAGCCTGCGGCCGACGTCGTTCTGGATGATGGCGAAATGCGCTTTGACGGCGGGGGTGAAGAACCGGATGCGGCCGTCGAGATCAAGGAACAGAGTGGCAACGTTGGTACTGTTCAGCACGTTCTGCAGGTCGTCCGATGTCGTGCGCTGCCGTTCCAGGGTTTCTTGAAGCTGGCTGTTCAGCGCTGTCAGTTCCTCGTTCAGCGATTGCAGCTTCTCCTTCGAAGCAACCAGTTCCTGGTTGGTCGACTGGTATTCTTCGTTGACGGACAGCGCCTCCTCGTTGATCGCGCGTTGCTCCTCGCCCGACAGCTTCAGGTCCCGTACCGTGCCTTGCAGCTCCGATCGCGTCGCCTCGAGCTCGCGTCGCAGTTCAGCGACGTGGGGGGCATCGGCGGTCGACAGCGGCACGCGCGTGCCCCGCTCAGGCGCGGGGGCATCAGGAAAGCAGATCAGCAGCAATTCCTGACCGCCCTCGACCACGGGATAAACCGCCAGGTTGAAGGGCTGGCTTGCGCCATCGGCGGCAATCCAGCCAGACGCCATCACCTTCTTCTTGCACGCGCGCGCAGCCTGCATCGACGCGCGCAGCTTGGCGCGCAATCCCGACCGAGCCATCGCGAGCAGGTCCTGGGTGGCATGCCCTGGCGGCAGGCGGAGAAAACGGTCGGTCGGGCCCAGTGAGAACACCACCGCGTTCGAAGCGTCGACCAGGACGGAGGCTGGGGCGTAGGCCTCCATCACCAGGCGACGACCGAGTTCGGCAAGGGCAGCGGGACGCACGGGTACGGCCGGTTGCGTGGGCGAATGCTTGGATGAAAGCGTGGGCTTACGCGGATGCCTCTCCTCACCTGGCCGGACCGGGGTCGGCCGGGTCAGCGGATCTGCGCTCACGGTTGAGCCTCGCCCGATCCGGCGATAGATGCGCTCTGCCTTCGCCAAGGCCTCGAACCGGCCCTCTGGCGCGATGACGTTCTCAGCGCTGCCGAACAGCAGGATGCCGCCATCGCCGAGGGCAAAATGGAACGCCGCGAGCACCTGCGCCTGGGCGTCCGGTTGTAAGTAGATCAGCAGATTTCGGCATGATATCAGGTCCAGACGGGAGAATGGCGGGTCGACCAACACGTTCTGGACCGTGAATACGATGGCAGCACGCAGGTCTGCATTCGCCCGCCATCCCGATTCTTCACGCACGAAGAATCGCGCCAAGCGCGAGTTCGATACGCTATCCACTATGGCGGCGGAATAAATGCCATCCCGCGCCGCAGCGATCGCTTCCGCATCGATATCGGATGCGAAAACCTGCAGCTTGATCGGCCGGCCAGCGGCCTCGATCTGCTCCATAAACAGCATGGCGAGCGAATAGGTCTCTTCGCCTGTGCTACAGCCCACGACCCAGAGGCGAAGCGGCTGGCCGTCAGCGTGGGACGCGACCAGGTCCGGAATGGTCGTGGCCGCCAGGATGTCGAAGACGGCCGTGTCGCGGAAGAAGCTGGTGACATGGATCAGCAGGTCATGCGCCAATGCATGTAACTCGGACGGGTCGGCCCGCAACGCGGCGAGGTAGCCAGCCATATCGGCCGGATTCAGCCCCTTCAACGCCATGCGCCGACCAATGCGGCGCTGCAGCGTGCCGGGCTTGTAGGAGGTGAAATCATTCGACGTGTCGGATCGCAGCAGGGCGATGATATCAGGAAGACCCTGGGCCTTGAGGTCACGCGCTCTCTCTCCGGCAGGCCGCCTGTCGGTCGGGTTGCGGCCGACGACGGTGAGCCCTGACATGTTTGGTGGCGCAGTATGCTCGGGCAGTGGCTGGGCCATGGCGTGTTCCGATGCTCCGAGGCTTTTTGCGCGCGGTCTCGCATGCCGACGCCCAACAGGGCTGTCGGTACCGCGTGACAATCGAGCTTGGGTAGTTTCCGAGCCTACCGGACGATTCGGGTGATCGCTTACTGTAACTGTTATGGTCTTCGCGCGTTCCCAACCGGCTGCAACATTTGCACCAGCGGCTCGACCGCTCATGCAGCAGGCGTGAGGCCGTTGCGAATCCTGCTGGTCGAGGATGACGCGGTGGTGGGCGCATTGCTGGCCGAACTGCTGATCGGGATCGGGCACGACGTATGCCGCATCGCCACGACGGAGAGCGAGGCGATTGCGGCCGCAGCACAAGATTCGCCCGAACTCATGATCGTCGACGCATATTTGCGACAAGGCAGCGGCATAGCGGCCATGGAAACGATCCTCCGGCGCGGGCCCATGCCGCACGTCTTCATGACAGGCAACTCGCGGTTCACCATGCCGGCCAACGCACTGGTCCTGCGCAAGCCCTTCGGCTTCCCCGACCTGATTGCGGCCCTTAACAGCGTGGCAGGGTATTGCGCGGCACCCTGACCGGGCTTTGACCGCGCGTGAGTAGTTTCCGAACAACGTAAATGGTGAGACTGGCCTGTGTCTTGCTGTTCCCAAACAGATCGCCGGCATCACCGGGCACTGAGGCGCGCGATGCGTGGCACCTGTTCGATGAGAACGTTGCAGCACTGGATCAAGCCGATGCGTGAGCTCGCCGTCTGCCAGTCGGTGGTCGATCAAGTGTCGGCTATCGCTGCTCCGCGCGGTGACCGGCCTGACGGGCGTATCACCCTCAGAATAAGGCCGCTCGCCGGTGTCGAGCCCGCGTTGCCCTGTGCCGCGTTTCCTCTCGTGGCGGCCGGGACCTTGTGCGAGAACGCCCATCTCGGCATCGAGGGCGGGCCCGTCCGAATGCATTGCCCGCCATGCGATGCAACCTCCGGCGCCTGACCAAACCGTCTGCTGTATGCAAGCCGCGAAGCATGGTGGGTCTCGCCCGTAAGGGGAGAAGAGATACTGTTAACCGGGGTCGAATTCCGGGGCGTCGGACTCATGGGCGTCGAACTCCGGGCGGCAGCAGCCTCCTCCCGGTTGATCATCAACGAAGGCGAGGCCAGCAATGCGTGACGCATGCGTTTGCGTCAGTCAGACCGGGCATGCTCATTCCTGGACCGACTGACCGACCTGAAGCGCCGTGCCGGCGCCATGCAACCCGGTTGCAACTGCGCCTGTGTGGTGATGGGCCGGCTGTCTCCGTTAGGATGCTGCCTGTCTGAACGCGCCTGCACGCCGCGGACGCCCTTGAAGTATAAATCGGGGCTATCCTGGCTGATTAGTGGAAGGGTTCACGGTGTCGGCTTCCGTCCTTTCGCCTGTGCCGGATCGGCGCTCAATTCCTTGACCCAGCGACGCAGCACGTTCTCGCCCACGTCCAGGTCACGAGCGGCCTGCACCACAGACACCCCGCGGTCACGCACCAGTCGAACAGCCTTAACCTTGAACTCGCAGCTAAATAATCGTCGTCCCATTTGCACTCTACGTTTTCATCAAAACACCTAAACTAGGTGTCCGTGAAACCGGCAGCAGCTCACGAGGATGCCATGTTCAAGAAGCCGCTTTATCGATTCGCCTTTCTCTCAGCACACCTCGGTGAACCGTCCGATGCCGCCCGTGCCGTCGCGCAGCTGCTCGCAATCGACCCAGCATCGCGCATCAAAGCGCTCAAGATGGCAAAGAGAAAGGGGGTGTTTCCAGCGCGCGATACCGAGACAGCCATTGCGATGACCATGTAACTGAGCGCAGGTCAGGTGGCTAAAAAGCAAGGCACCGTTGGAACACTAATTATATATGAAATGTGTCGTAGCGTTATACAAAAGCCGCCCATCGTGGATGCGAATGGGCGAATTCTGTTCCTCCAAGGCGTAGGCGGCACTGGCAAGCGCGTGCATTGCATCGCCGTGACTGTATCGTTACCGTAAAATCTTATTTCTTATAGTGACAGCTTATGCCTGATCGGACATTAGGAGCCGCTCCAGACTGGGGGACGTTTGGACAGGAAAGCGTCCATCCCCTCCCGGAAGTCGTTGCTCATGTAGCACATGAGGATAAGGTCGTGCGCCTCCTCCGGCACCATTCGCTCGCGAATCCGGCGCATCGCCTCTTTGGTCGCCCGAAGCGTTAGCGGTGCTTGGCTCGCCACCAGCTGCGTTAGCGCTTCGGCCCGAGCCATCAGGGATGCGTGGTCGGGCAGGACTTCGCTGACCAGCCCGATTGCGCGGGCCTCCTCGGCTTCGACCAGGCGCGAAGTGAAGATGATCTCCTTCGTCCGGGCGGGGCCAATGAGCGCGAACAGGCGCGTGTAGTTTCTGGTCGAGAGGCAGTTGCCCAGTGTGCGGGCGATGGGGAAGCCGAAGCGCAGGTTTGCGGCCCCGATCCGCAGATCGCAGCACGCTGCGATCCCGGCGCCACCTCCGGTGCAGGCGCCCGCGATCGCCGCCACCGTCGGCTTCGGGCAGGCCTCGAGCACGCCCAGCAGGCGGTCGATGCGGGCTTCGTAGCCAAGCGCATCCTCGGCCGTCTTGAACGCACGGAACTGGGAAATGTCGGTACCGGCGGCAAATGCCTTCTCTCCGGCTCCGGTCAGCAGCAGGGCGCGCACGGCCGGATCGTCGGCGGCTTCGGCGCAGACCGCGGCCAAGCGCTCGTACATCGCGAAGGTGAACGCGTTGCGCGCCTGCGGCCGGTTGAAGGTGATGCGGCCAATGCCGTCACGGACCTCGTAGAGAAGCTCGTCATCCATGTCCGTCATTCCCCTTTCCCAATTGCCGCCATCTGCGCCGGGTCGAACTCCAGCCATACGGGGTCGCCGACCTCAAACACCTGGAATGGCAGTGTTGCGACCTTCAGCCGCAATCCGCTGCCCTCCGGCGCCACCACGTAATCCCACGTCTCGCCCAGGAACGCTCGCTCCAGCAGGCGCCCCGGCGTTGTGCACTGGGCCCTCCCCGCCTCGGACGGGTTGTGCCGCAGCCCGATGCTCTGCGGGCGGACCGAGAACGTCACCCGCCCCTGCTGCGCCGTCTCGCCCTCGGCAAACATCACCCGTGGCAGCGCGAAGCCATCGAACCTTACTTCGGTGCCGCCACACTCGCCCTCCATCAGGTTCGTCCGCCCGATAAACCCGGCCACGAACCGCGTCCGTGGGCGCGTGTAGAGCAGATAAGGCGGGTCGATCTGCTCGATCTTGCCGGCATTCATCACGGCGATGCGGTCAGATGTCACCATCGCCTCGCCCTGGTCGTGCGTGACATAGACGGTGGTGAACTTGAAGGTGTCGTGCAGCCGGCGGATCTCAAACCGCATCTCCTCACGTAGGTTAGCGTCGAGGTTGGAGAGCGGCTCGTCGAGCAGCAGCACGCGCGGCTGGATCACCATGGCGCGGGCAAGCGCCACTCGCTGCTGCTGCCCGCCGGACAACTCGGCGGGATAACGGTCGGCGAGCTTGCCCAGCCGCACCGTGTCGAGCATCGTCGCAACCTTGACGCGCACGTCCTCCCGGCCGAGACGGCGCAGCTTCAGCCCAAAGGCCACGTTTTCCGCGACAGTCATGTTCGGCCAGATCGCGTAGCTCTGGAAGATCATGGACATCTGCCGCCGCTCAGGCGCCAGCACCGCGCCCGGCGCCGAGATGATGGCACCGTCCATGCTGATGGTGCCGGCCGTCGGGCGGACGAAGCCCGCGATCATCCGCAGCGTCGTCGTCTTGCCGCAGCCGGACGGGCCCAGCAGGGAGACGAACTCGCCCGGCACGATGTCAAGGTTGAGCTGGTCGACCGCGGTAAAGCCGCCATAGATGCAACTGATCCCGCTCAGTGACAGCCGGGCGCGTGCGGGCGCGTCCGGTGGGAGAAGCGCCGGTTCCGGCATCTCGCGCGCCGCACTCATGACCGCCTCAGCATGAAATCACGTCCTAACAGTTTGTAGCCGGCGAGCACGATCAGGATCGTGACCCCCAGCAGGAAGAAGCCGAGTGCTGCCAGCGTCTCGAAGCTGCCGTTCTCGCTCAGGTCGAGCATCATCACCGAAATGACCCGCGTGTTCGAGCCGACCAGGAAGATCGCCGTGCTGAGTTCGCGGGTGGCGGGGATGAACACCAGCAGCCAGGAGCCGATCAGGCTGGTCTTCAGGAGCGGCACGACGACGCGGGTGACGGCGCGCAGCTGGCTGCCGCCCAGGATGCGGACCGCCTCCTCCATCTCCGGATTGAGCGAGCGCAGGCTTGCCATGCAGTTGGTATAGGCGATCGGCAGGAACCGCGCCGTGAAGCCAAACACCAGCAGGGCGGCGGTGCCGTAGAGCGCGAGTGGCGGCGGCGCCCAGGCAGAATAGAAACCAATCGCCAGCACGATGCCGGGAATGACCAACGGCGCCATGCACAGTGCTGTCAGCACCGCGGTGTGGCGCACCAGGCGGCGGCTGACGATGTAGGCGACGCAGAGCGCCAGCGCCACCGCGAGGCAGGCCGTCGCCGCCGAGTAGCCGAAGCTATGCACAATGGTGAGGCGGGCCGCCGGGTCGGTCAGCAGGAGGTATTTAAAATTGTCCAATGTGAGGTTCGCAAGCGAGAACCCCCGCCCCCACGCCCGGCTGAACGCGGCGTGCGCCAGCGCTGCGTAGGGCAGCAGCACGGATAGCGCCACCATCAGCATGGCGTAGCCAAATATCGCCCAGCGCCAGCGCCCGAGCTGCAACAGCGTGCGGCTGCCGCCCTTGCCGGTCAGCGCCACGTAGCCGCGGCGACCGAGGATCGCGCGCTGCGCCGCGAACAGCGTCACCGTGATCAGCACCAGCGGTACCGCATAGGCGGCGGCGGCTTCGGCGCGCACAGGGAATTCGAAGAACTGCCAGAGCACGAGCGTCATCACCTTGATGCGCGCCGGCAGGGCGATGATGGCGGGCGTTCCGAACAGGGCCACCGTGTCGAGAAACACAACGATGGCGCCGCCTAGGATGGCCGGCGTCACCAGCGGCAGCGTTACCCGAAGGATCGTGCGCAGGTGGCCAGCCCCCAGGATGCGCGCCGCCTCCTCCATCTCGGAGGACACCCGCTCAAGCGCGTCCGCGGTGAAGACGAAGATATAAGGGAACGCATACAGCGCCGTGACCACGACGAGGCCACCGAAGCTGTACACGTTGACAAAGCCATGCGCGTCCCCGGTCACGGCCATCCAGACCTTATTGATCCAGCCTGCATTCGGCCCGGCCAGCAGGATCCAGCCGATCGCCCCGAGATAGGGTGGCGTGATGAAAGCGCCGAGGACGAACGCGCGGACCAGGCCCTTGCAGGGCATATCGGTCCGCGCGACGCCCCAGGCGATCGGCACCGCGATGATAATCGAAGCGACTGTGACCTCCGCCGCATAGAGCAACGACGTGCCGAGCGAGGCATAGTCGCGCACATGGCCATAGGCGACGGCGTAGTTGTTCCAGGTGAAGGCGCCGGTATCGGTGTCTTGGAAGCTGGAGATCACGACCTTCGCCACTGGCACCGCGACCAGAAACAACAGGGCGGCGAGGGCAGCGAGCCAGGCCACTGTGGACGGTTCAACCCGGCGCAGCACGCGCGGCCGTGCCGCGCCGGTGCGGGCCATGCTCATCCGCCGAACGTGTCCCGCCATTTCTCCTTGTTAGGTCCGAGCTCCTTTTCGATTTCCTCCGGTGTCGGCGCGAAGGTCTTGATCTCGGCCATCGACTTCGCACCCTTCGGCGGCGACACGTCGGCACGCATCGGCTGCTCGAAGTTGTCCGACAGGATCTGCGAGTATTCACGTCCGGCCAGAAACTCGACAAACAACTTGGCCGCGTTCGGGCTGGATGAACCTTTCATGATCGCTGTGGGCGACGGCGATGCGAGGGTGCCCGACGACGGATAAATCATCGCCAGCGGATTGCCGCGGGCGGCACTGCGCAGCGCACTGGCCGGGTTGCCGGCCGCCACGCTGCGTTCGCCGGAGTTGAGTACCGTTCCAGCGTCGTCCACCGAGCGACCGATCAGCGGGTTCAGCTTGTTGAGCTTCTCGAAGAACTCCCAGCCGTAGCGCTGGGCCATTCCCACGGTCCAAACTCCCACCAGCCCGCTGTAGTTCGGACTACCGAACGTAATCGCGTTCGCCCATTTGGGGTTGGTCAGGTCCGGCCAGTCCTTCGGCGCATCCTCGAGCTTAACCTTGGTGGTATTGTATAGAATCGTTACTTGACCGACCCAGCTTACCTGATACAGGCCGCCGCCGTTGAAGGCGCGCAGCGCCGGGACGAACCCGCTGGCACTCGGCGCCACGTAGGGGACCAACAGGGCCTTGCTGTTCAGGAAAGTCATATGCCCGACATCGGTTGTGGTGAACACGTCCGCCTGCATCGAGCCGGCCTTGATGTCCTGCATCAGTCGCTGCAGGGCCACCTGGGAGGAATTCTTGATCGGCTTGACCTCGATGCCGGGGTATTTCGCGCTGAACGCCTGGCCAACCTGGACGCAGAGAGGCTGGTCCAGGATGCCGGAATACCAGGTCAGCTGGCCTTCCTTCTTCGCCGCCGGGTAGAGCGGGTCGTCGGTGCCGGTCGGACCCTTAGCTTGGGCGTACGCCCCCGCGCTCGGCAGCACGAGGGCGCCGCCGGCCGCCTGGATCAGGCGCCTCCTGGATAGTTCCATTGGTCGTTCTCCCCTGGTCCTGTTTTCGGGCCGTGTTCGGTCCCGCTTGCGGTAAGTCGCCCGTGTCGGGCGCTTCCGAGATGGTTCGTGTGGCCGTGAAGCGGTTCTTGCCGCCTCGGATGTGGCGCTCACCGGCGGCGCGCGCCCGTGCCGGGCCGCCGGCTTCGATCGCGTCAAGCATGGCGGCGTGCTCGGCGTTAGACTGCCGCATATTCTGGGCCACACTCAGCGCGCGGCGGCGGAACAGGTTCAGCTCGTTGCCAAGTTCGCCGCAGATGCGGGCCGCTCTGGCATTGCCGGCAAAACCCAGCAGCGCCTCGTGGAACTGGCGGTTGAGCGCGAAATATCCGGCCGCGTCGTCAGCCTCATGCGCCGTTGCCATACCCTGGGCCAGATCACGCAGCGCGCGGCGCTGCTCTGGCGTGACGGTGCGAGCAAGGATAGCGCAGCTCTGACCGGTCAGCAGGGCGCGAATTTCGTAGAGCTCAAGCGCCTCCGCCTCGCTCACCTGACGCACGTAGGAGCCCTGGTTAACGACGGTGACTACCAGCCCTATCCGTTCGAGCCCGCGGATCGCCTCGCGCACGGGGCCGCGGCTGGTGCCGAGCCGGGTGGCCAGCGCCTGCTCGTGCAGATGCTCCCCGGCTGCAAGTTCGCCGGCGAGGATCATGCGCTCGATCTCCTGCGCTACCAGCGAGGCGAGGGAGGAAGTGCGAACGATGTCAATCGACGTGCGAACGGGTTCAAGCATATCGGGACGGTGGCGTGCTTCGGTCCACCGTGTCAACGTGTCTTCTGTCAACAAAGAGTCGTCCAATGGCATCTGCCTCCACCGCTCTCGCCCGCTTCAAGGTGCTTGATCTCACCCGTGTCCGCGCCGGCCCGACCTGTGCGCGCCAGCTTGCCGATTGGGGTGCCGATGTGATCAAGATCGAGACGCCGCCGAGCGTCGACGAAGCCGGCTCCATGGGCGGCCCACGCGAAGGGCCGGACTTCCAGAACCTGCATCGCAACAAGCGCGCCATCACGCTGAACCTGAAAGATCCCGAGGGTGTCGCGATCTTCAAGAAGCTCGTGGAAACGGCCGACGTGGTGGTCGAGAACTACCGGCCAGACGTGAAGGATCGCCTCGGCATCGGCTATGCGACGCTGTCTGCGATCAACCCGCAGCTGGTCTATGTGTCGATCTCCGGCTTTGGGCAGGATGGTCCCTATGCCGGTCGCCCCGGCTTCGACCAGATCGCCCAGGGCCTGGGCGGATTGATGAGCATCACCGGCCTGCCGGGCCAGGGTCCGGTGCGCGTGGGCATCCCGATCGCCGACCTTTGCGCCGGCATATTCGCCGCCCAAGGCGTGCTCGTCGCACTGCTGGAGCGCGATGTCAGCGGGCTCGGCCAGTGGGTTCAGACGTCGCTGCTTCAGGCGCAGGCCTTCATGTTGGACTTCCAGGCCGCGCGGTGGCTGATGGGCGGCGAGGTCGCGGGCCAAGCAGGCAACAACCACCCGACGAGCATTCCGACCGGCGTGTTCCGCACCCGGGACGGCCACATCAACATCGCCGCCGCCGGGCAGCACATCTGGCGCCGCTTGGCGCAGGCGCTGGGTGGCACCGAGTGGCTCGACGATGCCCGCTTCGCGACCGAGCAGGCACGCAGCAAGAACCGCGATGCGCTGACGCTTGAGATCGAAAGCCGCACCATGGCGGACGACAGCTCGGCATGGGTCGAGAAGCTAAACCAGGTCGGTGTGCCCGCTGGGCCAATCAACACTATCGACCAGGTCTTTGCGGATCCGCAGGTTCAGCACCTCGGCATTGTACAATCGCTTGAGCGAGATGGCGCCGATGTTCGCTACGTTGGCCAGCCGATCAGGCTGAGCCGCACCCCGAGCGCGATCGTGACGCACCCGCCGGCCCTCGGATCCGATACGGACGCGGTCTTGGCTGAGCTCGGCTATGACGTGGCGACGATAGCCGACCTCCGCTTGCGTCACGTCGTCTAGGAGCTTTTTCCGATCGAGCGGGATCGAGCCGCCAGCCTCCTGAATTGCGTCGGCGCAAGACTGGGCCAGCGGTTGCTTACTTTAGACATGTGAACCACCTGGACTTGTGCGGCATCAATCCAAGTCGGCGGGGCGTGGGGCAACACAATAGAAAGAGCGCATTGTCGTTTGATCGAGGCACCGGTGCCGTTCAAGGCCCACGCCAACCGCCGTCATGAAATACCCAGGGCAAAATAGTAAGGTCACGACTGGGTGCCGCATAACGCGGTCCAGGTCCGCCGAGAGAATGTGTCGCCTTGGGTGTCGAATGAGGCCACTGCGGCGTGGCACGAAACCGCCGGCTTAAAAACGCGGTGGGTGGCCCGATTATTCCGATCCGGCGATTGAGACCGGGTTTTCGCTCCATCTGGTTCCTCACCTTGGTCTACGTCATATCGAAAGGACAATTGCCGTCAGCCCAGAGCATCATCCGATCATGCCGGGTCTTTGAAACTCAACGTTTCATCCTTTGTACTAACCCGACTTGAGATTGACACATCAAGCATGTGTCGGCCGTGTCCCAACCCGTGGTGTAGCAACGGCGCTGCTGAGCAGAGTTGGCTGCCCATTCAGGCTGCCAGTGACGGCACGCTGACGGCGAAATCATCGCTCAACGGAGCAATCGTTTCCAGCGTCATGTAGCGAGCGCGCTGTACGGCCCACTCGTCGTTTTGCTCCAGCAAGATCGCACCGATCAGTCTGGTGACGGCGGCTTCGTTCGGAAATATGCCGATAGCGTCACTGCGGCGCTTGATCTCGCCGTTCAACCGCTCGATCGG
>JANXSM010000103.1 GCA_025352665.1 Rhodospirillales bacterium | reverse complement strand
GATGCCGAAGAAGATTATCCCGTCGACACCGACGCGGAACGGACCATAGGGCGCAATGGAGGCGTGACGCATCCCTGTGCGTTGGAGCGAGTGGCCCGCGCCGGCATGGAAATAGGCGGGATAGCTCATCCATTCGGTGATGGAATCGAACAGAGAAACCTCAAAGGCGAGACCATTGCCTGTGCGTTCCCGCCGATAAAGTGCCATCAGAATACCGTTCAGAGCGTACATGCCGGTGGCTATATCCACTATTGAAAGCCCGACCTTTGCCGGCTGTTCCACAGTGCCATTGATGTCGAGCACGCCAGCTTCGCATTGGACGAGGAGGTCGTAAGCCTTCTTGCTGGAAAATGGACCGTTGCTGCCATAGCCGGAGATATCGCAGGCCACGATGCGTGGATACCGTTTTGCTAGCGATTTGGCGTCGACCCTCATCCGCTCGGCAGCGCCCGGCGCCAGGTTTTGGACGAAGACGTCCGCCTTCCCAGCCAGGGCCTCCAGAATCGTACGCCCGCGCTGCGACTTCAGGTCAATGGCAATGCTTTCCTTGGAGCGGTTGGTCCAGACGAACTGGCTCGACATGCCGCGCATTGCGCCGTCGTAGTCGCGGCAGAAATCGCCTTTGCCGGGCCGTTCGATTTTGATGACGCGAGCGCCCCAGTCCGCCAGATGGCGGCTGGCGAGCGGGGCTGCGATGGCCTGTTCGAGCGAGACCACGGTGATGCCCGACAGCGGCAGTTTCGGCCCGGTGGTGGTCATCCGCTTGCTCCCCAAAATCGCTGCCGTGAATAGACCAGCGTTGCGCCATGCGGGCCAGCCCGCGGCATCGTTTCGACGATTGGAGGCTGACGTTTATATGCCTATGATAGTGGCGAAGGAAGTTCGCGCATGAAGCAGGTTACGCCATCGGCTGCTCGCCCCGCCTCGCTGGACGGAGGCGTCGGGCGATCGGCATGGGGCAGGCTGGGCGCCAGGGCGGTGCTGGCCGGCGGCGCGTTCCTGGTATTGCTGCTGCTGCTCGGCGCCGGGTGGCTGACCTGGTTCACCTACCAGCGCGACGTCAACGAAGCCGCAATAACCGCGGGCAACCTGACCACAACCCTTGCCGCCCACGCCCGCCAGACCATCGGCGCCGCCGATCACGCGCTGCTTGCAGTGATCGACCACGTGAAACCCGAAGCCAGGATCGACGAAGCCACTTTCCGCAAGTTCTATTCCACCCGCGAGATGTTCGACACTCTCGGCGAGGCCGCGAGCGGGGTGCCGCAGATCGACGTGATCTCGGTGGCCGATTCCGACGGCACGCTGGTGAACCTCACTCGCGGTTTTCCCCTGCTGCCGCCGGTCAACGTCGCCGACCGGGATTTTTTTCGGACAGCGATTCAGCCTCGCTTCACTGGAATGACGCTGGGCACACCGGTGCACAACAAAGTCACCGGCGCCTGGACCTTTTTTCTCGCCCGCCAGATCACGGCCCCTGACGGCACGCCGCTCGGCACGGCGCAGGTTGGGCTGTCAATCGACTTCTTTCAGGATTTCTATCGCGATATCAACATCGGCGACGGCAGTGCCATCAGCTTATTCCGTAACGATGGGATTCTGCTGGCGCGCGCGCCCATGCGTAACGCATTGCTCGGCAAGTCTTTCGCGGGCCAGCCGGTATTTAAGGACGGCATCGCGAAGGGCGTGATCGCGGCCGTCCTACATCCAAGCGACTACCGGCTTGCGGACGGCGCCCTGCAGTCATCGCGGGTTCTGGCGTTCCGCTTGCTCGACGACCTGCCGGTGGTGGTGAACACGACGTTGACCGATCATTTGTACCTGGCTTCGTGGTACCGCGAGACCCTTGGTATCGGCATCGGCACGCTGGCGATGGCCGCGGCCGTGCTCGCGCTGAGCGTGGCTCTGGCGCGCATGATCGCCCGGCTGCGCTCCAGTGAAACCGTGCTGGGGGACCAGCGCCGCATGTTGGCGGTGACACTCAATGCGATGAACCAGGGCATCATGCTGATCACCGCCGATCGCATGGTGCCAGTGTGCAACCGCCGGGCGCGTACCTTGCTGGAGCTGCCCGACGATATCGACCAGAACGTTCATAGCCTGGATCAGATCCAGGCGCTGCAAGCGTCCAGCGGTCACGCGCTGGTCGACGCCGGCGCCGATCTACGCGACGGTTTCGAAGTCGAATATACCCGCAGCAACGGGTTGATCCTGCGGATCGAACAGATGCCGTTGGACGATGGCGGCGCGGTGCGCATCTTCACCGACGTGACACGTCAGCGCCAGGCGGAGGCGCATCTGCGACAGGCCCAGAAACTGGATGCGCTCGGCCAGCTCACCGCCGGGATCGCGCATGACTTCAACAACATTCTGGGCGTGATCATCAGCAGCGTCGATCTTATGGCCGATCCCAACGAGCTGTCTGGCCGCGAGCTCGCTACCATTGTGGGGCGGGTGCGCGATGCGGCGCTGACCGCGGCGGACCTGGTGCGCGGCATGCTGAACTTCTCGCGCCAACAGGACATGAAAAGTCAGCCGACCGACGTGGCCGCGCTGATCAAACGCAGCTTGCCGCTGCTGCGACAGGTGCTGGCCGATCAGCTGACCATCCGTGCCGATCTACCGACCGACCTGTGGCCTGCCCAGGTGGATGGCGCACAGATCGAAAGCGCGCTGCTCAACCTGGTGTTGAATGGCCGCGACGCGGCACCGCGCGATGGGGTGCTGCGGATTGCAGCGGCCAACCAGGTCATCGTCGCCGGCATGGACGGATCCTACCCGCGCGAACTAACGCCCGGGCCCTATGTGGTGATTTCCTTGAACGACCGCGGCATGGGCATGGAGCCGGATGTGCTCACGCGCGTGTTCGAGCCGTTCTTTACGACCAAGAAACTGGGCAAGGGCAGCGGCCTTGGCCTTAGCATGGTGTTCGGCACGATGCGCCAGCTGAGCGGCGCGGTTTCGATCGACAGCACCTTGGGCGAGGGCACCACGGTGCGGCTGTATCTGCCGCGGGCCGACCGTGCGCCGCCGTTGTCCGTGCCGGTGGCAAGCAAGGCCATCACGTCGCATCTGCGTATCCTGCTGGTCGAGGACAACGCCGGTCTGCGCGAAACCGCCGACGGGCTGCTCAAGATGCTCGGCCATGAGGTTGTGGCGGTCGGCGATGCCGACGAGGCGATGATGGTGTGGCAGACCGATCAGAGGTTCGACCTGGTGTTCAGCGATGTGATGATGCCCGGTTCGATGAACGGGGTGGAGCTCGTGCTCAAGCTGCGCGACCAGGCACCAGGGCTGAAGGTGCTGCTGACCTCAGGGTTCGCCGACCTCGCCGGCGCACACGAAGCGATCCGCCAGGAGCACCTGACCTTGATCCAGAAACCCTATCGCCTGGCCGACCTGGTGGCCAACCTCGGACCGGTGCTGGCAGCGGGGCTAGGGCACCCATGAGCCAGTCGTCCGGCTGCGCCGGATGCGCTCCGCGCGGGCAGGGCGTTGCCCTGCACCCACCAGGGGCCGTCGCCCCTGGACCCCGCTCATTGAAGCGGGTCTCTGCGTGAG
>JANXSM010000126.1 GCA_025352665.1 Rhodospirillales bacterium | reverse complement strand
ATGGTTGATGCAAACCTGCTCATCCGAGAAGGTCTCCATCATCTGCAACAAGCTGTCGAACTTCTGGATCATGGCCGCACCCTTTCGATACAACTAACCTACGCGTCTTTTAGGGTTGGGTCAAGCACGTATATAAATGCCCAATTTTGGGCGGCTGTGCAGCAAAGGCTCGGCGCTGGGGGAGACACTGTCTCTCGATGACCGGCTGCTGCATCCTGAAATCAATCGCAAGCGCGTGGACTGGCACACTGCAATCGATGCGGTGGCGCAGCGCTTTGGCGAAACCATTGCGCGGCATGGTCCAAACTCCGTGGCGCTCTATGTGTCGGGCCAGCTGCTGACCGAGGATTATTACGCAGCCAACAAGTTTGCCAAGGGCTTCCTAGGCACCGCCAACATCGACAGCAATTCGCGGCTGTGCATGGCCAGTGCGGTGGCCGCGCACAAGCGGGCGTTCGGCGAGGATCTGGTGCCAAATGTCTATGCCGATCTGGAGCTGGCCGACCTCGTGGTGTTGGTGGGGTCGAACACGGCGTGGTGCCATCCGGTCATCTATCAACGAATTCTTGCCGCACGCGCGGCGCGTCCGAATATGCGACTTGTGGTCGTCGATCCGCGGCGCACGGCCACCTGCGAGGGAGCGGATCTGCATCTGGCGCTGCGCCCAGGCAGCGATGTCGCTTTGTTCAGCGGACTGCTCGCCCGCCTCGCCACCTCGCCCTCGGAGGCGGTGGCAGTGGCGGTGCAGCAGACACCAGATGTGGCGACTGTAGCCGGCCTGTGTGATCTGGCTGCAGCCGACATTGCCAAATTCTATGACTGGTTTGCGCAAACCAGGGCTGTGGTCACTGTGTTCAGCCAAGGCGTGAACCAGTCGAGTGCTGGCACTGACAAGGTGAACGCGATCATCAACGTTCATGTTGCTACCGGGCGAATTGGGATTGCCGGCAGCGGGCCGTTCAGTATCACCGGGCAGCCGAATGCGATGGGTGGGCGCGAAGTCGGCGCACTGGCCAATACATTGGCAGCGCATCTGGAATGGAGCCGACCGGGGGACACCGCGTTGCTGCGGCAGTTCTGGCAAGCCCCGAATCTAGCGCAAAAGGCCGGGCGCACCGCGGTGGATCTGTTTCGCGCCGTCGGCCGAGGGGAGATCCGCTGTGTGTGGATCATGGCCACCAACCCTTGCGTGTCGCTGCCGGAGGCAGAGGCGGTGCGGACGGCATTGCGCAGTTGTGAAACGGTGGTGGTTTCGGACGTCACGCGGACGGACACGACAGATCTGGCGCATATCGTTCTGCCGGCGCTGGCCTGGGGCGAGAAGAGCGGCACGGTCACCAACAGCGAGCGCATGATGAGCCGGCAGCGAGCCTTTCTGCCAGCACCGGGCGAGGCGAAGCCGGATTGGTGGGCGGTGGCGCAAGTGGCCGGGCGCATGGGCTTTGGTGCTGCGTTCAACTGGTCTGGCCCTGCTAAGATTTTTCGGGAACACGCCGCATTGTCTGGATATGGCAACAATGGGCGGCGCGTATTCGATATTTCTGCGCTGGCATCTGCAACCGACGCGGAATACGCGGCCATGCGCCCGACGCGCTGGCCGTGCCCTGCAATGGGCACGCCTACCACGCGGCTGATGGTGGGAGGCATCGGGGCTCAGCTGGTGCCGACGCCCCTGCGCCCGCCAGCGCAGGCGGCCTCGGGTGCCTATCCGTTGCTGCTCAACACCGGGCGCATTCGCGACCAGTGGCATACGATGACGCGGACTGGGAAAACACCACGGCTGCATGCGCATTTGCCGGAGCCGTTCTTGTCGATCCACCCTGATGACGCCATAGAGGTATCCGATGGTGCGCTGGTGATGGTGACCTCTGCCACCGGCCAGGCGGTGCTGCGCGCGCGACATGATCGGGGGCAACGGCCAGGAGAGATTTACGCGCCGATGCACTGGACAGATCGCTTCTGTGCGGCTGGGCGGATCAACCCGGTGGTGAATGCGGCGACTGACCCGGTGAGTTTTCAGCCGGAGTTGAAACACACACCGGTGCGTATGTCCGCGTGGCCGGCGAAGTGGTACGGATTTCTGCTGACACGGATGCCGCTGGGCGCCGAACTGGCCGGCTGGTGCGCAATGTTTCCAGCAGGTGCGGCGTGGCGTCATGAACTCGCGGACCAGGATGCAGCAGAGCAGGCCTTCGTGCGACTAAAGGCTGTGTGCCCCACCGCGGGGGCGTGGATTGTGCTGCAAGACGGCGCTGCCGGCGTTCATCGTGCAGCACTGGTCCAGAACGGGCAGCTGCAAGCGGTGCTGTTCATCGGACCGACCTCGGACCTGCCGCAACGGGAATGGCTGATCAGCCTATTCGCGCAGCAGGTTTTAACGTTGGCGGATCGGCGAGCGGTGTTGGCGGGGCGGCCGCTGTCCGGCGATCTGCCGGAGCCACCGGTGTGCGTGTGTTTCGGTGTGGGCCTGCGGGCGCTGCGCTCGGCGGTCGAAGCTGGGTGCGCCAGCGTGGAGGCGATTGGAGTGGCAACCAAGGCCGGCACGAATTGCGGGTCGTGCCAGCCGGAGATCAGGGCATTGCTGGCGTTGCAGTTGGTTTAACGCCGGATCGCGTCTGATCAGCACTCCGTGAAATTGACCGCCAGACCGCCGAGGCTGGTTTCTTTGTATTTGCTCTGCATGTCGGCGCCGGTTTGACGCATGGTGGCGATGACCTGGTCGAGGCTGATGCGGTGGGTGCCGTCGCCGTGCAGGGCGAGGGAGGCGGCGGTGATGGCTTTGACGGCGCCGAAGGCGTTGCGTTCGATGCAGGGGATTTGGACGAGGCCGCCGACGGGGTCGCAGGTCATGCCGAGGTGGTGTTCCATGCCGATCTCGGCGGCGTTCTCGATCTGCGCGTTGCTGCCGCCGAGGGCTGCGGTGAGGCCGGCGGCGGCCATGGAGCAGGCGACGCCGACTTCGCCTTGGCAGCCGACTTCGGCGCCGGAGATGGAGGCGTTGCGCTTGAACAGACCGCCGATGGCGGTGGCGGTGAGGAGGAAGATGTCCATGCCTTCGGGGGTGCTGTTGGGCACCATGTCTCGGTAGTAGCGCAGGACCGCGGGGACGACGCCGGCGGCGCCGTTGGTGGGGGCGGTGACGACGCGGCCACCGGCGGCATTCTCCTCGTTCACGGCGATGGCGAAGAGGCTGACCTGGTCCATCGGGGCGTGGGGCATGGCTGAATTGGCGCGGGTGGCGGCGTCGATGCTGCGGCGCAGGTCCGGGGCGCGGCGCCGGACTTTGAGGCCGCCGGGAAGTTCGCCGGTGGTGCGCAGGCCGCGGTCGATGCTGGCCATCATGGTGGTGACGATGCGATCGAGATGCAGGCGGAGCTTGGGTTCGTCGTGCAGGGCGAGTTCGTTGGCGCGCATGATTTCGGCGATGGAAAGGCCGCTGCGTAGGCCAGTTGCGAGCAGCGCGTCGCCGTTGGCGAAGGGGTATGGGACTGGGACGGTGGTTGAGAGGGGCTCGTCGATGCGGTTTTCAGGGACGACGAAGCCGCCGCCGACCGAGCACCAGCGCTGTTCGGCGATGAGGTTGGCGTGGGCGTCGAGGGCGCGGAACAGCAGCGTGTTGGGGTGGCTGGGGGGCTGGTTGATGGTGTCGAAGACGATGTCTGTGGTGCGGTCGAAGGGAATGCGGCGGTGGCCGCAGAGGGGAAGGCTTTTGGCTTCGCTGAGTTCGGCGACGATGGCGTCGGCGAGGTCGGGGTCGATGGTTTCCGGGATCTGGCCGGCGAGGCCGAGGATGACCGCTTTGTCGGTGGCGTGGCCGCGGCCGGTCCAGGCGAGGGAGCCGTAGAGGGTGACTTCGACGCGGGCGGTGCGCGGCAGCGCGTCATCGAGGCTGGTGGCGAAGGCGTGGGCGGCGCGCATCGGACCCACGGTGTGGGAGGATGAGGGTCCGATGCCGATCTTGAAGAGCTCGAAGACGCTGATCATCGCAGCACGTTACTAGACTAGTGGACGACCTGGTCAAGCTTGCCGAGGGTGTAGAGCTCGGCCATGCGCTCCATTGGGATTGCCTTGATTTTCTCGGCCTGGCCGGCGCAGCCGAAGGCCTCGAAACGAGATATGCAGAGGTCGGTGGCGGCCTTGGTGGCGGCGGCCAGGAATTTGCGAGGGTCGAACTCCTCGCGTTTCTGGCCCATGAGGCGACGCATGGCGCCGGTCATGACGAGGCGGATGTCGGTGTCGATGTTCACCTTGCGGACCCCATGGCGGATGCCTTCCTGGATCTGTTCGACCGGAACCCCGTAGGTTTCTTTGATGTCGCCGCCATGGGCGCGAATGATTTCAAGCCATTCCTGCGGCACCGAGGAGGAGCCGTGCATGACCAGGTGGGTGTTGGGAATGCGGGCGTGGATGGCCTTGATGCGGTCGATGGCGAGGATGTCGCCAGTGGGCTTGCGGGAGAATTTATAGGCGCCGTGGCTGGTGCCAATGGCGATGGCGAGTGCGTCCACGCCAGTGGCTGCAACGAAGCTGGCGGCTTCCTCGGGGTCGGTGAGCATTTGGTCGTGGGTGAGTTTGCCTTCCGCGCCGGAGCCGTCTTCCTCGCCGGCCATGCCCGATTCGAGGGAGCCGAGGCAGCCGAGTTCGCCTTCGACGGACACGCCCATGGCGTGGGCGACTTCCACCACCTTGCGCGTGACGCCGACGTTGTAGTCGAAATCAGCGGGCGTTTTCATGTCGGCGTGGAGTGAGCCGTCCATCATGACGGAGGAGAAGCCCGAGCGCATGGAGCGGATGCACACATCGGGGCTGGCGCCGTGGTCCTGGTGGAGGACGACGGGGATGTGGGGCCAGGTTTCGACCGCAGCGAGCACCATGTGGCGCAAAAAGGCTTCACCGGCGTATTTGCGCGCACCGGCGGAGCCTTGGAGGATCACGGGCGAGGACGTGGCATCCGCCGCGATCATGATCGCCTGGATCTGTTCCATGTTGTTGATGTTGAAGGCCGGCAGGCCGTAGCTCTGCTCGGCGGCGTGGTCGAGCAGCTGCCGCATCGACACCAGTGCCATGGTTGCATTCCCCGTTTCGTGAACCCGGTGTTTTTAGCGACAGTGGAACGGAAATGCCACCGGGCTTCGGGTGACATCAGGCGTGTTTTTTGCCGGTCACACCGAGGTGATGTTCGAGGATGGCATCGTTTTGTTGCAGCTCCGCCGAGGTGCCGGCGTAGACGACGGCGCCGCGTTCGAGGATGACGGCCTGGTGGGTCACGCCGAGCACTTTCTGGGCGTGTTGTTCGACGATGATGGTGGACAGGCCTTCATCGCGCACGATGCGGGCGAGCGCTGCCATCAGCTCCTGCACGATGATGGGCGCGAGGCCTTCGGTCGGCTCGTCGAGCAGCATCAGGCGGGGGTTGAGCACGAGGGCGCGGCCGACGGCGAGCATCTGCTGTTCGCCGCCGGAGAGCTGGTTGCCCATGTTGGCGCGGCGTTCGCGCAGGCGCGGAAACAGGGTGTAGACGCGGGCGATGTCCCATTTTCCGGGCCGTGCCACCGCCGTCATGTTCTCCTCGACGGTGAGGCTGCGGAAGATGTTGCGCTCCTGCGGGACCCAGCCGATGCCGGCGTGGGCGCGCTGTTCGGGGCGGAGTTTGGTGATGTCGACGCCTGCGAACCGGATGATGCCGGCGCGCCTGCGGGTGACGCCGATGATGGAGTTCAGCAGCGTGGTCTTGCCCATGCCGTTACGGCCGAGCAGCGCCAGGGACTGACCTTCCGGCAGCGAGATGGAGACATCGCCGAGGACGATGGCGGCGCCGTAGCCGGCGGAGAGATGTTCGACGCTGAGGATATCAGCCATGGGCGTCGTCCCCCAAATAGACTTCGCGCACCCGGGGGTCGTTGGCCACTTCTTCGGCGGTGCCTTCGACGAGCAGAGCACCTTGGACGAGGACGGAGATGCGGCTGGCGAAGCGGAACACCAGGTCCATGTCGTGCTCGATGAGGAGAACGGTGACGTCGGCGGGCAGTGCGGCGAGGCCGTCCATGATCTCGCCGCGTTCGCCTTCGGGAACGCCGGCTGCGGGTTCGTCGAGCAGCAGAACGCGCGGGCCGCAGGCGATGGCGATGGCGATTTCGAGCAGGCGTTGGCGGCCGTAGGGCAGCGATGCCGTGGGGCGGTTCATGACGTCGATGAGGTCGAAGCGTTCCAGCACGTCGACGCATTCGCCGACGACGCGGGGGTCGCTGCCGATGGTGCGGAACATGTTGCGGTCGAGCCCGAGGCGGCGGGAGACCGCGAGGCCGACGGATTGCAGGGGGGTGAAGCCGGGGAACAGCTGGTTGATCTGGAAGGTGCGGACCAGGCCGAGTTCCACGCGGCGGGCGCGGCTGGTGCGCGTGATGTCCTCGCCTGCGAGCCAAATGGTGCCGGAGGTCGGCCGCAACACGCCCGTGAGCAAGTTGATGAGAGTGGTCTTGCCGGCGCCGTTGGGGCCGATCAACGCGTGGCGGGCGCCTTGTTCGAGGGTGATCGAGACGTCGTTGGTGGCGACCAGGCCACCGAACCGACGGAGCAGATTACGGGTCTGGAGCGCTGCGGTCATGCGCGGCGGAACTTGCCGATGAGCATTGCCGGCAAACCTGTGACGCGGTCTCGGCCAATCAAAACGAGGGCGACGAGCAGCATGCCGATCCAGAACTCCCAGTATTCAGGGGTGAGGTTGGCCAGGAAGTCCTGGATCACCTTGAACAGCAAGGCGCCGACCAGGCCGCCATAGAGATAGCCGGTGCCGCCGATGATGAGGATGAGCAGCAGATCTGCGGAGCGGTGGAAAGCCAATACGTCGAGCGAGACGAAGCTGGTGGTTTGGGCGAGCAATGCGCCGGCAACACCTGCGTAGGCGGCGGCCAGGGTGTAGGCGACCACGAGGCGGCGGTTGACGTGGATGCCGATGGAAGACGTGCGCAGCGCGTTCTGCTTGACCGCGCGGATCGACCAGCCGAAGGGCGAGAAGATGAAGCGGCGGGCGATCAGGAACAGCACGAAGGTGACCGCCAGCGAGTAGCCGTAGGCAACCTGGCCGAAGATGTCGAATTCGAAGCGGCCGAGCAGCAGTCCGGGGGCGACGCCTTGCAGGCCGTCGGCGCCGCCGGTGAGGCCGGGCAGCCGGTTGGCGATTTCGCCGAGCAGCACGGCGATGCTGATCGTGACCATGATGCGGGTGAGGTCGGAGCCGCGCAGCACGAGAAAGCTGGTGACGAAGCCGAGCACGCCGGTGCCGACGGCGGCGATGGCGAGGCCCATCAGCGGATCCGGCACGCCGAACTTGGTGAGCAGGCCGGCGAGGTAGCAACCGAAGCCGAAGAACGCCGCGTGGCCGAGCGAGACGATGCCGCCGTAGCCGATCACGAGGTCGAGCGAGAGGGCGAACAGGCCGGTGATCGCGACCTCGTTGAGGAGGAGATACTGGTCGGGCAGGAACAGAAAACTTGCCAGCGCCAGCAGCCAGAACAGGATTTCGACCGGCTTGGCGCGCGAGACCTGGCGCAGCGCGCGGGCGGCCTCCGCCATGTTGGCGGCGCGGGTGGTGGGCTCGCTCATCGGCCACCTGGCCTGGCGAACAGGCCCTGCGGGCGCCAGAGCAGCACCACAATCATCAGCGCATAGATAAAGAACGAACCGAACTGGGGCAGGTAGTATTTACCGGAGACATCGGCGATGCCGAGCAAGATGGCTGCCACCAACGGGCCAGTCATCCCCGCCGATCCGCCGACCGCCACGACGATCAAAAAATACACCATATATTTTACCGGAAACGTGGGGTCGAGCCCGAGCAGATTGGCGCCCAGTGCACCGCCAAGGCCAGCCAGGCCGGAGCCCACTGCAAAGGTCGTGGCGAACACAGCGTCCACGCGAATGCCGAGACCACGCGCAACCATGGGGTCGTCCACCGCGGCGCGCAGCTGCGAGCCGAAGCGGGTGCGGGCGACGATGAACTGCAGGCCGGCGGCGAGCAGCCCGCAGACCAGGATGATCAGCAGGCGGTAGGCGCCCATGCTGACGCCGAACACTTCATAGCGTGTGTCGAGAAACGCAGGCACGGTGATGAACTTCTGCTCAGATCCCAGAAAGAAACTCACCGCCGGCATGGCCATGAACACCAAGCCGATGCTGAACATCACCTGTTCCAGATGGCTCTTGCGATAGACGTGGACATAAAGCGTGCGCTCCATCACCAGGCCAAGCAAAGCCGACAACACAAACGCCAACGGCAGCGCCGCAAAGAACGGCACGCCCATGCGATTGACCAGAACGACCGTGATGTAGCCACCCGCCATGGCAAACGCGCCATGCGCCAAATTGATCAGGTTCATCAGCCCCAACGTGACCGACAAGCCACAGGCAATGACAAACAACAACATCCCATAAGCGACGCCATCAAACAAATTCGTCAACACGGAAATGCGGCCTTGGGGGATGTGATGAAGCAAGGAAGGCCAGGGGGCGTTGCCCCCTGGACCCCCCGCGCCGCCGCTTCGCGGCGGGGGTTCCACCTGCCACCGACCGTCTACTCGCCCGTCGCCCTCGAGGCCGTCATGTCCGCCACCATCACCACCAAGGATC
>JANXSM010000123.1 GCA_025352665.1 Rhodospirillales bacterium | reverse complement strand
CTTACGCAAAATGAAACATGGAGCGCCGCCAACGTATCCCTTCCATTCCAGATTTACTTGTCAATGAACGGTCCGTAACTTCAAGCAAGTGGCCGGTTCTTGCGGCCCCGCTCGTCATCGGGAGGCGGTTTCTACGTCCGCCAACCACACGCTGTCAACGATAATGCGACAATGCGTGAAGATTTGAGGTAAGCCAAAAATTCCGCGGAAATCTGCGGTTTTTCCCAAAAGACTCCGCGTGATAACGGCGTGACGAACGGATCCGGCGGGCCGGGGAGATATGCAAACCTTGCATATCTCCCGGAAAACCCCGGTTTTACGCGGCTTCCGCCAGGGCGCCGTTGATCACCAGGCCATTGGTGTTGGCGGACACATGGATGGTCTCGCCATCCTTGACGTCGCCTTCCAGGATCAGCCCGGCCAGCGGGTTCTGCAGGCTGCGTTGAATCACCCGCTTCAGCGGTCGTGCGCCGTAGACGGGGTCGTAGCCCTCGGCCGCGAGCCAATCGAGGGCCGCGGAATCCAGCTCCAGACCGATCTTGCGGCCTTCCAGCAGGCTGCGCAGACGGCCCAGCTGGATGGTGACGATGGTGGACATGTCGGAGCGCTGCAGGCGGCGGAACAGCACGATCTCGTCCAACCGGTTGAGGAATTCCGGGCGGAAGTGCCGGCGTACCATCTCCATGACGCCCTTGTAGGCCATGGACAGGTCTTCGCCGTCAGGCTGGGCGGCCAGGATCTCGGCGCCGAGGTTGCTGGTGAGCACGATGATGGTGTTGCGGAAGTCCACCGTGCGGCCCTGCCCGTCCGTCAGACGCCCGTCGTCGAGCACCTGCAGCAGCACGTTGAAGACATCTTCGTGGGCCTTCTCCACCTCGTCGAACAGGATGACCTGGTAGGGCCTGCGCCGCACCGCTTCGGTCAGCACACCGCCCTCGTCGTAGCCGACATAGCCCGGGGGTGCGCCGATCAGGCGGGAGACGGCGTGTTTCTCCATGAACTCGCTCATATCGACGCGCAGCATGGCGCGGTCGTCGTCGAACAGGAATTCGGCGAGCGCCTTGGCGAGCTCGGTCTTGCCGACGCCGGTCGGGCCCAGGAACAGGAACGAGCCGATCGGACGGTTGGGGTCCTGCAACCCGGCGCGGGCGCGCCTGACCGCGTTGGACACGTGGCGCAGGGCCTCCTCCTGGCCGACCACGCGGGCACGCAGCGCGTCTTCCATGCGCAACAACTTGGCGCGTTCGCCTTCCAGCATCTTGTCGACGGGAACGCCGGTCCAGCGGCTGACGATGCTGGCGATCCCTTCGGGAGTAACCGCCTCGTTCACCAGCTGGCCGCCTTCCTGGGCGGTTTTCAGCTTGGCTTCGAGCCCGGGGATGACGCCGTGCTTCAGCTCGGAGGCGCGCTGCCAGTTGTTGTTGCGGGTGGCGACCTCGAGCTCGGTGTTGGCGGCGTCGAGCTGTTCCTTCAGCTTCTGGCCCTCGACCAGCTTGCCCCGCTCGGCCGACCAGGCAGCGGTCATGGCGTCGGACTTCTCCTCGATCCCGGCCAGCTCGTGCTCGAGCTTGGCCAGCCGGTCGCGCGAGGCGGAATCCTGTTCTTTCTTCAGCGCCTCGCGCTCGATCTTGAGCTGCAGGGCGCGCCGGTCCAGCTCGTCCAGCGCCTCGGGTTTGCTGTCCACCTGCATGCGCAGGCGGGAAGCGGCTTCGTCCATCAGGTCGATCGCCTTGTCGGGCAAGAAACGGTCGGTGATGTAGCGGTTGGACAGGGTGGCGGCGGCGACGAGGGCGGCATCGGTGATGCGGACGCCGTGGTGGAGCTCATATTTCTCCTTGATGCCGCGCAGGATGGAGATCGTGTCCTCCACGCTCGGCTCGCCGACGAACACGGGCTGGAAGCGGCGGGCGAGAGCTGCGTCCTTTTCCACGTGCTTGCGGTATTCGGCGAGCGTGGTGGCGCCCACGCAATGCAGCGCGCCGCGGGCGAGCTCTGGCTTGATGAGGTTGGAGGCGTCCATCGCGCCATCCGCCTTGCCGGCGCCGACCAGGGTGTGCATCTCGTCGATGAACAGGATGACCTGGCCCTGGGCGGCCTCGATCTCTGACAGCACGGCCTTGAGGCGTTCCTCGAACTCGCCGCGGTATTTGGCGCCGGCGACCATGGCGCCGAGGTCGAGGGCCAGCAGGCGCTTGCCTTTCAGCGCTTCCGGCACGTCGCCGCGGATGATGCGCAGCGCCAGGCCCTCAACGATGGCGGTTTTGCCGACGCCGGGTTCGCCGATGAGCACGGGGTTGTTCTTGGTGCGCCGCGCCAGCACCTGGATGGTGCGGCGGATTTCCTCGTCGCGGCCGATCACAGGGTCGAGCTTGCCTTCGCGGGCAAGCTCGGTGACGTCGCGGGCGTATTTTTTGAGCGCGTCGAAATTGGCTTCGGCGTTCTGGCTGGTGACCTTGCGGCCCTTGCGCACGTCGGCGACGGCCTTTTCCAGCGCCTGCGGCGTGGCACCGGCGGATTTGAGCGCGCGGGCGGCACCCCCGTCGGAGGCGGCGAGGGCGATCAGCACGCGGTCCTGGGCGACGTATTCGTCGCCGGCCTTGGTTGCGGCCGCCTGGGCGGCATCCAGAATTCGCACCAGCGGCGCAGTGATCTGCGGCTGGCCGGCGCCGCCCCCCTGGACCTTCGGCAGTTTGCCGAGTTCGAGGTCGTTGGCGGTGCGGGCGGTTTTATCGTCGCCGCCGGCAGCGCGGATCAGGCCCGCTGCGGCGCCCTCGTCGTCGTCGAGCAGAGCCTTGAGCAGATGTTCGGCGGTCAGCTGTTGATGAAATTCGCGAATGGCGATGGTTTGCGCGGCTTGCAGAAAGCCTTTCGCGCGGTCAGTGAACTTCTCGATATCCATTGATTTGACCCTTTCGGCGGCGTCGGCAGCGAAGGTGTCCCTCTTGGAGGCAACACCGGCTATCCTTAGCGCGCAATTTGGTGAATCGTTCCCCCTCGCTCAAGAGGGAGTCTCGCGTGCGCATCGAGCATCTGTATCGCTATCCGGTGAAAGGATTGTCAGCGGAGGCGCTGGCGGAGGTTGAGGTGGAAGCCGGGCAGGCGCTGCCGTGGGACCGGGCTTTCGCACTCGCCCAGGGCGATGCGCCGTTTGACCCAAACGCGCCGGTGTGGATCAAAAAGACCAACTTCATGTGCCTGATGGCCAACGCCCGTGCGGCGTTGCTGCGGTCGCAGTTCGACCCAACGCATGAATTGCTGACGATCCGGGCGCCAGATGGCACGGAAATCGTGGATCATCCGTTGCAACTGGCGGGCCGGGCGCGGCTGGCAGCCTGGCTGACGGAATTCCTGGGCGCGGAAGCCCGCGGCGTGCCGCAGTTCCACCACGTGCCTGGGTTCGTGTTCGGCGACCAACGCACGCCGGTGGTCAGCCTGGTCAACCTCGCCAGCATCGCCGATCTCGAAACCAAGGTGGCAGCGCCGCGCCACCGGCTGCGGTTTCGCGCCAACATCTATTTCTCGGGTCTGCCAGCCGGTGCGGAACTGCAATGGGCGGGGCGGGAACTGCTCGTCGGCGGCACCCGCATGCGCGTGACCAAGCGGACGATGCGGTGCCCGGCCACGCAAGTGAACCCCCTGACGGCGGAGCGCGACGCCAACCCGGTCCTGGAACTGCGCCATCATGAAGGACATGCGGATCTGGGGATCCACGCCGAGGTGCTGGAGGGCGGGCGGATTGCGTTGGGCGAGGCGATCGAACTGCTGTAGCCGCAGCTCGCATCGCAACACTCGTGGCTTTGGCGGGCGTGGCGAGGCTCAGTTCGGGTCCGGCTTGGCAACCTCCACCGCCGGCGCGAGGGTCTCCACCACGACCGGTTTCTTGCTGTGCAGCGAGACCTCGACGGTCACGTCCAAGCCAAGAAAATCGCCCTCTCGGCCAATGAAGCCGCCGGCGACGGGCACAGCTTGTTCGGGGGTGCGCGCGGTGCAGACGCGGATGAGGTTGCGGCCGGCGATCAGGCCGTTGGTGGGGTCGAACTCCACCCAGCCGGCGCCGGGCAAATAGATCGAGCACCAGGCGTGGGTGGCGCCGCCGCCGACCATGGCGGTTTCGCTGTCAACCAAGGCCGGGTCGTACAGATAACCGCTGACGAAGCGAGCGGCGAAGCCGAGCGCGCGGGCGGCTTCCATCATGAGCAGCGTGAAGTCTCGACAGGCGCCTTTTCGGGTTTCCAGCGTGACCAACGGCGCGTTGGTGCCCTCGGCGTCGCGGCGTTCATAGGTGAAGTCGTCGCGGATAGCCTCCGTCATGCGGGTCAGCAGGTCGAGCGAGCGGATGCGGCCTTCGTCGGGGACGAATTTCTGGGCCCAGGCGTCGATCCGGTGTTCGGGGTCTGGGTGCTGGCGTTCCAGGGAGCGGGCGAGGTCGGGGAACTCCTCGGCGTTGTAGCGAAACGGGTAGGTTTCGGCGGCGGGGTCGATGGTGGCGACCGGCTGGTCGAGCCCGCCTGGGAAATGTTCGAGTTCAAGTGTCGAGATGATGCGCAGCCGGTCGCTGCGGGCGGTGCCGAAATCGAGGTAGCAGATCGAGTTGCCGAAGACGTCATGCGCCCAGCGCGCCAGGGCTGCTGGTGGGGTGATGCCGAGCATGGCGTCGTTCAACGACAGGTCGTGGCTGTCGCGCGGACGCAGCATCAGGCGGTGACGCGTGAAGCGCACTGGTGCTGCGTATCGATACTGGGTGGTGTGGACGACGCGGATCAGCGGCATCGCGCGACCCTAGCACGCCACGTGTGAAGGCTTCATGTCAGTGCCGGCCGTGAGCGCTTGAACAACGCGGTGAGCCGAGCGCGGGCCTTGCCGATGCGGCCGATGCCGGCCAGGCGGCGATCCAGGAATTCCAGCGTTTTGGCGTCATCGTCACCGGAGTCGCGCAGCCAGAACAGCAAGGTGAGGCTGTAGATGCCGGCCAACAGCGCGCGCTTGGTGTACCAGCTGAAATCAGCGGAGCGATCGCCGGCCGCATACCAGATGCTGTCGACCGTGCGGGCCGCTGTGCGGGCGGCAAGCGAAGGATGCAGGACGGTGACGGCCAGGGCGCGGCGCACGGCCTCGCGGTGGCCGCGCAACAGGGCGAAGCGAAGGGCCACCACCGCGCGCACCCGTTTGGTGAGGCCAAGGCCCGATATCTCGGCGCCCAGGGCGGCCTGTTCCATCTGGCGGTCGGTGAGGTCGAGCCATGCCTCGATCACATCGACGATGCCGCCAGGGAACAGCAGGCTGGCATCCTCGGGTTCTGTCAGCGCGTGGCGCAGCGTAGCCAGGGTCCAGCCCTGCGTCGGCACCAGCGGCAGCATTGCGGTTATGGCGGCGTCGCGCTCGGGGGAGCGTTCGATGGGCTGCATCAGATGGTTCCCGCCCGGATGAGTTCCTCGTTGAAGCCGAACTTGGTGAAATCCGTCATGCGCGTCGGATACAGCACGCCGTCGAGATGGTCGTATTCATGTTGCACCACGCCTGCGTGGAAGCCGGTGACTTCGCCGCCGACAGGCTTTCCGTCGGTGTCGACGCCGGTGTAGCGAATGCGCCAGGCACGGGGGACGGCGGCACGCAGGCCGGGGATGGACAGGCAGCCTTCCCAGCGCAGGCGGGTGTCGCCCTCAATGAGCGTGAGCTCAGGGTTGATGACGACGCTGTTGGACATCGGCGTGTCCTGCGCATCACCCGAGGCGCGCTCGGCATTCACGCGGAACACGAACAGGCGCAGCGACACATGCACCTGCGGGGCGGCGAGGCCGGCGCCCATGGCGTCTTCCATGGTTTCCATCATGTCGGCCACCAGGCGGCGGATCTCGGGGGCGGTGGGATCGGCCACCGGCTCGGCGCGTTGCAGCAGGACAGGGTGGCCCATGCGGGCGATTTTCAGGATGGCCATCGAAGCTCCGGTCTGGTTTGAGGCGGTAAAACACTATGGCGCTGTGCGCAAACCATGATATAGCGCCCGCCTCTCGTTCCGGCAGCCCCGGCGCGAGGTGGTTTTTTCGCGCGCCGATTGGCGGTGTGCTGGCAAGGAACAGGAGTAGGCGGCCAAGTGCAGGTTCTGGTTCGCGACAACAATGTCGATCAGGCGCTCAAAGCGCTGAAGAAGAAAATGCAGCGCGAAGGTATCTTTCGCGAGATGAAGCTGCGCCGCCACTTCGAGAAGCCCTCCGAGCGTCGGGCCCGCGAAGCCGCCGAGGCGGTTCGCCGTGCCCGCAAGATGGAGCGCAAGCGCCTGGAGCGCGAAGGCTTCTAACTGCTGCTGCGCGGGACAGGTTCGTCCGGCGCTGTTTATTCTAGTCTTTATGCCCTGACTGGAACCGCGGATTGCGGGGCCAGGTTCAGGGCGTTTGACATTTCCGCGATCGCTTCGAGCTTGGTTTCGAACAGGCTCCAGTCGTCGCTGGCCGCAATCGGCGCCCAGATCGCCTCGACCTCCTCGATCAGCATGGTGCACGCAGATGTGCGCTGGAAATACGCGTGGTCTAGCGCTGCGGCGTTGGCCGGTTGGTAGTCCGCAAGCGCTGCACGGAATGGCGCGAAGTCCGGTGTTTCATACAAAGACGCGGCCGGGCTGCGGCGGGCGCGGCTTTCGCTGGCAAGACCTGCGTGCCAGTCGAACAGCAGTTGTTCGAACGGCGCCTGCGACACATCGGCGAAGGCGAAGAATGCCTGGCCCAGGGCTGCGTCCTGCTCGGGGTTCTGCGGTTGCAGCCCGAGGCGGGCAATCATGCAGTTCGCAAATTGCGAACGCAGTATTTCGGGGAAGCCCGCGAGTGCCGTTTCCAGGGCAGATTTCTCCGAAAGCGGCAGCAGGCAGCCGGCGAGCCGGGCCAGGTTCCACATCAGCGTTTCCGGCTGGCGGCCATAGGCATACAGGCCGTTGTGGTCAAAATAGGCGGCGGTGAACTCCGGGTTGTAGGTCGGCAGGAAGCGCCAGGGACCGTAGTCGAAGCTTTCGCCGGTGACGTTGATGTTGTCGGTGTTGAGCACGCCATGCACAAACCCCGCCGCCATCCATTGCGCGCCCATGCGGGCTACCCTTGCGGTGACTTCGGTGAGGAAGGCGTCCGCGCGGCTCGCGAGATCCTCGCGCCACAGCTCGGGCATGTAGGTTCTGATGGTGTAGTCGAGCAGACGCTGCAGGCTGGCGGTGTCCTGCAGATAGGCGAGACGCTGGAAACTGCCGATGCGGATATGCGAGTGGCTGAGGCGCACCAGCACGCCGGCGCGGGTGGGCGACGGCTCGTCGTGGCGCACCAGTTCCTCGCCGGTTTCGATCAGGCTGAAGGATTTGGACGTGTTGACGCCGAGCGCCTCCAGCATCTCGGTGGCGAGCACCTCGCGCACGCCACCCTTCAACGTCAGTCTGCCGTCGCCGGCCCGCGACCAGGGCGTGGTGCCGCTGCCCTTGGTGGCGAGGTCGAGCAGCCGGCCGGTTTCGTCGTACAGCTGGGCGAACAGGAAGCCGCGGCCGTCGCCGAGCTCGGCGTTGTACGAGCGGAACTGGTGGCCGTGGTAGCGCAGCGCCAAGGGCGCGGGCAGGCTGCCGGGCAGCGGTTCGAAGCGGCCGAAATGCGCGGTCCATTCGGCATCCGTCAGCCTGTCGAGCCCGACCGCTGCCGCCGCCTTCTGGTTGCGGCGGCGCAGCACCGTGCGCGGGAACTCCGCGGCCTCCACCACGTCGAAGAACGCGTCGCCGAGGTCGGCATGGTCGGTTGCGGGGCGATAGCTGGGGCCGACGGGCATGCAGGGTCTTTCGTTACGAAGCGGATGGCGTAGAATTTGCTCTATCAGCATCGGGTTCACGGAGGGAGCGCCCGTACTACTCTATGTGGTGCGCCGCGTGCTGTATGCCGTGCCGATCGCGCGGCCTGTGAGCCTCGCGCGTGATGACCGAAGGTGGGGCTGGTGGGCAATCCGCCGTGGCTCTACATCGTGCATGACCTCAATCCGCGGGCGATGGGCCGGCGGGTGAGCGGGTTCGACGCGCCGCCATGGAGCTGGAACAACGATCGCATGAGTTTCGACCACGTCGTTCGCCGTGCCCGTATCGCCGAGGGGCTGGTCGATATCGGCATTGCTGGTGGGAGGATCGCAGCGATCGCGCCACAGCTGGTGTGCGACGCGCCGGAGACCGATGCCGAGGGCCGGCTGGTGGTGGGCGGGCTGGTGGAGACGCATATTCATCTCGACAAGACCTGCATTCTCGATCGTTGCCCGGCCAGCGAAGGCTCGGTCATCGAGGCGGTGCGGCTGACGGCTGCGGCCAAGCGGGATTTCACGGCCGAGGATGTCTATGCGCGCGGCAGGCGGACGCTGGAGCGCTGCATCTGCCATGGCACCATGCGCATGCGCACCCATGTCGAACTCGACTCCGGGATCGGGCTGCGTGGCCTGGAAGGGGTTATGGCGCTGACGCGGGACTACGCCGCGGCAATCGACATCGAGATCTGCGTGTTTCCGCAGGAGGGGCTGACCGACAATCCCGGCACCGAGGAGCTGCTGGTCGAGGGGCTGCGGCGAGGTGCCAGGGTGATCGGGGCGGCGCCGTATTGCGACAGCGATCCGCGCGGGCAGATCGACCGGATCTTCGCCATCGCCCGCGATCACGACGTCGACATCGACATGCATCTGGACATGGGCGACACGCCCGAGGGCATGCAGGTCGAATATGTGTGCCGCAAGACCGAGGAATTTGGCTTGGGCGGACGCGTCAGCGTCGGCCATGCCACACAGCTGTCGTTGCTGGAGCCGGTGCGGTTCGACGCGGTGGCGCAAACGCTGGCCTCGGCCGGGGTGGCGGTGGCGATCTTGCCGAGCACCGATCTGTTTCTGTCGGCCCGCGGCGCCACCCACGCCGTGCCGCGCGGTGTGGCGCCGGGACACCGGCTGATGGCGCATGGCGTGAACTGCACGATCTCGACCAACAACGTGCTGAACCCGTTCACCCCCTATGGCGACGGCAGCCTGACCCGCATGGCCAATCTTTACGCCAACGTGAACCAGCTGGGCCGGCCCGCCGAGCTCGCAATGTGTCTTGATATGGTGACCCATCGCGCGGCACAGGCGATGCGGGTGCAAGGCTACGGCATCGCCGTCGGCCACCAGGCGGACCTGGTGGCACTGGATTGTGTCGATGCCGCCGGCGCGATCGCGGAACTGGCACAGCCGCTGTGGGGGATGAAGCGGGGACGGCCGAGCTTCATCCACCCCGCAGCCCGGCTGCTTTGACAGGACGCTGAAAAGGCAAGCCGACGCGCGATACCAGCCTCAGCCTGGCATCGCGGCCAGCAGGCGGATCAGACCGCCCAGAGCAGCAGCGGGTTCTTCTCGAACCAGGCGGTCCGGACCCGCAGCGCCATCGCATCCAGCCCCAACGCGCGGCCGGCGCGATCGACGATGAAGAACACGTGCAGCATGGCGATGAAGATGTAGCTCCACGGCCATTCCGGCTGGAAATGATACAGCCCCACCCACAGGTTGAGCGCCATCGCAATGCCCAGCAGCGAGGTCAGCCGCACCGCCACCCCCAGCATCAGCGAGGCGGCGAGCGAGACCTCAACCAGGAAAATCACCGGGTTGATCAAGGCGATGTTGGGGATCAGCACGGTGCGGATCAGCGCGCCATAGAAATTCCAGGCCGCATTCTCGCCCATCAGCCCAAGCCAGTAGCTGAACCCGCCCGAGACCGGTAGCGGCAGCTTCCACAGCGAGCCCTCGAGCCACATCGCCCCGATCAGCGTGCGCATCAGCCAAAGTGCGAGATTTCGGCCATTGCGCTGTGTCGGATCGGCCCGCCAGTTGGCGACGGCAACCGCGATGCTGCCGATCACCAGTCCGCCCGAGAGCAGCGCGAACGGAATTGCCCCCCAGCCGATGCCGGCGTGCGCGTCACTGCCCGCGGTGAGGAATTCAAAGGCGTCGTTAATTGGATTGGTCCGCATGGCTCAGGCTCCGGATAGGGTTCTGATAGGTCCATGGATCGACGGGTCAGGAGGTTAGAGCGGGATTACGTCGCCTATCACACGTCATCCCGCTCTAGAGCATCATCCGACCAAACAGAATCACCGTTCGGATAAAGATGCTCGCTAAAACAAAAGGCTAGAGCATGATCCGCGCGCCTATCACACGTCATCCCGCTCTAGCGTGGCGGCCTCGGCATCGGCCAGCACCATCGCGTCGAAATCGACGATCAGCGGCGCATGACCGCAAGACGCGATGAAATCCAGCAGCCCCTGGCGCGCGATGCCGGTGCTCTCGGTGCTGACCAAAGGATGGAAGTTCAGCTGCGCCGCCCGCATCAGGCAGGGCACGGTCGCGGTCTCGATGCCGAGCGACGCAAGTCGGTTGAACAGCGTGTCGCGGGCGCTCATGCCTGCTCCCCCCGCGTGCCGGTCGCGCAAGCGTTGGACCGGGTCCACGCGGCCGCCGCGGCCGCTAGCAGGCGGATTGCGTCATGCGCGCCCCCCGCCTCGCCCTTCTCGAAATCTCCCTCGATCTGTGCCATCTGGTTGGTGACATGGGCCACGCACAGCACTGGGCGGGCGCAGGCGGTGGCGAAGGCGTAAAGGGCGGCCGCCTCCATCTCCACCGCCAACGCGCCCTGTGCCCTGGCACCTTCGATCGCCGCCTTGGTCTCGCGGTAGGGCGCATCCGTCGTCCAGGTGGCGCCGGTGACCACCCGCAGTCCGGTCCCGTCCAGTCCCGCCTGGGCCAGCCGCACCAAAGCCTGATCGGCGTCTGCAAAATCCGACGGCGCCAGGTAGTGATGGCTCGTGCCCTCATCGCGCAGCGCCCGGTCGATGAGGATGAAATACGGCGTGGGGCCGCCATCGACGATCTGGCCGGAGGACGTGATGCTGATCAACAGCTGGCAACCGGAGGCGAACATCTGCTCGGCGATCAAGACCGCGAACGAGGCGCCCACGGCACAGCCGACGACTCCGAACGACATCCCGCCAGTCTCGAAAACCACGAGATCGGTGTGATAGCAGGCCCAGAATGGACTCTTCTGACCGGCACCCCTGCGCAGCAGATGGCGAACCAGATCGCCATCTGGGTCGAGCACGCAGATCTCGGGAACCGTCCCTTCCGGCACATTCTTCTGCCGCCGCGCCTCGCGCAGCAGGTTCTCGGCGCGAAACACCGAGGGGGCATCGTAAACCTTGTCGCGCAGCAGCGGGACGTTCGGTGCAAACGAAGTCTTGTCGAAATCCAAAACGGGAACCCTTCAAACAATGGAGGACGGCAGGCCTGTGATACTAGCCCGCCTTGATGCTGACCGTTCCAGCATCAAGGCGGGCTGGTATCGCGCGCCGGGCTGGCCGGCGGCGGCGCGCAAAATATGAGTCATGCCAAACCGCCGTAGACACATTCTTCATGTGTCTACGGCGGTTTGGCATGATACGGCCATCGGCGATGCGCAGGCTTCGATCCGTATAGGCGCGCGCGCGTTCCGGCTGATGCCGGACAGGCGCAGACCGTTGCCCACGATGCCTACAAACGGGCCAAGCCCCACGGCTGCGAATCAATGTCACGCGGTGTGCTTACGTAAGCGATTCCTCGGACAGGCCCTAGAGCGGGATGACGTCTGATAGGCGACGTAATCCCGCTCTAGTTCTTTGTTTCCTCGCGTGATTCAGACCTTTCGGTGATTCCACCTTCGGTCATCACGCTCTAAAGCGGGATGGTGTTGGTCAGCGTGCCAGGCCAGCGTGAGTTGCTGATCATGACCTCATGCCCAGCCCGTCGACACAACGTGACCACACCGCGGCCGATGAACCCGGCACCGATGATACCGATCTTCTTGCCGCCCAGTCCGACGATGCCGATGGCGGTCGTGCCGGAGCGGCGGAGTCGGATGGGCGTTTCGGCGCAGTCATGGTCAATTCCTTCCGGCCAACAGGCCGCGGCCGATGACCTGCGCCTGGATTTCAGCGGCACCTTCGAAAATGTTGAGAATGCGCGCGTCGCACAGCACGCGGCTGATTGGATATTCGAGCGCGTAACCATTGCCGCCATGGATCTGCAGCGCGTTGTCGGCGTTGGCCCAGGCAACGCGGGCGGCGAGCAACTTGGCCATACCGGCCTCGATGTCGCAGCGTCGCCCCTCATCCTTTTCACGCGCGGCGAAGTAACAGAGCTGGCGCGCAACCATGGTCTCGACCGCCATCAACGCCAGCTTGCCCGCCACGCGCGGAAAGCCATCCAACGTGCGGCCGAATTGCGTGCGTTGCAGCGCGTAGCTGAGGCCGAGTTCCATCGCATTTTGCGCCACCCCCACTGCGCGCGCAGCCGTCTGCACGCGGGCCGATTCGAAGGTGGCCATCAGCTGTTTGAAGCCCTGGCCTTCCAAACCGCCAAGCAGTCCGGAGGTGGGGACTTCGAAACCGTCGAAGCCCAGCTCGTATTCCTTCATGCCGCGGTAGCCGAGCACATGGATTTCCCCACCACGAATGCCAGGTGCGGGGAAAGGATCGCTGTCAGTGCCGCGCGGCTTTTCTGCGATCAGCATCGACAGACCGCGATAGCCGCTTGCCACGCTGCCGGTGCGCACCAGCAGCGTCATGACATCGGAACGGCTGGCATGGGTGATCCAGGTTTTCGCCCCCGTCACCTTGTAGATGTCGCCTTCACGCTCCGCACGGGTGCGCAACGCACCGAGATCGGAGCCGGTGTTGGGCTCCGTAAACACCGCCGTCGGCAGAATTTCGCCTGAGGCGATGCGCGGCAGGAATTGCGCCTTCTGCGCATCAGTGCCGCCCTGCTGGATAAGTTCGGCGGCGATCTCCGAGCGGGTGCCAAGCGAGCCGACCCCGATATAGGCGCGGGAGAGTTCTTCCGACACCAGCACCATCGCCAGCTTGCCCAACCCCGACCCACCGAACTGCTCAGGCACGGTCAGGCCAAACACGCCCATCTCGCTCATCTGGTCAACGACTTCGATGGGGATCAGTTGGTTGTTCAGATGCCACTGATGCGCATAGGGCTCGACCCGGTCGACGGCGAAGCGGCGGATCTGGTGTTGGAGCGCCAACAAAAGCTCGTCATCGAGCCCGCAATCCCCGAATCCGGCGCCTTGCCCGCCCGCGGAGATCAGCACGCAGATGCGCTGACGCAGCGCGGGGGACGTGCCGGCCGCGATCAGCGCCAGAACCGCCTCGGTTCGAAACGCCTGCTCGTCCGCATCGGTCAGGCCGAGATCGGCGGGGCGGACGAATTCGGTCTGACTCATCGGCAAACCACCGCGCACCTGGGAGAGATATTCTCCGAAGGCCGCCAGCAGCAGCGCGCGTTCAAGTTCGTTGGCTGCGTTGCGTCCGTGCAACCCATCAAACCAGAGCCGCATCTGTCTCAGTGCCTGCACATACGTCGCAAGCCAGGCCAGCCCGTGCAGCGCGAACTGCTCGCCATCCGCGGTCTGCGCATCCCGCACCAGCGCGGCCACGCTGGTGCGGGATGCTACGAGCAGGCGGTCGAGCGCTGTCAGCGCGGCGTCGGTGGTGGCGAGCAGGCGTGCTGCGTCGGTCGATAGCGCCGTCATGCCGCCCCCCTCTTCGACTGTCCCAGCCCAGCCACCACACCGGCATCGTGCAACTTGCCATAAGTGGCCGAGGACAGGCCAAGCAGTTCGGTGAGAACCTGCTCCGTGTGCTCGCCCAGACTGGGCGCTCGCGCGGGCGGTGTCCGGTCGGGAGGCGTGAACCGCAGCGGCAGGGCGTTCGCCATCACCTTGCCGACGCCGGGCTGATCGACTTCGGCGAACAACGGGTTTTCCAGCGAGCAGCGGGGATCCTCTTCGACCAATTGGCCGAAATCCTGATACGGCCCCCACAGCACGCCGCTACCCGTGAAAGCCGCGCCGATCTCGGCCAGGGTGTGGCGTTTGAACCAAGGTTCCAGCACGGCGCACATCACGTGTCGCGCCTCAAATCGGCCGCCCTCGCTGTTCAGATCCACTTGCAGCATCGGCCCGATCATCGCCAACCGATCCGCCAGGCCGGTGGCCGCGCCGATGGCGCGCCATTGCCGATTGGAGATCGCCGCCAGCATCACCCGCCGCCCGTCGGCAGTGGCGAAATCCCTGCCAAACGCGCCGTAAAGGTCATTGCCCATTGGCGGACGAACGGCACCGTTGACCTGCACGTCCGCGACGTAGCCAAGGTTGGAGACGGTTGCGAGCATCACGTCCGCGAGCGACAGCGTCACCTCCTGGCCTCGCCCAGCGCGGCTTCTGGTGCGTTCGGCGGCGAGGAAGCCGGTTGTCAGGTACAGCGCCGCCGCCACATCCCAGGCCGGCAGCACGTGGTTCACCGGCTCGCTGTCTCGCCCGGTGGCCGCGGGGAACCCCGATGCGCAATTGACCGTGTAGTCGATCGCCGCAGTGCCATCGGCGTTTCCGGTGAGCCGCATCATGATCAGATCGGCACGTTGCCTGGACAGCGCCGCGTAACTCATCCAGCCGTTTGCCGGCAGGTTGGTCAGCAGGTTGCCCGCCCCCGGTGCACAGATCAACGCGCGGGCGAGCTCCTGGCCCTGCGGCGTGCCCAACGCGAGGCAGACCGATCGTTTGGCCTTGTTCAAGCTGGCCCAGTAGAGGCTGGTGCCGTCTGGCGCCAGCGGCCAGCGGCCGATATCGATGTTTCCGCCAATGGGGTCGATGCGGATCACATCCGCTCCCATTTGCGCGAGTGTCATGCCGCCGAGTGGGGCGGCGATGAAGGCGGAGATCTCGACGATGCGCAGATCTGCGAGCGGGCCGGTCATTGCTGTCACCGCCCTAGAATCGCGGCACTCTTGTGCCCGCCGCCGCCGCCGCTGGTCACCAGACATGTCTCCGCACCTTCCACCTGACAGGTGGATGTGCCGCGCATTTGCCGCACCCCCTCGATCACCAGGTTCATCCCGTGCAGATACGCCTCCGACAGCAGCCCGCCGGACGTGTTGGAGGGCAGGCCGCCGTGGGGCCAGGACAGGTTGCCTGCAGCGATGAAGTCGCCGCTCTCGCCTCTGCCGCAGAAACCGTAGTCTTCCAGCGCCATTGGGATCAGCCCGGTGAATGCGTCGTAGATTTGCGCGACGTCGATATCGGAAGGGGTCAACCCGGCCTGCTCGAATACCAGACGGCCGACCGCCTTGGAGTTGATGCTCGCGTAGTCATCAACCGGCATGTTGTGCGTGCCCATCGGCCCCAGGCTCCAGCGCGGCCCGCTCGCCTGGGCTACCGCCAACAACTTCACCGCCTGGTTCGCCAGATCGCGGGCGCGGTCCGCCGAGGTGATCACCACAGCGCAGGCACCGTCGGTCTCCAGGCAGCAATCGTAGAGGTGGAATGGGTCGGCGATCCTGCGTGCGGCGAAATACGTCTCTCGATCCAGCGGCTTGCCATACATGATCGCCTTCGGATTGCGTTGCGCATGGCGACGGAACGTCAGCGCGATTTCGGCCAGGTGATCGCGTGATGTGCCGTAGAGATGCATGTGTCGCCGAGTGGTCAGCGCCGTCATCTGCGCCGGTGTCATGAGGCCAAACGGGCTGCAGAACGCGCCAAACGCGGGGCGAGGGCGGAACTGGCCGTAGCGCTCGTATTGCCCCTGGCAGATCGAGCGATAGACCACGGCATTGCGGCATAACCCGGTGGCCACCGCCATCGCCGCGTTCATGATCGCCGCCGTGCTGCCGCCGCCGCCGCCGCCCCAGACGATCGAGGAGTGGCGCAATTCCGGAATGCCGAGCGTTGCCTGCACCAACACCGGCTCGTGACGCTCGAAGCCGAACGAGGTGAAGCCATCAATCTCGTCGAGCGGAATACCCGCATCCTCGGCGGCGCGCGTGATGGCTTCCAGCAGCAGGGACAGTTCCGTGCGGCCCTTCATCGCGCCGCGCTTGCCGTATTCTGTCTGCCCGACGCCTGCGATGACGGTCTTGCCCGCCAGCCCCTGTCCGTTACCCATGTGCGTTCTCCTGGGCCGGCACAAAGCGGGGTACCAACTGCCCATCAGAGAGTTGGTCCCAACACAGCTTGACCCGCATGCCGATGCTGAGGTTCTCGTCGGCAATCTCCATCACATTGGAGATCAGTCGCACATCGCCCGCGCCGTCGAGCATCACCACGGCAACGTTATACGAGGCCATGCTCTTCACCGCCGGATGGGTCGGGTGGGTGGCGATCGTGTAGCTGAACACTTCGCCATCGCCCGAAACCTGCTTCCAATCGGTGTTTTGTGAGCGGCAGTGGTAGCAGACCGGCACCGGTGGATGGCGGAAGGTGCCGCAATCGGCGCAGCACTGGATGCGCAGCTCACGCTTGCGGCACGCCTCCCAGAACGGTCCGTCATCTGGGCCGGCGACCGGTACCGGCATTTCGTCTGGAAAGTAGCTCATCCGGTCCACCCTGCGATTTATTGGTCTGCGCGTCCCGAAATGCCGCGGGCGTTGCGCGTTGGGCATGATCCTATCATCGGCCATGGTGCTTTGGCCCATAGCGCGGTGTTCTAGGGGCGATACCCGTTTGCTCTACCGCCAGGCTGAACGGCTACGATCGCGCGATAACATGCCGGCTTGGCGACGATGCCCGATCGCTATAACCGTCGGACGATGCTGCCCGGTAACGTCGTCGCAAGACTGAGGAAGCGGGCAAAGAATGGATACCGGGATATTCCAACAGGACCTCCGTACGCGCACCGTGCCCAACTTGCTGGCGTGGGCTGCGCGTACCCATGGTGAGCGGCCATTCCTGCGAGAAAGCGGGGCGTCCGCATGGATTTCGTTCGTCGATGTCGAGCAGCACGCGCACGCACTGGCACGCGGCTTCGCCGGGTTGGGTGTGAAGCCAGGCGACATGATCCCGATGATGCTGCCCAATTGCAGCGACTACATGTTGGCTTGGTTTGCACTCAACCTGCGAGGTGCTGGTGTCGGTGGGCAAAGCCGATGCCTGGCAGCGCGAGTGGAAGCGTGTGGTGGCCTTCGAAACTCTTTGCACGGAGATCGGCCCTGCGCCGCACCCTTCGCATTTTCTTGATGTCTGCGCGGTCACCTTTACGTCGGGCACGACCGGGCCATCCAAGGGCGTTACTATCACGCAGGGGCAGGCCATCAGCACGGCGCTGACCTTCTCATTCCTGGTCGGGCTTGGGGCTGACGACACGATCTACACACCCCTGCCGTTGTTTCATGGCATGGCCACCCGCATGGGAATGCTGCCGACGATGCTGCACGGCGGACGCCTTGTACTGGCCAGACGCTTCAGCGGCACGCGCTTCTGGTCCGAAGTGATCGAAGCGGATGCGACGGTGGCGCACGCCATCTTCAGCATCCCCAACGTGCTGATGCGTCAGCCGCCTGGCCCGCAGGATCGTGCCCACCGGGTCACTCGGATGTTCAACGCCCACTACACCGAGGCCTTCATGCAGCGCTTCGGTGTGAAGTTGGTCGAAGCATTCGGCATCAGTGAAGTTGGCCTGTTCATCGCCAGCCCCTATGCCGAGCAGGTCGCAGGATCTGCCGGCCGCCCCCATCCGGATTGGGAAGTGGCAATCGTCGACAGCGATGGCTTCGAAGTGGACGACGGCGAGTCCGGCGAGATCGTCTGCCGCCCGCGTCGCCCGGGCATCATGATGCGCGGCTATCTGGGGCAAGCCGAACGCACGGTCGAGGCCACCCGCGACCTTTGGTACCACACGGGTGATATCGGCCACCTCGACGCGCAGGGCTATTACTGGTTTCTCGACCGGGCCAAGGAACGCATCCGCCGGCGCGGTGAAAACATCTCGTCGATGGAAATCGAAAACGTCGTGCGCGTTCATCCCGACGTGGCCGACGTCGCAGCTGTTGCCCACCCCGCCCGCGAGGGGGAAGACGATATTCGCATGCTGGTCGTGCCCCAGCCGGGCGCACGCCTCGACGCCGCTGTCCTGCATGCATGGATCCAGCCACGCCTGCCTCGCTATATGGTTCCGCGCTACCTCGAAATTGTGCCATCGTTGCCTTACACGGCCACCAATAAGGTCGAAAAGTCCGGTATTATGTAGCACCCGCCACCACGGCGCCGATCACCACCTCTCTCAACGGAGGTGTGCAATGAATGCGGTTTCGAAGACGCAACCCATCGACGGACGTTCTGGACTCCAGGTAGGGTGCGGCCGATGCAATTCCCTAACAAATCGGATGCCACCGCGCTCGCGGGGATCGTGCTCAGTCTTGCCATTGCTGTGGCGACTTTGACCACTCCGTGGGACGCCCCGATTTTGTTCAAGCACATTGTGTTTTGGGTGTCCGCCGCTGCGGCCACCGCCGCAGCGCAGTGGTTACTGCATCTCCATGTTCTGTCGGACGCAAAACCGCGTTTGCGTCAAGGCGTGCATACCGCCATACCACTTATTTTACTTTGCATGATCGGCTTTGTTGAGCGTCCAACTGAAACTACTAAATCTTCTATTCCAGCCACTCCGAAAGACGATCTACCTTCTATTCCAGACCCGCAAGTTATCGCTGCTCAAATTAAGGAAATCGAGCAAGTAGTATTGATTTTCAGTGGGAACGATGAGGTTAGTTTAGGCATTTATATACGTGCTTGACCCAACCCTAAAAGACGCGTAGGTTAGTTGTATCGAAAGGGTGCGGCCATGATCCAGAAGTTCGACAGCTTGTTGCAGATGATGGAGACCTTCTCGGATGAGCAGGTTTGCATCAACCAT
>JANXSM010000087.1 GCA_025352665.1 Rhodospirillales bacterium | reverse complement strand
GCGCACCTTCGTAGGCAGCAAAGGCTGGATGATAGACCATTCGAAATCTGTCAGATCGAACCGCGCCATGATCGTCTCCTTTCGAAGACTGAATCACGCAGCCCGTAGCCAAGGGAATCACTTTATGGGTCTATGACCTAGGGCGTCGACTCATTACGGCAGGCACCACGACCGTAGGGAAACCAGTTTGACGGCTGCGAGATAGTTGCGGGGATCTTTGTCGTAGCGGGTCGCGATACCCCGAAACTGTTTGATCCTGTTGAAGAAGCGCTCGACCAAATTGCGCTGGCGATACACCCAGGGCGAAAAGGCAAAGCTGTCTTTGCGGTTGGATCGAGGAGGAATATTGGCCCAGGCCTTCTTTTCAGCGGCCACAGCGCGAATGGCGTTACTGTCGTAGCCCTTGTCAGCGAGCAAGATGTCACCTTCATCAAGGGTCTCGATCAAGGCTTCCGCTTGCAAGCTGTGCCTCGTCGGACCAGTCAGCCTTGGCGACGAAATGGTGCAAGGACTGATGCGCCGCCTGCACACGCGCTGGCTCCACACGGGCGGCCATCGGCTCCACGCTCTTACGGGCGCCGGGAAGAAGAAGACCTGCGGTATACGATCGGAAAGGGGCCGCCCGATCGGCGTGCCCAAGCGCCTTGGTTAGAGCCTCGACATAGGAACCAAAGCGTGATTCGTTATCGCGCCAGTCTGGTGACGAGCCCACGATCCACCTCTACGAACGTGAATCGTCATCCGTAGACAATCACTTTCGAATCGTACAAGCACTTTATGACACAGTAAGACTAGGAGTGTGTCCGAGAATTCGCTAGCCGACGCGTGCTGAGGTTTGATTCAATGCTTTGCATGAGCAAGACCTTTCGGACTTGGGACGTTGATCAGGCGTGGCTGTTGCCACCTTCCGTGCATCAGTTCGTGCCGCCTGGGCACTTGGCGCATTTCGTCAGGGATACGGTGCGCGAGGCACTGGATATCTCGGCGATCACCAGCGTCTATAAAGCCGAGCAGGGGCAGCCGCCCTATCATCCTGGTATGATGGTTGCCCTGCTGCTGTATGGCTACAGCCGCGGTATCTACTCGAGCCGCCAACTGGCCCGGGCCTGTGAGGAGCGGGTCGACGTGATGGCTGTCACCGGGCTGAACCGGCCGGACTTCCGTACCGTCAGCGATTTTCGAAAGCGTCATCTCTCGGCGCTACAACAGCTGTTCGTTCAGGTGCTGCGACTTTGCCAGGCGGCGGGATTGGTCAAATTGGGCCACGTCGCTGTGGATGGCACCAAACTGCGGGCCAACGCGAGCAGGCACAAGGCGATGAGCTACAAGCACATGGTGCAGCAAGAGCCCAAGCTTGCCGCCGAGGTGGCATCCTGGCTGGACCAGGCCGATGCGGCTGATACGACCGAGGACGCCCAGCATGGTGCAAGCCAGCGTGGCGACGAGTTGCCGGACTGGATGGCCGACAAAAAGCGCCGCCTGGAGCGTATCCGCGCGGCCAAGGCACAGCTGGAGGCCGAAGCCAAGGCCGGACCGGGTAGCACCGACCCAGACGGACCGGGCCCATCCTCAGGCATGCAAGAGCGTGGCGCGCGCAAAGACAAGCCAGCCGACACGCCGCCAGACAAGGCACAACGAAACTTTACCGACGGCGACAGCCGCATCATGCCAAGCGGCGGCGGGTTTATCGCTGGCTACAATGGGCAGATCGCAGTTGATGCCGCGCATCAAATCATCGTCGCCCAGCGTCTGGCCACCAATCCTGCCGACTTCGCCAGCCTGGTCCCACTCGTCGACCAGGCCCGGTCGAACCTTGGCCGCAAGCTGCGCGAGGTATCCGGCGACACCGGGTTCGCCACCGAGGCCAACCTCGAAGCAATGGCCGCCCGCCGCGTCAAAGCCTACCTGTCACCAGGCCGCATCCGGCACGGCGAGACCGACCCCACGGCGGGCCGGGTACTCAAGCGCAAACCACGAATGCAGGCCATGGCCGACACGATCCGAAGAGCAGGGCACCGAATGTGATTAGGCATGGAAAAAGGGCTCTGACTCACTTTTGATGGATATCAGCTCGACATGACGCCAATGACTCGGGCCTGGAGAAGGTCGAGTGCGGCGCGACAATCAGGATGAGAGCCGTATTGCCTCATTCAGGAATGCTCCCGAGCCGCGGTCCCGATTGCCTCATCAGAATGCTCCCGTAGCACCATCACTGCTCCCGACGCCAATACGCTTGAACGCCTGCCGTCGATCCGCTGCTATGGAACACTGTGTCCTTCGGCTGGCACACGCTCAGCTCCGGCTGGCGCGGCTCCAAACACGAGTGCATGCGCTTTGTCTCGCCGCCAGCTCTTGAGCCGACGCTGCAAGGTCCGCAGCAATCCAGCCGGATAAATCCCGGGCTGATGATCTTGAAGCCGCTCGAGTAACTCCCGTGCGGTTCTCCACGGCTCGGCCTCAAACCAGTCATGCAGTTGCGCAGTCACCACCACCAGGGGATCCGGACGCCGCCGCCCACGTTTGGGTTTCTCCTTGACTTTGCTGGTCGGGCGCACCTCGCCGTCCTGCCATGCCGTCCGTAGGCCAGACAGAAACTCCTCCAACGTCGGCGCCGTCGGTGCAAGCCTCTCGCCAGACACCGGACGGTCGGAAATTTCGACAAGCCGCTGCTGGCCTGTCCTGATGGCACTCAGCAAACGGACAGGATCAAGAGTCGGGTAAATGGCCGCTACCCGCTC
>JANXSM010000082.1 GCA_025352665.1 Rhodospirillales bacterium | reverse complement strand
TTGGCCGAGCTGAAGAAGGAAGGCAAATACCCGGAGGCGACGCTGCATCGACAGGTCAAATACCTCAACAACATCATCGAGGCCGCCCAGGGGACGCTGAAGCAGCTGATCCGGCCGGTCCGGGGCTTCAAAACGCTGAAGACGGCCTACGCCACGATCAAGGGCTTCGAGGTGATGCGCGCGCTCCGCAAGGGACAGGCATCCGCCTTCAACATCACGAATGACATTCGCGGCGAGGCCCGTATCGTCGAGCGCGCGTTTGGGTTCGGCGCCTAGGCTCTGGCCGAGGTGGCCCAGCTTGTCCGCGAACAGTTCGATCTCGCGGTAGCGTAACGAGCTATCTGACCCGATTGGTCGCTTCGCGCGCCCGTCGCCGAAGATTGCAACAGAGCCCTTTTCCAAGCCGAAACACAGGCTGCACGCTCGAAATCTATCCGCTTGCAGCGGACCATCGCATAGCAGTTAGGAGCGGGGATCATCTCGACCGCAACCCGTAAAGTACACCCGCTTCGGCCGCTACGTGCTCGATATGGACGACGTGCCGGACCCGCTCAACCCGCAGCCACTTCCGTTCGAGTAAGGTCTGTGACCACTTTTTACACGTATCCTCAACCCACCCCGCCTTCGGCCTCCTTCAGACCAGCGATCAACTCAGGACGGGACGGTGAGCGTTTGCGGGGCGGATTGCCGGATGCGGGTCAGCAACCAGTCGCGTTGGCGCGAGCTGCGAGTCTCGATGTCTTTCAGGATGGCCTCAAACGCATGATCGTCCAGCGCCAGCGCGCCCTGCATCAGCGTCATGATTGAAACCATGGACTCGTTGGCCATCAACCAAAGATCCTGTAAATCACGCAGCAGCCCGAAGGCATTTGGTTTCCGCTGAATCAGCAGCGCCCGGTCCAGCACATCCGGCTCACCCTCGATACTTTCGCCATACTGGTCCACGAAGGGTTTCAGCGCGGCGATGTTGGTCTGGGCCCAGCTGCTGAACAGCAGGCACTGCAGGCCGATATCGGGCGTGCTGCCATGGGTATCCCGCAGCTTCGCCCAGCCCTTGAGCAACCGCTCCTCGGCCGCGTGCAGCAGGCCCAAATAGTCCGCAAGATGGGCGCGTTCCGCCGGTTGTCCTAAAGCGCCCGGGGCCTGGACGGCTCCGGTCGCGGCGCCCCGCGACACGTCCACCTCCGGCACAGGCAGTGGCGGCAGTCCGACAGCCTTCTCCAACTTGACTGCGGCGTATTTGAAGTGCGGCTGCTTGCTGACCGGATCCCACTCGAACAGTGTCAGCTCGTTGGCCGCGCGGGCACGGCCGGGATCGTCCCAATAGCCATAGTGGAACGGCATGAACGCCTGCCCAGCCCCGATGTCCCCAATACGTGCCGGCGCTTCGGCAGCGCCCCGCCGGGAGGTGGCGCGCAGCATTTCGCCGGCCACAATGCCAAGCTGGCGCGCATCTTCCACGCTGACCTGGATGAAGGCGTCGGGCGCCGCCTGGTTCAGCGCCGGGGACCGCGCGGTCTTGGTGCGGGTATGAAACTGGAAGACGACGCGGCCCGTGCTGAGATAGAAGGGGTACTCGGCATCCGGCTCCTCCGTTGGGGGCACGTAATCCGCTGCGCGCAGGAAAGCGCGGCCGCGCGGCTGCTTCGCACGATACTGCGCCTCGGTATACGCGGCCCCTGTCAACAGGTCGTGGCCGAAACTCTCGCAGTATTCGGGGTCGGTCGGGAAGTGGAGATCCTCGTAGTGTCGGTCGGACCCGTCCGGGTGCTCGGCATTGCAGGGCCAAGGAATGCCGCTGCCTTGGCTGAGCTTCGCATAGCTCAGGCCCGTGTAGTCGCAAGGCCGCCCCGCCGTCGCCGCCTTCCAGGCCTCGAACGCGCCCTCCGCATTCGACCACTTGATCAACGGAGCGCCATCCTTGTCCTGGAAGTCCATGCGGCGGGCGAAGTCGACCAGGATGTCGAGGTCTGACCGCGCTTCGCCCGGCGGCTCGACCGCCTTGTGGCTGATGTGCACGGTGCGGCCGACATTGGTGAAGCAGCCGGTCTTCTCGCCCCACATCGCGGCGGGCAGCACCACGTCGGCCATCGCCGCCGTCTCGGTCAAGAACGCGTCCTGCACAATCAGGAACAGGCTATCCTTCTGCAAGGCGGCGCGCAGGCGGCCAAGGTTCGGCATAGAAACGGCCGGGTTCGTCGCTTGGACCCAGAGCAGGCGGATCGAGCCGGTTTCGATGAAATTGAACATCTGTAGAATATGCGTCGGCGGCCCCCAGTTCGGAATCGTCTTAGGGTCCACGTTCCATAGCTCGGCGAGCCGCTCCAGATGCGTCGGATTGTCCCAGTTGCGGAATGCTGGCAGGTCACCGCCCGCCCCGCATTCCCGGGTGTTCTGCGCAGTCGGCTGCCCGTTCATCTGCAAGATGCCGCAGCCGGGACGGCCGATACGGCCCAGCACGAGGTTAACGTTGTTGACCTGCACCGCAGCCGCGGTGCCCTGATTGGACTGGTAGATGCCCTGCAGGCAGGTGGACAGCAGCATGTGCGAGCTGCCGATCATCTGCGCCGCCTGCACGATCTGTTCGGCCGGAACATGCGCGATCTCCGCGGCGCGATCGGGCGTATACCGCGCGACGGTCTCCACGAGGTCCTGGAAGCCAACCGTATGCGCCTCCAGGAACGCATGGTCGGCGTGGCCCTGCGCGATCAACTGCTGGAGGATCCCGTTCAGCACGGCGACGTTGGTGCCCAGCCGGGGCTGAATATGCAAGTCCGCCTCCGCCGCCACCGGGGTAAGGCGCGGGTCGATCGCCACCATGCGGGACGCCATGGCGGCGCGGCGGCGATCCAGCACACGGGCCCACAGCACGGTGTCCGTCGCTGCCATGTTGTGGCCGATATGCAGGAAGCAGTCGGTGACGTCGATGTCGCTGTAGGCGCCGGGCTGTCCGTCGGCGCCGAACGTTTCCTTGAGCGCGACCCCAGCCGTTGCCGTGCAGAGCCGCGTGCTGCCATCCATGTGCATCGTGCGGACCCCGGCTTTGCCGATGACGCCGAGGGTGTAGTACTCTTCCAGGAACAGCTGACCCGAGGTGTAGAACCCGATGGCGCCAGCGGTGTAGCGTTCCTTGGTTTCGCGCATCTGGCGGACGACTAGGTCCATTGCCTCGTCCCAACTGGCTTGCACCAGCTTGCCGCCGCGGCGGATAAGCGGGTGGGTCAGACGGTCCAGGCTGTTGTTGGCGACCCAGCCATGCAGTCCCTTGGGGCCGAGGCGCCCGTGGTTCACCGCATCCACCGCCCGACCGCGCACGCCGACGATGCGACCGCCTGGAGTGTCGTCCTTCACACCGATGTCCATGCCGCAGCCGTTGGAGCACAGGACACAGGCGGATTGCACCCAGCGGTCAGGCGCCTCTGTGGTGTGCTGGTCCACTCGGACCGGCCACTCGTTGCCGACCGGCGGAGTCCGCGGCCCCCAAATATCGGAGATGCTGTCGCGGGTGCTTGAAGCAGAAACGTGGATCATATGCCTGTTCTCCGTGGCGAAGCCCTTGAGGTCCAGAAGATGACAAATCGGGAGGTTAACGTTCCACGCGGAGTTGCGTGCCGATCGCGGAGCAAAGAACTTCGTAGGGGTGGCAACAAGAACTGTGCGCAGCAGTACAATATTGCAGAACAAAATAAAAACACGCGGCTTTGTCGGTCAGGCGCGGACCACTTCACCGGGCTGTAAATCGGCAATCATCCTGAGAATCTTCGGGCGGTCGGCCCAGGCCTCCGATGCCTTCTCGCGGTAGACGCCAGCGATGTAATAGCCCGCCGACTGAGTGCTGTGCTCAATTTGGGCCTCGGCGGGTGAGGTCCTGCTCGTCAGTGCTGACGCGAAAATAGATGCGGGCGATTTTCATGGATGGCGGCCAAGATAGGTATATCCATGCTGGCCAATCAAAATCCGCATGGTCAAGAATGAAAATATCAATGCAAATTGGCTAGGTTAAAATTGACCATCCATGTTGGCTATCGCTCACTGGTCTGCCAGCAACGCCACGGCCCCTCCAATGCAAAGTTTCTGTTTCGTTCTCACATGTCGTACAGCTACGGACAGTTCTTGGCGTTATCCCTATACGGATAAGGCGGATAGGGTGGCGCACTCCGCGCAGGCCGGGAAGGTTCAGCGGACATTACGCGAGAACCTGATGCCAACCGCCATGGCGCCAGCCGTCGAGCCGCGCAACACTCCCGCTGCTTTCGCCGACGGCGCAATCATTGGTGCACTCGGCGGCCTGATTGGGCTGGGTGGCGCCGAGTTCCGGTTGCCGCTGCTGATCGGAGTTTTTCGATTTGCCCCCCTGCAAGCGGTCATTCTCAACAAGGCGATGAGCCTGGTTGTGGTCGGATCGGCTCTGCCTTTTCGCGCAGCGGCGGTGCCATTTTCCACAGTGGTTGGGCATTGACCGATTATCGTCAACCTTCCAGCCGGCAGCCTGCTCGGCGCCTGGCTCGGGGCAGGGTGGGCGACCAGACTCGCGTCAAAGACACTCTACCGGGTCATAGCCACGATGCTGGTGGTAATCGCAATCGTGCTGGTAGTGCCATCGAAATCTTCGCGTCGGTCGTCGTGGTCTGGCAACTCAAGGGCGTCGAGAAGAACCGGGAGAGTCTGGCGTTCAAACTCATCGGCACGGCCTCCATCGCGCTGGCGATCTACGTCCTCGTGCAATCCGTCTGGACGCTGCTGGCCAATGCGCATCCTGCACCATCGCTGCTCGGGATCGTCTGGCTGGTGGTGACATGCGCCGTCATGCTGCTGTTGGCCCGGGGCAAGCTGGTCACAGGCCGACAACTCGGCAACCTAGTGCTGACCACGGAGGCCCGTGTCACCCTGATCGATGCCGCGCTGGCGGGCGCGGTGCTTATAGGCGTCGGCCTGAATACCCTGGTCGGCTGGTGGTGGGCCGACCCTCTCGCCGGGCTCGTCATTGTCTATTACGGACTGACGGAAGGCCGCGCCGCCTGGAAACATGCCCCTACGTGACCGCGAACCGGCTGCTTGATTGTGTCCTACTATTCCATATATGTAGAGGTATGGATAAGACCGATGCCATAGCGGCGCTCGCAGCTCTCGCTCAGGACACCCGCCTCGATGTGTTTCGCCTGCTGGTACAGGCTGGCGCGGACGGGATGTCGGCGGGCCATATCGGCGAACGCCTTGGCCTGCCTTCGGCAACGCTGTCCTTCCACCTCAACCAGCTCCGGCATGCAGGCCTGGTCACGTTCCGGCGGGAAAGCCGATCGCTGATCTACGCGGCCGAATACGAGGCCATGAACAGCCTGCTGGCCTACCTGACGGCGAATTGCTGCCAAGGCGATCCGGGAGCGTGCGGCGTCGGCGCCTGCGACACGACGGCCATAGTCAAACACAAGGGAAGGAGCACACGCCAATGAAGCGCCTGCACGTCCATGTCTCGGTCGATGACCTGGCCCAATCGGTCCGGTTCTACTCGACGCTGTTTGCTGCGGAGCCGGCCGTCACCAAGGCGGATTATGCGAAGTGGATGCTCGATGATCCGTGCGTGAACTTCGCCATCAGCACCCGCAGCGGCGGGTCCGGTCTCGATCACCTCGGCATCCAGGTCGAGACGCAAGGCGAGCTGCAGGAGGTCTACGGCCGGCTGCGGCAGGCGGACCGGCCGGTGCTCGATGAAGGGGCCACCACCTGTTGCTACGCACAGTCGGAAAAGTCCTGGATCACCGACCCGCAGGGTCTGTCCTGGGGGACCTTCCTGACGACGGGCGAAAGCACCGTCTATGGCGACAGTGCCGATCTGGGCGCGATCCGCACCACTGCTGCGGTCTGCTGCACCCCGGAGACACCGCAAGGCGCGTGCTGCGCCCCGAAGCCCGAGCTGGCCGTGACTGCGGCCTGCTGCGCGTCCTGAGGGGAAAGCATATGCCCCAGCCCTACAACGTCCTGTTCCTCTGCACCGGCAACTCGGCACGCAGCATCCTCGCTGAAAGCCTGCTGACGGCGCATGGCGAGGACCAGTTTCGCGCTTACAGCGCTGGGTCATACCCCAAGGGCACCGTGCGCCCGGAGGCGCTGCGCCTGCTCCGCGCCCTTGATCTGCCGACCAAGGGGTTGCGCTCGAAGTCGTGGGTCGAGTTCGCCGGGCCGGACGCGCCGTACATGGATTTCGTGCTGACGGTTTGCGACGATGCGGCGGGCGAAGTCTGCCCAGTGTGGCCGGGTAAGCCGATCACGGCGCATTGGGGCATTCCTGATCCGGCTGCCGTCGATGGGACGGAATCGCAGATTGCGCACGCCTTCAACGAGGCGTTGCGGATGCTGGAGCGACGCATCAAGGTATTCCTGGCGCTGCCGATCAAGCAGCTCGATGCCATCGCCATCAAGCGCGAACTGGACGCGATCGGCGGGAGCTTGCCGGCATGAGCGCGACGCAAGCCCTCGGCCGTCCGGCTGCTCCCGCGATGGGCGTGTTCGAGCGATGGCTGACACTATGGGTGGCACTGTGCATCGTCGCCGGCATCACCCTGGGTCAGCTCCTTCCGGCCCCGTTCCACGCCCTCGGCAACCTGACCGTGGCACAGGTCAATCTGCCGATCGCCGCCCTTGTCTGGCTGATGGTCATCCCGATGCTGCTCAAGATCGACTTGGCGGCGCTCGGCCAAGTGCGGGCGCATTGGCGGGGCATCGCCGTCACCGTGGGCGTTAACTGGCTGGTGAAGCCGTTCAGCATGGCGCTGCTGGGGGCGATCTTTATCGGCTGGCTGTTTCGGCCGCTTCTGCCGCCGGGGCAGGTGGACAGCTACATTGCCGGGCTGATCCTACTGGCGGCAGCGCCCTGCACCGCCATGGTGTTCGTGTGGTCGAACCTGCTGGACGGCGAGCCGCATTTCACCCTGAGCCAGGTGGCACTGAACGACACCATCATGGTGGTAGCCTTCGCGCCCCTGGTGGGCCTGCTTCTGGGCTTGTCCTCCATCACGGTCCCCTGGGGCACGCTGATCCTGTCCGTGGTGCTCTACATCGTGGTGCCGGTCATCGTGGCGCAGCCCTGGCGGCGTGCGCTCCTTCGAGACGGGCCGGCCGCCCTGGCGCGGACGCTGGCCGTGCTCGGGCCGGTATCCCTGGTAGCGCTGCTGGCGACGCTGGTGCTGCTGTTCGGCTTGCAGGGCGAGCAGATCATCGCCCAACCTCTGGTGATCCTGCTGCTGGCGGTGCCGATCCTGATCCAGGTCTATTTCAACGCCAGCCTGGCCTACCTGCTGAACCGCCGGGCCAAGGTCGCCTGGTGCGTGGCAGGACCGTCCGCCCTGATCGGCGCCAGCAACTTCTTCGAGCTGGCCGTGGCGACCGCCATCGCGCTGTTTGGCTTCCAGTCCGGCGCCGCGCTGGCAACCGTCGTGGGCGTGCTGATCGAAGTGCCGGTGATGCTGTCCGTGGTTGCGATCGTGCGGCGTAGCCGGGGCTGGTATGAGCGGGGTGCCGCGTGATGGCCGGCAAAGTCACGATCTATCACAACCCGTCCTGCGGCACGTCGCGCAACACATTGGCGATGATCCACGCGACCGGCGCCGAGCCGGTCGTCATCGAATACCTCAAGGCGCCGCCAACCCGCACCGAGCTGCTGGACCTGGTGCGGCGCATGGGCGTCCCTCTCCGCGCTGTCCTGCGGCAGAAGGGCACGCCCTATGCTGAACTCGGGCTGGATGACTCGACGCTGGCCGACGAGGCGCTGCTGGATGCGATCGAGGCGCACCCCATCCTCATCAATCGGCCGATCGTCGTCACGCCGAAGGGGGTCCGCCTGTGCCGGCCGTCTGAAACGGTGCTGGACCTGCTGGACGCGCCGCTACCGGCCGAGTTCGTGAAAGAGGACGGCGAGCGCGTCGCCGCGCAGCCGAACTGATGCCGGATGGACCATTGAACGTCGGTAGCGAGCCGATGCCGGCGCTGCGCCGGGAGCTGTTGCAACCGCCGGATACGGCACGCCTGGAACCGATCGCCCGGGCAAAGCATCCGCCCCGCATCCTGCTGCTGTATGGCAGCCTGCGGGAGCGATCCTACTCGCGCCTGCTGGTCGAGGAGGCAGACCGGCTGCTGCGTGCCATGGGGGCGGAGACGCGCATCTTCGATCCTCGCGAGCTGCCGATCGCCAACAGCACCGGGCCGGACCACCCCAAGGTGCAGGAACTGCGGGCGCTGTCGCTGTGGTCTGAGGGACAGGTCTGGTGCAGCCCGGAAATGCACGGCGCGGTGACGGGCGTGTTCAAGAACCAGATCGACTGGCTGCCGCTGGAAATCGGCTCGGTGCGACCGACCCAGGGCCGGACCCTAGCGGTGATGCAGGTATCTGGCGGATCGCAGAGCTTCAATGCCGTGAATACGCTGCGGCTCCTCGGTCGCTGGATGCGGATGTTCACCATCCCGAACCAGTCAAGCGTGCCGCGCGCCTATGAGCAATTCGATGATGCGGGCCGGATGAAGCCGTCTGCCAATTATGACCGCGTAGTGGACGTGATGGAGGAGCTGCTTCGCTTCACCTGGCTGCTGCGTGATCGCGCCGACTACCTCGTGGACCGCTATAGCGAGCGCAAGACCACCTTCGAGCTGCCCGCGCTGTGACGATGCTGGGCAAGCGCCGTGTTGCCATTGTCTTTGTGGGCGGCAAGGCGGATGCCGGGCCGTCTTCTGCACGCCTATCGCATGGTGTGGCACGGTCAGCGGGCTTTTTTTTGCACCGACGAACTCTTCAGCTTATTTTAGCTGTGATGGGGATGGGGTTCCCCCGAAACCGCCCGCCATGGGCTGATGACTCCTGTCAACGTTACGACCCCACCGGCTATCTGGTGCTGGCCGTCCGACAGGAGGGTGCATGTCGTTCACCAACTGCCTTGTCGTGATGCTCGGAGGTGCCATTGGCACTTTCCAGCGCTATGCGGTTTCCGTCTGGGCGCTGCCGGTCAGCCGTGATCTGCCTTGGGGCACAATTTTCATCAATATCAGTGGCTCGTTCGTCATTGGCCTCTTCGGCACCCTGACCCTCTCAGCAGGTCGCTACCCAGCCTCCGAGACCCTGCGCCTCTTCGTGATGATCGGCCTATGCGGCGGCCACACCACCTTTTTATCGTTTCGCCTGCAAACGCTGGATCTCATGCGCGGCGGGGCAATCACACGGGTCGCCCTGAACGTTGCGCTGTCCGTGATCCTCTGCATCGCCGCGGTTGCAGCCGGTCACTTCACCGCCACCCGGGTCAATGACGGCGCACGCCAAATTGCCCAGATCGCCATTGAAGAAGAGGGCTGATGAAAATCCTTCTCCCCCTCGGTTTGCTCATCATCGCGACCACGCTTGAAGCAAGCGGGGATGCCATCATCAGGATCGGCCTCAAGCAGCCGCACCCGTTGCCAATGCGCGTGCTGCTGATGCTGGCCGGAGCTGTCGTTCTCTACGGCTACGGCCTAACCCTCAACTTGTCGCCCCTCGACTGGGGTAGGCTGGTTGGCGGTTACGTGGCCGTGTTCTTCGTTGTCGGCCAAATCATTAACTTGGTCGCGTTCAGCACCGCCCCGACGCTACCGATCGTTGTCGGCGGTTCGTTCATCATTGCAGGCGGACTGATTATCACTCTGTGGCAAAGGTAGCTTTGCTGTCCCTGACAATCTGAAGCTCATTGTTGAATGAACAGCATGCACGACGGGCGATGTTGCATCGTAACACGGCCTAAGATACTATTTTCTTATTCGCTCGGACCCGGTGAAAATCCGGGTGGCTCTTTCGGCCGCCAATCCGCCGGATCACGCATATGACACGAAACCTCGCCGTTACTCGATCGCGGTTGTTCGTGAGCCTATTGCGGATATTTTCTATGAAAACAAAGTACACCTACGCTCGCGACTGGTTGCATAACCCGCGAATCGAGGTTCTGTCGGGCATCGTCGTTGCCCTGGCCCTCATCCCAGAGGCGATCGGATTTTCCATCGTCGCCGGGGTCGACCCCAAAGTCGGCTTGTATGCTTCAGTCGTCATCGCCTGCGTAATCGCCTTTACGGGCGGCCGCCCGGCCATGATCTCGGCTGCTACCGCCTCAACGGCGGTCCTGATGGTCGGCCTGGTGCACGACCATGGTGTCCAATACCTGTTCGCCGCCACCATCCTGATGGGCTTGTTCCAGATCGCCGCGGGCATCTTGAAGCTGGGCCGCCTGATGCGGTTCGTCTCCCAATCGGTGCTGACAGGCTTCGTCAACGCCCTCGCGATCCTGATCTTCCTGGCGCAGATACCTCAGTTGGTGGGCGTGCCGGGCATCACCTACGGCCTGATCGTCCTGGGCCTGGCCATCATTTATGGTCTTCCTTACCTGACCAAGGTGATCCCCGCGCCGCTAGTCGCGATCGCCGTGCTCACATTCATCACCTGGGCATTCGGGATCCATGTCCGGAGGGTGGCCGATTTGGGTCAGTTGCCGTCGGCGCTGCCCAGTTTTGGGCTGCCGCAGGTGCCCTTTACGCTGGGAAACTTGGGGATCATCGCACCGGTCGCACTGACGCTCGCCGCCGTGGGCCTGCTGGAATCCCTACTGACCGCGCAGATCGTAGACGACATGACCGACACGCCGAGCGGAAAGAGTCGGGAGTGCATCGGCCAGGGCGTCGCCAACATGGCTTCGGCCGTATTTGGTGGCATGGGTGGGTGCGCCATGATCGGCCAATCGGTGATCAACGTCTCCTCTGGCGGACGAGGGCGCCTTTCGACGCTGATCGCTGGAGCCTTCCTGCTTGTGCTGCTGGTGATCCTCCAGCCGCTTCTGGCCGCCGTGCCCGTCGCGGCGCTGACCGCCGTCATGATCATGGTGTCGATCAACACGTTCTCCTGGGGATCGCTGGGCAGGCTGCGAACCAACCCGTGGCAGTCATCGGTCGTGATGCTGGCGACGGTCGGTACGGTTGTCGCGACGGCCGACCTATCGAAAGGCGTGCTGGCGGGCGTGCTCCTGTCGGGTGTCTTCTTCGCCGGCAAGGTGTCTCGGCTGAGCCGCATCACCTCGGTGCTCACGGATGATGGACGGGTGCGGACATACATCGTGGAGGGCCAGGTATTCTTCGCTTCGGCAGGGGCCTTCGCGGCCGCGATCGACCTGACGGAGGCGGCAGTGGAGCGGATCGTGATCGACGTCACCTCCGCGCATTTCTGGGACATTTCGGCCATTGGTGCGCTTGACCGTGTGGTCATGAAGGCGCGGCGGCATGGCCTGGCCGTGGAGGTTGTAGGCCTCAATGTTGCCAGTGCCACGATGGTCGAGCAGTTCGGCACCCATGATAAGGAAGGCGCTGTCGCACCCGTCCACTAACGGCGACACAGGGTGTCCAGCCAACAAAAGAGCCCTGCTCGAAGGTGCGGCCATGCACCGGGGTGGACGCTACCACTCCTGGTATTCAGACGCTGACGACGTGCCATATCGGGCCGGGATTTGTGCGTCCCCGCGGCCAGCCTCTATCATTCGGACATGACCGGGTGGTGGACGTGGTGGAGGAACTGCTCCGCTTCACCTGGCTGCTGCGCAATCGGACCGACTATTTCGTGGACCGCTATAGCGAGCGCAAGAGCACCTTCGAGCTGCCCGCACTGTGACAGTGCTGGTCAAGCATCGGCGGCGTCGTCCTGAACCATCCATGACCTAGAGCGGAAACTATCCGGTCTGAATCATTAGGGATTCCCCTACGCGGGTTAGGCGTGATTCACCATGCATGCTGGGCAGGAGGCCAGCATGCATGGGTAAGCCGCTGTCCATCGACCTTCGCTCGCGCCTTGTGGCTACTGTTTGTGAAGAGGGTATGTCCCGCCGGGGAGCTGCTGCCGGTTTCACGGACACCTAGTTTAGGTGTTTTGATGAAAACGGAGAGTGCAAATGGGACGACGATTATTTAGCCGCGAGTTCAAGGTTGAGGCTGTTCGGTCGCGCGCAGTGCCACGCCCTTCATTTTCAGCTCGTGGACGATGTCCTGCAGGTCCTTCATCGAGCGCGCCAGCCGGTCGATGCGGGTGACGCCCAGAGCGTCGCCGGGCCGCAGGAAGTCGAGCAGGACTTGCAGCTCGGTGCGCCCGTCGCGGCGGGCGCCGCTGGCCTTCTCGGCGCGGATCACGTCGCACCCTGCCCGCTCCAGCGCGGTGCGCTGGAGAGTTAGGGCGTGATTCAGGCCTTTCGGTGATTCCACCTTCGGTCATCACGCTCTAAGATTGGCTTTCAGCGATGCATCCCGGTTGCGAAAGCGAGAAGCACGCTCGACAAGATCGACCATATGGGCGGCGGCATGGGTCGTCAGTGGGTGGTGCGTAAAGCCCGGCCTTGGGGAGATATAGGACGCCATCTCGCGAGCTTGCTCGAGTTGCTGGTCCGACGCCATGCTCAGCAGCGAGATCACCAGGTTCTCCAACGCGATGACGCGGATGTGCAACGCCCCCAGCTCAGCGGCGTTACACATCCGCGTCATCGGGACTTCGTATTCGACTACTGTCGTGTCCGCCTGCGGACCATCTGGCCCGGCACCCCCCTCGTTGTCCCATCGGGACAACGCTCTCTGACGCATTAGCGAGGCGTTATGGGCGCCGACGCCTTGGTCAGACATGCGGTCTCCTCCTTCGGACAGCGTTTGGATCGACTTCCCGCGTAGGATGTTACGGGGCGTGATGGAACTCCAAGTAGAAGCGCACCGGTCCGATTGGCTCCACGTGGTGCCGGGTCTCCGGCTCGATTACGCCAGGTTGGCCTGGTTCCAGGATGCTTTCCGACAGCGGGGTTTCGATGCAGTAGCGCAGCTTGCCTTCGAGGACGTGGATCATGGCCCACGCGCCACCCTTGGTTTGGTGCGCGCTCAATAGGGCTGGGGGCACAGTGTCATGCGTGAACACCGGTGTCCGCCGGGTCACCACGTGCCCTGTTGGGATCACCACGTCCGCCTCGGTCACTGATACCCGACGTTCATTACATAATCACGCAGGAGTGCTTCGTCGCTTTCCACTTCGCCCAGCAAGCTCTGCAACGCATCCCGCGCATAGATGATCCCAATCGGCTTCCCGCCCTGATCGACAATCGGAATGCGCTGCAGGCCGCGCGTCTTCATCATCGACCAGATATCCTGCAACGGCTCGTCAGGCTGGCAGGATGCCACATCCTGCGTCATGATCGTCTCCACATTGGTAGTACAGCCGCTCCCAATACACCGGGTGATCTGCCCGACGATGTCGGTTTTTGTGAGCACCCCCACCATGCTGCCGTCCTGGCCGCACACCACGACGAGGTCGGTGTGCGGCTTGGCCATGAGCGCAGCCGCGTCCTTGACGGGGGCGGTCCCGCTGATCGTTGCCAGGCGTTCGCGCGCCCTGGATAAAACCTGTTCGGCAAGCATACCTGCCCTCCTTTATGTGTCGCACAGTGTCGCCCCACGCCCGGGGCTGCGCGTCAGATCGGCATGCGGTAGCCGTAGAACTCGTGATCCTCGTTGTAGCCGCCTTCTCCGGCGCCGAGGTCGGCGAAGTCGTGCACGAACTCGATCGCGGCCACCCATTTCACCATCTTAAAGCCCAGCTCGTTCTCGCACCGCAGCCGCACGGGGGCGCCGTGGATCACGCTGACCGGCTCGCCGTTCATCTCGTAGGCGAGGATCGTCAGCTCGTGCCGCATGTTGTGCATCCGATGCACGTCGTAATAGCGGCCGCCATCGGCGCCGTCGGCCAGGGAGTAGAACACGGCGTAGCGAGCCTCGGCAGTGGGCCGCACCAGCTCCAGGATGTGCCGCATCGGCACGCCGCCCCACTTGGCGACGCCTGACCATCCCTGGATACAGAAGTGGGTGGTGATCTGCTCCTGCCGCGGCATTGCGCGCAGGTCGGCCAGGGACAACTCCTGCGGCTGCGCCACCATCCCCCCGACCCGCAGCCGGTAGGACGCGAACCCGTCCAGGACGAGCGCGTCGAACTCGGCCGAGTGCGGCATGGTGCCGTTGGGCCAGAAATACGGCGAGATGTCCTGCTCGCGCAGCTGGGACTTCGGGTCCCACCATTCGGCCAGCCCCTTGATCCAGCCGACCGTGAGCATGCCGGCGTGCTGTACCAGCCGGGCATGCCGGATCGTGAAGGGCGACACCCGCCACCAGGCCAGCCCAACGACCGTCATGGCCAGCACGAAGGGCAGGAACCCGGCCCACGACCCTGCCTCCACGCCGGCGAACATGTGGTTGGTGTTCTGCCGCAGCCCGGTGACGAGCACCATGATCCCGTGCGCCAGGATGAACAGCACGAACCAGGTAAACGAAAGGAAGTGGATGGACCGGGCCAACTGCCGGTTCAGCACCCGGCCCGTCCAGCCCAGCTTGTTGGAGATCGCCGGGCTTTGCAGCAGGCCCGTCGCAATGGACACGGGCGCCGCGACGAATACCGTGATGAAGTAGGTGAGCTGCTGCAGCCCGTTGTAGCGGGTCCAGCCCTGATCCATCGGGAAGTTCAGCGAGGCATATTGCAGCCCAGCCGACAGCGCATTGGGGAACACGGCCCAGGTCAACGGCACAAGGCGCTGCCACTGGTCTGTCGAGAACAGCAGGGCGTAGAAGGCGATCCCGTTCAGCGTCCACAGCAGGTTGACCGAGAAATGCCACCAACGGGCCAATCCGATGGTGTGGCGCAGCCCCGGAATGCCCAGCCAACCCGGCAAGGTGACGCTGTCGTCCTTCGCGGTCCAGAAGCGTCCAGTCGGCACGGGCTTCTGAAAACGGAACCAGTCGGTGCCGGGCGTGCAGTCGCGGGTCCAATACAGCCGCGGGTGGTCAGCCAGGATCTGGATGCCGGCGCGGATGATGAACATCATGAACAGCATGTTGAGGAAGTGCTGCGCCCGTAGCCACCAGGGAAAGCCGGAGTCCACAGACGGCGCGGCCTGGGCGATGCCGGGGTAGCGCACGACCAACGCCTTGACGGCCGGGAGGTCCAGCAGGCCCTGTGCCGCGGCAATCGCAAGAACCAGGGCCGCAGCGCCCAGCGGCAGCGCCCATAGCACGTTGATCCATCGCGTGCCGACACGGATGCGCGGGACGATACCTTGCTGCGGCGGCAGCCAATGACTTAGCAGGCCGCGGTCATCCGCGGTGCTGAGCTTTGCCGCCAAGGGCTCATGGGGCGGCGTCACGCCTGAAGGGGAAGCCATGAAATGTGATCTTTCCTGGCGCGGCGCGCACGCCATGCCTTTTCTGAGCTATGCCCGAACACGGTGGTCATCGCGCTCTGATCGATGCGGCCGTTCAACGGCCCAGGAGAACCTCCCGCAGGACGACAGCTTCGTTGTGGGCCTCGTCCCGCGCACCAAACACCAGAGTGACCGGGCCTTGCTGCGCCAACATGCGTAAAGCTTCGACCGCCTCGGGGTTGGATTTCAGCTCTGCTCGATATTTTTTGCAGAACTCATCCCAGCGAGCAGGGTCATGCCCAAACCACTGCCGCAGTTCGGTGGTTGGTGACACGTCCTTGTTCCAGGCGGTCAGCGCTGCCCGTACCTTGCTTATGCCCCTCGGCCACAACCGGTCCACCAGAACACGCCTTCCGTCCCCAGGGCCAGCCGGCAGATAGGCACGCTTGATCAGCACATGACTTGCCGGAACATGCGGCGTCATCGTGCCGCAAGCTTCAATAGTGATGCTTTCGTCATGCGCGAGCCTGCGCCGGGTTCGGGGTCAGGGACGACCGACGCGTGCCGTGACCGAGCAGCCTTTAGCCATCCAGCCTGAGCGCATCCTTGGGGTCCACATGGCGGTAGAGCGTTTGCCGGCTGATGCCCAGTTCGGCGCATAGCTCGCCGACCTTGGTGCCAGGCTGGCCCATGGCGGCCTGAGCCAGGCGCAGCTTGGCGGCGGTCATCTTGAAGGGCCGTCCGCCGTTGCGGCCCCGGGCGCGGGCGGAATTCAGGCCGGCACGGGTGCGCTCGACGATCAGGGCACGCTCGAACTCGGCCAGCGCCGCAAAGATGCCGAACACCAGCTTGCCAGAGGCTGTCGTGGTATCGATCGCGGCGCCTTCGCCGGCCAGCACCTTGAGGCCGACACCGCGGGCGGTGAGATCGTGCATCATGTTCACGAGGGGGCGCAGGTCACGGCCGAGCCGGTCAAGCTTCCAGACCATGAGAGCATCGCCCTTCCGCAGCGCCTTGCTGCAGGCGGCAAGGCCTGGCCGGTCGTCCCGCCGGCCGGATGCGAGGTCCTCATAGAGGTGCTCGGCGGTGACGCCGGCGGCGAGCAGGGCGTCGCGCTGCCAGTCGAGCACCTGGGAGCCGTCTGCCTTGGACACACGCATGTAGCCGGTCAGCATGGGCGTAGGGTGCTCCATAAACGGCCGAATAAGTGACGACCGGCCAAACACGACCACCTGCCACTTACGATGTCACGTAACCAGTGGCGCCGTCTATGCTCTCCAAACCCTCCTGTTCCGAGATTACGTGACGGTCGTCCCCAACGCCGGTGTCGGTCCCTCCCCGGTAGGCCATGCGCCTGAGCGACGCGCGCAGTTCTTCCAGCGCCGCCCGTCCCTCCTTGGTCATGAGCCACCCCTGGATGTGCCCGTTAATGCGCCCCATCATCGCCCCAGGCCGCATCGCCCGCAGCCGCTCGAACCGGCACGCCGGCCCCGGACGCCAGCCGCGCAAGTGACGCCTCGTCCAAGTCGTCAAGGTTGCGCGCGCCTCGCCCGGTGCGGCCGAGGGCATGGTACAGGAAGGCGTCGTAGCCCGCCCCGTAGGCCGCCGCGATCCGCCGCACCCAGGTTTCCAGCCCCTCCCACTCGCCAGGTAGGCGCGCGGGTCGCGCGGCACGGGGATGGTGCCGCCCTCGGCCGCCAGCGCGGCCACGCCGTCCTGCCAGCGCCGCAGCGGCGCCTGCCCGTCCAGGCCCTCATGCGGGCGCAGGTGGTAGTACTTGGCGATGGTGACGGCGAGCCAGCGCTCCAGCTTGTCCAGCGTCAGGCAGGCCGCCTTGTCGCTGTCGTAGCTGCCGCGCTGTCCGACGTTGGAGAAAGTTGTGCCAGGGACCGCGTCGACCAACTCCATCAGCGTCCCGATCACCCGCTCGACGATCCCGCCGAAGTGCGGCCGTCCCGGCGGGCGTCACTCGATGCCGATACCGTGCTGGGCGCAGCCGCGCCCGAAGGCGGCGGAGTGGAACTCCGAACCGTTGTCCACGCCCACCCGACGCGGCTTGCCGGCTACCGGCCAGTCCGCCTCCACCCCGCGCAATGCGAGCCAGGGCGCCTTGTCCATGGTCGCGTGCGTGAGACACAGCACGACCGACGTGGCCGACGGCGCCTCCGAGGTCACGTGGAAGCCGGCGATGCAGCGGCTGTAGGTGTCGATACCGACCGTGAGCCAGGGCCGGCCAACCGGCTCGCGGTCCAGGGGGTCCACGAGGATCAGGTCCACCGGCGTGTGGTCCACCTGCACCAGGTCGAGCGGATGCCGGGACGCCGGCGCGTGGCCATGCACGGGCTCGATCTCAGGGTGTTCCTTCCCGCGGCGGCGGCGGTCGGCAAGGGGCAGCGCCTTGAGGCGGCGCCGGACGGTGCTGGCCGATGGGGCCTGCAGCTTGTCGGCCTTGCAGCGCCCGCATCACCTCGCGCGCGACCCGTGCCGGCGTGGGTTTCTGGGGTGTAAAACAGCGTGCAAAAGTTTCCAGATTCCGGGGGTAAACAGCGTCCAATAGTTTCCACCCTGGGTCGTGCGATCATCCGGCATTTGTGCTGGAGAATCTGGGGTGTTGCTCATGGACTTGATTGCCGAAATTCGGC
>JANXSM010000081.1 GCA_025352665.1 Rhodospirillales bacterium | reverse complement strand
TCGGGCGGCCAGCGCCAACGTGTGGCGATGGGCCGTGCCATCGTGCGGGAACCGAAGCTGTTTCTGTTCGATGAACCGCTGTCCAATCTCGATGCCACGTTGCGGGTGACGATGCGTGCCGAGATCCGTCGGCTGCAGCGGAGGATGCGCGTGACCAGCCTGTTCGTGACCCACGACCAAGTGGAGGCAATGACGCTGGGTGACCGGCTGCTGGTGCTGCACAAGGGCCAGGCGGTGCAGCTGGCGACCCCGATGGAGGTGTTCAACAGGCCGGCCAACACCTACGTCGCGGGGTTCATCGGGGCGCCTGCGATGAATCTTCTACCGGCCAAGCTCGCCCAGAATGGACGCGCGGCGCAGCTTGAAATCGGCCCCACGATTGCGTTTGCCGACGGCCCGCGGGCCGGGGCTGACGGGCGGGAGCTTATCGTGGGCATCCGTCCGGAGCATCTGCATCTCGACCCCGCCGGGTTCGTCCTGCCGGTTGACCTGGTGGAGCCGCTGGGATCGGAGACCGTGGTGATCGGCAAGCTTGAGAACGGGCAGATGCTGACCATCAAGCTGCCCTGCGCCGGGGTGAGCGATACCAGCCTTCGCGTTGGCATCTCCGAGCAGCATCTTCACGTGTTCGATGCGCAGACCGGATTGCGGCTCGAAGGTGGTCTCTCGGCGGTGCCAAGCTCTTAGCAGGCTGCTGAAAAACCCAATCGTGGCCACTGGGTTTGTATTGGAACGACGTCCACCATGCTTCTGGCTGGCGCAGTTTGCGAAGGGTTTGGCCGCTGGTTGGCTGTCTTCACGTCGTTGCCACCGGCAATCTTGGCAGTTGAACGAGATTGCACGCTGTGGCGGCGAGTGTGAAGGTCCAACCGACACGCTCCAGCCCGCGGTATTTGGTCTGACGCAGCCTTGCCGAGGCCTTCATCCACCCAGACACGTCCTCGATCCGTTTGCGCACGCGTTGGCTGGCCTCATAGCCAGGCCAGCGCATTGTGCGGCCATCGATCTCGGAATGGCGGATGCGACCGGTTTTGCTCACCCGTCGTTCTGTGGCGATGTGTGGTGTCACGGACCGGCTGCGCAAAGCCGTGATAAAGCCGGCAACGTCATAGCCTTTGTCCGTGCCCAGCGTGATGCGGCCAGACAGCCTTGGGTGGCGATCGATCAAGGCCAAAGCCGCGTCGCGCTCAGCGGTGCCACTCGCCCGCGTCAGGCAGACGCCGCTGACCAGGCCGTGGCGGTTCTCCATCAGCACGTGGCCGGCATAGGCCAGAATGCTGGACTGGCCGTTCGATTTGCGAGCCAGCCGAGCGTCTGGGTCGGTCAGGTTGCGGTGCGTTTCGTTGCTCCGCTTCTGGCCGCGCCAATCCCGTTCGCCGTTGCGCGAGGCAGGCGCGGGCTCATCCGAGCGCGCGCCGCTGTCTGATCCAGGGGGCGGTGGGTCTTCGTCAGTCTCGGCTTTGGGCTGGAACGACTTATGACTGGCCCAGGCCTGGATCAGCGTGCCGTCGACCGAAAAATGCTCGTCCGACATCAACGCCGCCACCCGGCTTTGCGCAGTCACCGCCGTCAGCAGGCGTTGCGCGACATCGCCGTCGAGCAGCCGGTCGCGGTTCTTGCTGAAGGTGGTGGCATCCCACACCACGGCATCCATCGGCAGGCCGACGAACCAGCGAAATAGGATGTTGTAGTCCAGCTGCTCCATCAGTTGCCGCTCGGATCTGATGCCGTAGAAGGCCTGCAAAAGCAGCGCCCGCAGCAGCTTCTCGGGCGGTATCGAAGGCCGGCCGACACGAGAATACAGCCGCTCGAGCTCCGGCGACAGCACATCGAGCGCCTTGTCTACCACAGCCCGGATCGTGCGAAGCGGACGCCCCGCAGGCACCCGCGCCTCACAGCTGACGTAGCTGAACATCATCTCTGGCTGATTGTCTGAACCGCGCATCACTGGCCTCCGTCTCACAACAGAGGCGAATCACACACATCATCTCACCGCACGGTGTTTTTCAGCGGCCTGCTAGATCATGATGCGTTTGGGTTGCTTCACCCAAGCGCATGAACATGATCGATAAAACAACGAGTTAGAGCGTGATGATTTATCTACTCAAAATCATCACGCTCTAGGCGTGCAACGGGGTCGCCTTGTCCGCGACGGAACATTCCGTCCTGGGACAGCAGCCGATGGTGCGCGACCGAAGCGCGGTGGCTTCAGCGACCTTGCGGAAGCCGAGATGCTGCCCCCGGCGGAAATCGACGCGGCAGTCCTGCTGAATGTTCGGAATGGGCTCGGTGCTAGCACGGAGGAAATCACGGCAGCTGTGCCCCGGCTGTTCGGCTTCAAGGCGGTCAGCTCGGTGCTGCGTCAGTTCGTGTTGGCTGGCATCGAACGTTTGACAGCCGCCGGACAGATAGTGGCCGACGCCGGTGTCTTCATTGAAGCGAAAGGTCTGGGCGGGCAGTGACTCTAGCCAAAGCTCGCCGTTGTGACCCAGCCCGAAGTGCGACGCCCCTAGGAAATACTGGACAAGCTATTGCGCGCCTGCGGGATTTCGTTCGGGGCGGGGTCCCGATCAGCCAGATCCGGATCCCACCTGGACACCACTTCTCCAAGCCGCTTCAACAGTTTAGAGGAGGTCATAGATCGGATCACGCTGCGGTGCTGACTCATAAGTCCGACCATGCCGCATGCTGCGGTCGGTGGCAGAACCTGATGAAGGGCAGGGGGTTCAACTGGGATTGACCCGGTTTCGTGGACACCCTGAAGGTTTCAGCAGAGGTGTTCCCAATGCCCAAAAGTCGTCCGCCTTATTCGCCTGAGTTCCGCCGCCAGATGATCGATCTTGTCCGAGCTGGACGGTCACCTGAGGATCTTTCCCGAGAGTTTGAGCCAACGGCGCAGTCGATCGGCGCGTGGGTGTCTGCGGCCGACAAGCAAGAGGGCCGACGGGAGGAGGTGATCCCGGGCTTGGCAGCGTCAGAGCGGGACGAGCTGACGCGGTTACGGCGTGAGAACAAGCAACTCCGGGTGGAGCGGGACATACTCTCAAAAGCCGCGGCCTGGTTTGCACGAGAGACCGGCGCGGTGCCGTCGGGCTCTTCCGGTTCATGAGCGCGAACCAGGCCTGCTTTCCCGTTGCCACCATGGCGCGTGTGCTGGGTGGGTGGATTCTATTGGTTGTCGCAACACCGACAAGGAGGGTGAGCGATGGCGGGTCGGTGGCGTTCGGCAAGCGCTGTGGCGAGACTGGCGTGCGCCCGTCGATGGGATCGGTCGGCGACGCCTACGACAACGCCATGGCTGAGAGCTTCTTCTCGACGCTCGAAGCCGAGTTGCTGAGCTGCAGGCGGTTTGC
>JANXSM010000079.1 GCA_025352665.1 Rhodospirillales bacterium | reverse complement strand
GGTTTCGGCGGTGCGGGCGGGGGGGTGGGGGGGGGCGGGCGGAGGATTTGCGGCGCCCTGAGGTGTTGTTGCCGCGCCGGTTTGCCTGGCTGTGTGGGGTGGTGCCGTACAAGGCGGCCGGGTATGCCAGCCAGTTGCGCCATTTGTTTGGCGATCCTGAGATGGTGGCGCTGCTGGCGGCTTCGCCACAGCTGCGCAAGGCGTTGCGGCCGCTGTGCCGGATGCTGGGGATCGAGCGGGCACTGGTCGAACCGATTGCACTGGTCGAACCGATTGCACTGGTCGAACCGATTGCACCGGTCGCACCGGTCGCGGACGCGTCTGTCGGCAGTATGCAGTCCGTGGCGGCGCCTACGGAACCGGTCGTGGGGCCCGTTACCTGGGGCGATCCCGGGACGGCGTTGGGGGCGCCTGTGAACGAGCCGGGCGCGGCGAGCGGCGGTGATTCTTTTGAACCGGATTGATGACGCGCTTTCGCTTGTCCATATCGTTACGACATCGTAATAATACGGACCCGTCCAGCTCGGCACCGCTCATGCGGCGGCTGAAGCAAGTCACCAGGCCTTCGCATTTTGTTTTGGGGAGCAACTTCATCGCACGGTTGGTTCAACCCCAGGCGATATTGCTCCAGCTGGCTCATCGCATCTTCAGCACGACCACCTTGTCGCTGGTCGGATCCGTGCGCTTCCGCAGATCTCCGACCTCCTTCGCCGCAACCGGGGCTGCCCGATTGCCCCAGCCGCTGCGGATGAAGGTGACGATGTCGGCGATCTGCCGGTCGTTCAGCTGTTCGCGAAACTGCGGCATGCGGTAGGCGTCTGGCTTTCCCTTGACCACCAGAGGGCCGGACCCGTTCAGCACGACGTTGATGAGCGAGGCGGCATCCTTGTCCACCACCGTCGGATTGCCTGCCAATGGCGGCACGAAAGGGGGGGCGGCCGCACCTGTCTCGCGATGGCAGGATTGGCAGTTGCCGGCATAGAGTGCCGCGCCCACCGCTTCTGCCTTGCCGCTGAGCAGCGCCGCCGCGGTGGTGGCGTCGTAGGCGGGCGCGGTTTCCTGGGCGCTGGCGGGCAGGGACTTCAGATAGACCGCGATCGCGGTGAGGTCCTCGTCGTTCAGATAGGGCGTGCTGTTGTTGATCACATCGCGCATCGAGCCGAACGCCGAGCCGTGCTGGTTTCGGCCGGTCTTGAGGAACTGCACGATGTCGGCCTGCGACCAGGCGCCGAGGCCGGTCGCCACGTTCTGCCGCAGGCTGGGTGCGGACCAGTCATCGAGATTGGCGCCGGAGAGGAAGCTGGCATTCCCCGAATCGAGCGCGGTTTCCTGCATCGCCCAGCCGCGGGGGGTGTGGCAGGCGCCGCAGTGGCCGAGCCCCGTCACCAGATAGGCGCCGCGGTTCCATTGCTGATCCCGCTCGGGATCGAGGCTGAAGCCGAGGCTGGGCGTGAACAGCGTGTTCCAGACTGCGAGCGGCCAGCGGGGACTGAGATACACGGGGATGCTGTTGGGCTGGCGGACCTGGTGCACCGGCGGGACCGCGCGCATGAAATATTCGTACAGGGCCTGGACGTCCGCATCGGTCAACTTGGCATAGGACGGATAGGGCATGGCGGGGTAAAGCTGGTGTCCGTCGCGGGCGACACCACTGCGGACCGCACGGTCGAACTCCTGCAGCGTATAGATGCCGATGCCAGTTTCGATGTCGGGCGTGATGTTGGTGGTGGTGATCGTGCCGACCGGGGTTCCCATTTTCAGCCCGCCGGCGAACGCCTTGCCGCCGGGCACGGAATGGCAGGCGACGCAGTCGCCGGCGCGGGCGAGATACTCGCCCTGCGCGGTTGGGCTGGGGGCCGGTTGGGCGAAGGCGGCTGGCGCGATCGCAAGGCTTGCGAATAGCGCGGCAACCAGGGGCATCCGCTTCATGTGGGGGCGTTCTCTCGGATTGTCTGGGCGCGGGTTGGCCCTTGCGGGCCGCGGGCGCTCCGGTTTTCTGTTGTTCGCTGCTCGGGTGGCGAGTGGGAACGGGATTTGCCCCACTCGCCGTGCCCGGGTTCAGGCAGTTGTGGAAAGATCGTGATCCTTTAATGGCAGGCTGCGGATGCGCTTGCCGGTCGCGGCGAAGATTGCGTTGGTCAGCGCGGGCAACGCCGGTGGCAGGGCCGGCTCGCCGAGGCCCGTGGGTGGGTGGTCGGTGACCAGGAAATGCACTTCCACCGGTGGCGCCTGGCGCATGCGCAGCGGCAGAACGGTGTCGAAATTGCCCTCCACCACCTTGGCACCTTCGAGGTGCAGGCCCTGGCCGAGGGCCTGGCCGATGCCGTCGAGCGCCGACCCCTGCGCCTGGTTCTCCGCATTCAGCGGATTGATGATCTGACGCCCGATGTCGCCGGCGACCCAGACCTTGTCGACCGTGATCGCGCCTGTGGCATTCACCGTCGCCTTGACGATTTCGGCGAAATAACCGAGGTGGCTGAAGTAATAGCCGAGCCCCATGCCGGTGCCGGCTGGCAGCTTCTCGCGGCCCCAGCCGGATTTCTCCGCCACCAGACGGATCACGCCGGCCATGCGGCCAGTGTCGAAGCCGGGGCCGGCGCGCGGCCCCGGTGGGTCGGGCAGCAGACGCGGCTTGCCGAGCAGGTTGAGGGCAAAGTCCACCGGGTCGCGGCCGCCGGCGTGGGCGAGCTCGTCGAGGAACGACTGGAAGGCAAAGCCGAGCCCGTTGGAACGTGGCGCCCGCATCGGCCCCGTCGGTGCCCGCAGCGGGATCATGGAAGCGCCGAACTCGAGATGCTCGATCATGCGGGCGGGGAACTCGGTAGGGCCCATGTCGGCGGAGTTGGCGATGACGCCGTCCTGGCTGAAGGTAACGAAATGGTCCGCCAGCGCGAGCAGGTTGCCGTTGGCGTCCACACCTCCCTTGAAGAAGTGGGTGCCGGCCGGGCGGTAGAAATCGTGCCGCATGTCGTCTTCGCGGGTCCACAGCACTTTGACGGGGGCGCCGACCACTTTGGAGATCCAGGCCGCCTCGACCATGTAATCGTTGGAGAGCCTGCGGCCGAACCCGCCGCCGGCGCGGACCATGTGGACCTTGATCGCAGATTCCGGAATGCCCAGCGTGGCCGAAACCAGCTTGGAGCCAGGTGCCGGATTCTGGGTGGGCGCCCAGATCTCCAGCTTGCCGTCAGCGTACGAGGCCGTGCAGTTCTGCGGCTCGAGGTCCATGTGCGACAGGAAGGGATAGTGGTAGGTGGCTTCCACCACATGGGCCGCGCGACCGAAGGCTTCGTTCACGTCGCCGTCCTTGCGCAGGATGGTTTCGGGACGGCCCTTGGACATTCGAACGGCGGTGGCCGCGAAGTCGGCGCTGTTCTGGCCGGCGATATCGCCTTCGTCCCAGTTGATCTGCAGCTGCTGGCGGGCACGGTTGGCCTGCCACCAGCTGTCCGCGACCACGGCGACGCCGTCGAGCAGGCCACGCAGATCGGTGCCGCCCTTCACCTCGAACGCGGCGCGCACGCCGGGCAGCTTGCGGATATCGGCCACGTTCGAGCTCACCAGCCGGCCGCCATGTGCGTCGCATTTCTGAAAAACGGCGTAGAGCATGCCGGGAACGCTGACATCGATGCCGAACATCGGCTGGCCCGTGACGATGCGCGGCACTTCGATGTTGCGGGTCGGCTTGCCGATGATGGTAAAGCTTTTGGGGTCCTTCAGCGTCAGTGTTTTGAGGTCAGGCACCGGCTGGGTCGCGGCCTTGGTGGCGAGCGCGCCGTAGGACAGGCTGCGTCCGCTGGCTGCGTGCATGACTTGGCCGGCTGCTGTTGTGCAGGTGGTGGCTGGCACGCCCCATTCGGCGGCCGCCGCTGCGATCAGCATCTGGCGGCCCGCGGCCCCCACCTGGCGCAGCGGCAGCCAATTCACCGGCGTTGCAGTGCTGCCGCCGGCCACCTGGGCGGGGTAGCGCGGGTCCAGATCGGCCTGTTCGATCTGCACATCTGCCCACGCGACGTCCAGTTCCTCGGCGATCAGCATCGGCAGCATGATCTTAATGCCCTGGCCGACCTCGGGGTTCTTGGCCGTGATCGTGACTCGGCCGTCCGGCGCGATGCGGACATAGGCGTTCAGCGTCACCGCGTCCGGACCGGCGTGGCCGAGGGTTGCGGCCTTCGCAAGGGTGGGGAGGGTCGCCGTCAGCAGCAGGCCGCCGCCCGCGGCGAGGCTGGCCTTGAGGAAGTTTCTGCGTGCCAGCATGATCAGGCCCTCCCCGCGTCGGCAGCCTGTTTGATGGCGGCGCGGATGCGCGTGTAGGTGGCGCACCGGCAGACATTGCCGCTCATGGCTTCGTTGATGTCGTGATCGGTGGGGGCGGGCACGCGTGTGATCAGTGCCGTGGCCGACATGATCTGGCCCGCCTGGCAGTAGCCGCACTGGGGCACGTCCAGCGCGATCCAGGCCGCCTGTATGTTCTGGCCGACCTTGGTCTCGCCGATCGCCTCAATCGTGGTGATCGCGGCGGTGCCGACGGAGGCGATGGGAGTTTGGCAGGCGCGGATCGGCACGCCGTTCATATGCACGGTGCACGCCCCGCATTGTGCTGCGCCGCAGCCGAACTTGGTACCCTTGAGATCCAGGGTGTCGCGCAATACCCACAGCAGCGGGGTTTCGCCGTCGACGTCGACGGGGCGTGGCGCGCCATTTACTTGAATTGTGTATTGCATGGGATGGATATCCTCCAACAGGCAGCCAGCGGTGTGTCTGGTCTTCGTATTGCCGGTGGCAGAACCTGGTCTGCCTCTGGCAGCTCACGTGTTCCTCGGCCGGCGTTCCCAAGGTAACCGGATCACTCGCCGTGTGTGGCGGCAGGATAGCCATCAATTCAGACATTCTGCAATTGGCGCGTGACCGCATGCGGCCGACGCTTGAGGGTGAGGGCGTTGCCGCTCAGACGCCATCGTCGCGCGCCATCGTGTCGCTACCCAGGCCAAGCGCCCCAGGATTGAGGCACCGACCGTTTTGGCCAGAACCGGCTCGACAGAGGTGGCCGCACACCGTCGCTGCCGGTCGCCCGCCGGCACGAGATCGGATATGACATCGCGATCTATCCGGCCGTTGGTTTTCTGGCCGTCGCCGCGGCTACGGAACGCGTGTATGGGCCCCTGCTGAGCCACGGCGACAGCATTGGTCTGCCAAGCCAGGAGACCTGCGGCTTCGGACGGATATGCGAGCTTGTGGGGTTCCCCGAAATCTGGGCGTTCGAGCAACGTTGGGCGCGCGAAGACGTCGCGAGCGAGTGAGGCACGCCGGCAACCGGCATGGTTTTGTCGTTCTGGGGCGAGCGCCGCCGGTCACCGGTGTGCATTCAAACCCGGGCCGCGGCTTGGGGGCCAGAGTCGTCTGACAGGGTCACATCGAGATGGACGGGATTGTGGAGGGTATTGGCCACGGGTGACCACAAGGTCGCGTGTCTCACGAGATCTTCGAGCACACGACGTGGCGCCTCGGCATGTAACTGAACCGAAACGGCAATTGCGTCGAAGCCGATCGTTCTGGGCATCAGAATGCCTGCGCCATTGAGCGCCGGCGGGCCGATGTCAGCTGAAAGATTCAGTTCCAGCGTATCGATTGGGATGTTCTGGGCCAGCGCGCCTGCATGGATGCCCACGGCGAGGCAGGCGCCGAGTGCGGCCAGCAGCGCTTCCGATGCATTCGGCGCGAACCCCTCGCCGGACAGGTTTTCCGGCTCATGCTCCACGACCTTCTGAGGCGGCAGGTCACGAATATAATTGAGCTGCTGCAGGCGACCGTTGGCGACGGTGCGGCACATAAGCCTGCGGTTCACATTCGGATCGCGCTTGCCCGGCAGAGCCGCAGGCGACCCGCGGGCGGGAATGTCAGTCATTCTGGGCCACCTGTTGAACATTGCGGCATCGCCGAAAACAGCGATGGAACCGTTGCGATCGGCTGGCGTTGACGTGTGTTAAATCTGCAATACTCAGCGTTACGCCGTTCGACTGTTTCTCGGAACGGCTTTATTTTTGCTTGGCTAAGTTTACGTTCGAGCATGCCGAAGTCGCGAAGACCAATGTTGGAGACTCGATATGCAAAAGCGTAACGCGGCACTCTGATGCTGGATTGGGATGACCTCAGGTTTTTCCTGGCGCTCTCCCGACACAACAGCCTTTCGGCTGCGGCCAAAAATTTGCGGGTCGCGCAATCCACCGTTGGGCGGCGGCTTGCCTCTCTCGAAGCCACTTTAGGTGTGCGCCTGCTGAACAGGACCCCTGAGGGGTATGTCTCGACGCTTGCCGGAGAGGGCGTGCAAGCCCATGCGGAGCGGGTAGAGGCGGAAACATTGAGTCTCGAGCTAACGTTCCGCGGTCGTGATATGCATCTGTCCGGCCTCGTAAGGGTTACCTGCGCCGAAACCGTGGCTGACCATATCCTCGCGCCGGGTCTTGCGACGCTTTACCTGCAGCATCCCGAAATCATGGTGGAATTGATTCCGGATCCGCGCGAGCTGAGCCTCTCTCGGCGCGAGGCGGATATTTCGGTGCGATTGAAGCAACCAGACCAGCACGATCTTGTCGTGCGGCGCATCGGCAGCATCGCCTTCGCACTCTACGCCAGCCGGGAATATCTGGAGCGAGCAGGGGCACCCGATCTCGCCGACGGCTGCCCAGGTCATTACATCATCACCCAGGTCGAAGATATCCAGGATGCCACCCAAACGGGATGGTTGCGCGACATCGCACCTCGCGCACGCGTTTCAATGCAGACCAGCAGTCATGAAGCAGCCGTGTCCGCGGCGTTGAGGTCGGGCGGTCTCGCCTGCCTTGCGCGCTTCCGCGCAGACCGGGAGAGCGGTCTGGTGCGCCTGCCGACGCCTCCTTCGGTGCCGTCGGCGCGGATATGGCTCGTGGTGCATCGCGACACCCGCCAAACTCCCAGAATCAGGGCGACGCTAGATCACATCACGGCCCAGGTGCGACAGCTTGCCCCGTTGTTATACCCGGCGGACGCCGAACATGCGGATAATGAGGCTGCCGTCGCGTAATCGGAACGCGACTTTTTTGTTGCCTGAGCCGGTCGGCCCAATTTTGCATTCCCGATGTCCGCCATCGCGCGGCACAGCCTGGTCGGAGTGGTGTCAAGATTGGAGCTGGTGGGCCGCCCTGCCCAGGCTGGCATGTCGCAGTCCTGGCTCGTCCACCTGGCCACAATTCACCACATAAGCGGGCATATCATGCACACCATGCACACCACGCCACCCGAGAAGACATCCCCAGTGACTTTGCCTTACTACCATTGCGTCCTTTGGCTGGACCACCACGAAGCCAGGATGATCCATTTCAGCCGCAAGGATTCCGAGGAGGCGGTGATCACGCCGCTGGATCCGCCTGAGCATCTGCATATCAAATCTGGCAGTGCTTCCGGCACGCATATCAGGGAGGAGGCTGACTTCTATCGCGACGTGGCCAAAAGCTGCGATGAAGCGCAAGCCATTCTGCTGGTTGGGCCATCGACCGCGAAGGGCGAATTCATGTCATACCTGAAAAAGCATTCGCCGTTGACCGTGCATCGGATCGCCGGGATCGAGACCTTGGCGAAGGTAACGGATCCGCAGTTGCTTGCGGAAGGACGACGTTACTTTGCCGAGGCCGATCGTATGACCCCGCACACACCAGCCCAGGACTAGAGCGTGATGACCGAAGGTGGAATCACCGAAAGGTCTGAATCACGCGATAAAACAGAGAGCTAGAGCGGGATGACGTCGCCTATCAGACATCATCCCGCTCTAGAGCGTGATGATCGAAGGTGGAATCGCCGAAAGGTCTGAACCACGCGATAAAACAAAGAGCCAGAGCGGGATTACGTCGCCCATCAAACGTCATCCCGCTCCAAGGCCGCAGCGCCGCCGGGTTCAACCAGAGGAAGGGTGCATATCCGCATAGCGAGAACCCGGACTCGTTCGACGACGGTGCGGTGGCTTTTCGGTCGGCACTGAGTTGTATCAACGTCGTGATCCGCTCCACTGGGAATTTAGCGGAGCGGATCACCCCGACGATCACCAAACCCGATTGCCGCTGGTGGATTTCATTCCAGCAGCGGCAGCGGCGATTTTTGGGGCGCCGAATGACGGCACGACGGTGCAGACAACAAGGATCCAGCATGACCTATCAGAGCCTCAATCCTGCGACAGGCCAATTGCTGAAGTCGTTTTCTGAAACGACTGATATCGAGCTCGAAGCCAAGCTGTCGGCAGCACAGGCGTGCTTTCAAACCTGGCGCCATACCAGCTATACCGCCCGTGCCACTATCGTTACCAAGGCGGCCGTCCTGCTGCGCGCCCAGGCCGGGCGTTTCGCCCACATCATGACACTTGAAATGGGAAAACGTATCGCCGAGGCACGCGGTGAAGTAGAGTTCAGCGCAGACATCCTTGCCTATTACGCAAAGCATGCCGAGCGCTTCCTCAAGCCCGAGAAGTTGAATCCAAGCTTCGGCGAAGCGCACATGGAGAGCAGCCCGATCGGGGTGATTTTTGGTGTCGAGCCCTGGAACTTTCCCTATTACCAACTCGCACGGGTGGCCGGGCCGCAGTTGATGGCCGGCAATGTGCTGGTTGTGAAACACGCAGGCTGCGTTCCGCAATGTGCCATGGCGTTTGAAGCGCTGTGGATCGAGGCGGGCGCACCCGCTGGTCTTTATACCAATCTGCTGATCTCGCACGAACAGTCCGACCGCGTGGTCGATGATCCCCGCATCAAGGGCGTGGCGCTGACCGGAAGTGTCGCGGCCGGGCGAAGCATCGCCGCCCGGGCGGGCCACAACCTGAAGCCCTCCTCAATGGAATTGGGCGGCAGCGACCCATTCATTGTGTTGGAAGATGCCGATCTCGACCACACGGTGAAATGGGCCGTCTGGGGGCGGATGTACAACGACGGGCAGACCTGTTGTGGCGCCAAGCGTTTCATCGTCGTGGACGCACTTGCTGACGCGTTCCTTGAGAAGTTTACCTCGGCACTCAAGGCACTGCAGCCCGGAGACCCCTTGGACGAGCAGACGACACTCGGTCCGTTGTCGAGCGAGGCGGCGCTGCTGCAACTGCTGGCACAGGTTGATCTGGCGGTTGAAAAAGGTGCGAAGCTGGTGCTGGGCGGCAAGCGCATCGACCGTCCGGGTTTCTACATGCAACCCACCATCCTTGCCGACGTAAAGCCCGAAAACCCGGCATTTCGCGATGAGTTCTTTGGACCGGTTGCGATGTTCTTCCAAGTCAAGGACGAGGAAGCGGCGATCGCGCTGGCCAACGATTCTGACTTTGGTCTGGGAGGCTCCGTCTTCACCCGCGACATCGCGCGCGGCAAGCGCGTGGCAGGCCGGATCGAGACGGGAATGATGTTCGTCAACAATATCTCATGGTCAGACGCTGAACTTCCGTTCGGCGGCGTCAAGGACTCTGGCTATGGTCGAGAGCTGGGCGAAATGGGTATCCAGACTTTCGTTAACAAAAAGCTGATCCGGACGGCGAAACTCGAAGCGCCGGTGTAACCGCGTATCGAGAATCTGCTGCGTCTGTAACCCGCCCAAGCGAATGGAGCCACTCATGGCCGCAACGATGCACGCCGCTGTTGTCGAGGAGTTCGGCAAACCGCTGGCCTTCCACGAATGGGCCATCCCCGTGCCCGGCCCTGGCCAGATCCTGGTCAAGACCGAAGCCTGCGGCGTGTGTCACACCGATCTTCACGCAGCACATGGTGACTGGCCACTGAAACCGACGTTGCCGTTTATTCCCGGCCATGAGGGCATCGGGCGGGTGGCTGCCGTGGGCGCCGGCGTGACACTCGTCAAGGAAGGCGATCGCGTCGGTGTGCCGTGGCTCTATTCCGCCTGCGGGCATTGCGAACATTGCCTCTCAGCCTGGGAGACGGTGTGTGGTGAAGCCGAGTTCGGTGGCTATACCAAGAACGGTGGTTTTGCCGAGTATATCCTTGCCGACCCGAACTACGTGGCGAAGATTCCGGATCGACTGTCCCCGCTGGAGGCGGCGCCGCTGATCTGTGCTGGAATTACCACCTACAAAGGCATCAAGGTGGCCGACGTGCGGCCGGGCGAATGGATCGCCATTTCAGGCGCCGGTGGGCTTGGCCATCTTGCCATTCAGTATGCCAAGGTGATGGGGCTGCAGGTGTGTGCCATCGATATCGACGATGGCAAACTGGAACATGCCACACGCCTGGGTGCCGATCTCGTGGTCAATGCCAAGTCGGAAGGCGCTGTGGAGGCGGTGCGACAAGGCACCGGTGGGGGTGCCCATGGTGTGCTGATCACGGCGCCCTCGCTGGTCGCGTTCAAACAGGCGATCGCCATGACGCGCAAGCGTGGCACCTGCGTTCTGGTGGGTCTGCCGCCGGGGGAGTTTCCGGTGCCGCTGTTCGATGTGGTGGCCAACTGCATCACCATCCGTGGCTCGTTCGTCGGAACGCGCGAGGACATGGCTGAGGCCCTGGCCTTCGCAGCCGAAGGAAAGGTCAAGGCCGACATCGAGACGCAGCCGCTCTCGGCGATCAACACGGTGTTCGACCGGTTGGAACATGGCAATGTGCCGTCTCGCGTGGTGATCGACTTTGGTGTGGGAGCAGCATGATGAACGCAGTAAGCTCACCGGCACCAGCATCGGAAGTTGGCACGTTCAAAATCGGTGGAGACGTCACAGTTCACCGGCTCGGGTTCGGAGCCATGCGCATCACGGGCCGGGGCATTTGGGGAGCACCCGCCGACCCCGCCGAGTGCCTCCGCACGCTACGCCGCCTACCCGAGTTGGGCATCGACTTCATAGATACCGCCGACAGCTATGGGCCTAACATCTCGGAGCATCTGATCCGTGAAGCTCTGCATCCATACAAGAACATTCTTGTCGCCACCAAGGGCGGTCTGGTTCGGCTGGGTCCCGATGAATGGCGTCCGCTCGGAAGGCCTGAGTATTTGCGCCAGCAGGTCTTGATGAGCCTGCGCTTCCTCGATCTCGAGCAGATCGGCCTATGGCAGTTGCACAGGATTGACCCGGCGGTCGCGCGGGACGAGCAATTCGGCGCCATCAAATCGATGTTGGACGACGGGCTTATTCGCCATGCCGGACTCAGCGAGGTTTCGGTCGAAGAGATCAAGGCGGCACAGAAGGTCTTTCCGGTTGCGACGGTGCAGAACCGCTTCAACCTTGTGGATCGCAAGAGCGAAGCGGTGTTGGACTACTGCCAGTCGCAGGATATCGGTTTCATCCCGTGGTTCCCGCTCGCAGCTGGCGATCTCGCAAAACCCGGCGGGCTGCTCGACAAAGTTGCCGCAACCCATACGGCTTCTGCGGGGCAGATCGCGCTTGCCTGGATGCTCAAGCGCAGTCCGGTCATGTTGCCCATCCCAGGAACATCGCGCGTGTCGCATCTGGAGCAGAATGCTGCAGCGGTGGACATCATCCTGACCGATCAGGAATTCAACGACCTTGATCGTGCGGGGCGCGCGCTCTCCAAACCAGCTTGATACCGAGACTGGGCTGCCGGTCGCCGCTGCGCGGATTGCTTCCAAGTTTTGACCGATCCACAGAATACTACGGAGATCCGAAATGTTATTCGCAGCATCCGCTCTCAAAGGCTACGCCATCGCCGCATCCGACGGTACTATCGGATCGGTGCGCGACGTTCTGCTCGATGAACGCACGTGGAAGATCCGCTGGCTGGTCGTCGACACCGGGCATTGGCTGACCGGCCACAACGTTCTGATCCCCCCTTCGTTGGTCGAAAGGCTGGATATCGACCAACAGATCATGTCCGTCCGGATGACCAAGGCACGGGTCGCTGCAAGCCCGGACCTGACACAGGACCAGCCGGTTTCGATGCAGATGGATCGAAGCCTGCATAACTATTATGGCACGGACCCGAATTGGGGCGATTCGTATTTTGGCATGTACCCGATGGGACTTTCGATGCCCGAGCCGTCGCGCGAAGCTGTCGAACTCGCCGCTGAACGCACCGGGGAGGGGTTGGACAGCGGCGATCCCTATTTGCGCAGCCAGGCAAATATCATCGGATACCATATGATTGCGACCGACGGGACCATCGGTCACCTCGAGAATCTTCTGATCAGCGACGACGATTGGACGGTGCGTTATCTTGTTGTCGATACCAAGAACTGGTGGCCGGGCGAACATGTTTTGCTCTCGCCATTCGCGGTTCGGGAGATCAATTGGTCTGGCGGAGAGATCGAATTGAACGTGACCCAGGCGCAGGTAAAGGGCGGTCCGGTCTGGGATCCGGCGGCGATGATCGACCGCGCGTCTGAAACCCGACTGCATCGCCACTATGGCTGGCCTGGCTATGGGTTCTGAACGCAACACTGAGCATGCCGTCGGGCGTCGGCATGAGAAAAGCAACTGATCCGCCCATGCTGGATGGCCTGTCGAGTGGCGAGGTGGCGTCGGGACTGCAGAAGTTTGGCCATAATGCGATCGCCGATGTGGCGCAGCATTCGCTAAAGATGGCGCTGCTGAAGCTTTGGGCGCCTGTGCCATGGATGTTGGAAGCAGCTATCCTGCTCCAACTCGTTCTTGGGAAATACCCAGAAGCTGCCGTGGTCGCCTTGTTATTGGTGTGCAATGCGGCCCTTGGTCTCTTTCAGGAAAGCCGCGCACAAAACACGCTCGATGCGCTGAAATCCCGGCTGGCGTTGCTTGCCACAGTCAGGCGCGACGGCCGGTGGCAGAACGTGCCCGCCGCTGACCTGGTACCGGGCGATGTGATTAAGCTGTCTCTTGGCGCCGTCGTCGCAGCCGATGCCAAGCTGGTGAGCGGGTCAGTGCTGCTCGACCAGTCTATGCTGACTGGCGAATCGGTACCGACGGAAACCTCCGGCGGTGCCGATACCTATGCGGGCGCACTCGTGCGTCGTGGCGAGGCCGTGGCCGTGGTGACGGCGACTGGCGAGCGTACCAAGTTTGGGCGCACTGCGGAGCTGGTGCGCACCGCCCACGTTGAAGGCACGCAGCAAAAGGCGGTGCTGCGGGTGGTCGCCAATCTGGTGATGTTGAACGGCGTGGTCACGGTGTTTCTCGCCGGCTACGCGGCCTGGCTGCAGATGCCGCCGCTCGAAATCGTCTCGCTTGTGCTGGTCGCGGTCTTGTCATCCATTCCGGTGGCGTTGCCATCGATGTTCACCTTGGCCGCGGCGATCGGCGCTCGGTCGTTGGCACGCCAGGGTGTTCTGCCCACCCGGCTTTCCGCCGTCGATGAGGCCGGCGGGATCGATATTCTCTGCTCCGACAAGACCGGCACGCTCACGCGAAACGAACTCGCAGTGATCGAGGTGCGTGCCTTGCCGGGGTTTGACCGGGCGCATGTGCTGGCGCTTGCGGCTCTGGCGAGTTCCGATGCGGGGCAGGACCCAGTGGACACCGCGATCCAGCAGGCTGCCAAGGCAAGTCCGGTTGCCGATCGGCCAACACTGGTGGCGTTCGTGCCGTTCGATCCGGCGTTGAAGCGATCAGCCGCCACGGTCCAGCGAGCCGACGGCACGATCGATGAGGTCGTCAAAGGTGCCTATGCGGTGATCGCAGCACTTGCTGAGCCGGCGCCAACGGCCGCCGCGATGGTCGACGAGCTGCAATCGCAGGGTCTGCGGGTGCTCGCACTCGCGGAGGGGCCGGCGGGCAAGCTGCTGCTCATGGGTCTGATAGCACTCAGCGATCCGCCGCGCGCCGACTCTGCGGCGCTGGTGGCGGAACTGAAGACGTTGGGTGTAGGCACCGTTATGGTAACCGGCGACGCCGCCCTCACGGCGCAGGTTGTGGCGCGCGCGGTCGGTATTTCCGGCAAGACCTGGGCAAGCTCACCACTGCCGGACGATCTCGCGGTCGATGCCTACACCATTTTCGGCGGCGTGCTGCCCGAGGACAAGCAGCACCTGGTAAGCCTGTTGCAAAAACAGGATCATGTCGTCGGCATGTGCGGCGACGGCGCCAACGATGCGCCCGCCTTGCGACAGGCGCAGATGGGGATTGCGGTTTCGACGGCGACGGACGTGGCAAAGTCCGCCGCCGGTATCGTGCTCACCGAGCCTGGCCTCGCCGGGATCGTCACCACGGTCAAAGAAGGCCGCAAGACCTTTCAACGGGTATACACCTATGCGCTTCGTTCGATCGTGCATAAGACAGTGCAGGTTCTCTTTCTCACCGCGGGCCTGCTCATCACCGGCCGAGCCATTCTCACGCCGGGGCTGATGGTGCTGATGATGGTGATCGGGGATTTGCTGGCGCTGTCGTCGGCGACCGACAACGTGCGGCCGTCACCCACACCAAACAGATGGCGCATCCGCGAGCTCACCATCGCTGGGATGGTAATGGGATCGGCCGACCTGCTGTTCTGCATCGCCTGCCTGAGCATCGGTAAATTCTTGCTTGGGCTTGACCCCCAGGAGATGCAGACTTTGACGGTCGCGACGTTGGTGTTCGGTGGACAGGCGGTGTTCTACGTGTCCCGCGAAAGAGGGCATCTCTGGAGCTCGCGACCCGGTCACTGGTTGGTGGTGTCGTCGGTCATCGACCTCTGTATCATCTTTGTTTTGGCTTCACAGGGCATCCTGATGACAGCCATACCACTGGTGCTGCTCGCCAGACTGCTCTGCGCTGCCATCGTCTTTACCTTCGTGCTCGATCTGGTGAAGCTCGCGGCGTTTCGGCGCCTCGGGATCTCATGATGATAGGAGAGCGTTCCAACCGCATCTGCATAGCCATCCAGCGAAGTCGGTCACCCCGCCGTGCCTCGTAGGCGGCTACAACGCTGCATTCGGCGGTTTACAATAGGCGACGGCGAGCTGGCAGCAATCCAAGGGAAAATCCAATGAACACCGATAGAGACTTGCAGAAGGCAGTAATGGCGGAACTGAGCTGGGAGCCGAGTGTGACGGCCGCCCATATCGGTGTGACCGCGAAGGCCGGCGTGGTGGCGCTGACCGGGCATGTCGAAAGCTATGCCGAGAAGTTTGCAGCCGAGGCCGCCGCTTCGCGTGTGAAGGGTGTGCGTGCGGTCGCCGAGGAAATCGAGGTGCGGCTGCCGATGGATGCGGTTCGCACGGACGAGGAAATTGCCGCGGCGGCCATCGAACGACTGTCGTGGGATGTCTCGGTTCCCAAAGATGCCGTCAGCGTAAAAGTGGAGACCGGTTGGGTTACGCTAACCGGCCAAGTCGACTGGAATTATCAGAAGGATCTGGCTGAGCAGGACATTCGCCGCTTGTTCGGTGTCGTGGGGCTTTCGAACCAGCTTTCCATCAAGCCGCACCTCGATGTCGCCGGCATCAGTGATAACATTACCCACGCCCTGCACCGCACCTGGTTCTACGAACCAAGCCAGGTCAAGGTCACCGCAGAAGGCGGCCGCGTGCGACTGACCGGCAATGTCGACACATTCCATGACCGCCAGACAGCGGCAGCGACTGCCTGGGGCGCATCCGGTGTCACCGGTGTTGAAAACGACATCGTTGTTAACTGACTGCCACATATCCAGGAGCCGAAAAATGACCGATGAGAAAACGATTGTCGCCGTTTACCGAGAACATACCGCAGCCGAGACGGCGATTCGCAAGATCGCCGAGAGCGGGCTCGATATGAAGAACTTTACTATCGTGGGGAAGGGTTATCATACCGAGGAGACATCGGTTGGCTTCTACAGTACCGGCGATCGTGTTCGGTTCTGGGGCTCGCGCGGAGCGTATTGGGGCGGGCTTTGGGGGCTGCTGTTCGGCGGCCTGATGCTCACCGTTCCCGTCATAGGCCCCGTGATGGTGTTGGGCAGTCTGGCGGCAGCCGTGTTCACCGCCATTGCCGGGGGCATCGAGGGTGCTGTTGTCGTGGGCGGACTTGGTGCGATCGGTGCCGCGCTATTCAGTATCGGTGTGCCGCACAACAGCGTGTTGGACTACGAGACGGCCCTGAAGGCGGATGGATTCCTGATCGTGGCACACGGGTCGATGGTTGAGATGGAGCGTGCGCGCACGTTGCTGCAGCAGAGTGGGCCAGCACAGCTGGATACGCACACGAACCTTCCGGTCGCCGTCGAAACGGCGGCCTAGGCGATCGGGGCTCTGCGAAGCGATAAGGCTGTCACAGAGTCGCATCCGGCAGCCTGGTCGGTGCGACGAGAGGAGAGCCATTCAGTCGTTGCGATCTCAGGTGACTGGATTGCCCGCAACGGCTGCGTCGACACGATCGACGCAGCCGTTACACAGATCATGGCACAGGCTGCCGAGGGCACCGAGATTGCCTTTGACGTAGCGGCTCTGGGTCGGTGGGACAGCGGCTTGATTGCAATGCTTTGGCAGCTGCGAACCGCAGCCGCGGGCAAGCGGGCTGTGTTACAGACTGCGGCATTGCCTGCCGCGGCACTGCGACTGCTGGCGCTGCTGCAGGATTGCCCTCCACAGACCACGGTGCCTGCGGTCCTGACCGGATTATCGACGCGGCTCGGCCAACGGGCTCTGGCGACCTGGACGGAACTCCTTGCCGTCTGTGCGTTGCTGGGCGACAGCATCCTCCATGCATTCGGGGCGATGCGGGGCGGGAGCCGTATGCAGGGCGGCGATCTGGTGGACTGCCTTCGAGACGCTGGCGGCTCTGCGTTGCCTATCGTGGCGATCGTGAATTTTCTGGTCGGCGGCATTCTTGCATTCGTGGGCGCAGTGCAACTTCGTCGATTTGGCGCCGATGTATTTGTGGCGAACCTGGTTGGGATCGCACTGGTGCGGGAAATGGCTGCTGTCATGACCGCCATCGTCATGGCGGGGCGCACTGGAGGCGCCTATGCCGCACATATTGCGACGATGCAAGGCAACGAGGAGATCGACGCACTGCGCGCCACCGGTATCCCGGTGCAAGACTACCTCATTCTGCCAAGGGTTTTAGCTTTGACCGCTACAATGCCGCTATTGTATTTGTATGGGTGTGCGATTGGCCTGCTGGGCGGGATGACCGTGGCCATCGGCATGTTGGCGATTACACCTACAGCCTACTTTGAGCAGACCCGGGCCGCCGTTTCGGCGAGCCAATTCGTTTTCGGATTTTCCAAGAGCATCGCGTTTGGAGCTCTGGTGGCCTTGGCTGGCTGCCATATCGGGTTACGGGCCGGACGCAGCGCAAGCGATGTCGGCAATTCGGCGACGCGGGCTGTCGTTGTCGGCATCGTCGGCGTTATAGCGCTGGATGCGGTGTTCGCCATCTGCGCCAACGCGCTGGATTTCTGAGCGGTGGCAGCGAAATCCGATCCCGCGATGTTGGAAGTGGCAGGGCTGACACTGGCTTTTGGCGAGCACGTGATCCAGCACGACGTATCCTTCGACGTCAAGCGAGGATCCATATTTGCCATCATGGGCGGCAGCGGCTGTGGCAAGAGCACGCTGCTGAAGTCACTGATCGGCCTGCTGCGCCCGGTCGCCGGCACAGTCCGCGTCTTGGGTGAGGATTACTGGGCGGCCTCGGGCGTACGCCGGGCCGATCTCGGGCGTGGCTTCGGCGTTCTGTTCCAAAGCGGCGCGTTGTGGAGTTCCCTGACCGTGGCAGAGAACGTGGCGTTGCCGATGCGGATGTTCACGAGTCTGGACGAGGCATCAATCGATCTTTTGGTGCGGCTGAAATTGGCAATGGTTGGGCTCGATGCTGACGGCGGCCGAATGCCGGCGGAACTTAGCGGTGGCATGCGCAAGCGTGCCGGCTTGGCGCGGGCCTTGGCGCTAGATCCCGAGGTGCTTTTCTTCGACGAACCTTCCGCGGGTCTCGATCCCGTCACATCGCGGCGGATGGATAATCTGATTCTTGATCTGCGCGAAGGGTTCGGTGCCACGATCATCATCGTCAGCCACGAACTGGCAAGCCTGTTCGCCATTGCCGATGACGGCATCTTCCTCGACGCAGGCACAAGGACGCCGATTGCCCATGGCGCCCCGTCTGTCCTGCGTGACACGTGCGGCACACCGGTTGTGCGTGCCTTCATGCATCGCGGCGCTTCCGGTGAGGCTAGGCACAGCGGGACGAATGATGATGCACGCAACTAGGGCCACAATGGTCGGCGGCTTTGTGCTTGGCGGCATGGTTTTGGCCGTAGCGGCCATACTGTTGTTCGGTGGCATGACGCTGTTTACAACAAAGACAGCGGCAGTGGTGTTCTTCGAAGGCTCGGTCGCAGGGCTGCAGATCGGCGCTCCCGTGACATTTCGTGGCGTTCGAGTGGGTGCGGTCCGTTCGATTTCACTTCGACTGGATCTGCAGGATTTGAGTGCAGCGATTCCGGTTTACCTCGATCTCGAGGAGACTGCCGTCTCCGCCGTCAATCATGCGCGTTCGAGCGGTGTGGTCACTCTGCCGACGCTGATTGCGGCCGGGTTGCGCGCAAAGCTAGCGACGCAGAGCCTGGTGACCGGCCAGCTCGCGGTGGATCTCGACCTGTTGCCGAACACAGCCGCGCACCTGATTGGTGGCGGGGGCGACGTCACCGAAATACCGGCGCTCCCCTCTGAATTGCAACAGATCAAGTCTCAGGTTGCGGAGATCCCCCTGCGCGAGCTCGCCGAGACCGCCGGTCGGGTTCTACATTCCCTCGATGCGATGTCAACACGGCTGAACACGACCATCGGCCCGACTTTGGACAGCCTTCGTGGGACATCCGATGCCGCCGCTGCCACGCTCGCCACCACGGCTCGGGCGATCGCGTCTTTGCAGACCAACGCGGCGGGCAGCTTGCGCAACCTCGACCGACTGGTGGCGGACGCACAGCATCAGCTGGACAGCGGAAGCGTTGACCTGCATCGCACGCTTGCGACCGCAGACAAGGCCCTGGTGCAGGCAAATCAGATGATGGACACGGCGAAGGACCTCATCGAGCCGCGTTCGCAAATGCGCGCTGATCTGGCGGCGGCATTGCGCGATCTTGCCGCTTCGGCCAGCGCCCTGCGAGGGTTTTCAACCGAAGTAGAGCGAAACCCGAGTGCGCTGCTCACCGGGCGGGGGGGCCGTTGATGACGTTCGGTTCGCGCCAAAGCATTCTGGTGTGTACGGTTCTTTTTGCGATCTCTGGTTGCGCCGCCACGCAGCCACCGCGCGCGTATCTGCTCGGTCATCTGACCAAAATCCAGGCCATCGACATTCGAGAGTTGGGGTTGCCGCTCGTCGAGTTGAAGCCGGTATTGGTACCTGACTTTCTGGATACCCGCGATATTGTTTTCCGCAAGGGTGCCAACGAGCTGGTGGTCGACCCCGCAGGTCAATGGGCGGACCGCCTGTCGGTCGGGGTCAGACGAGCGGTGGGCGACGCACTGACGCTGTTGCTCACCGGCATGGATATAACCGCGGGTCGGCCGGACCGCGCTGCGACCTGGCAGGTTTTGATAGATGTCGATCTGTTCGAGCTTCGCGCCGACGCGCCGGGAGCGTTCGGAGCGAAATGGACAGTCGTACGGGCCAGCGACCAGGTCGTTCAAAGAGCCGAATACACTCGCCTTGTGGTAACGCCGGTCGATGGCGGGGATGACGCAGCAGCCGCTGCAATGACGAAGGCGTTGGACGAGCTGGCGAACCGGATCGCAGCAGCGCTTGCGGAACTCGCGCGCGGCACATGAACCTCATGCATGCGTGTGCAGATTTGCATAGTCGCTCGACGAACTCGCACCCGCGCGGATGGAATTGATCGACTAGATTTCGGATTATGCAGCGGAGGCTCGCCGGATCGGGCATCGCTTGCCATCGAAAGGCAGAGACATGAAGGCGCTGGTATATCAAGCCGCGGGTAAACGGGCGGTTGAGGATCGGCCGAGGCCGGTTATTCAGGCGCCGGGCGATGCGATCGTGCGGATGACGAAGACCACGATCTGTGGGACCGATCTGCATATTCTGAAAGGCGATGTGGCGACCTGCAAACCTGGGCGAATTCTTGGCCATGAAGGCGTCGGCGTCATCGAGGAGGTTGGCAGCGGCGTGACTGCATTTCACGCTGGGGATCACGTTTTGATCTCCTGCATCTCGTCCTGTGGCAAATGCGAATACTGCCGCCGGGGCATGTTCTCCCATTGCACAACCGGTGGCTGGATCCTGGGCAACGAGATCGATGGCACACAGGCGGAATACGTGCGCACACCTCACGCAGACACAAGCCTGTATCCACTGCCGCCAGGAGCCGATGAGGAAGCAATCGTCATGCTCAGCGACATTCTTCCGACGGGCTTTGAATGCGGCGTGCTGAACGGCCGCGTTTCCCCTGGTAGTTCCGTGGCCATCGTGGGCTCTGGCCCGATTGGCCTCGCTGCATTGCTGACCGCGCAGCTCTATTCTCCCGCCGAGATCATAATGATCGATCTCGATGACAACAGGCTGCACGTCGCACGCCAGTTCGGAGCGACACACACGGTCAACAGCGCCGATGGGAAGGCTGCGGATACGGTGATGGCGCTGACCTCTGGTCGAGGGGTCGATACCGCGATTGAGGCGGTTGGTGTTCCCGCAACCTTCCTGTTGTGCGAGGCGATCGTCGGTGCCGGGGGCACCATCGCCAATGTTGGCGTGCATGGCGTGAAGGTGGATCTTCACCTGGAGAGCCTATGGTCGCGCAACATCACGATCACCACGCGTTTGGTTGATACTGTGACAACGCCGATGCTGCTGAAGACGGTGCAGTCGCGCAAGATCGATGCGAGGCGATTGATCACTCATCGCTTCAAGATGGATCAGATCATGGAGGCCTATGACGTGTTCGGCCAGGCGGTGGAGAGCCGGGCGCTGAAGGTGGTTATCGCCTTCGGATAGGTTCACAGCCGCGAGTTGCTCGCGGCCTCCCCGGCCGCGAGTTCGACAATTTCGGCGGTGATTTCGTCCTGGCGCACCAGCTGAGCCTGGCGTTGCAGCTGCTTCAGCCTGCGATCGACTTCCGTCTGGGCGGCGGCCGTGGCCTCTACACGGGTTTGGTTCTCCGCGGCGAATGCCTGGAGTGCCGCCGCAGAGAGCCGGGCATGCACGTAGTCGGCGGTCAGCGATGTCAATAGCGCCGGCGGCGGTAGGTTCAGCAGAGGAGGGTCACCATCGGTTTATTCGGCGAAGGCCGTGATGTCGAGCGGGAACAGGCGATGTCGTTCCACCGTCAGGGGTTTGCCTGCCTGCCACCGGGTGTGGATTGTGTGCAGGCGATCGATCGTGCCATTGGCTATCCGGGCATACAGGATCGCGGCGATTCCGTCCGCAGTGCGCGGAATGTCGGTGGATTGAGATGGCATGGCGCCGGTCCAGGCGGCACGATGCCACGTTCCGCAGCGACCGCGACACCGCGGGTTCCGACGATGAAGAACGTGGCGGTGGCGAGGTCCGGGCCGACCGCTCCGAGCACCCGTTCGCTGAACGCGCCCGCAAAACCCTGCTCAGCGCACATCAGCACGATCGCGAGACGCGCCGGTGTGTTGGATGCGACGGGCACCGGTGCCGGGATCAGGGCCAATGCCCGTTCGATTGCCGCGGCAAAACGGCCGAGTACGCCTCCACCGCTGCGATCTGGCCACGCGTTTGCTGCGCCCGGGCTGCTGCAATGCCGCGCCTGGCATTCACGACGGCCCCAAGTTGGCGGATACCCGTGATCCGATCGGCGATATCGGTGAGACGCTCTGTCAGGGCACGGTGGCCGCCAGCGCGCTCGCAATGGCTTTCAGAGCCGACCCGAGCGCCTGCTTCGTTGGTTCGTCCAGAGCTTTTCCTTCTTGGATCAGACGGACCAGGTCCGGTGCGCGTTGCTCGAGTGCCGCGGTCAACTGGTTGCGGAACGCAAGGATGGCCTCTGGTGGCAAATGGTCGAGAATGCCGATTTGAATGGCCGTTACCAGCGCTACCTCGTCGGCCAGGCGCAGGGGGGGGGCGTGCTGCACCTGGTTGAGGATGGCGAGGGTGCGGGCGCCGCGCGTGAGTTGACCGCGCACACGCGTATCGTGCATGCCGCCGAAGCGCGTGAAACTTTCGAGTTCAATGAACTGCGCGTAGTCGAGCCGCAACGTTGCGGCCGCATCGCGCAGCGCTTGGGCCTGGGTTTTGCCGCCAACCCGGCTGGCGCTGGTGCCAACGTCGACCGCGGATTTCTGGCCTTCGTGGAACAGTTTGGTGTCAAGCACAATCTGACCGTCGGTGATCGAAATCAGATTGGTTGGGATATAGGCACTGAGATTGCCCGCGTCGGTCTCCGCGATCGGCAGCGCGGCCAGTGAGCCGCCACCCTTTTCCTTTGAGAGCTTTACCGCCCGTTCGAGCAATCTCGCGTGCACGTAGAATACGTCGCCGGGATAGGCCTCCCGGCCGGGCGACTGCTTGGTCAGCAACGCGATTTCGCGATGGGTGGCTGCGTGTTTGGAGAGATCGTTGACGACGATGCAGCGTTCGAACGCGGCGTGGGCGCGGAGCGCATCGATTGCCCGCCGAACGCTGGAGCTTTTCTGGCCTACTGCGACATAGACGCAGACGAGGTCGCCGGACTTCTGGTTGATAATGGTATCGACGGCGATCGTCGGTTTACCAATTGCGCGATCGCCGATGATCAACTCGCGCTGGCGACGACCGAGGGCAAACAGGGCGTCGATCACCACCAGTCCGGTTTGTACCGGCTCGGTCACCAGATCCCGATCGATGATGGTGGGTGCGGCGCGCTCGATCGGCTGATGGTCATCAGCTTCGATCGGGCCCAGATCGTCAAGCGGACGGCCGAGGGGGTCGACGACGCGGCCGAGCAATGCCGGTCCGACTGGCACCCGATCCACTTCGCCAAATTCGACGTTGGCGAGACCAGAGACCCCGGCGATGCCATCCGCGACTTCCTCGACATGGCCAACCTGCTCGGTAAGCGGACCGAGGATGGCGGTGTCAAGCCGCTTGCCGGCGGTATCCATCCAGGCCTTGGCGCGATCTGGGCCTGTGCGGCCAGGTCGCATGAGGCAACCTTGGCCGCGGCTGCTGCGGCTGCTGCGGCGGCTGCGGCTGCGGCAGTCGTCTGCTCTGCGGTTTGACGTGCGGCATCGAGGATCGCCTAGCGTTCTGCGACAAAACCTACCCGGGTTTTGGCGATGTCCGCCAGTGCTGCCGCGGCGTCCCGACCTTTGGCCTGCACCGTATCGAGCGCCTGCTGCGTGGTGGTCGCGCGCAGCGCGATCATGGCGGCCACGGGGCGCCAGAAGAAATGCTGCAGGAGCCAGACGAGCACGAGGATGTTGACAGTCTGGAAACCAAGCGTCCACCAGTCGATCGTCATGATGTCATTTGAGCAACGGATTGGCGAAGATCAGCAGGAGTGCGATGAAAAGGCAGTAAATGGCCATTGTTTCGATCATCGCAAGGCACACGAACAACGTGCGGGAGATGGTATTGGCGGCCTCGGGTTGTCGGGCGATGGCATCCATGGCGACGGCGCAGCCCTCGCCGAGTGCGGGGGCGATCGCTCCGAACGAGACTGCCATCGCGGCAGACAAGATACTTGCCAACGCCAATCAGTTCATGAAGTTTTCCTTATAGAGACCGAGGCGGGGAGAGCACCTCGCGATGAAGACCATCGCGAGGACCGCGAAGATGTAGGGCTGGACAGCGTCGGTCAGCAGGTCGAGTGCCATCAACGGGATCGGCACGAACAATCCGGCCAGCGACATCACGACACCGATCAGGAACACGCCGCTCATGACGTTGCCAAACAGGCGTACGAACAGCGAGAAGCTGCGTGTGATGCTTTCGAGGAAGTTGAGCGGGATCATGATCAGACCGGGAGTTGCGAAGGTTTTGAGGTAGCCGCCGATGCCGCCGACGCGGATGCCGAACCAGATCACCGCGAGGAACACGAGCAGGGCAAGGGCTGCATTGGTTTCAAGCCTTGCCGTCGGCGGCGTAACCCCAGGGATCAGCGCTGCCCAGTTGGTGACGAAAACGAACACCAGCAGAGTTCTGATGAAGCTTCGGTAGGGGCCGGGCTTGACCTGCATGGTTGCCTCGATCTGGCTATCGACCGTATCGACGATCACTTCGATGGCTGCCTGGGTTCGCGAGGGCGTCAACGGCAGGCGTCGGTGACCAGACACGCGGCGCCCTCCAGGAGGGCTATGATGACCCAGGTGGTGACCACCGCCTGCGCGATCGGCACATGTCCCAGATGAAACAGGCGCGCGCTGCTGAGGGGTGAGTTCATATTGGCAACCTACGCACCCGCCGGAGCACCAGGACGCGGCCTGCAATGACGCCGAGTGCGGTGGAGAGCAGTGCCGCGGCGCCGGTCATGGCCGCCAGCGCGAGTATTTCCGCGAGCAGGGCAAATCGCACGATCATGACGAACAACACCGCCCGCAGCGGCCGGCGCTCGGCGAGCGCCTGCACGCTGCGCCACATCGAATGAAATACAGAGAACCCAGCACCACGCCTGCGGCGGCATGCAGGAGCAGAATAACCACCACCCAGCCGGGATGCGTTGTCGTCGCCGGGGAATGCCTCCCGCGTGGCAACCTCAACGTCGTGGGCAGCGGTAACGGCGATGATGCCGCGGCGTACCGCGCAGAAATGCCGGATGCCGTCGGCACTGGCCCAGGCGAGGACGGAAACCGAGAGGGCGGTGAGGAAAATGGCGTGGCGAGGCATGATGCCGAAGCTGCCGCTGGCATCTTCCCCGGGCAGCCTGCCAGCGTGTCGACCAGCTTCACGCTTCGGCGCTTGATGTCGGTGAAAGCCTTCGTCACGATGAAAGGATGGCTGACGAAACGCTGTGGGCGCCGTGCCCGCCGCACGACCAGGCGATCCGCAGCATCAAGTTCTTCGACGCCTAGCAATGCAATGATGTCCTGCAGATCCTTGAAGCGCGCCAGGGCTTCACGGGCGCGTTCCGCCAGGCGGTAATGGTCCTCGCCGAGCACCAAAGGGTCCATCAGCACAGACGATGAGGCGAGGGGATCGATGGCTGGATAGAAGCCCTGAGAAGCCAGCTCGCGCGACAACAGGATGATGCTGTCCATGTGACTGGATATCGTGGTGACCGCTGGATCGGTGAAATCGTCGGCGGGAACGTAGACGGCCTGAATGGCGGTAACGGCGGCCCCCGCTACGGAGGCGATGCGCTCCTGCAGGCCCGCGACTTCGGTGGCAAAGTGGGCTCATAGCCGACCCTGGACGGCAGCCTTCCCAGCAGGCTCGAAACCTCGCTACCGGCCTGAACGAAACGGAAGATGTTGTCCATCAGCAGCAGCACGTTCTGATGCTTCTGGTCGCGAAAGTATTCAGTGATGGTCAATGCGGTCAACGGCACACGGAAGCGTGCGCCGGGTGGTTCGGCCATTTGGCCATAGACCAGCACGGTGCGGGCCAGGACGCTGGATCTCTGCATGTGGTGAGCAATTCATGGCCCTCGCGCGAGCGCTCGCCGACGCCTGCGAATACCGAGATACCCTGATATTTCTCGACCATGGCGGGGATCAACTCCATCACCAGAACGGTCTTGCCGACACCGGCGCCGCCGAACATGGCGGCCTTGCCGCCCTGGGCGAGCGGCGCCAGCAGGTCGATCACCTTGATGCCGGTTTCGAACAGTGCCGTGGCCGAGGTTTCGTCGGCAAGTTTTGGGGGCGAGTTGTGGATGCCATGCCGCGGTGTGTCTGCGGCCAACGGCGCGCCTTTGTCCTGGATGGTGCCGACGGCGTCGAGCAACCGCCAGAGCACGGCCTCGCCGACCGGAACCGAGATCGATCCGCCGGTGCTGCGGGCTGCCACACCCCGGCGCAAGCCGGCTGTGGGGTGCATGGCGATCGTGCGCACGGTCCACGGATCGACAAGACCATGCACTTCGAGAACCAACGGCTGCGGGCGATCCCACTCCACCACGAGCGCGGTGTCGATCGGCGGAAGGATGCCACTTGCAAAACGCACATCGACCACCGCCCCCTGGACCGAGACGATAGATCCAAATTCGGACCGGGACGGCGATGGCATACAGACCGTTCCTTTCTTGAACGACACGACACCTTAGATCCGAAAATATGCATCCGGTGGAGCAATGCCGGTTTGCTGAAATGCGCAAACGCGCGGCGCCTTGGCATGCCTGTCGATTCCCAATCGGGTTCCCACGGTTCTGCGTGCGTATCTGCATACTCGCTCGCCAGAGTCGCTGGTAACGCAGGTGGTTCGAGACTGGTATCTATACATAGGGTTTGGCAATGATAGGCCAGTCAACGTGCAGGCGCCGCAAGCACAGTTCGAAGATTGATCAAAATGCAGACCACGATGACGCGACAAGAGCCGGAATTGCATTGGCCCTTCATCATGGCCTGGGCAGGCTGCGTGGTGTTCTACTTTTTGCAGTACGCCATGCGGTCGGCACCCGGGGTGATGGTGCCGGAGCTCACCGCGGCATTTGGGCTTTCGGCGCTCGGCGTGAGTGCATTGATTGGCCTGTATTACTACACATACTCGACTTTCGCGATTGTTTCGGGCGCGTGTTTCGATCGCTACGGTGCGAAATATGTCGTGCCCGTCGGCATCGTCCTGCTGGCAGGCGGGGCGGCCCTGTTCGGCGTCGGCGCGAGTGCGGCGGCAGAGGCGGGGCGGCTTCTGCAGGGGGCAGGTTCGGCTTTTGCCTTCACCGGCGCGGTCTATCTGGCCGCGCGCGGCTTCCCCGCGCGCTACCTGGCTACCGCAATCGGCTTTACCCAGTGTTTCGGCATGCTCGGCGGCGCCTCGGGCCAGTTCGTCGTGGCACCGCTTATCCACGGGGTGCTCGGGTGGCAGGCCGTCTGGATATGGGGCGGGGTTGCGGCCGTGGTGCTGGCCGTGTTGGTGCTTTTGGTGACCCCTTCAGGTCATGCCGTGCGCACCGTAGCCCAGGCCTCGATCTGGTCAATGTTCAAGCCGTACAAATCCGTGCTGAGCAACCCGCAATCCTATCTCTGCGGCTTCGCCGCAGGACTTTTGTTTCTGCCGACCACCATCGGCGACATGATTTGGGGGGTGTCGTTCCTGCGTGTGGGCTGGGGCATCGACTACGCGGAGGCGGTCAATCGCGCCGCCATGGTTCCGCTAGGTTGGGTGTTTGGCTGCCCGCTGCTTGGCTACATCGCCGATCGCTGCGGCCGACGTAAACCGGTTCTGCTCGGTGGCGCCTGCGTCATGCTGCTGACCTCGGCCGCGATTCTCTATCTGCCACACGGCAGCATTCCGCCTTATCTGCTCGGCCTGCTGCTCGGCATAGGCTCCGGCGCTGCCATGATCCCCTACACCATCATCAAGGAAGTCAACGCCGACGAGGTTAAGGGCAGCGCTACAGGTGCCATCAACTTCCTCGTCTTCACGCTCAGCGCGTTGATGGCGCCCGCCTATGGCGCGGTACTGGTGATGGTATCGGGTGGTGGCACGCTGAGTCTGCAGGTGTTCCAAAGGTCCGGGCTGATCGGTGTGGGCGGCATTGTGCTGGCGATCGTCCTGTCGCTGTTCATTCGCGAGACCGGCTCGGCGGTCCGGCCGGCGGCATCGCTCCCCCTCACCCCGGCGATCGGACACATCACATGACCAGCTTCGCCCGCGACATGACACCTGTCGTCGACCTCACGCGCCGTCGCGGCGCAGGGCCGGCCCGAACGCAGCGCCCCGTGTATGTCGATCTGCTGCCGCCTTGCAACGCGGCGTGCCCGGCGGGCGAGAACATTCAGGCCTGGCTCGGCTTGGCGCAGGCGGGCAGCTTCAAGGCGGCCTGGGAGGCGTTGATCCGCGACAATCCAATGCCCGCGGTGCACGGTAGGGTCTGCTATCACCCGTGCGAGACCAGCTGCAACCGCCGTGAGCTTGACAGCGAAGTTAGCATTCACGCCGTGGAGCGGTTTCTCGGTGACCAGGCGACGGCACTCGGCTGGACCATCCCGGTCGACCATCCGGCCAGCGGCAAACGTGTGCTCGTGATCGGCGCTGGGCCGAGCGGTCTGTCCGCGGCCTATCATCTGGCGCGACTGGGCCACCAGGTGGAGATCCATGAAGCCGGGCCACTGCCCGGTGGTATGTTGCACTACGGTATTCCCGCCTATCGCCTGCCGCGCGAGGCATTGATGGCGGAGGTGAAGCGGATTGAGGACTTCGGCGTCAAGATCGTGCTTAACCACAAGGTAACCGACTTGCTGGCGGAACAGGTTGAGGGGAAGTTCGACGCGGTATTCGTGGCCATCGGTGCGGGTCTTGCCAAGCATGTCGATATCCCCGCCAGAGATGCGGCGCGAATCTTCACGGCGGTCGGCATGTTGCACGGCGTGGAAGCGGGCAAGACGGTGAAGCTCGGCCGGCGTGTGATCGTTTATGGCGCTGGCAACTCAGCGATGGACGCGGCGCGCATGGCCAGACGGCTCGGTGCCGAGGAGGCGATGATCGTGTTCATCATGGACAAGGCGCATATGGAGGCACGAGCGTTTGAGGCACAGGAGGCGGCGGATGAAGGCGTCAGCTTCAAGTGGCTCAGTGCCATCAAGGAGATCGACCCGCAGCAGATCACCGTCGAGCAGATGCGTCTCGATGCCGACGGGCATCCACAACCGACCGGGATCTTCGAGACGCTGAATGCCGACTCCGTGGTTCTCGCGTTAGGCCAGCAGGCCGACAGCGGATTTCTGGCTGAGGTTAAAGGTATCGTTATTGCATCGGATGGCACGGTTGCGGTGTCGGCCAGCATGATGACGGGACATCCCGGGATCTTCGCAGGCGGCGATATGGTGCCGAGCCAACGCTCGGTGACGGTCGCCACCGGGGACGGCAAGAAAGCCGCGCGGCATATCGATGCCTGGCTGAAGCAAACCGCCGTCGCGGTGGTTGCGAAACACCCGGTCGTCGGGTTCGCGGCACTCAACCTGCCGATCTATTCGGACGCGGCGCCGAGCGTGCAGCACGAGCTGCTGGCGGCGGCGCGGGCCGTGGGGTTCGATGAGGTGGTGGCAGGGCTGTCTGAATCCGAGGCGCTGCACGAGGCGAAGCGCTGCCTGTGCTGCGGCAACTGCTTCGAATGCGACAACTGCTTCGCCGCTTGCCCGGAGGATGCGATCATCAAACTCGGCCCGACCAAATTCTACGACGTTCGCCTTGACCTATGTACCGGATGCATGGTTTGCGTGGAACAATGCCCGTGCCACGCTATGGAAATGGTGCCTGAACCAGCCGTGGGTGTTCCGGGAGGCTGGGCATGAGTGCCGCGGTGCGCACCACGATGGACGGCAACACGGCCACGGCCTATGTCGCCTATCGCGTGAACGAGGTCTGCGCGATATATCCGATCACCCCGTCGTCGACAATGGCGGAGCTTGCGGACCAGTGGTCGGCGGACGGGTTGCAGAACATTTGGGGCAACGTGCCCGTGGTGCAGGAGATGCAGAGCGAGGGTGGTGCCGCCGGTGCGGTTCATGGGGCTCTGCAATCGGGTGCCATGACCACGACGTTCACCTCGTCGCAGGGTTTGATGCTGATGTTGCCGAACCTTTTCAAGATCGCTGGCGAGTTGAACGCAACCGTGTTTCATGTCGCGGCGCGGTCTTTGGCGACATCGGCCCTATCGATCTTCGGCGATCATTCTGACGTTATGGCGTGTCGTACGACAGGTTTTGCATTGTTCTCCTCCGCCAATGTGCAGGAGGCGCACGACAGCGCGCTGATCGCCGAGGCGGCCACTCTGGCAGCGCGGGTGCCGTTCATTCACTTTTTTGACGGGTTCCGTACGTCGCACGAACTCAACACGCTAGAGCTGCTCAGCGACGATGCGATGCGGGCAATGATCTCCAACGACCTCGTGCGTGCCCACCGCGCGCGTGGCCTGAACCCAGAGCATCCCTTCGTGCGCGGCACCGCGCAGAATCCGGACACGTTCTTTCAGGCTCGTGAGGCTGTCAGCCCGTATTATGAGGCCGTGCCGGCCATCGTGGATGCGGCGATGGTAAAATTCGGTGAGTTGACCGGACGCCGCTACCGGCTTTTTGAATATGTGGGAGCACCCGATGCCACTCGCGTGTTGATCCTGATGGGCTCGGGTGCGGAGACGGCGCGCGAGACGGTCAAGGCGCTGGAGGCCAAGGGCGAAAAGATCGGTGTGGTGCAGGTTCGCCTGTATCGCCCGTTCTCGGCAGCGCATCTGCTTGCAGCATTGCCGGCCTCGGTGACGGCGATCGCCGTGCTGGAGCAGGCCAAGGAGGCCGGTGGCACTGGAGAACCTTTGTATCTGGATGTGATGGCGACGCTGGCCCAGGGCGTGGGCGCAGGTGCCAGGGTCACGATGCCGCGCGTGATCGGCGGGCGCTATGGCCTGTCTTCGAAGGATTTCACGCCAGCGATGGTCAAGGCCGCGTTCGACGAGCTTTTGCAGGTGGACGCGAAAGGCGGCTTTGCCGGCCGCAACAGCTTTACCGTGGGCATCAACGACGACGTTTTCTACAGCAGCCTTGCCGTCGACGCCGGGTTTTCGATCGAGCCCGCCGGGACAACGTGCGCGGTGTTCTATGGGCTGGGAGCCGACGGCACGGTTGGGGCAAACAAGAACAGTGCAAAGATCATTGCGGAGGATGCCGGCCGCTACGCGCAAGGCTACTTTGTCTATGATTCACACAAGTCAGGCGCGAAGACCGTGTCGCATCTGCGGTTTGGCTCCGAGCCAATCCTCGCACCCTATCTCATCGCCTCGGCAAGCTTCGTGGCGTGCCACCAGTTCAGTTTTCTGGAGCGGCAGGATCTGTTGCGCGTGGCAGCACCAGGTGGCATTTTCTTGCTCAACAGCCCCTATGGCAAGGATGGCACCTGGGACGCGCTGCAGCAGAGCGTGCAGCAGGCGATCATCGACAAGAAGTTGCGCCTTTTTGTGATCGACGCATCGAAGGTCGCGCGCGACGTGGGACTTGGCGTCCGGACGAATACCGTGCTGCAGACATGCTTCTTTGCGATCTCGGGCGTGCTGCCGCGTGACGAGGCGCTGCGGCATATCAAGGAAGCGATCCGCAAGACGTACAGCCGCAAAGGCGAGGCGATCGTGGCCAAGAACTTTGCAGCGGTGGACGACACGCTGGCGCAATTGTTCGAGGTTGCGGTGCCGGCCCTGGCCACCAGCACGCATGATCTGCCACCCATCGTTGCTGCCTCGGCGCCTGATTTTGTCCGTCGTGTCACAGCGCGCATGCTGGTCGGCCGAGGCGACGACATTCCGGTCAGCCTGATCCCGGCCGATGGCACATTTCCATCCGGCACTAGCGCCTATGAGAAGCGCAACATCGCCGAAGCCGTGCCGGTGTGGGAGGCGGAGCTATGCATCCAGTGCGGCCAGTGCAGCTTTGTGTGTCCGCACAGCGTCATCCGCTCGCGCACCTATGACGAGGGTGCGCTGGCAGGCGCGCCGGCGTCGTTCAAGTCCGCGCCGATGAATGCCCGCGGCACGCCGGAGGCGCGGTTCACCTTGCAGTTCTATGTGGAGGACTGCACCGGCTGCGGCCTGTGCATCGAGGCCTGCCCGTCGCTCAGTCCGCGTGAGCCGGGCAAGAAGGCGATCAACCTGGCGGACAAGGCCCCGATTCTGATGGCGGAGCGCGGCAACATCGCCTTCTTCGAGACATTGCCGGTCAACGATCGCGCCCGGGTGGATTTCGCTAATGTGCGCGGCGTGCAGTATCTGGAGCCGCTGTTCGAATTCTCCGGCGCCTGTGCCGGATGCGGCGAGACGCCCTATCTCAAACTGCTGTCGCAGCTGTTCGGCGACCGCGCACAGATTGCCAACGCCACAGGCTGCTCCTCGATCTATGGTGGCAGCCTGCCGGTGACGCCCTGGACCAAGAACCGCGAGGGGCGGGGCCCAGCATGGTCGAATTCGCTGTTCGAGGACAATGCAGAGTTTGGCATGGGATTTCGCCTGGCTGCGGACAAGCATCTGGCTATGGCGCACGCCCTGCTCACCCGTCTTTCGCCCACGCTGGGCGAGGGCTTCGTGCAGGATCTGCTTAGCGCTCCGCAGATCCGGGAGTTCGAACTGATGGCGCAGCGGGTTCGTGTGGCGGAGCTGAAAACACGGCTGCTGGCCATCGATAGCGAGGATGCGCGTGACCTGCTGTCGGTGATCGACCATCTGGTTCGCCGCAGCATCTGGATCGTCGGCGGCGACGGCTGGGCGTTCGACATCGGCTACGGTGGCCTCGACCACGTGCTGGCGAGTGGGCGGAATGTCAATGTTCTCGTGCTGAACACGGAGCTTTATTCCAATACCGGTGGGCAGGCCTCGAAGGCGACGCCGCTCGGGGCGGTTGCGAAGTTCGCTGCCGCAGGAAAGCGCGTGCCGCGTAAGGACCTTGCGCTGCTTGCCATCGCCTATGGCAATGTTTACGTCGCGCAGGTGGCGATGGGAGCGAATGCCCAGCAGACGCTGGACGCGTTTCGCGAGGCCGAGGCCTATGACGGACCTTCGCTGATCATCGCCTACAGTCAGTGCATCGCCCATGGCATCGACATGCGCTTCGGTATGCATCAGCAGGATCTCGCGGTGGCCTGCGGCTACTGGCCGCTGATCCGGTTCAATCCGGAAATGCAGCGTGTCGGCCACAGCCCGTTCCAGTTGGACAGTCCACGGCCGACCATTGCTTTCAAGGAGTACGCTTACAACGAGATCCGCTATTCCTCGCTGGCGCGGACCTTGCCGGAGGACGCAGCGAACCTTCTGGTGGAGGCGCAGGCCGCGGTTGTCGCGAAATATCACAAATACGAGGAACTGGCGGCACTCGACGGAGGCCGCTTTCCGCCCGGCCTCCCCACCGTTGCGACAGGAGCCGTCTGATGGATCTTTCGACACGCTACATGGGGCTGAAATTGAAGAACCCGATGGTGGCATCGGCATCGCCGCTGACGGGAACGTTGGACGGCATTCGCAAGCTCGAGGATGCCGGGGCTGCCGCGATCGTGCTACCGTCGTTGTTTCAGGAGGAGATCGAGGCCGAGGAGGCGCGCTACGATCGGCTGACCGAGGCGCATGACGAAAGTTGGCCGGAGGCCGCCACCAGCTTTCCCGTCATGACCGAGGTGAAATTGGGTCCGCATCATTACCTCGAACTGGTGCGCCAGGCGCGCGCGGCCACTGCAATCCCCATCATCGCCAGTCTGAACGGCATCACCAACAAGGGTTGGATTGCCTATGCGAAGTCGGTCGAGCAGGCGGGTGCACAGGGATTGGAGCTGAATGTCTACTTCATTCCTGCCGATACGACGCTTTCCGGCGCTGCGGTGGAGCAGCGCTACCTCGATATTCTTGGCGCCGTCAGGCTCGCCGTGTCGATTCCGGTTGCCGTGAAGCTCAGCCCTTATTTCAGTTCGATCGGGCATATGGCGCTGGCGTTGCAGGAGGCGGGCGCCGATGGGCTGGTGCTGTTCAATCGGTTCTATCAGCCTGATCTCGATATCGTGGCGCTGAAGGTGTTGATCGACCTGAAGCTGAGCGAGGCGAACGAGATCCGTTTGCCGCTGCTGTGGCTGGCCGTGCTTTCTGGCCGTGTGCGGGCTTCGCTTGCCGCGACCACGGGTGTCTCGACGTCTGACGAGGTGGTGAAGTATCTGCTGGCCGGTGCCGACGTTGTCATGACGACGTCTTCGCTGCTGCGTCATGGCGCGGGTCATATGGCGGTTCTGCTGGCGGGGTTGGAGAGTTGGCTTGCGGCCCGGGAGTTCAGTTCGCTTGCCGCGGTGCGGGGCATTATGAGCCAACGTAAGCTGGCCGACCCGCAGGCGTTTGAACGAGCGAACTATATCAAGATCCTGCAGACCTACGGCCATAGCTGAACGATTGGCCATGGTGTTCTATGCGGCCAGAGGTTGTGGAAAGCGTTGATTTGGTTTAGCAGGCCTGAATTCGACAGGACAGGTTCGGTTTGCTTGATCCGAGCCGTCGCGGCGGGTTGCTGAGGCAGAACGAGGCGCATGGGACGGCAGTTCACGTTGAACTCGGCATGGATACTTCCGGCGATATGACCGCCGACAGCGATGGCCGGCTGCTGCCACACGCGCAGGTCATTCGCAATGTCATCCGCGAGGGAGTGGTGGCGGATGCAGCAGGTGTCGATTTCTTTGGGGTCGGCGAGCACCACCGCGCGGATTTTGCCGTCTCGGCACCTGAGGTGGTGTTGGCGGCGATCGCTGGGCAGACCAGGTGCATTCGCCTGGGCTCGGCGGTGACGGTTCTCAGCTCTGATGATCCCATCCGCGTGTTCCAACGCTTTGCCTCACTCGACGCTGCTTCGAATGGACGGGCGGAGGTGATTTTTGGACGCGGCTCGTTTACCAAATCGTTCCCCTTGTTCGGTTACGAGCTGTCGCAGTACGAGACGCTGTTCGACCGGATCGGTGCCGAGCGCGGCGGACCGCTGATGGGGCGGGCCGAATTCGATCGCGAGGCAGATCGGAGTTCACCTTATGTCGGCTCGCCTGAAGCGGTCGCACGTAAGATCGCGGCGACGGTGCAGGCGCTTAGCCTGTCGCTGTTCGATATGAAATACAGCGCCGGCTCCTTGGCGCATGAAAAGCTGCTGCCGTGCATCGAGCTGTACGGCCGCAAGGTCATTCCGTTGGTGCGGGAGATGCTGGCTTCTTAGACCAGGATGATTTGTGATAGGCGAAGCGATGAGGATTTAGTCTTCCATTTCAGCGAGCAATTTTATCGGGCGGTTGATCCAACCTCAGGCGGTATCGCTCTAATCCGGGAACCGCTTGATCCGGCACGGCCGATATCTGGTATTCTGGCAGTGGCGTTTGGATGGGAGTTTCACCGTAAGCATTTTTGAACTGGGCGACGCGCCGGCGACGCTGGCCCTGGTGCATGCCGCCAGTCGGCCAGGTATGCGGATTAGCCTGACCGAGCGGGCGTGGAAGCGGGTGGTGGTTGCGCGTGCAGTGGTGGACCGCCTCGTCGACGGAGCCGCGCCAATTTATGGACTGAACACCGGGCTTGGCGGCAATGTCGGGTTTCGCCTGTCCCGGCCGGATATCGAGGCGTTTCAGGTCCAGATGATCCGCGGCCGCTGCGTCGGCGTGGGTGCGCCGTTTGCAGAGCCGCTCGCGCGCATGATGCTGCTGTGCCGGATCATCGGCCTGGTGCAGGGTGGCTCTGGCATCTCGCCGGCCGTGCTTGAACATATGCTGGCCATGTTCAATGCCGGGCTGACCCCGGTGATCCCTGGCCGCGGTTCGATCGGGGGTGGGGATCTCGGTTTGTGTGCGGCGATTGGGGCGGCGGTTATCGGCGAGGGCCAGATCTTTTTGAACGGAGTTGCCCACCCCGCTGCGCAGGCGTTGGCACAGGTTGGCTTGGCGCCTGCCGTGCTCGGGCCGAAGGACGCGCTGGCGATCCTCAATGCTAGCTCCATCACACTTGGCCATGGTGCTGCGGTGCTGGCAGAGCAGGCGCAACTTCTGGGGTTGGGCGCCGTTGCCGCCGCCTTGGCTGACGAAGGGTATGCGGCGAACCCGGATATTTTCGATGCTAGGCTGGCCCGTGCCCGCCCCGCCGGTGGGCAGGAGCGAGCGGCTGCGATGTTCCGCGGATTGCTGGCAGGCAGCTATCTGCATGATGCCGGCGCCGCGCGCTCCATTCAGGACGCGCTGAGCTTTCGGGTCCTGTCGCAGATCTATGGCCCGGCCATCACCAGCCTCGAGACGGCGATCGAAAGCGTCGAGACCGAGCTTAACGCTGCGGCGGATAACCCGTTGGTGCTGGCCGAGGACGGCCTCATTCTGTCGACGGCAAATTTCCATACGCCTGCGATCGCGTTGGCCTTCGATCAGATGGCCATCGTCAACTGCCATCTTGCGACGGCGTCTGCTTATCGCGTCATCAAGATGATGAATGCGGCCTTGTCTGGCCTACCGAAATATTTATCGCCGGTGGGTGGCGCCTCGAACGGTTTCAACTCGTTGCAAAAGACAGTGGCATATCTGCACGGTGAAATACGGCTGAAGGCGACGCCGGGTAGCCTCGATGCGCTGCCGGTTTCGGAGAGTGTGGAGGACCATGCGCCACAGACGCCGTTGGTCATCCGCAAGCTGGAGGAGCAGATGTTGCCGCTGCGGCTGCTCGTTGCGATCGAGGCGCTGGTTGCGGCACAGGCCGTGGATTTGCGCCGGTGTGAGAGACTGGCGGCGGCGACCGGCCTGCTATTCCGGGCCATTCGTTGCGAAGTTCCAGTGCTGGTCGAGGACCGCGCCACGGGGCCGGACGTTGATCGTGTATGCGACCTGATGCGATCAAAGACACTGCTGGATGCGCTGGTGCGCGCCGCCGGGCCTGATTGGGCGATTCCGTCGTTCTGGTGAGTGCGTCATGCGTTCAAGTCTGTATTCCTCACGCCGCGATCGGTGGCAGTTGCGCGATCAGAGTGCTGCGTACCACCTTGCCGTGCGCGTTCTTGGGCAGTTCTTCGATGAAGAAGATTGACCTTGGGACCTCGTAGGGTGCCATGCGGATTCGCGGTGATCCATGGCCGCCCGGTCGCTGATTTCGCTGTCGCGCACCACGAACACGGCGACCTCTTCGCCCAGCAGTGGCGGGAGCCTTGCGAACGGAGCGCAGTCGTGAATTTCCAACATCGTTAGAAAGACTTTTCCGATCTCACATAGATAGATATTGACGCCGCCACGGATGATTATCTCCCTCAAGCGGCTGGCGAGATAGAGAAAACCGTCTTCGTCGAACCGGCCGATTTCCCCGCGGGACGCATCGTGTCGGTAGCATCAACGACCTGAACTGAAACATTGGTGTTGGGGCGGCCGACCGATGCCTGTTTCTCGTCGGGGTCACCGGGGTGCAGCGCGGTGATGCCGCCGCTTTCGGTCGAGGAATGCATATCGAATAGATTTGGGGAAAGGCGACGACGGATTTCGGCTCGTTCGCCCGGGTGGAGGAAGGTGCCGGAAGATACCAGCACGCGCAGGCTGGGAAACAGCAGGGACCCGGTGTTGGGCAGCGCCAGCAGTTTTCGCATCTGTGTTGGGACCAGGAAGGCATAGGTAACGGCATGTGCGCTCATAAGTCGACCGGACCGTGTTCCCGGTTGGGCGTCACAGCGATATTGTCGACGCCGGGTATGGCCGGGTCGTCTGGCTCGCGGAAATCGCCGGCTTGCCCAGCATGGCTGCTGCATCTTTGCTGACATAGTCAACGTAGTTCTCGAGGAGTGCCGGCCGGTCGCTCACAGATTGTAGGCCCGCATGGCGTTGTCGCGCAGGAACTTCTGCAGCGGCTTTGGTTCCAACTTGAGGGTCGCCACCTCGTCGCGCGTGCGTTTGAAGTTCAGCACAGGGAAGTCGCTACCGAACATCACCTTACCCTGGCCGTAGCTGTCGATGTACTGCACGAACGCCGACGGATCGCCGGCCCGCTGGGCGGAACTGCTGTGGACGCAGGGCGTTCCTTTCCGATTAAGGAGAAGGAGACTGGCCGTGTTCGCACAACAGCCGGAACGCCCACATGAGCCTGACCACCCGCCCATAGAGGACCCTACACAGCCGCCGTCGCCGATAGAGGAGCCGCCGCCGGGTGAGGTGGTTCCAGTGGCACCGGTGCCGGATGTCCTGTCTGGCACGTGGGTTCGTACAAGACGGGGTGTGGCCCTGGCGGTGGTGGTGCTGATCGCTTCAGGGACGGTGGCCCATGCCCAGACGCCGGCAGCACCGACGCCCCCGGTGTTACCTGTCGCCCCGTTGCCCCCCGGCATGGTGCCTGACACGCCAGGTGGAACGACAACCAACGGTGTGGCCAGGCCACGCGGATGGGTCGATCCCGGCATGGTCAAAGGGGCACCTTCGTCGCAGAAATTCCCGATGCCGGTGATACCGCCTCCCGGCGGCCCAGGCGGCAATCCCGCCGTCAAGCCGAAGTAAGGCTGGACGCTCGCCGAGGCGTTTGGGGAGAGGTGAGATCGGCCGGCGCGAAGCAGAGTTTTCAGCCTTCGTGTTCGACGATGCGGGCCGGCCGACCATAGACGGCGCAGAGCAGCGCTTCTGTCATCAACGCGTGCGTGGGGCCGCTCGCGGCAGGCTGATTGGGGACCATGACAAGGGTTTAATCTTCGACCAGGAAGGCGTGGTCGGGGTTGTGGCTGGTCTGGATGACGGCGATTCCTTCGGCAGCCACGCTGCCGACCAATTTTAGCACGCGCACGGCGTTTGCGAAGTCGAGATGCGAGGTTGGTTCGTCGAGGATGAGCAGCTGCGGCTGCTGGCCGAGCGCGCCGGCGATCAGAACGAGTTGCCGTTCTCATCGCCGGAAAGTTTCGGATAGAGCTGTTCGGCGAGGCACGAGATACCGAGGCGGGTGAGAATGTCGGAGACGATGGCATGGTCGCGCGAACCGGGGGCCAAAATCCATCCCAGATGCGAGGTACGTCCCATTTCCACCATTTCGCGGACCGAGAAGGCGGAGATGGGGGCATCAACGGCACGGCGCTCGGCCAGGGGACGAACAGGATGGCGAGTGCGGCACCAAAACGCGTGCCGGCTGAGGCGCCGAGGATGATGGGTGAGACAAGAGGGTTGCGGAACACACCCCGGTGGCAGGGGCCCGAGCGGGCCATGATGATGCTGGTGTATTTGCCGGGGCCGTAGGTGGTTATGTCCGGGTTGGCCATGTAGAGGCGGGCACGCTGGGCCCCGGGGGTATCGGCCACGCGGGTTTCAACCAGCTTGCGGCCGGCGGAGGCGGCGTCGGGCAGTGCTTCGCCGCGTGGGGTTTCGTCGATGATTTCGTTGATGACGCGAACGCCTTCCTTGAAGCCTTCGGTATAGGCGCAATCGTCGTCGGCGACGGTCGGCACACACGCCTGTTGCAGCTGGCGCATCCCAAAGCCCGTACGGCGCGTGCCGGGGGCAGTGCAACATGCTTCATGCGCAACAGCCGAGTGGCAATTGCCCGCAAGAATCTTGTTATCAGAACTGGGAACTTCCTGGTGCCGCTGCTGACAAGATCATGGCGGGCTGCCGGATATCAGCGCCACGCCTTTGATCTGGGCATGAACGTCCATTCCTTGTGATAATTCCAGCAGCTTCCAGGACCTTTGGGTGACGCGGGCAAGAATTCTGTCGCCGGCACCTTCCGGGCCCAGTCCGAGCACGGCGGTGATTCCGTGGGTGCCGGTCGGCGTGGTTTTCAGTATGCGCGCCGGCAGCGTGTTGACGATGGTGCTGTGCTGGGGCGTGCGGGCGAGGCTGACGTCGCCGGCGAGGATGCGTAGACGGCGGCGGGTTCCTTGTGCGACCGGGGCGCTGGGAGCGAGGAAGCGGCCGCCGTTCACGACGAGGCTGGCGAGTCCGTCGACGACGTCGAAGGACTCCACGATTGCATGGAGGGAAACGGCGGCTTCGCGGGACTGTACGAGGGAAAGTGAAGGATCGCTTTGCAACGTGGTGAGCGGTCCGCTGGCGACGACACGGCCGGCCTGCATCAGCACGAGATGATCGGCGAGCCGTTCCACCTCGGTCATGTCGTGGCTGACATGGATGATGGGCAGGGCAAGAGTTTCCTGCAGTCGTTCCAGGAAGGGCAGAATTTCCTCCTTGGTGATGCGATCCAGCGCCGAAAGCGGTTCGTCCATCAGCAAAAGCCTTGGCTGGGACAGCAGTGCGCGGCCGATGGCAACGCGTTGACGTTCGCCGCCGGAGAGGTTCTGTGGCGCGCGGTCGAGCAGTTTCGCGAGGCCGAGCAGGTCGACCACTTCTTCGAAGCGGATCGCACCGGTACGAATGGCGCCGTAGAGCAGGTTGCGGCGCACCGAGAGATGGGCGAACAGGCTGGCTTCCTGGAACACGTAGCCGATGTCGCGCTGGTGGGCGGGGCGGAATGTTTTGTCGTTCTGCCAGATTTCGTCGGCGACGATGCAAACGCCATCGAGCCGTTGCAGGCCGGCGATGCAGCGCAGCACGGTGGTCTTTCCGCAGCCGGAGGGGCCGAACAGGGTGGTGACGCCGATGGCTGGCACCGTGAACGCGGCGTCTAGCGAGAAGCGGCCGAGTGTTCCGCGAAATTCGATCCGGATGTCGTTCATGCGCGACCGATGCGTTTTTCGATCAGGCGCAGGGCCAGGATGACGGCGAAGGAGAACGCGACCATGCCGGCTGCGAGCACATTGGCTTGGTGCCATTGCGCGGTTTCGACATAGTCGTAGATGGCAACCGAGAGAACCTTGGTCTGGCCGGGGATGTTGCCGCCGATCATCAGCACGACGCCGAACTCTCCGATCGTATGAGCGAAGCCGAGCACGGCGCCGGCGAGAAACCCGGCACGCGCCTGCGGGATCGCCACGGTCCAGAACGCGCGCAACGGTGAGGCGCGCAAGGTGGCGGCGACTTCCATGGGACGATCGCCCATCGCTTCGAAGGCGTTGCGGATCGGCTGCACCACGAAGGGCATCGAATACAATGTTGATCCGATCACCAGGCCCTGGAAGGTGAAGGCGAGCGTTCGGCCGCCCCATAATCCCGCGAGAACGCCGCCGGGACCGTTCGGGCCGAGCACCACCAGCAGGTAGAAACCCAGCACCGTCGGCGGCAGTACCAGCGGGATGGCGACGAAGGTTGCGACGAGCTCCTTCCACCAGGCATTCGAACGCGCCAGCCACCAGGCGATTGGCGTGCCCAGCGCAAGCAGCACGATCGTGGTGATGGCGGCCAACTCGATCGAGAGTGCGATCGGCTGCCATATGTCTGGTGGCAGGCCGGTCATTCAGGCTTAGTTCGCGCCGGCGAGGACATAGCCGTATTTCTCGATGATCGTGCGGGATTCGGGGCCTTTGAGGAATGCCATGAAGGCGATGGCGGCTTCGTTGTTCTGCCCCTTCTTCAGCAGGACGGCGTCCTGGCGGATTGGGGTGTAGAGTTCCTGCGGCACCACCCAGCGGGAGCCCTGGCTGTTGCCGGCGAGCTGGGACAGCGCGATGAAACCGAGCTCCGCATTGCCGGTGTCGATGAACTGGAAGGCCTGGGCGATGCTGTTGCCCTGGACGATCTTGCGGGCGAGCGTGTCGTACAGCTTCAGTGCCCTCAGTACCTCGATGGCGGCAGTGCCGTAAGGGGCTGCGGTGGGGTTTGCGATCGAGAGCCGGGTGAAGGCGTTTGCCTTGAGTGTGTCGGCACCGTGGAGCAGGTCAGGCGAGCGGCTCCACAGCACGAGCTTGCCGATGGCGTAGGTGAAGCGGCTGGTGGCCACGCCCAGCCCGTCGTCGACGGCCTTTTTGGGTCGCTCGGCATCGGCGGAGAGCAGGATCTGGAACGGCGCGTCCTGGGTGATCTGGGTGTAGAGAGCGCCTGACGCGCCGAAGCTGAGGATCGCGTCATGGCCGGTCTTCTGATGGAACGACGCGGCGATATCTTCTGCCGCGTCGGTGAAGTTGGCGGCCACGGCGACATTGGTCTGGCCCGCGTGGGCGGTGGCTGCGAGCAGGGCGGTTGCCAGCAGAGCCGTGGCTGCTGCGAAGATTGTGCGGCGTTTCATGAGGATCTCCTGGTCGTCAGTCGATGGCGATGATGACGTGGGCGGCGTCGAACAAGGCGCAGGCGGGCAGGCCGGCGACGAGCCCCAGCGCCTGTGCGCTGTGGGCGCTGATCGAGGCGGTAAGGGTTGTGCTGGAGCCGATGTCGAGCACGATTTCGGCGGTGACGGCGCAGACGTCGCAGCGCTGGATCACGCCGGCGATGGCGTTGCGCATCGTGGTGCGCGGCGGTGTTTCGCCAGGTGCTATGACGACGAAGGGCGCCTTCACCAGCACGATGGCGTTGCGACCGATGCACAGGCCGAGTTCGTTGACGCTGCCAAGCGTGACCATGGCGTGGATCGTGGTCTCGGGCGAAATCGCGACCGCGACTTCGGCGTTGAGACTGTCAGCCGCGATGGCGCTGATCTTGCCACGCAGAGCGTTGCGTGCACTGGTCTTCATGAGCAGGCCCGAGACGAGGTTCAATGGGGAGATGCCGATGCCGGCGAGATCCGGCTCCAGGGCCCGGAGCACCCGGCCCATTTCCGCTTCGAGGCGGGAGAAGGCTTCGATCACCCGCAAGCCGGTGGGGGTGAGGCTGGCGCCGCCGCCGGATCTGCCACCGGCGCGTTTGGAGAGCAACGGCTGGCCGAACAGATTGGCCATCGCGTCCAGCGCGTCCCACGCCGCTTTGTAGGTGAGGCCCACGGTGCGGGCGCCGGCGGTGATGCTGCCTTCGCGGGCCACGGCTTCGAGCAGGCGGATCCGCTCGCGCCCGACGGTCGGCGTATCTTCGGATTTCAGCGTTACGATGGCTTCGATGGTCGTCAGTGCACGCGTTCTCGTCATATACTATGGGTATATAGCGCTGACTCGTCCATGGCGAAAGCCCCGCAGTGGAGCAATTCAATGAAAATCAGTGCGCGCAGTCAGCTCAAGAGAACCGTCGTCGCCATTGCCAGGGGTGCCACCACGTCGCGTGTACACATCGATCTTGGCGGCGGCTCGATCGTGAGGTGTAAAACAGCGTGCAAAAGTTTCCAGATTCCGGGGGTAAACAGCGTCCAATAGTTTCCACCCTGGGTCGTGCGATCATCCGGCATTTGTGCTGGAGAATCTGGGGTGTTGCTCATGGACTTGATTGCCGAAATTCGGC
>JANXSM010000075.1 GCA_025352665.1 Rhodospirillales bacterium | reverse complement strand
CCTCGGGCGTGGTTTCCGGCAGGCGCTGCTTGATGAAGTTCAGCTGGTTGGTGCGGTTGATCAGCTCGATGGCGCGGTCGATATGGGTTTCCACGTCGTATTCGAAGGTGACGCGGATGTGGCAGTCGCGCAGGAACTGGGTGTTGTCGCCGCCGGCTGCGCGTTCGTCCTGCTGCTTTTGTTCCAGGAGTTTGTATTGCTTGAGGCGGGTCAGCTCCGGGTCGGATTTGCCGATGAGACGCGGGTCGGCCAGGAGCTCGGCCAGCAGGGTTTCATCGGCGATTTGCAATCCGGGCAGGGCCGCCGCGGCTTCGGCACGGTTGCCCGGATTGTCGTCGACGAACAGCACCGTGGGCGGACGCAGCCCGACGCGTTCGACGAGTTCGGCGATGCGGGCGCCCTTGGGGGTCCAGTCGATGCTGGGGAAGATGAAGTAGTCCCAGATGCCGTGGTCGCGCAGGATCGCCGCGATGTTCGCCAGGTCGTTCTTCGAGCAGATGCTGCTCATGATGCCGCGGCGGGCGAGCGCGATGACGATGTCATGATGCGCCTGGACGTATTCGCGGATGCCGCCCTCGGTGACGGTTCCGCGCCAGAAGGTTTCGTCCAGGTCCCAGATCACCAGGCGTACCGGCTCAGGGTTCATGCGCGTTCCGGTGGTGGATGGTGCCGCGCAACCTAAAGCCGGAGCCTGTCACCGGCAAGCGAGGCCGGTCAGATGAGCACCTGCAGGTCGCCGTCCACGCTCAGCGCCTGGCCGCTGATGGTGCGGCCGAACGGGCTTGCCAGATAGAGCGCCATGTTGGCGATGTCGTGTTGGGTGACGAAGCAGCGCAGTGACGCGGTGGCCAGGGCTGCGTCGGTCTGGGCGTTCTCGCCGATCCCCGCGGCGTCTGCCTTGGCCTTGAGGACGCGGCGGATGCGCGGGCCGTCGACCAGTCCGGGCAGGATGGCGTTAACGCGGATGCTCTGCGGGCCGAGTTCGATGGCGAGTGTCTTGGTGAAGCCGATCACGCCCCATTTCGCCGCGGCATAGGGGCTGCGCAGCGGAAAGCCGAAGCGACCGGCGGCCGAGGACAGGTTGATGATGCAGCCGCCGCCGGCCGCGCGCAGGACGGGAATGGCGCGGCGGGACGTGTGGAACAGCGCGGCGAGGTCGATCTGCAGGGTGGCGTCGAGTTCCTCGGGAGTGATGTCCTCCACCCGTTTGGTGGGCCCGGCGATGCCGGCGTTGTTGATCAGCACGTCGAGCCCGCCGAGTTGTTCGATCGCGGTGTCGACGAAGGCCTCCATGTCGGCGGCACTGCCGGCGTTGGCGATCATACCGGGGTGGGCGCTGGCGGCGAGGGCGTCTGTGTCGACGTCCGAAATGAACAGTTGGGCCCCGCAGGCGGCGAAGCTGTCGGCCATGACCAGGCCGATGCCGCCGGCAGCGCCGGTGATGGCGACCCGCAGTCCGCTGAGATCGACGGGAAGATGGGTGTTCGCACCTGAAATCACGGTTGTTTCCTCCGAATGGTATCGCCGCATGCTAGGCTCACCTGCATGTGAGGGAGAAGCAGCGGCATGACGGTCAATCCGTACAATCTGATCTGGATTCTTATCCTGATCCTCGTCGTCACCACCATCTTCGCCGGGGCGAAATCGGTGCCGCAGGGCAATATTTGGACGGTGGAGCGGTTCGGCGCCTACACGCGCTCGCTGCAGCCGGGGCTGAACTTCGTGATGCCGTATGTCGACCGGATCGGCCGCAGGCTCAACGTGCAGGAGCAGGTTCTGGATATTCCGGAGCAGACCGTCATCACCGGCGACAACGCGACGGTGGCAGCCGACGGGGTGATCTACTTCCGGGTGATGGAGGCCGAGAAGGCCGCCTACCAGGTGCAGAACCTGCCCATGGCGCTGACCACGCTGGCGATGACCAACATCCGCGCCGTGATCGGCGAAATGCAACTGGACGCGGCGCTGTCCTCACGCGAGCGGATCAACACGCAACTGCTGACCATCCTGGATGGCGCCACCCACCCCTGGGGGGTCAAGGTCAGCCGGGTCGAGATCCGCAAGATCGAGCCGCCGGCCAACCTGATTCTGGCGATGAACATGCAGATGACCGCCGAGCGCGAAAGGCGGGCCACGGTTGCCAAGGCGCAGGGCGAGCGAGAGGCGGCGATCGCGCGGGCGGAGGGCAACAAGCAGAGCCTGATCCTGGCTGCCGAAGGGCGCCAGGAGGCGGCGAACCGCGATGCCCAGGCGCGCGAGCGGCTGGCGGCGGCCGAGGCCACGGCCACCCGTTCGGTAGCCGAAGCCGCGCGCGACGGCGGTGAGGCGGCGCTGCGCTACTTCATTGCAGACCGCTATGTGGAGGCGTTCAAGGTGCTGGCGGGCTCGCCCAACAGCAAGATGGTGGTGGTGCCGATGGAGGCGACGGCACTGGCCGGCGGCATCACCCAGGCGTTGCAACTGCTGCGGGTGGATGGGGCAGTTGCGGCCACGGCCTCGGTGCCGAGGAGCGGGGTGTGATGTCGCTGCTGTCCGAGGACCCGCCGCTCGCCTGGCTGCTGGCGGGGCTGGTTCTGATGGTGGCCGAGTTGGTGTTGCCGGGCGCCTATCTGATCTGGCTCGGGCTGGCCGCGATCGGCACGGGTCTGCTCGGGCTGGCACTCGCGGTGGGGTTTGCCTGGCAGGTGGCTGAATTTGCCTTGCTGGTGGCGGCAGCGCTGGTTGTCGGTGTGTCCCGGCGCCGGCGCAGGCGTGTCTCGTCGGTGAACGCACCGGGTTCGGGGCTGATCGGCCGTACCGCGCTGGCGTTGAACTTCCTTGGCCGGGAGGGGCGGGTGCGGCTGGGTGACAGCGACTGGGCGGCGCGGCTGGTCGAAGGGGCACCCCAGCCGGCCGACCTCGACCGGCTCAGGGTCGTCGATGTCGAGGGCACCGTGCTCGTGGTGCGCCCCGAAATGAGCGAAGCGTAATCGTCGCGCGGCTTGAACCCCAGGTTGAATCGGACCACGTGCGTGCCATGGACAACACACACAAGCGACCCGTGGTGACCGAGATCGACATGACCGTGGATGGCGGGTTCGCCCAGCCGCAACGCGGCGCCGCGGCGCCTGTGGCCAGCCGGCTGCTGCGCTCGGCGATCCTCCTTGGCGTGATGGCGACTGTTGTGGCGTTGGTCGCGCTGACGCTTTGGGTGGCGCTGGCGATGATCCCGATTGCCATCGGCCTCGGCGTGGTCGGCTATGCGGTGCTGCGGTTTCAGATGTGGCGGCGTGGCCGTTCAGGCCGCGGCCCGGTCGCTGGCCCCTTCGGCGGCAAGCCCTGGCGTTAGAGCGTGATGACCGAAGGTGGAATCACCGAAAGGTCTGAATCACGCGAGAAAACAAAGAGCTAGAGCGGGATTACGTCGCTTATCAGACGTCATCCCGCTCTAGATCAAAAGCACGAGCCAGCAGCCGGTAGCTGCGGGCCCGCGCCGCCGGGTCGTGCACGGTGGTGAGGATTGCGATTTCATCGACCCCGAATGCCGCGGCGAGATCGCGCAGGCGTTCCGCCACATGATCCGGCGTGCCGTAGAGCGCGCGTGATTTCAACGTGGCGATCCGCGCGGTTTCCGCTTCCGTCAACGACGTTGCCGCGGCTTCGGCGGGCGAGGGCAGGGGGGCGTAGATTCCGCGGTCGCGGCCCAGCCGCCAGATGGCACGGGAGAGAAACAATTCGTCGGCTTCCTGCTGCGTTTCCGCCGCCATCGCCCAGACGGTGACGGCTGCGATCGGCTGCGGGAAGCGCTCGCTGGGGCGGTAGCTGGTTTTGTAGAGCTCGATCGCCTCGGCACCGCCGCGTCCGTCCGTGATGAAATGGGCGAAGCAGTAGGGCAGGCCGAAATGCGCAGCCACCTGGGCACCGTAGTCGCTGCTGCCGAGAATCCAGGGTTCCGGCGTGCTCGGGCCGGTCGGTTGCGCCTTGATGTCGCGGAACGGATGGTTTTCCAGCAGGGCCTCGCCGGACACCCAGGCCAGCAGGTCGCGCACGCTGGCGGGGAACAGGTCTGCCGCGCGGGCGGCATTGGGGTTGAGCGCCTGGGCCGTCAGCCCGTCGGAGCCGGGCGCGCGGCCGAGCCCCATGTCGATCCGGCCAGGGGCGATGGCTTCGAGGACGCGGAACTGTTCGGCGATCTTCAAGGCGGAATAATGCGGCAGCATCACGCCGGCGCTGCCGACGCGGATGCGGGTTGTGGTGGCGGCGATGGCCGCGATCAGGATTTCCGGGGCAGTGCCGGCCTGGCTCGCCGAACCGTGGTGCTCGGCACACCAGTAGCGGTGATAGCCGACTGTCTCACAAACCTGAGCGAGTGCAATGCTTTCGCGAATTGATGTATCCGGTGAGCGTCCGGTCACCACGGTAGACTGGTCCAACACCGAGAGACGCATCTCGCTCACCTATCAAAAAGCCACATGACCGAAAATGGCCGTCAGCACCGCCCACACCAGGCCGCCGACAAGAAAGCCGACCAGTGTGCCGTTAATGCGCACGTATTGCAGGTCTGGGCCGACCCGCAGTTCCAGGCGGTCGGTGATGGTCTGGGCGTCCCAGCCGCCGACGACTTCGGCGATGAAGGTTTCAAGCCGCGCCTGGGCGGCCGGCAGCAGGGGCGAAACCACGCCTTCGACGGCGTGTTGCAGGCGGGTGCGGGCGGCGGGGTCGGTCGACAGCAGCACGCCGAAATTGGCCAGGGCGGCTTCGATCAGGCCGACAGTGTGGCCGTTCGGGCGGGCGGCGTCGATCTCGATGGCCAGGCGGAAGCGCGACCAGATGTCCATCACCCAGGCCTGCACCGTCTCGTGCATCACCACCCGGCGCAGCGCCTTGCCGATTTCGGCGGCACGTTCTGGGTCCTCCTCCATGCGGGTGATTTCGCGGCGTACCCATTCGTCGAACGCGTCGCGCAGGTCGGAGCCGCTCGATTCCATTTTGGTGAGCTCGGCATTGATGAGCGAGACCGCACGCTTGGCGATGGTGGCGCCGACCGCCCAGCCGACCAGGCGGCCGCCCTGCTCGCGCACCCGCTCCTCGATGGCGATGCGCATGGCATCCTCGCGTTCGGACAGCACCTTCTTGAGTTCGGCGAGAATGAAGCTGAACACCTCCTGGTGCCGCCCGCCTTCCAGCATGGCACGCAGGGCGCGGGCAACGACGCGGCCGGCGCCGACGCCGCCGAGGATGCGCGGCAGGATGCGCCGGGCGACGCTGCGGGCGCGGCCGTCCTCGATGCTCGCCAGCACCCGTGGCAGCATGGCCGCCAGCGCCTCGGCGGCGGGGCGGGTGGCCTTCGGATCGGCCAGGAAGCGTTCGACGATCTGGGCGATGTCGAGCCGGGCCAGCGTGATTGACAGCTCGGCCTGGGTGAACACATGGCCTGCCACAAAGCGGCCGAGGGCGCGGCCGAGGCGGATCTTCTGGCGTGGGATGATGGCGGTGTGCGGGATGGGCAGGCCGAGCGGGTGTCGGAACAGGGCGGTGACGGCGAACCAGTCGGCGATCCCGCCGACGAAGCCGGCTTTGGCGGCGGCCTGCAGCAGCTCGGTCGGCCAGCCAGGCGGCAGCGCGTAGGCGAGCAGGGTGAGGGCGGCCATGAGCACGAGCAGGCCGCTGGCGAAGGCGCGGTGCTGGGCGAGGCTGCGCCGGGCTTGGGCGTCGGGATCTGGGATCATGGTGCCTGCATATCATGCGACGCGTGAGCATCAAGCGGGCTGGTGTCAGGCCGCCACCTCCTCTACGAGAGTCGACCGTGGTGCGGAGCAACTCATGGCCGATCTCAAGAAACCGTTGCGCACGCTGCAGAATTATTTCCCCGGTCTCCGCGGCTTGAAGAACGATGCTTATTATTACAGCCGGCGTTACCTCGGCCTGTCGCATGAGGGCGAGTTTGCCGTGATCGCGGCCATGCGGGCGAAACCGGACGATCTGTTTCTCGACATCGGGGCAAACCGCGGGCAGTCGATCCTGTCGATCCGCAAGTATCGGCCGGATGCGCGCATTGTCTCGTTCGAGCCCAATCCGGTGATCTTCGCCGAGCTGAAGCAGCGTTTCGCAGCGGTTGCCGGCGTGGAGCTGCGCAACCACGGTCTGGGGCCGCGGCCTGGCGAGATGACGCTGTTCGTGCCGGCCTATAACGGCTTCGTCTATGACGGCGTCGCGACCTTCTCGCGGGAGGCGGCGTTCGGTTATTTCAGCGCCAAGACGCTGTATTTTTTCGATCCGGCGAAGGTGACCGCCAGCGAATATGTGTGCCCGATCGTGACGTTGGACAGCCTGGAACTGACGCCGAGCTTTCTTAAGATCGACATCGAGGGGTTCGAGTTCGAGATGCTGTCGGGAGCGATCGAAACGCTGCGGCGCACCGAGCCCGCCATCCTGATCGAGCAGTTCTGGGACAGCACCAAGGTTTCGGAGCTGCTGGGCGGGCTTGGCTATGAGACGGTGGCTGTGCGACAGGGCAGGCTCGCGGTGGTGGCGCCGGGGACAGGGCTCAACACGGTGATGATGACGCCGGCGCGGCTGCGGGCGGAGAGCTCGGGCGCATCGGTGTAAGGACATCCCCTGCCTTGATTGCGGCGCGGTTTTGCCACGATAAACCGGCATGACCCTGCAGTGGATCGGGAGAGCGTGATGGATTGGGCGAGGGCGAAGGTGCTGGTGACGGGGGGCGCGGGGTTCCTTGGCGCCAATCTGTGCGAGGCGCTGGTGCGTCGCGGCGCGCGGGTCACGGCGCTGGACGGGTTTTTGTTCGGTGGCGGCGCCAATCCGGCCAATCTGGACGGGGTCGATGTGCAGCTGGTGCGTGCCGATATTCGTGAGGCGGATTTGCGGCCGTTGTGCGAGGGGGCCGATGTCATCTTCAACCTGGCCGCCCAGACCAGCCATATGGGCGGGCAGCGCGATCCGCTGGCCGATATCGCTGTGAACGCCGTGGCACAGGTGCGGCTGATCCAGGCGGCGCGGGAGGCGGCGCCGGAGGCGGTGGTGGTGCATGCCTCGACGCGGCAGTTCTATGGGCGTCCGCGCTATCTGCCGGTGGATGAGACGCATCCGGTGGCACCGCCCGATGCCAACGGTGTTTCGAAATTCGCCGGCGAACAGTATTGGATGATCGAGCATCGCACCGCCGGCCGTCCCGTGGTGTCGTTGCGGCTGACCAACTGTTATGGGCCGCGACTGCGGATTCGCGATGCGCGGCAGACCTTCCTGGGAATCTGGATCCGCTGCGTGCTGGAGGGTCGGCCATTCGAGGTGTGGGGCGGCGACCAGTTGCGCGACATGGCCTATGTCGACGATGTCACCGAGGCGTTTTTGCTCGCTGCGAGCACGCCGGCAGCGCATGGGCAGGTATTCAATCTCGGTGGCGCACCGCCGGCATCGCTTCGCGAGATCGCCGAGTTGACGGTGAAGATGGCAGGGGCCGGGGCATCGTTTACCACGCGGGAATTTCCCAGCGACCGGGCGAGCATCGATATCGGCAGCTACCATGCCGATGACAGCGCGTTCCGGGCGGCCACCGGCTGGGCGCCGCAGGTGGCGCTGGAGCAGGGGATCGCGCGTTCGCTGGACTGGTATCGGCCGCGCCTGGCCGCCTACCTTTGAGGATCATGTCATGAATGTTCCGATCATCACCGTTCCGCAGGCCAATCCGGGTGCCGGATATCTGGCGCTGAAACCTGAGATCGATGCGGCGGTGGCGCGCGCGTTGGCCTCCGGCTGGTATATTCTGGGGGCCGAGGGGCGGGCGTTCGAGGCGGAGTTTGCCGCCTGGACGGGCACCACGTGTGCGGTGGGATGCGCCAATGGCACGGATGCGCTGGCGCTGGCGCTGCGCGGCCTGGGGATTGGCCCGGGGCAGGCGGTGGCGACCGTTTCGCATACCGCAGTGGCCACGGTCGCCGCCATCGAGATGGCCGGCGCCACGCCGGTGCTGATCGACATTGACCCGCTGCATTACACGATGGACCCGGGCGAGCTGATGGCCGTGTTGGCACATCCGCCCAAGGGGTTGCCGAGGATTTCGGCCATCATCGTGGTGCATCTGTATGGCCAGCCGGCCGATCTCGAGTCGATCCAGGCGATGGCCGCGCACTTCGGCATCCCGGTGATCGAGGACTGCAGTCAGGCGCATGGCGCCATGATCGGCGAACGGCGGGTTGGCGGGCTCACGGAGGTGAGCTGTTTCAGCCTGTACCCGACCAAGAACCTGGGCGCATTGGGCGATGGCGGGGTGTTGGCGACGCATGATGCAGCCCTCGCCGACCGGCTTGGCGCGTTGCGCCAGTATGGTTGGAAGACCCATTATATCAGTGACTTCGTGGGCGTGAATTCGCGGCTGGATGAGATTCAGGCGGCGATCCTGCGGGTGAAGCTTTCGCATCTGGACGCGCAGAACGCCCGGCGGCGAGCAATTGCCGCACGCTATGATGCAGCACTTGGCGAAAGCGGACTGGCACCGGCGCGCCGTGAGGGCACCACCCATGTGTTCCACCAGTATGTGCTGCGCCATCCGGAGCGCGACGCGTTTCAGGCGCGCCTGCGGGCGAGCGGGATTGCCACCGGCATTCATTATCCCGTGCCGGTGCATCTGCAGCCGGCCTACCGCGGACGGGTCGCGATGGGACCCTCCAGTTGCGGCGCGACCGCGCTTGCGGCGGGCGAGGTGGTGAGCCTGCCGATGTATCCGCAGCTTGAGGACGCGCAGGTGGAGCAGGTGTGCGCTGCGTTGGCGGATTGAAGGAGCGGCCTCGAACCGCTTCGATTTACGCAATGGTCATGTGACACTGGCGGTGCTGGGGCACATGGTCCCTGCGCTGCAGGAGACATGTTTTGCCCCAGACCGCGAAATCGCACCGGCGCCCCGCCACCTTTGACAAGCGGGTGGCCCTTGTTCTTCAAGGTGGCGGCGCGTTGGGAAGTTATCAGGCCGGGGTGTACGAGGCGCTGGCGGCGGCGGATTATCTGCCGCAGTGGGTCGCCGGCACGTCGATCGGGGCGATCAATGCCGCCATCATCGCGGGTAACCCGCCACAGACCCGCGTGGCGCAGTTGCGCGCGTTCTGGGAGGCGATCACCGCGCCCACCTCGGGCTGGCCGACCTGGTTCCAGGCGATGACCGATGCGCAGCGGCACATGGGGGCGATGGGCGCCGTGTTGTGCGGGCTGCCCGGTTTCTATGCGCCGCGTTCGCCGGTGGATTTTCTGCCTGGCGCAGGTGCTGTGAGCTTCTACAATACCGCGGCGCTGCGCGACACGTTGGAGCGGCTGGTCGATTTCGACCGGATCAATGCGCGCGAGATCCGGTTTTCGGTGGGCGCCGTCAACGTGGTGAACGGGCGGCTGACCCCTTTCGACAACCATCACATGAAGATCCGCCCTGAGCATGTGATGGCCAGCGGGGCGTTGCCGCCGGGGTTTCCCGCCGTCGAGATCGACGGCGAGTTCTTCTGGGATGGCGGGCTGATCTCCAACACCCCTTTGCAATACGTGCTGGAGACCGAGCCCCGGATCAGCCAGATAGCCTTTCAGGTGGATCTGTTCCAGTCCTATGGCAAGCTGCCGGCAACGCTTGAGGAAGTGGCTGAACGGGACAAGGACATCCGCTACGCGAGCCGCACGCGCACCGCCACAGAGGCGTTCGAGGTGCTGCACAACATCCGCTCCCAGGTGCATGACCTGCTCGCCGTGCTGCCGGCGGAAGTGCGGTCACTGGCACAGGCGCGGTTCCTCGAGGAGCTCGCCTGCGTGACCGAGATGGACATCGTGCAGCTGATCTACCGGCCGTTCGCGCCGCAAGGCTCCACCAAGGATTTCGAGTTCAGCCGCATCACCATGCTGGACCGGTGGGAGCAGGGGAAATCGGACGCCGAGGTGAACCTGCGCGCCGCTCCCTGGCTGGTACCGCACCCGCGCGAGCTGGGCGCGCGGGTGTTCGACGTGCTGCACGACGTCTATAAAAAGCAAGCCGCCGCGCAGCCGGTCTGACGCCGTTTGATGCCGAGCCGCGTGGTTTTGATGATCTGACAGAGGGATTTCTCGACATGGCTCAGTTGCAGGACAAGATCGCCATCATCACCGGTGCTGCCAGCGGCATCGGGCGCGAGATCGCCCATCGGTTTGGCGCCGAGGGCGCGAAGGTGGTCATCGCCGACCTCAAGCTCGATGCGGCGCAGGCCACAGTGGATGCGTTCGCGAAGGACGGCATCACCGCCATGGCCGTCGCGATGGATGTGAGCGACGAGGCGGCGGTGGAGGCCGGGGTTGCCGCGGTGATCGCGAAATGGGGCAGGATCGACGTGCTGGTCAGCAACGCCGGTATCCAGATCGTGCATCCGATCGAGGATTTTCCGTTCGCCGACTGGAAGAAGATGCTGGCCATTCACCTGGATGGGGCGTTTCTCACCACCAAGGCCTGCATCAAGTCGATGTATGCCAATGGCGGCGGCTCGATAGTCTACATCGGTTCGGTGCATTCGAAGGAGGCCTCGGTGCTGAAGTCCGCCTATGTCACCGCCAAGCACGGGCTGCTCGGCCTGGCGCGGGTGGTGGCCAAAGAGGGCGCCAAGCACAATGTGCGCGCCAATGTCATCTGCCCCGGCTTCGTGCGCACGCCGTTGGTTGAGAAGCAGATCCCGGAGCAAGCCAAGGCCTTGGGGATCACCGAGGACGAGGTGATCAAGAACGTCATGCTGAAGGAAACCGTGGACGGCGAATTCACCACCACCGATGACGTGGCCGACGCCGTGCTGTTCTTTGCCTCCGCCAAGTCCAACGTCATGACCGGCCAATCGCTCAATGTGAGCCATGGCTGGTGCATGGATTGACCAGCCTGATTGCCGGGTAAAGCGCGTCCCCGACAACTGCGTGTCCGGCCAGAGTTGATCCATCATTCAGCCACATCGTGCCGGTGCGGCTGAATGATCGGCTTCCGCCGAGACTGGGTTTCCTCACGCATGTCTCAACGCACCCGCTTTGTGTTGGAGACAATGCAGTCTAGCTTCCCGGCAACACTCACGACCCAGGGAACGCCGCCATGCCGGACGCCTTCATCTGCGATTATGCCCGCACGCCGATCGGCCGCTACGCCGGCGCGTTGAGGGATGTTCGCACCGACGACCTGGCCGCTCACCCGCTGCGGGTGCTGCGCGAGCGCAACGCCTCGGTTGACTGGGCGGCGCTGGACGATTGCTACATGGGTTGCGCCAACCAGGCGGGCGAGGACAATCGCAACGTCGCCCGCATGGCGACCTTGTTGGCCGGCTACCCCGTCGATGTGCCCGGCGCGACCCTCAATCGGCTGTGCGGGTCGGGGCTCGATGCGCTTGGCACCGCGGCGCGGGCCATTCGCGCCGGGGAGGCCGAGTTGATGCTGGCCGGCGGCGTGGAGAGCATGACCCGGGCGCCCTTCGTGCAGGGCAAGGCCCCTGAGGCGTTCAGCCGGGCTGCCGAGATCTATGACACCACGATCGGCTGGCGCTTCGTCAACGGGTTGATGAAGACCATGTACGGCGTGGATTCCATGCCCGAGACCGGCGAGAACGTGGCCGAGGCGTTTCAGATCTCGCGTGCCGACCAGGATGCCTTCGCCTTTCGCAGCCAGCAGAAATGCAAGGCGGCGCAGGACAGCGGGTTCTTTACCCGCGAAATCGCGCCGGTGACCATCAAGGGCCGCAAGGGCGACGTGGTGGTGGACCGCGACGAGCACCCGCGCGGCGACACCACGATGGAGATGCTGGCCAAGCTCAAAACCCCCTTTCGCAACCCCGGCACCGTTACCGCCGGCAACGCCTCGGGCGTGAACGACGGGGCGGCGGCGCTGCTGGTGGCAAGCGAAGCCGCCGCGCGTCGGCACGGCCTGACCCCGCGGGCGCGGATCGTTTCGATGGCCACGGCCGGTGTGGCGCCGCGCATCATGGGCATCGGGCCGGCGCCTGCGGTGCAGAAGCTGCTCGCCAAGACCGGGCTCAGCCTTTCCGACATCGACATCATCGAGCTCAACGAGGCCTTCGCCAGCCAGGGGATCGCTGTGCTGCGCCAGCTTGGGCTGTCGGAGACGGACGAGCGGGTGAACCCGCAAGGCGGCGCCATCGCGCTGGGCCATCCGCTGGGTGCCTCGGGCGCCAGGCTCGCCATGACGGCGCTCAACGCCCTGGAGACGGGCGGCGGCAAGCGGGCGATTGCGACGATGTGCATCGGGGTAGGGCAGGGGATCGCGCTTATGATCGAACGGGTATGAGACGGGTTTTCATGGCGCTCGGGGCGCTGGTGGGGGCGCTGGTCGCCATGGCGATGCCCGCGCGGGCACAGGATCTGGTGGTGCTTTCGGCCGCCGCGGTGAAGACCGTGATGGCCGAGGTGCCGCAACGCTTCACGGCCAGCAACGGCGCCTCGGTGCGCTTCGTGTTCGGCACCGCAGGCGTGATACATGACCAGGCGGTGGCGGGAGTTGCGTTCGACCTCGCCATCCTGCCGCCGGCGCCCTTGGCGGATCTGGTCAAGCGCGGCCTGGTTGTGGATGCGAGCCGCCACAATCTGGGTGCTGTGCTGCTGGGGGCGGCCGTGCGCAGCGGCACGTTCAACATGCCCAAGATCGCAACCGAGGCGGAATTCCGCCAGTCGCTGCTGGATGCGGCGACCATCGGCATGGCCGACCCCGCGACCGGTGCGACGTCCGGCATTTATCTGGCGCGGCTGTTCGAACGCCTGGGCGTGGCCGACGCCGTGAAGCCGAAACTGCGGCTGTATCCCGAAGGCCAGACCGCCATGGAGGCAGGAGCCCGCGGTGAGATTGCGCTCGGTCTTGGCCAGATCAGCGAAATCACCCCGGTTGCGGGGATGAACCTGATCGGGCCGATACCGGCCGGGCTGCAGCTGCGCACGGTCTATGCGGCGGGGCTGGCCACGAAATCGACCGACCCTGCGCGGGCACAGGCCCTGCTGGACCTGCTCCGTGGGCCCGTGATGGCGGAGATCTTTCGGCTCAATGGGTTCGAACCAGGGTCTTGAAATTCTGGCGCACGACGCCGGGCTAGAGCGGGATGACGTCTGATAGGCGACGTAATCCCACTCTAGCTCTTTGTTTTATCGCGTGATTCAGACCTTTCGGTGATTCCACCTTCGGTCATCACACTCTAGCGCATTCAACGCAGTAAGGGGCACCACGTATTGTGTCGGGCGGCTGGGTATGTTCTTATTATGTTCCATGACAATCGCCCAGCCCCTTTCCTTGACCGGCCGTTTCTCGCAGGTGATCGATGCGCTGCATGCATTGGTGGCCGCGCAGTATCGGGGCCCTGTGCTTTCGGTTGCGATGATCGTGCTGATCTGCGGTCATTTGCGGCGGATCGAGCGGCGAGTGCTGGCGCTGATGGCGGATATCCGCGCCGGAACGCTGCGGGTGGGACACGGTCGCGGAGGTCGCAGCGGACCGAGGGAAACCGCCACGGCGGCGCCGACCGGACCAAAATTGCCGCAAGGTTATGCCTGGCTGGTGCGGGCGGTGCCCAACAAGGCTGCGGCCCTGGGTGGGTGGTTGCGTGTGCTGCTCGAGGACCCTGAGATGGTGGCACTGCTCGCCGCGACGCCGCGGTTGGGCCGGATGCTGCACCCGCTGTGCCGGATGCTGGCGGTTGAGACCTCTCTGGTGACGCCGGCCCCGGCGATCGCGGTGGTGGGCGAGCCACGCGCGGCGCGGGGTGGAGATTGCGTGACGCCGAGTGCGCCGGCACCTGCGGGGATGGGGCCAATGCCTTACTGGAATCTTCGATTTTTTAGGCCGGCCTGAGGCTGGAGTTTTGGCTGGCATATTTTGTTACGATATCGTATCTTCTCGCGGTGCTGTTGGTAAAGCAGTCCTTTTTTGAAAAAAAGGACCAAAAAACTTTCAAATTATTAAAGTTTTTTGCTTCTTTTTTTCAAAAAAGAAGTATTTCCTCACCCTGCCAACTTCGCCGACAGTATCGGCGCAGCCAGCCGGATCAGCCCCGCGACATCCGCCATCCCGTCGATCCCGAGCACCGCCCGCGCCAGCCGCTCGCTGCGCTCGGCGCCTAGCACGCTTTCGGTCAGTCCGGCGAACTTCGCCCGCAGTTCAGCCTCGCTCAGGAAGTTGCCAGGCTCACCCTTGGGCACGATCACCGTTCGGGTGAAGCTCTCGCCACGGGCCACGATGGTGATCCGGCCAGACATGTTGGCCGGATACTCCGCCTGGATCGCCGCGTCGTGCACACAGGCGACCTTCGGCAGCAGCGCGCGGATGGCCGGATTGTGCAGCTCGCGGTAGCTGTCCCAGCCCATGCCGCCCGTCACCAGCGCGCAGGCCAGCACGAACGGACCGCTGAACTGCGCGTCCACCACATTCTGCGGATTGGCACGCTTCTCGGCGGGCAGGCCAACCAGCAGCAGGCCGGCGCGGGAAACTCCGTAGGTGATGCTTTCGATCTCGTCAGGTTTCAGCGCGTGCTCCGCCCGCAGCGCGAGCATCGCGTCGATGCCGGCGTGGCCATAGCGGCAGGACGGATAGGGCTTCACGGCGGTGGCCATCAGTTCGAACACGGTGCCGAGGTTCTGCGTGACGCGCGCCGGATCGGGGGAGGGGGCGTAGGCGTGGAGAAAGCCGAGCTGCCCCTCCAGCGCCTCGGCCGGACCGGTGAAACCCTCACGCGCAAGGGTTGCCGCGGTAAGCCCAGCCATCGCGGCCCAGCCGACCTGGAAGCGCTTGGTCCAGGCGCCGTTGGACAGGAACTGCAGGCTGCCAGAGGATTGCGACAGGGCGATGCCGATAGCAGCCTCGGTGCGGCAGGCGTCGAGGCCGAACACCCTCGCGGCCGCGACTGCCGCTCCGAACACGCCGCAGGTGGCGGTTGGATGGAAGCCGCGGTCGTAATGCGCCCCGGCGGGCAAGGCGAGTGCCGTGCGGCAGGTGACCTCGTAGCCAGCCACGATTGCGGCCAGCACGGTGGCCCCGGAGGCACCGACCATCTCGCCGGCGGCAAGGGCTGCGGGGATCACGGGGGCGCCGGGGTGCAGCGAGCCGGCTGCATGGGTGTCGTCGAAATCCAGGGAATGGGCCAAGGCGCCGTTGAGGAAGGCGGCCCCAGCCGGGGTGTAGCGGGCGGTGTCGCCGAACACGCCGGCGTTGCCGGAGGCAAGACCCAGTGCGCGGGTGGCGGCGAGCAGGGCAGGCGTGCTTTCCGCATCATGGCGGGCGCGCACGATGTTGCCCACGAGATCGAGCAGCAGGAACCGCGCGCGGGCCACGACATCGGGTGGCAAATCCTGCAGGAGAGCGCCGGCGCAGTAGGTTACCAGATCTGTCGTCACGCCCATGGCACGCGCCCCCTTAATTGTCGGGGGCAGCTTGGAGCGATTTTATTGTTCTGCCAATCGCTTCCGTACGCAGGAACATTGCCCGGCACGGACGCAGTGTGGCACATGAGGCCATGCAAACACGCCGCACCCTGCTCGCCCTTCCCGCCGTTCTGCTCGCTGCCCGCGCTGAGGCTGCGACGCCCTACACGCCGGTCGATACCACGAGCTTTCCCGCCTACATGGTCACGTTGCGGGAAAAGGCGCGCAAGGCGGGGATCTCCCCGGCCACTGTCAGCCGTGCGCTCGATCATGTGGTGGTGGTGCAGCGCGCCATCGAGCTCGACCGCAACCAGCCGGAAAGCGTGCTGACCTGGGCGCAGTATCGCAGCCGGATCGTCAGCGACCGGCGCATCGCGCAGGGACGGCCGCTTTACCTTCAGCACCGCACTTTGCTGGCGCAGGTGACGGCGCGCTATGGGGTGCCCGCCGGGGTATTGATGGGCATCTGGGCGTTGGAATCGAATTATGGCGGCGATTCTGGTGGGTTCAACGTGCTGAACTGCCTCGCCACCCTGGCGTGGGAAGGTCGGCGGCGGCCTTTCTTCGAAACCCAGATGCTGGATGCCCTGCGGGTGATCGAACGCGGCGACATGACGCCCGCGGAGATGGTTGGCAGCTACACGGGCGCCATGGGCCAGACGCAGTTCGAGCCTGAGCACATCCTGCGCTACGCCGTGGACTGGAACGGCAATGGCAAGCGCGACCTGTTTCACAACATGGGCGACATCTTTGCTTCCACCGCCAACTATTTGGCGCGGGAAGGCTGGGCGCGCGACATTCCCTGGGGCCAGCAGGTGCAGCTGCCGGCGAACTTCAACCCGGCCAATGCCGGCCACGACAAGCGTCGCTTGGTCGGCGAGTGGCGCCAGATCGGGGTGGCGATGCCGAACCTGCCGGAGGCGACCAAGGTGGCGGTGCTGATGCCCGGTGGGCCAGGCGACGAGGCGTTCCTGGCGTATTACCCGAGCTACCGAGCCATCCGTCAGTACAACCCGCCCGATAAATACTGCCTCAGCGTCGGCCTGCTCGGCGACGCGATCACGGCGTGAGCCTGACGTCACGGACCCTCGCCGGTGCGCTGTTGCTTTTCCTGGCCGGCTGCAGCCTGTTCAACGCAACGAAATCGCCGCCTCCTCAGGCAGATGTGAAATTCACGGTGGGCGGCGCCTATCAGGCCGGCGGGGTGTGGCAATATCCGCGCGCCGAATTCACCGCGACCTATACAGGGCTCGCGGTAGTGGCGGCTGACCGCGTGGGGCTGACGGCGGATGGCGAGGTGTTCGACCAGACGGCACTCGCGGCCGGCCACCGCACGTTGCAGCTGCCTGCGATCGTGCGGGTGACCAACCTTGAGAATGGTCGCGAGATCGTGGTGCGGTTGAACGATCGTGGCCCGGAGAACCCTGGCCGTCTGCTGAGCCTGACGCGGCGCGCCGCCGAGTTGCTGGCCGTGCAGAGCCCGGTCACCCGCGTGCGCCTACAGGTGGTGGAAGACCAGAGCCGGTTGCTGGCGCTTTCGCTGCAGGGGTCCGGCGCGGTGTTGCAGGTGGCGGCGGCCCCGCGCGGGACTGTTGCCAGCGAGAGCCTGGCACCCCCCGATGGCGCCGTGTCGTCGGTGCGTGGCCGCATCGCAGCGGCCCGCGCCTTGCCCGTGGCGCCGCCCCGCGATGCGCCGGCGCAGAGTGTTCCGCGGCGGCTGCCCGAGGCGATTCTGCAGGGTGCGCCTGAGCCTGGCGGTCTTTATCTCGACCTTGGGACCTTCAGCCGGGCGGACGCCGCCTCGATGCTGTCCAACCGCCTGGCGTTTCTTGGCGCCCAGATCATCACCAGCTTCACCGCACCCCGCGATAAGGCCTATCGTGTGCGCATTGGCCCGTTGCGCGACCTGGCCACTGCCGATGCGACCTTGCAGCGCGCGCTGAGCGCAGGAGTTCCTGATGCCGCCATCACCGTCGAGTAGTGGTTTAACCAGCCGTTTGGGTCGCCGGGCCCTGTTGCTCGGAGCCGTGGCACTGCCGCTGGCGCCCGCGTGGGCCCAGGCCCCGCGCAAGCTCGCCAGCCCGAGTGGACATCCGCCCGCCAAACCGGCGATGGGTCCCCACCCGGCGGCCAAGAAGCCGTACGAGCTGGTCGCCAACGGAAGCCCGGCGCAGACCCCGATCGGCCCGCTCGACACCGCCGCGCGCTTCGCCGTCGTCATCGATTTCTCGACCGGCGCCACCTTGCTTGACAAGGATGCCGATGCCTCGATGACGCCTTCGTCCATGACCAAGCTGATGACGGCCTACCTGGTCTATGAGCGGCTCAAGGCAGGCCGGCTGACGCTGACGCAGGAACTGCCGGTCAGCGAGAAGGCCTGGCGCATGGGCGGCTCCAAGATGTTCGTGCAGATCAACACCTCGGTGAAGGTGGAGGATCTCATTCGCGGGATGATCATCCAGTCGGGCAACGACGCCTGCATCGTGCTGGCCGAGGGGATTGCAGGGTCCGAGGACGGGTTCGTGGAGCTTATGAACGCCAAGGCGCGGGAGTTCGGCCTTGACAAGACCAATTTCCGCAACACGACGGGCTGGCCGGACCCGGAGCACCGCATGTCGGTCCGCGACATCGCGATCGTGGCGCGGCGGCTGATTACGGACTTTCCCGAGTATTATAAATATGACGCCGAGAAATCGTTCAAATACAACAATATCGACCAGCAGAATCGTAATCCGCTGGTGCAGAAGGGCACTGCCGACGGACTCAAGACAGGCCATACCGAGGACGGCGGCTATGGTCTTGTCGCCAGTAGCCTGCGCCAGGGACGGCGCGTGATCGTTGTGGTGAACGGGTTGCCGACGATGCGCGCGCGGGCCGAGGAGGGCGAGCGGCTGATGGAATGGTCGTTCCGCGAGTTTGAGAATGTCAATCTGTTCACGGCGGGGGACGTGGTGGAACAAGCGCCGGTTTGGCTCGGCACGTCTGCCACCGTGCCGCTGGTCGGCGGGCGAGACCTCATCGTGACCCTGCCGCGCAACTGGAAAAGCCGTGCCAAGATCGCCGTCGACTACGAGACCCCGATTCGCGCCCCCGTGCAGCGTGGCACCAAGCTCGGCCAGCTGACCGTGCGCGGTGATGGCGTGCCGGAACTGAACGTGCCGCTGCTGGCCGGCGCCGACGTGGCGCGCCTGGGCCTGCCCGGCCGCGCGATGGCGGTTGTGTCGCATTATCTGACCGGAGCCTGAGTGTCCCGAGGCCGTTTCCTGACACTCGAGGGCGGGGAGGGAGCCGGAAAATCGACCCAGGCCGGCCGCTTGGCCGAGCGCCTGGCCGAAGCCGGCATCGCCGTTTTGCGCACCCGCGAGCCTGGCGGGTCGCCAGGGGCCGACATGCTGCGCGAGCTGCTGTTGTCCGGGCGCCATAACTGGGCACCGCTGGCCGAGGTGATGCTGCATTTCGCTTCGCGGGCCGAGCATGTCGCGCGGGTGATCGAGCCGGCGCTGGCGGCTGGCACCTGGGTCGTTTGCGACCGGTTTGCCGACAGCACCATGGTCTACCAGGGCTTCGGCCTGGGTGCCGACCGCGCCGCCATTGCGGAGCTGACACGCCTGATCGGCCTCACGCCGGAGCTTACCCTCGTGCTCGACGTTCCCGTCACGACCACGCAGGCACGCCTGGCCAGTCGCGGCACCCAGGCCGACAGGTACGAAAGCCTCGGTGCCGCATTCTTCGGTCGGGTGCGCGATGGCTTCCGGGACATCGCCGCCAGCGCACCCGAACGATGTGCCCTGCTGTCCGGCGAAGGCACGCCAGACGCAGTCGCCGAAGCGATCTGGACCTGTGTGACGAGCCGGCTGGGCTTGGCTGCGTGACCGCGCCGACGCCACGCGAAAATCCGCTTCTGCTCGGCCAGGATGCAGCCGAGATGATGCTGTCGGCGGCTATGGAATCCGGGCGAATGCACCACGCCTGGCTGCTCACTGGCCCCTCCGGGATCGGCAAGGCGACACTTGCCTACCGCTTCGCCCGCCATCTGCTTTCGGGGCTGCCGCGCACCGGTTCGTTGCACCTCGACTCCGCCCACCCGACCTTCCGCCGGGTTGCCGCCGGGACGCATGCAGACCTGCTTACCGTCGAGCGGGAATGGGACGAGAAACGCAAGAAGCTGCGCGGTGAGATCGTCATCGAGACGGTGCGCTCGGTGGCAGGCTTCCTCCGCCTGACCCCGGCCGAGGGCGGCTGGCGGGTAGTGATCATCGATGGTGCCGAGGACATCAACCGCAACGCTGCCAACGCCTTGCTGAAGGTTCTTGAAGAACCGCCGCCGCGCGCGGTGCTCATTCTTGTGTGCTCCGCCGCCGGGCGCCTGCTGCCCACTATCCGCAGCCGCTGCCGAAGGCTGCGCCTGGCGACCCTCACCGATCCCACGGTGGACACGCTGCTGCAGCGCTATCTTGCGGAAGCCGATCCTGCCACACGCGACCGGCTGACCAGCCTGGCAGAGGGCTCCATCGGCCGAGCTCTGAGGCTGTCCGACAGTGACGGCATCCCCGCCGCCCAACTCGTCGAGCGGGTTCTCGCGAACCTTCCAAACCTGCCGGCCAACCTCGGCCAGGACATCGCCGACGCGCTTGGCCGCGGCGAAGACGCGTTCTCCACCTTTATGGATTTGCTGCGCAGCGCTGTGGCGGCCGCCGTGCGCGATGTCGCGCGCGGGCGGTTCGATCCCGACCAGGCGCGGCTGCTCGGCCCAAGACCGCTTGATGCCTGGGTGGAGATCTGGCAGTCGCTAGGAAGCATGCAGGCCGAAACCGAAGATCTCTACCTCGAAAAGCGCCAAGCGATCGTCAGCAGTCTCGCCATGCTGGCCTCGCAGAACTGAGAGAGCCATGAAACCAACATATTACGTCACGACGCCGATCTTCTATGTCAACGGCGCGCCACATATCGGACACGCCTACACCATGATCGCCGCGGACGTGCTGGCCCGTTTCAAGCGGTTGGACGGGTACGACGTGCATTTCCTGACCGGCACTGACGAGCATGGCCAGAAGGTGGAAAAAGCGGCCATCGATGCGGGCATGACGCCGCAGGCCTTCACTGACCAGATCTCGGCCAGTTTCCGTGACATCGCGGCCGCCATGGGCCTGTCAAACGACGACTTCATCCGCACCACCGACCCCCGCCACCACCTCGCGAGCCAGGCACTCTGGACGCGCTTGCAGGACGCCGGGCACATTTACCTCGGTGGCTACGAAGGCTGGTATGCTATCCGCGATGAAGCGTTTTACGATGAAGGCGAGCTTGTCACCCGGCCTGATGGCATCAAGGTGGCGCCCACTGGAGCTCCGGTCGAATTCGTCACCGAGCCGAGCTATTTCTTCCGCATGTCTGCCTTCCAGGAGCGTCTGCTCGCCCATATCGAGGCACACCCGGAGTTTATCGGTCCTACGGCGCGGCGTAACGAGGTGCTGGGTTTCCTGCGTGGCGGGCTGAAGGATCTTTCAATCAGCCGCACCGGCTTCCGTTGGGGCATTCCGGTGCCTGGCGACGAAGCGCACGTCATGTACGTGTGGCTGGACGCGCTGACCAATTATATCACGGCCCTCGGCTACCCCAATGAAAACGCAGAACTTTGGCGGTTCTGGCCGGCCGATCTGCAGATCGTGGGCAAGGACATCCTACGTTTTCACGCAGTGATCTGGCCCACGCTGCTTATGGCAGCCGGCCTTCCGCTTCCCAAGCGCCTCTATGCCCATGGCTGGTGGACGATCGAAGGCGAGAAGATCAGCAAGTCGCTTGGCAACGTCATCGATCCCCGTGAACTCGTGCAGGCCTACGGGCTCGATCCACTGCGGTTCTTCCTGCTGCGCGAAGTCACCTTCGGTAGCGACGGGGACTACAGTCGCAAGGCCATCGTCGGCCGGCTCAACACCGAACTTGCCAACGACCTCGGCAATCTCGCGCAGCGTTCGCTGAGCCTGATTGCCAAAAATCTGGAGGGGCGGCTGCCGGGCAGGGGGGTGCTCAGCGACGATGATACGACGCTGATCGCCGCCGCCGAGGCGTTACCCGTGGTGCTGCGTGAGAAGCTCGACCGCCAGGCCTTTGGCGAAGCGTTGGAAGAGGTGTGGAAAGTGATCCGGGCCGGCAACGGCTATATCGATCGGCAGGCACCCTGGGCGCTGCGCCGCACCGATCCGCCGCGCATGGCGGTGGTGCTGCGCGTGCTGGCGGATCTGCTCCGTCATGTCGCCACCGTGCTGCAGCCGTTCATGCCTACTTCGATGTCACGTATGTTGGATCAGCTTGGGGTACCCACCGACCTGCGTGATTTCGCCCAACTGCGCTCGCCGTTGCCGGATGGCACGCCGCTGCCCGCGCCCGAGGGCATCTTCCCGCGCCACGTTGACGGTGCCGCCTGATGCATCTCGTCGATAGTCACTGCCATCTCGACTATTTCACCGATGCTGAAATCGAGGACATCCTGGCCCGGGCAAAAACGGCAGGGATCGGCGAGATGGTGACGATCGGCACCAGGCTCGGCCAATCCAGCACGGTGCGCCGAATCGCAGACGCGCACGCCAACGTATGGTGCACAGTTGGCATCCACCCGGACAATGCCGGCGAGGAACCAGTGCCGACCCCCGATGCGATCGCAGCCGAGACCGAATTCCCCAAGGTCATCGGGATCGGCGAGTCTGGCCTGGACTACTTTCACACGAAGGCACCGCGGGAGGTGCAGCAGGCCGGGTTTCGCGCCCACATCCGCGCCGCTCGGCTGACGGGCCTGCCGGTCTGCATCCACGCCCGCTCGGCCGACGATGATGTGGCCATGATTCTGCAGGAGGAGTACGCTGAAGGCCCGTTCAGCTTCCTGCTGCATTGCTTCAGCTCCGGCCGGGCGCTGGCCGAGACCGCGATCGACCTCGGTGGCTATATAAGTTTCTCGGGTATCATCACATTCCCGAAATCCCAGGAGCTGCGCGACATAGCCCGGGATGTGCCTCGCGAACGACTTCTGGTAGAGACCGATAGTCCCTATCTCGCGCCGGTGCCCTTCCGCGGCAAGCGCAACGAGCCGTCGTACGTGGCGCATACCGCAAATATGCTGGCGCAGGTTCAAAACCTCTCGCCGACAACGATGGCTGAGGTGACAACTGCCAATTTCCACCGTTTGTTCGCCCGCACGGTATGAAGTTGCACATCACGCTGCTCGGCACCGGCGGTTCCGCCGGTGTGCCGCTGATCGGTGGCGCCAACGGGGAAGGGGAGTGGGGCGCGTGCGACCCCTCGGAGCCCCGCAATCGCCGCAGCCGCAGCTCCATTCTCATCAGCGCGGACAGTGGCACGATGCTGGTCGATACCTCGCCAGACATGCGCACGCAGCTGCTCGCCTGCCGGGTCCGCGGTGCGGACGCCATCCTCTACACCCACGCCCACGCCGACCACGTCACCGGTATCGACGACGTGCGCATTCTCAACCGCATTGCCGGCCGCCCGCTTGAAGCTTTCGCCAGTCAGGCCACGCTCGACGAACTGCAGCGCCGCTTCGACTACGCGTTTCGTCCATGGCAGCCACCGCATTTCTTCCGCCCGGTCATCGAGCCGCACCGCGTCTCATCGGGAGAGACGGTTTCAATCGCCGGCATGGACGTCCGCCTGTTCGACCAGGATCACGGCTTCGTCCACACACTGGGCCTTCGGATCGGCGGCTTTGGATACTCCACCGACGTGGTGGAACTCGACGAAGCGGCCTTTGCAGCGTTGGCTGGCCTCGACACCTGGGTCGTAGGCTGCTTCCAGCGCGACGCGCCACATCGCACGCATGCCTGGTTGGACCGCATCTATGAATGGACCCAACGTCTGCGACCGCGCCGCACAATCCTGACGCATATGGGCATGGACATGGATTACGCCTGGCTTTCCGCCAATCTGCCACCAGGAATCGAGCCAGGGTTCGACGGCCAGGAAATCGACGTCAACGAATAAATCAAGCAATTAATCACTCCTTGAGGTTCCATAATATATCTTATGCGACACTTTACTGTACGAATTTTAGCGCGCGGAGCCCTAAGCCCGTCATGGCCAAGAATGTCAATCACAACGCGACCCCACCAACGCACCGCGGGGGCGCTTGGCAACCGCCTCTCAAGTGTGATGCTCGGGTAATTTAAGGCGCTACGAAGGAGCCCGTTGCGGGGATCAGGGTAAGACGCGCAAAGCCTCATAACTCGGCTCACTGCTCAGCGCATCGGCACTGACACTGCCTGCGGCGGTCGAAGCAACGCCCCCTGCCCGGGCCACGGGCAATTCGACCGCGATCGGCAGAAGCAACTCCGGTAAAACCCCGCCCGACCATACCGAAGCCAATGCATTGCGCAACTGCGCAAGGCTCATGGGTTTTCGCACAAGCTCGATTTTGCCTGCGTTGTTGTTGTCGATTCCGATGGCGCTGCGCCAATCCACCGGCACGTCTCCGCTCATGACAACCACAGGCAGATCCGGCCTTCGCGCCCGTAAAGCACGGATCAGCGCCATCCCGTCCATGACCGGCATACGCAGATCGGTAAGGAGCACGTCAAACTCAAGACCTTCGGATGCAGCCAGCGCCGCCGCACCGTCGGGTGCTGCGGTGACGATATGTCCGTCGGCACGCAGGAACTCAACAAGGGTCGCCGCAAGCAGCAAGTCATCCTCGGCCAGCAACAAGCGACCGGTTTTACGACCGCGGCTGCGGGTTTCATTCATTCGGCGTGCTCCGGCGAGTTTTTTATTGTCTAGTACCGTTCCGAAAACCTCCCGGAACATTCCTGAAGTACAAGAACGCCCTAAAGATAACATTTTTGCAATTCACGAGATCGCGTGAACCTGCCCAGTCGACCCATCACCCCAAGATGTGAACTGTGGCTCCACGGGCCGCTCCAAGCTCAACCCGACCGCTTGCGAAACACCAGACAGAGATTATTGGCCGGCATGCCGATCACGTGAGGTTCGGCAAAACCTGCCCCCGTTGCGGCTTCTGTCACGGTTTCGAGGTCACGAATGCCCCACGTCTCGTTGCATGCGCGCAAATCCGCGTCGAACATTTCGTTGCTAGGCGAAGTATGTTCGCCATCTCGCCGATATGGACCATAGAGGATCAGGGATCCGTCGGGTTCGAGCACCCGTGAAGCCCCCTCGATCAATCCCTGTGAAGCACCCCACGGCGCGATATGCACCATGTTTATACAAATTACCGCGTCGAACGGGCCGCCCAGTTCGATCGACGACCAGGGTTGAGTGGCGTCCAGCCCAATAGCTCGGCGGATATTTTCGAGTCCCTCCGCCCTCGCCCACGCGTCCACGCTATGGCGTCGATCGGTGTCGATGTCACTTGGCTGAAATATGAGGCCCGGCAGGCCTGCGGCGAAATGCACCACATGCTCTCCGGTGCCGCTCGCCACTTCCAGCACCACGCCATGGGCCGGCAAATGGTCGCGCAACACCTCAAGGATGGGCTCGCGGTTGCGCGAGGCGCTTGGGGCGAAAATCCTGGCATCAGTCATGGTCGCGTCCCCCGTGCGTGGCACCTAAGCGTAGGGATGATTGGGCGGCTCCAGTTAGTGCAAAGCAGCGCTCAGGCATGCATCCGGTCGGATATGGATGCGATGTTCGGTGCCGGCCGTTCGGAGCAGGCGTGTCCGTCGTGCGGACTTCCTCGGCAATGCGGTGCGGAACTTCACGAAAAAACCTCGTTCCCGACTGGCTCGGCGCGTTGCCGCAGACAGATCCGTAACACAGAAAGGCCAGAGGAGGACCGATGTCCCCCAGCCCCCGGCAAGAAGTCACCCCGGGCGATCCGTGCAGACTGGAGTCAAAGACTTAACGCCGGGTAAAATCCGACGCCATGACCCACACGAACGCAGATCGCTTAGTACAGCAGCCGCGCCCGGATCGTCCCTTCGATCTGGCGAAGATCCTCCAGCACGCTCTCGTCCTCCGCCGGTCCGTCTGCGTCCACCACGACATAGCCGATGTCGCCGGCCGTCTGCAGATACTCGGCAGCGATGTTCTGGCCGCGCCTGCCAAACACGTCGTTCACCCGGAACAGTATGCCGGGAACGTTGCGATGCACGTGCATGTAGCGGGTGCCGGAAGGATGCTTGGGAAGCTGCACCTCGGGAAAGTTCACTGCACCCACAGTGGTGCCGGTGTCGGAGTATTCAATCAGCTTACGCGCCACTTCCTCGCCGATACGCGCCTGCGCCTCGGCGGTGGAACCCCCGACGTGAGGGGTGAGAATGACATTGGGCAGGTTCTGCAGTGGCGTCACAAAACGCTCGTTGTTCGAACCCGGTTCATAGGGGAACACGTCGATGGCGGCGCCCAGCAAACGATTGCCGCGGATAGCCTCGGCCAAGGCGTCGATATCGACCACCGTTCCGCGGGCGTTGTTGATCAACACCGCCCCAGGTTTCATATGCGCCAGCGCGGTTACATCGATCATATTCTCGGTCTGTACCGTCTCCGGCACATGCAGGCTCACGACATCTGCCTCCATCAACAGCGCCTCCAAGCTCGGCATCTTCTGCGCGTTGCCGTGCGGAAGCTTGGCCTGCGTGTCGTGATAGATCACCCGCATGCCCATCGCCTCGGCCAGCACGCTGAGCTGGCTGCCGATGTTGCCGTAACCGACGATGCCCAGCGTCTTGCCGCGCACTTCGGTGCTCCCCGTGCTGGACTTGTCCCACACGCCGCGATGCGCCGCTTCACTTTTGCCGGGAATACCCCGCAGCAGCATGACAATTTCACCGATCACGAGCTCCGCCACCGAGCGGGTGTTGCTGAATGGGGCGTTGAACACCGGAATGCCCAGCGCCTGGGCCGCCGGCAGGTCCACCTGGTTGGTCCCGATGCAGAAGCAGCCGACGGCCATGAGGCGGTCCCCTGCTGCAAAGATGTCCGCGGTCAGCTGGGTGCGGCTGCGAATACCCAGCACATGCACGCCTTGAACCGCATCACGCAGCGCCTCGCCTTCGAGCGCCTTTGGCATGCGGGTGATGCTGGCGTAGCCGGCCTGTTCGAAGAGTGCGACGGCCGTGTCGTGCACGCCCTCCAGCAACAGGATCTTGATCCGGTCCTTGGACAGGGACAGGCGGTCGGCGGAGTGGGACATTGGACCTCGTATGACAGCAAAGCGCGCGCTATGGCGTGGTGCAGTGCTTAAGGAGAAAATCGTGCCGACGGAAGCCGCCCGCCAGCTCACACGCCTGTTGGAAATCATGGAAGCCCTGCGTCACCCGCGCGACGGTTGCCCCTGGGACATCGTCCAGAGCTTCGACACGATCGCAGTCTACACGATCGAGGAAGCCTATGAGGTTGCCGAGGCCATCGCCGAACGGGATTTCGCGGCGTTGCCGGATGAGCTGGGCGACCTGCTGTTTCAGGTCGTCTATCACGCGCGCATGGCCGAGGAGGCCGGGCATTTCGCCTTTGCCGACGTGGCGCGGGCCATTTCCGACAAGATGATCCGCCGCCATCCCCATGTGTTCGGCGCGGCAGCGGCGCGCGATGCAGGCATGCAAATGGAGGCGTGGGAGGAGCAGAAAAGCGCTGAACGCGCCGCCCGGGCCGAGGTCGGCACGCTCGCGGGAATTCCCAAGGCCCTGCCCGCCCTCACCCGCGCCGCCAAAATTACCGCTCGCGCCGGCCGGGTCGGGTTCGACTGGCCTGATGCGGACGCGGTGATCGAAAAGCTCGAGGAGGAAATTGCTGAGTTGCGGGCGGAATTGGCGGGTGCGGACCCCGAGCGCCTGGCCGACGAGTTCGGCGATGTCCTGTTTGTCATCGCCAATCTCGGCCGCAAGCTGGGACTCGACCCCGAAGCCTGCCTGCGCAAGGCGACCGCGAAGTTCGCCCGGCGGTTTGCAGCCGTCGAAGACATGCTCGCCTCCGAAGGACGAACTCCCGCGGAGGCTAGCCTAGCCGAGATGGAAGCGCATTGGCAGGCGGTAAAGCGCGAGGAGCGCGTGACGACGGACAGCGGAGCAATATCGCCTGAGGTTGAACCAACCATGCGATAAAATTACTCGTTGAAACAAAAGGCTAGAGTGGGATGACGTCGCCTATCAGACGTCATCCCACTCTAAATCGCGGTGATTTTGCCTATCAGAAATCATCCTGGTCTAGGTATCGTTCTTGGGCATTGGCAGAGGCACCCACCGCAACCCGTTCTGGGCACGCACGAGCAACAGCACCATCGAGCGGTGTTCGGTCCACATTTCCTTGAGATTGGCCAGCACCTGGTCGGGGGTCGTTACCGGGGTGTTCATCACCTTCAAGATGACATCGCCTGCGTCAAGGCCGCGGTCGCCGGCGATGCTGCCGGCAACGACCTGTTGGATTAGCACGCCACTCTGGTCGGCCGGCAGTTCGCGCGCGGTGCGCGCGACATCGGTCAACGGTGCGAGACGCAGGCCGAGATCGGCCGTCGATGAACGGATCGGCCGGCTGCGTTCCAACGCCGCGCGATCCACCGTCTCGCCGGATAGCCATTCGTGCACGATCGGCGTTGCGGAGACCGGAGCTCCATCGCGCCAGAGCAACAGGGTGACCGGCGCATTCAGTTCATGAACGGCGATGGTGCGGGCAAAGGCGCGCATGTCGCCAATTGGCTGACCATCGATCTTGAGCAGGATATCGCCATCCTGGATGCCGGCTTTCGCGGACGGCCCATCCGGATGCACGTGGGTTACGATCACGCCCCAGCCGGCGCTGCCCGGCAGAATGCCGGTCGTGCGCGAGGTCGGCGGCAAGGCTGCTGCCTGGGCGATCTCCGCAGACACGTCCTGCAGCTGCACGCCCACCTCACCCGCCCGAACCACACCGTATTTCATCAACTGGTTGACCACGAACTCGGCGCAGTAGGCGGGGATCGCGAAACCGATGCCGATCGAACCGCCCGCGTCGATCGGCGTGTACAGCGCCGTGGTTACACCAACCACCTCGCCGTGCATGTTGAACAGCGGACCACCGGAATTGCCGTGATTGAGCGCCGCGTCGGTCTGGATGAAGTCGTCAAACGGGCTCAACATGATGTCGCGGTTCAAAGCACTCACAATGCCGCCGCTGACCGAGCCGCCGAAACCGAGCGGGTTGCCGATGGTGATAACGGTGTCGCCGACGTGAACCGTCGAGCTGTCGCCAAAATGCACCGGTGGCAGGCGATGGCTGGCATTGACCTTGAGCAGGGCGAGATCGCCGAGCTTGCTGGTGGCCATCACCTCGGCACTCAGCACGGTGCCGTCCTGGAAGGTCGCGGTAATCGAATAGGCACCTTCAACCACGTGGTTGTTGGTGACGATCACGCCGTCTGGGTCGACCACGAAGCCGGAGCCCACGGTGGTGCTGGAGGTGGTGGCGCTAGCGTTATGGTCGGAATTGTCTACCGAGCTTGACGCGTTGAGCGGGCTGCTCGGTGGTTTCACCAGCCTGCGGGTGGTGACGTTGACCACCGACGGCATCAGCGAGGAGACCAGATCAGCGAGCGGCATGGGAGGCAGACCGGCGGCCATGCCCTGGATCGGCGTTAGCAGCAACGCGAAAGCGAATAAGGGCCCGGCCAACCGGCTAGGCGCCCAATATCCGAAATCGACACCCTTCCTCATTGTCACGCCCCTTGGCTCAGTCCTACCGCAACAGCGGCGCCTGCACAAAAACGGGCCGCGGTGACATGTCGTGTCGCCGCGGCCCGACCGTCACAGGATCACCCGAGGGTGCCCCTGATATGGTTAACGCTTACTTACAGGTAACGCTGCCAGCCGGGGCGCCGGAGGCCAAGTTCACGCGGCCAGCATTATCGCCCTCGGCGAGCTGCGTAGAATTCTTACCATTCTGGCCAGCACGGTCACCTTCCGCGAGCTTTGTCTTGCCGGCGTTGTCACCCTCGGCGAGCTGCGTGGCGTTCTTGCCGTTCTGGCCGGCGCGATCACCCTCCGCAAGCTTTGTCTTGCCGGCATTATCGCCCTCGGCGAGCTGCGTGGCGTTCTTGCCGTTCTGGCCGGTGCGATCGCCCTCAGCAAGCTTGGTCTTGCCGGCATTGTCGCCCTCGGCAAGCTGCGTGGAATTCTTGCCATTCTGGCCAGCACGGTCACCCTCGGCGAGCTTTGTCTTGCCGGCATTGTCGCCCTCAGCAAGCTGCGTGGTGTTCTTGCCGTTCTGGCCGGCGCGATCGCCCTCGGCGAGTTGCGTGGCGTTCTTGCCATTCTGACCGGCGCGATCGCCTTCGGCCACGGTGCCCGGCTTCACACAGCCCGGGACCTGGGCAAACGCGGAAACCGAAAGCGAAGTCGCCATCAACAAAGCGGCGCCAAATTTGATATAGTTCATCGTCATGTCCTCGTATCTATTGGTGTGATCATTTTAGCCGGCCGCGCTTTTTAACGCTGCGCCTAGTGGTGACGGTAGGTTGAGTCTCGCCGTTGGATGTAACACAACACTTGTAAATGCAGAGTGCCCGATCCGCGGTCGTTTGGTTAGAGGTTAGTTCGCCAGGTTTGACAGCTTATTGGCAGAGATGATCGCCCTCCCCTCCCATTTCACCCTGGCCGAATGGCCGGTCGTCGTTCCTGTCTCCTCAGTGCGCATCGAGACGTCTCCTCAGCCTCGCGAGCGTTACATGTAATACGAAGAATGACGCCCTAAAGATGCACGACTGTCTGGTTGTATTTTGTTCACCAATCAGACAGGAAAAAATTTGACACAATTGAAACAATATCGCCCGAGGTTGCAGCAACTGCGCAGTCAATTTTCTTTTCTAACCAACGGCTAGAGCCTAATCGCTCCGCCTACCCGAAGCGGTCAAGCTCCCGAGTGCAACAATTTCTCAAACTTCGCTGAATCGCGCGTGGTCCGCCGGGAGCATGCGCACCTTGATGAGAACCATGTCGTCCGTGTCGCTTCGGGTGATTACCTCTCCATGCTGATACAACCAGGCGAGACGCGCACCGTCGGTAGGCGGGACGCTGTAGTCCTCCACCTGCATGGCGGCTGCGATGCGCAGGTCGATGCTTGCCAGCAGGGCAGCAAGCCCTTCCCCGGTCAGCGCCGATACGCCGATCATGCCGGATTTCAGCGGGAGTTGAGTGACCCCGCCGAGCAGGTCGGCTTTGTTGAGCACCTCGACCGTGCGCAGCCTCCAGTCGGGATCCAGGGTTCCATCAATCACCAGCCCCTGCAGCACCGCCTCGACATCCGCACGTTGGGCATCGGTGTCAACGTGGGACGCATCGCGGACATGCAGTATTATGTCGGCTTGCGAGACCTCCTCCAACGTCGCGCGAAAGGCCGCCACGAGTTCAGTCGGCAGTTCCGAGATGAAACCCACCGTATCGGACAGGATGGCGCGCCTGCCAGAGGGCAACGCAAGGCCGCGCATGGTCGGATCCAGCGTTGCGAAAAGCTGGTCCTTCGCCGCCACCTCGGCACCGGTGATGGCATTAAACAGCGTCGACTTGCCGGCGTTGGTGTAACCGACCAGCGCCACCGTGGGAAACGGCGTGCGCTTGCGGGCATCGCGATGTAGCCCGCGGGTGCGACGCACCTGCTCCAACTCGCGCTTCAGACGCACGATGCGATCGCCGATCAGCCGACGGTCCGCCTCGATCTGCGTCTCGCCGGGACCACCGAGGAAGCCAAAGCCACCCCGCTGCCGCTCCAGATGGGTCCAGGACCGAACCAGGCGTGATCGCTGATAGTCGAGATGGGCGAGTTCCACCTGCAATGCGCCCTCGCGGGTGGTGGCGCGCTCGCCGAAAATATCGAGAATGAGGCCGGTGCGGTCGATCACCTTGCAGCCCCACGCCTTTTCCAGGTTGCGCTGTTGCACCGGGCTCAGTTGGCAATCCACCACCGCAACAGTCACGTGTTGCGCTGTGATTTCGTGGCCTTGCATCTCCACTTGGCCGGAACCTAGGAAGGTTGCCGAGCGTCGCCCGCGCAACGGTACGATGGCGGTATGAACCACCACCAGGCCGATCGAGGCGGCAAGGCCGACGGCTTCCGCCAGCCGCGCATCTGCTGCGCGACCGCCATCCAGGTGATCGGATTTGTTCCAAGGCAGCACCACGGCAGCCAGAGCCGGGCCGCTGCCAGCAGATGGATTTTTTCCGTTGGCAGCCGCTTGCGCGACGGTCTTCATACTATTCCTGGAACGGCCGGCCTCGCCGGATGGACGAACCGGTGTCAATCAATCTCGCTCTCCCGCCGGGCAATGGTCAGCGTATTTGTGCCGAGCGGTGCCGTTGCACCAGGCTCCACCTTGGGGCCGTCGAACAGCTGGATCGGCGCGCCGGGCATGACCGTGCTGATTGCGTGTTTGTAGACAAGCTGGGTATGCCCATCGCGGCGCAGCAGCACCGAAAAATTGTCGAACCACGTAATGATACCCTGTAGCTTTACGCCGTTGACGAGAAAAACCGTCACGGCGGTCTTGTTCTTGCGCAAGTGGTTCAGGAACACTTCCTGGACGTTCTGCGACTTTTCAGTGGCCACGGGTCAAATCCTTTAAATTTAGCCTAGTCCCACCGGAGGGCGGGCCTGAGCGAGTCCTTGAGCAGTTATGGTGCACTGCAACATCGGTTCGCGGCAAGGCCCGTCGCACGATCAAACGCAGACTTCTGGCAGGATACGCCGAAAGCAAGGCTTTAAGGCAAGAGGTATGCCTCCGCGACGCCGCCATCGACATCTCGTCGCCCGGAAAAACCAAGTCAGTCAAGGCCGGGAACGGTCACTCCGACGGTCTGAACCAGCAACAACGCGTTGAGCAGAAGCACCACGACGGTCGCGGTGATGGCGGCCGCGCGCACGCGCGCCGTGTTCACGAACTCGCCCATCACCTCGGCTCGCCCGGTCAGCACCACGAGCGCAATCATCGGCACGGGCAATGCGATGCTGAGCACGATCTGGCTTGCGACCAGGCTTTGGGTGGCGTTCACCCCCAATGCGACCACGCCGAAAGCCGGCAACATCGTGACCGTCCGCCGCAGCCAAAGCGGCACGCTGACATGCAGGAAATCCTGCATGATGACTTGCCCTGCCATCGTGCCCACCACGGAACTGGAGAAGCCAGATGCCAGCAACGAAACCATGAACACACCGGCCGCACCGCGCCCCAGCAGAGGGATCAGGGTATGATAGGCCGTCTCGATTTCAGCAACATCGGTGTGACCGGCATGAAACGCCGCCGCCGCCATGGCGATCATTGCCATATTCACCAACCCGGCAAACCCAAGCGCGATCAGCACTTCGCGATTTGAATAGGCCAGGATCTTGCGTTGGTCCGCGATATCGCGCGCCGCCATGCGACCGCTGGTCAGCCACGAATGCAAATAAATCGCATGCGGCATGACGGTGGCGCCGACAATTGCCACGGACAGCGAAATGCTCGGGCCATCCGGCAGAGAGGGGATCAGCGCGCCACGGGCAAAGGCACCCCAGGCCGGCGGTGCGATGAACAGTTCGAGCAAATAGCTGATGCCGATCACCGCGACGAAGCCGCCAATGATCAACTCCATGCGACGAAAGCCCCGGCCGCCCAGGACCATCAACCCATAGGTGACCACCGCGGTGACACCCAGCGAGACCAAAAGTGGCAAGTCGAACAGCAACGACAGCCCAATGGCGCCGCCCAGGAACTCCGCCAGATCGGTCGCCATCGCCGCCACTTCGCTGACCACCCACATGCCCCACACCACGGGCCGGGGAAACCGATCACGGCAGTGAGCCGCCAAGCTACGACCGGTGATGACACCCAATCGCGCCGACAACGCCTGGAACAGCATTGCAATGATGTTGGCGATCACCACCACCCATAGCAGCGAATAACCGTATTGGGCTCCGGCCTGGATGTTGGTCGCAAAATTACCTGGGTCGACATAGGCGATTGAGGCGATCACCGCCGGCCCGACAAACGGCAACAGCGCCCGCAGGCCCTTGGTGTGCCCGTCCAACGCCGCCCGCCCCGCGATGCGCGTGCGGTCGGACAAGCGGTCGTCGGTGACGGTGATGTCGCTCATGTCGTGAGGGAGACCTTTATCATTTTTACCCTGCGCCATAAGTTGTAGCCTAGGTTACACTTTCTTGACTGGGATGTAAGGCCAGATAACGCGTGGTCAAGAGTTTACGCGTGGCCGTTGCGCGATCGGTTGTTGAAGTTTGGGTGACGCTTTGCCATGGTCCGCTCCCACAGCAGCCCCAGGAGTGTCTCAGTGGAGCCGAGCCATCCGCAGCCGACCTTGGCCGACGGCGAAACTGCCATGCCAGCGGAGCCGACCCAGGCGCGCCGATTCGGCAAAACGCGCACTGCGCAATCAACCGCGTTGCTGGAGGACTACGCCGAACTGATCGCCGATCTGCTGGCCACCGGCGGCGAAGCCCGCGCGACCGATATCGCGCGACGGCTGGGAGTGTCTCATGCCAGCGTCATTAAGACGATCGCCCGCCTCAAGCGCGAAGGCCTGGCGACCTCACGCCCGTACCGCGGCGTGTTTCTCACACCGGACGGCGAGGCACTGGCAGCCCGGGTGAAATTACGCCATCGGTTGGTGGTGGATTTGCTGCGTGCCGTCGGTGTTCCAAGCGAAGCTGCGGAGCAGGACGCCGAGGGTATCGAGCATCATGTCTCCGAGGCGACGCTGCGCGCTTTCGCCACTTTCCTAGGCGGCTCGAGCGTGATGACCGAAGGTGGAATCATCGAAAGGTCGGAATCTCGCGATAAAACAAAGAGCTAGACTGGAATTACGGCGCCTATCAGACGTCACCACGCGCTAGCTTAGGACGCACGATACAGCATCAACTGCCCGACATCGCGACCCGCGCACCGGCGACGGCTGCACGAAAGCCGGGGTTGTCCAGCATGCGATCGACGGTTCGACTCAACAATTGCTCCGACATCACCTGCAGGTCGTGGATATCGGCGAATATCCCGGTTTCGAAGAACTTCAACTCAGACATCTTGTCCTCGATATGGTCCTGGTAAATCGTCCTGCCGGCCGCATCGACAACGGACAGTGTGACATCGATGCGCGCGCCGCGGTTGATATACATGTCGGAGTCGAATTTGGTGACCAGGAGCTGCAGGCGATACGCCGCATCCGGCGCCAGCATCGCGCGAACCCGCAGACCCTGACTGAACGCCGCGGCCACCTCATCCTTGACCGGCATGATGGTATCCAGCGTCTTCAACGGGTTGCCATAACCGCCCATGATGGTGGCCAGCTGGGTCGGCCTTTCCTTCCGTTGGTCCTGGGCCGAGACCGATGCGATTGTCGGACTGGCAACGGCTACAATTGGAACGCTCGGCTCGTAATGCAGGCTCGCCGCCGTGTGGCTGCAGGCACCGAGGGTAAGGATCATAGGAAGGATAAGGAAATTGCGCATTTCATCACACCGGTGGAACGGAAATTAATATGACAGTGTAACGGAAGCAAGGCTAGCCCCGCAGGAACTCGCGGATAACGCTGATCGTGGGCTGATCCATCAGCGCCGGGGCGTGACCGGCGTGCGGCACCTCATGGGTCTCGGATCCATCTCGAGCCATCTGCGCCAACGTGTCGGCGAGCAACAGGTCGCTCTCGGCACCGCGAATGGTGAGCCGGGGAATAGCGATTCGCTGCCAGATCGCCGTCATGTCCACATCGGCGGGCTCGTTGGCCATGATCGGGGCTGAAATCGCCGGATCGTAATGCAAACCGATGCGGCCGTTGGGCAGAATGCGGGCGGAGTGCTCGGCCAGATGCGTCCATTGCGCGGCTGTGAGATCACCGAACGGACGATGGATGATGCGCAGATGGTTCGTAAGCGCCGCGATATCGGTGAATTCCTGGGGTTTGTCGATGTAGTCCTTGATCCGCGCCAGGGCCGCTCGCGGGATTTTTGCGCCAATGTCGTTCAGCACCAGGCGGCGGATTGGCTGCCCCTCGGTCGCTGCGATCAGCATGCCAACGATGCCGCCGAGCGAGGTGCCGACCCAGTCAACCGGACCTGGAAGCGTGGCCAGAAGATGCGACAGTGCCACGACGTAGCTGGGCGGCTGATACAACATCGGGTCGGCCAGCCAATCCGAAGCTCCGCGTCCTGGCAGATCTGGGCAGATCACCCGAAAATCCTGCGCCAGAACTTGGGCCAGCGTGTCGAAGTCGCGCCCGTTGCGGGTCAGGCCGTGCAGACAGATCACCACCGGGGCCAACGGATCCCCCCACTCGGTCCAGGCCATCGAAGCAAAGCGCTGGCCCAGCAGATAGCGAACCGACCCGGGCCGCATCAAATGATCCCCTTTGTATGCAAAGCCGCGATCTCGTCCGCGTCCATGCCCAACAATCCCGCCAGCACCGCATCCGTGTGCTCGCCCAGCGTGGGTGCCGTGATGCGATAGTCAGCCGGTGTTTCAGACAGGCGAACCGGGTTGGCGATCACCATCACCGAACCACCCTCAGCCTGGGCGTGCGCCATGTTCACCACGGTGCCGCGCGCTTGCACCTGTGGGTCGGCAAACACCTGCTCCAGCGTGTTGATCGGGCCGCAGCCGATCTTCAGAGTTTCTAGCAAGTCGACCCATTCTGTGGTGCCGCGGGTGAGCATCACCGGGGTCAGCGTGTCGGTGACCAACTGACGGTTGGCGACGCGGGCAGCATTGGTGGCAAAGCGCGGGTCTTCCAACAGATGCGACAGACCAATGTTATCGCAAAAGCGCTTAAACGTAGGGTCATTGCCGACCGACAGGACAAGGTAGCCGTCTGACGTCGGAAACACCTGATAGGGCACGATGTTGGGATGCTGGTTGCCGAGCCGCTCAGGGTTCTTGCCCGTGGCCAGGTAGTTCATCCCCTGGTTGGCGAGCCAGGCGACATGGGTGTCGAGCATGCCGATATCGACTTGCTGGCCGATGCCGGTGCGCTCGCGGTGGCGTAGAGCTGCCAGAATGCCGATACAGCCGTACAGTCCCGCGAACAGATCCGCCACCGGCACGCCCACTTTCTGTGGCAGCCCGTCGGGCTCGCCGGTCAGGCTCATCACCCCGCCCATCGCCTGGATCAGGCTGTCATAGCCTGGCCGTGGCGCGTAAGGGCCGGTCTGGCCGAAACCGGTGATCGAGCAATAAACGATACTGGGAAATTCGGCGTGCACTTGCTCGTAGCCCAATCCGTATTTGGCGAGTGCGCCCACTTTAAAATTCTCGGCCAGAATATCGCATGTGGCGAGCAGGCGTTTGATGATCGCCTGACCCTCTGGTTTGGAAATATCCACCGTGACGGACTGCTTGTTGCGGTTCACGCCAACGAAATAGGCGCTTTCCTGTGTGCCCGGCATGTAGGGCGGGGCAAAACCGCGGGTGTCGTCACCCGAGCCGGGTTTTTCGATCTTGATCACCTCGGCGCCCAGATCGCCCAGCATCTGCGTGCAAGTCGGGCCGGCGAGAACGCGGGTGAGATCGAGCACACGCAAGCCCGCAAGCGGGCCAGTGGGAGTGGCTGTTGTCATTGTGCTGATCTTGTCCGTTCCATCCGAGTGGCGCATGCCTATGTCTATAGGACCAGGATAACCGGAGGAAAACCCGATGCTCGATACGCCGAACGCGGCAACCACGCCACACGAGCCGACCCTGGATGAACGCGCCCTCGCGCGCGCCCTTTCCGGCCAGCATCTGATTGGCGGGCGTCTGACCCCTGCCCGCTCCGGCAAGACCTTCGCGGTCGTCAATCCCGCCACCGGCGAGGAAGTCGCCCGCGCGGCCGAAGGCGATGCGGCCGATGTCGACACAGCCGTGCTGGATGCGGCCCGCGCCCAGAAGGAATGGGCGAGAATGCCATCGCGCAAGCGCGGCGCGTTGGTGGCGCAATGTGCCGGCCTGATCCGCACGCATGTCGAGGAGATCGCCCGCCTGATCGCGCTCGAGACCGGCAAGGCACTACGTACTGAAAGCCGCGTGGAGGCCAACACGGTGGCCGACGTGCTGGAGTTCTTCGGCGGTCTCGGCAGCGAGATCAAAGGCGAGTCGGTGCCCTTCGCCCCCAATGTGCTTTCAGTGACGGTACGCGAACCGCTGGGCGTTGTCGGCGCGATCATTCCGTGGAACGTGCCGCTGCTGCTGATGAGCCTCAAGATCGCTCCGGCTCTGGTGGCAGGAAACACGGTGGTGGTGAAATCGGCCGAGGAGGCGCCACTGGCGGTGCTGCGCATCTGCGAGCTGATGAATCGTATCCTGCCGCCGGGCTGCTTCAACATGCTGTCCGGCTTTGGCCCGGAATGTGGCGGCCCGCTGGTCGCCCACCCCGAGGTCAAGAAAGTGACGTTCACTGGCTCTGTGCCTGTCGGCCGCATCGTCGCCAAGGCCGCGGCCGAAAAACTGATCCCTGTCACGTTGGAGCTCGGCGGCAAATCGCCGATGATCATTTTCGCTGATTGCGACTTTGAGAAGACCGTCGCCGGCGCTCTTACCTCGATGCGCTTCACTCGCCAGGGCCAGAGCTGCACGGCCGCCAGCCGCATCTATGTAGAGCGGCCCATCTACGAGCGCTTCGTGGCCGCCATGGCCGAGGGCGTCGATGCCATGGTGATGGGCGATCCGCTGGATGAGAGAACCGACATCGGCACCATCATCAGCGACGACCAGATGGCCCGGGTGAAAGGCTTCCTCGAAGAAGGCAAAGCAACGCCGGGGGCGACCGCACGGGCCTGCTCGGCCATGCCGACCGATCCCCGGCTCGCGAAGGGCAAGTTTATCCAGCCGCATATCTTCACCAACCTGCCAGCCGACAGTCGGCTGGTGCGCGAGGAGATCTTTGGCCCGGTCACCTGCATCTTTCCGTTCGACGAGGCGGAGGCGGTGCTGTCAGCGGCCAATGACAGCGAATACGGCCTGGCCGCCAGCGTTTGGACCAACAACCTCAAGATCGGCCTGGAATTCGCCCATCGTTTAGAAGCGGGGCTGGTGCAGATCAACCAGAACCTGGTGGTGCAGGCAAATCTTTCCTACGGCGGCGTGAAGAGCTCGGGCCTCGGCAAGGAAGCGAGCCTGGAGAGCATGCTCGAGCACTTCACGCACAAGAAGACCATCATGATGAACTACGCGTAGAGCCTAATCGCGCTCGGGAACCGGAACATTGAAGCCATTGAGCGTGGTGGAAACCAAGGCATAGAGACCAACGAGATAGATCAGCTCGTTGGTCCCGTGCTGCCCGAAGGTCGCGACCGCCATCCGATACAGCGGCTCCGGCAATGTGCCGCCACGGCTGAGGGAATAGGCAAGGTCGTAGGCGACACCTTCTTCCTTGGAAAGATCGGTCGGCTTCAGATCGGCCACCAGCGTGGACAGCCTCTCCTCCGACATGCCGTCTTTCTCTGCCACCGCGATATGAGCGTAGATCTCATACGCCGCATTATATCTGGCACCGACGACGAGAATGGCGATCTGGCGCACGTTGTCGGGCAGAACCGCCTTGGCGGTCATCGCCAGCGTTAGATCCCAGATCGCCTTGCCGATCACCGGCTCGTGCAGCCACGGGTTCCACGGCCCCATCAGAGCCCCATCCTCACGCTCCACCTTGAAGGCGTTGAAGTTGCTGGCGATGCCTTTTCGCATTTTGTCATAGAGCTGCTTCTGCTCGGCGGTGAGTTCGGCCGGCGGGATGAGGGGAAGACGCATGGGGTAAACTCCTGGAGTGACGGATAACCAACGTGCCCGCGGCGTTGGGGTTGCTGCACTGCCGCATGTTCACACTGCGCACAAACGATATCAAAATCGACAGAAAGTGCGTTTCGGTCTCGCCTGACCCATGGGTTGCGTTATGCTGGTCCCAACGCAGGCGAAAATGCCTGAAACATCAGGGGACGAGATGAACCCTGCGCTTGCGCGAAGGATCCATATAGCAACGGTGTCCGCTGATGGCGCCGACCTGCTGAGATGGACGCGCATGTCATTTTCGCCCCACTGATCCAACTGCCGACAACGCCGCAGCTGCTTGGACTGATGTTGCTGGCCCTGCCGATCGGAATCTTTTTTGGCTGCGTGCCCGGGCTTGGCGACAAGCTCGGCATCGTGTTGCTGATCCCGTTTATCTACGGCATGGACCCGTTGCCAGGTGCTGTTTTTTTCCTGTTCATGCATGTCAGTCTTCATACTGGCGGGATCGTGCCGAGCATTCTGTTCGGCGTGCCAACCAACGGACCGGAGGCACCTTTGCTGGTCGACGGCACGCCGATTGCCCGCAACGGCCAGGCCGGGCGGGCCTTGGGCGCAGCGCTCGGCGCTGCCGCAATCGGCGGCGTGATCGGAGGCGCGGTGGCGTGGAACCTGCGCAAATCCTACCGGACCCGACGACCCCGCCATACCAGGCTCAACATCGTCAGCGGAGGGGCACCATGAGCGGGCGGGTTCGCCTGATCAGCAGTGCAAGCCTGTCGGCGGTGTTCCTGGTGATCTTCTCAGGCGCTGCCGCCATCGCCGGCCTCAGCTACCCCCCGACGGCTGCCACCATGCCGCTGCTGGTCGGTGGTATCGGCGCAGCACTCTGCCTGCTGCGACTGGTAGGTGACCTGCGGGCCAGCCGCGACGACCCGGAGGAGCCGATCGACCTCGCCCGCGACGTGCCGATCTATCTCTGGGTTTGGGCTTTCATCATTGCCATCGTCGCCTTCGGTTTTCTGCACGCCGCGGCGCCGATGCTGCTGATCAACCTGCGACTTCGCGTGCGCGAATGATGGTGGCTCAGCATCGGCATTTCGCTCGGCGTGTTCGTGCTGCTCTACGGATTGTTCCACTAACTGCTGGGCGTGGAGCTGTTCGAACGCCTCATCCCGCCGAGGCTATCCGACTTTCTGGCTCCCGCATGAAAGGTGTCGCCATGTTCCGGTTCCTCCTGATCGCCTCGGCCATCCTGCTAGCCCCAGCCGCGCGTGCCGCGCAGACCGCGGAAGAATTCTACAAGGGCAAGACGATCACCTACATCGTCGCAACGGACCCCGGTGGCGGCTACGACACCTACGGCCGGCTGCTGGTGCGCACCATGGCCCGGCTGATGCCAGACACCAAGGTGATCATCCGCAACCTTCCCGGCGCCGGCCACATCGTCGGCGCCAACACGATCTATATTGCACGGCCGGACGGGCTGACCATCGGCACCTTCAACACCGGGCTGATCTACCAGCAGCTGCTGAAGGATCCCGCTATCCGCTTCGACCTCACCAAGATGAGCTGGATCGGCAAGGCCGCCGACGACACCCGTGTGCTGGTGCTGAGCAAAAGCTCGGGCAATACCAGCGTGGACCAGCTGCTTGATCCATCGAAGCCAAAGATCAAGTTGTACGCGGCAGGAGTCGGGTCGGCAGCCTATGTCGACACCAAGCTCGCCGGCGGATCCGGTGACAACAAGATCCCGCTCGCCGATCAATACGCCAAGGATGACCTCAGCCGCCGGCTGCTCAAGATGATAGCGGCGGAATCGGATATCGCGCGCCTGACCGCGGGGCCACCCAATATTCCCGCGGATCGGCTGGCCCTGCTGCGCCAGGTTTATCTAGACGCACTGGCCGACCCCCGGTTGCAAAGCGAGGCCAAGAAAATGGATTTGCCGATCGTGCCCGCTGGCGGCGAAAAGACCCGCCAAGTAATCGCCGACGCGCTCGCGCAGACACCGGAGACCATCGCGATGCTGGCTCGGGCGGTGAAGACGGACCAGTAGTTCGATAAAAATCCAACCAAGGAGGCCATGACAGGCAATGGACGAAAACAAAGCAGCCCCAATCGGCCATAACAGCGAACCCGCGGAGGAAGTGGAGTGGGAGCGCTGGACCAAGAAACGCGTGTTCGTGCGCGCCCTCGAAGGTACCTACGGGCAGATGAAGGAGGAGCTGTCCAGCCAGCCCCGCGTCTACCACTCGGGTGATTGGAAGTGGAAAGGCGGGCCGCAGAACTTCGGCAAGAAGATCGTCAACCCCCAGGCCGTCAAGATCGCACAGTCGATTGAATGCCACCTGGATGTTTATGCACCAGGCGGTTATGGCCAGAAACACGGCCACATGAACTCCGCTGTGTTCTTCGTGCTGAAAGGCCGCGGTCACGACATTCACGACACCAAGCGGCATGACTGGGAAGCGGGCGACGCGCTGATCGTCGAGAATGGCTGCGTGCACCAGCATTTCAACGACGACCCGACAATGAGGGCATCGTGCTGATCATGAAGGCGAAGCCGCTGTTCCTGTTCATGCATATGGTTTTCCAGAAGGTGGTGGCCTACCCGCCCAAGACCCCAACACCGGGCCAGGAGAACTACACCCCTCCGCCCGAGCTCTGAGACAGGCGCGCATCCACCTTCTGACCAATAGAGAGAACAACCATGGGTCTTGAACGTATCATCGACAAAGCCGAGCGCGATCGCGCGCATGCGGACGTCGAATATGTCGATTTCTACTCCGAAGCGCTGAAACAGTCGGCCAAGTTCCGGCAGGATTACGACGGATTTCTGAACGTGGTAAAATCCAGCCAGATGCCGCTGGAACGCTCGCCCGACGGCCTCATCAAGCACGTGATCAACGAGCAGATGAACACCAAGGAGATGTACCTCGACATCTACATGCATTTCATTCCACCAGGTAAAAAGAGCGGCAAGCACCGCCATTTGTCGGAGGAGGTGTTCTACGTCATCGAGGGCAGCGGCTACGATCTGCAATGGGACGTGAAGTTCGATTGTACCGAAACGATCGAATTCGAATGAGAGGCCGAGCCGAAGAAGTTCGAATGGACCGTGGGCGATTTCGTCTACATCCCACCGTACTAAGCCCACCAGCATTCCAGCACCAGTGACGGCGAGGCGCGCATCATGGTCATCAACAGCCGCATCGTGAAGGCGATGGGGTTCGATTGGTGGGAACAGCTCGAAAACTGCGACTACTGAAACGCGGCGGCCTGCACATGTCTTGCAGGCCGCTTTTCGCTGTAGGCGGCCCGTGCGGCCAGCCGGCGGATGGGCATTTCAAAATACCGCGTGGAAAGCCACGCGAGGGCGATCGAAACGACAACAATGGCACCAGCGACCACCGCCTCGACCGGTGTCGCGATGACCGGGGCGGTGCCCAGTATCATGCCAAACAACAGCCCGTTGATAGCCGGGTGATACATGTATAGCGCGTAGGATATGAGCCCGAAGAACACCAGCACCCGGCTGCCGAGCAGCTGCCTATAGATCGCTGTCTCATCCACCAGGAACACCCGTAGCACCAGATAGGCGAAGAAGGCCGCGCGAAAGCTGAAATCCATACTGCGGATTACAAAGGATGCGGAGGGCGAACTGCCTCCGATCAGCGTCGTGTTCAGCGCTGCGAACACCGCGAGGCTCGCGAGGTCGAGCCCGACGCGAAATCGCCGGCACCAGGCCAGCGTCGGCGCATGACGCAGGACGAGCGCTGCCAGGAAGCCGAACATCAGAGAATCCATCCGCCCGGGCAGCAGAAAATAACCGGTAAACAACGAGCCGCTAGCCTGCCAGAGATATCCGCGCACCACCGGTGCTGCGAAAATGCAGGCAATTGCCAGCAGCAACAGCCGTCGACGATTGAGCAGATACACCAGCACAGGCAGCAACAGGTAGAACTGCTCCTCGATCCCCAGCGACCAGGTACTGGCAACCCAGCGCGCACCGCCGTCGCCACCGTCGATCGACTGCGCAAAATTCTGCACAAATAGCCCATAGGTCCAGACGGGCATCGGATTTTTCAGCAGGTAATCCTCAAGCCAGGGTGCCGCGAACCAGGGGCGGATCAGCAGCATGATGCAGAAACTGGCAAACAGCAGATAGTAAACCGGCATGATGCGGCCGATGCGGCGGATCCAGAATACGCGGAAGTAGTTGGCGGCATTCCTGTGGTCGAGCAGGATGCCGCCGATCAGGAAGCCCGACAGCACAAAAAACAGATCGACACCGCCGACCAACCACTGGCTTAACCGCCAGGCGCCGCGGAACTGGAAATCCGCCACCGGGATGCTTGACACGATGACATGGTCGAAAAGCACGACGAGGCAGGCGATGCCGCGCAATCCGTCCAGTTCACGAAACCGCATGAACGATCGCCTCGCCCTAATTACCGCCTCTGACTTATAAACTTCAACGGCTGCGAGCGGATCCAACATAGGTTATTGGTTACTCCGTTTTTGCAGCGGCGACCGGCAGCAGGGCTTCCACCACCGTTCCGTCGCCTCGCGTGCTGCGGATGCGCGCGAGGCCCCGGCGCTTGTGGCCAAACCATAGACCTGCGACAGCCCGAGCCCTGATGCGACAGCCATGTTGCGGGTGGTAAAAAACGGCTCCAAGGTCTCCGCGGCCACCTCGGGGGTCATGCCGACGTCGTTATCGATGACGGAGATCAACGTATAGTTCAGTCCAGCTTTGCGATGCGCCTGGGTGCTGATCTCGACGATGCTCTCGAGAAACGCGTTCTGATCGACCCGCCGCAGCTGCGTCACGTCATACCGGGCGAAGACCGGCAATTGGTGGGTCAGGCGTCCGCCCTTCTCGGCACTGGTCAGCGCGCGCTCCAGCATGGCGACGGCGAGGTGCGGCAGATCGGTTGTGTGCAGCAGTATTTCGAAATTGCCCCTGAGCCTTCGGACTTTATGAGTGAGAATATTAGAAGCGATAACCGACGCCAAAACCAATCACCGTCGGATCCAGCGCCACCTTCGCCTTGATCGCCCCGCTGTTGATATGGGCTGTGGTGCTCAGGAAGATCTGCTTCACGTCGACGTTGGCGAACCAGTGGCCTGTCATGTTCCAGTCGACACCAGCCTGCAGCACAGGACCCACGCTGTTCTCCAACGTCAGCCGGTTCACCAGCGGGCTCGACGACGTGCCGCTATAGAAGAAGGTGACATTGAGGCCCGCACCGAAGTAGGGGCTGATCGCACCGTGCGGGTTGAAGTGATACTGCACCGTGAGCGTCGGTGGCAGCACCCAGGTCTGGCCCAGCGTAGCGCTGCCGATCGCCGTGTCATGCGCCGAGACAGTATGGCGAGTGGTCGCGGCGATCAGCTCGGCGGCGATGTTGTCGGTGAAGAAATAGGAGAGGTCGACCTCGGGGGCCAACGCATCGCCCACCGCGACCTTGCCCCCGATGGCGGAAATCGAACTGGAGCTGACCAGCGGCACAACATCGATCATGCGCACCCGCACCATCACGGTACCCGCCTGCTTGCCAACGGGGGCTTTACCGTCAGGAACGGGAGCCGGCGGTGCCTGGGCGACGGCCGTGCCGACGCTGCCGAGCGTCAATACTGCCGCAACGAAAAGCCGAAACTGGGAATTCATAGAGGGGGGTCCTTCCGACATCGGTTCGTTATCCGATGCCGGCAAACAACCATCTGTTCGGCCGCACCGCTTTGATTTACATCAAAAACCGAAGCCATAGCGGGTCAGCGCCGTGTGGCACGCAGAGTCAGCAGGGCGACCAGCGCCCGATTGGTCCGCGGCGGCGGACGCGACACCTCGCCCGGTTGGGCCATGCGCGGCAGGACGTGGCGGCGGCGGCGGAGGGGCGGTACAGCAAGCGCCTTTTCCATAGCGGAAACCGCGGCCGGCATCGAGCCCGCGTAATCCTCGGCTGCGAGGGAAAGTGCTGGCACATTCACCGCCTGTTCGATCTCCCAGCCCGCGAACGGCGCCGCGTGGCCTTCGTCGCGCCAGGCCATGGCATGCACCAGGCTGCGGCCGATCCGGCGCACCAGGGCCGCGTCGGCGAATTCGGTCGCTAAGCTGCGAACGCGTTCTTGGTCGGGTTGTGTGGCGAAATGGTGCACCAGCGCCTGGGCCATGGCTGATGCCGCAAGGTGACGCATGTTGACGAACAACTGGTGCGTCTGGAGGTAAAACCGACCGCCGCGACCGGCAAGCCCGCGCTCGGCGATATCATCGAGGTCGCGCAGCGGCACGATCTCGGGCGGCGGCTCGGCATCGAAGACCGGCGGCGGCGGCGGGCCGAGGATGATCTGCGCGGGTGCCGGCACGATGACGGTGATCGGCGTCGTCGGGCGCGGGCGGGTTCGGCGAATGCGCAAGCGCTGCAACAGATCGGCGAGTTCGTCGCGCACCGCGTCGGTCTGGCGGGCATCTGGCGACAGGCTCTCGACCAAGGTGAGCAGCCAGTCCGGCCGGTGCGTCGCCACCGCCTTTGCGAATTGCGGCGCCTCGACATGATGCTGGTGGCTGTCGCGCCAACGCAAGAACTGGCGGTAGCCATCGGGGCGCACCGGGTGCGTGTCCGCCAGTTCGACGAACACGCTGATCTGGCGGGCGCCGAAGGGAATGCCGAATTGCGGGGCGTGGAACACCCAGGCTCCGTCCTCGCGCATGTCGTAGATCTCGTCGCGGTGAACGACGCCGGCGGCTCCGTTTCGTCCGCTCGGGTCATGCAGGTAGTGCAGCCTAGTGCCGTCCGGCAGCGGCACCACGCTGTGTCGCGCAAACCCCGGTCAAGCTGGGGCCACCGGCACGAAGGCCGATCCATCCAACAGGATCAGCTCAATACCTTCGGGCAGGCGGAAGAAGCGGGCAGACAAGGCGCGCTGCAGCCAGTCGGCCGGCGAATGCGGATCGCCGCAGTAGGGGTCGGCCGCAGTGTCCTGGATCTCGTGGTTGCCCATCAGCACGACCTCGGTCCAGTCGCAGCGGAGGTCGCGCCCCTCGCGCAAGGCCAGCGCCGTCACGTCAGCCACGTCGCGACCGTTGCGGATCAGCCTTCCATAGACCCCGCCCTGCTTGGCCAGCACCACCTCATGCACCACACCCTGACGGCACGAGCGGTAGTGCATGCCGCGTTGGTTGGAGGGCAGCGAGGCGACCTTGGCGCCCATGCCGAAATTGCCGTCCAACCCATGCGGCTTACCGATCGAGCTGGCGATGTCGCACATTCGGTGCAGCTCGGCCGCCGTCAGCCCGGTGCCGGTGTTCCAGATACGCAGCTTGGCGATGCCGTCGATCAAGGCCGTGCCGATCTCCACCCGCCGCCCGCCTGGTGCGGCGGAGCCGGCGGCCTCGATGGCGTTGCGCACCAGCTCGCGCACCATCATCGTCTTGGGACAGCGCTCGATCATGGAGGCAACGAGGAAACCCTCGTCGGCCACCCGCAGCTCCGAGAGCGAAGGCTCAGCCACCATCGATTTCGCCGAACAGCTCGGAGGCAACGCGAAAGGCTTCGAGCCCCGCCGGGAACCCGGCATAGATGCAGGCGTGCAGCAGGACCTCCTTGATCTCGTCGCGGCTGAGTCCGTTGTTGAGCGCCCCGCGCAGATGGGTTTTCAGCTCATGCGAGCGCCCCAGCGCGATCAGGATCGACACGGTGACGATCGAGCGCTGCGATGCCGCAAGGCCCGGGCGGGTCCAGACCAGGCCCCAGGCCGCCTCCGTCACCAGCTTTTGCAAATCGGCGGTGAAGTCGTCGGCACGGTCGAGTGCTGCGTCCACATAAGGGTCGCCCGCCACGGCACGGCGCTTGGCCAGGCCCTGTTCGAACAACGCGCCACTGAACTCCGGTCGCTGTGCCATACCCGCCTCCTGATGATGGTGAACCTCGCGCAACGTTAGACAGGGCCGCGAAACCGCCACAAGACGGCCCTTTCCTTCCGGCCCGGTTCAGACCATCTGGTGACCATGCGATCATTCTTTCGTCTCCTGCGCTGGCTGGTCGGCCTGCTCGGCGTTCTCGTGCTGGCGGCCATCGCCGTGGTCGGGGGCGTGGTGTGGCTGACGCTGCCGGGCGGTGATACGAACCTGCAGATCGCGGGCCTGTCGGCTCCCGTCGACATCAGTCTTGACGGCGACGGCGTGCCGCGCATTCACGCCCAGACCGAGCGCGATGCCGCAGCAGCGCTCGGCTTCTTGCATGCGCGCGAGCGGCTCTTTCAGATGGACCTGATGCGCCGCGCCGCCCGCGGCGAGCTGAGCGAAATCGTCGGTCCCGCCACCTTGCGGCTCGACCGCATGGCGCGCCTGCTCGGCGTGCGCCAGCGGGCCGAGGCCGATTTGGCCGCCCTCGACCCCGACACCCGCGCCATGCTGGAAAGCTACGCCACCGGCGTGAACGCTTGGCTTTCGGCGCACGGCCGGCTTTCCGCCCTGGAATTCGTAGTGCTCGGCGCGCCGCGGCCCTGGCAGGCGGCCGACTGCCTGCTGTGGGCGAAGACCATGGGGCTGTATCTCTCTGGCAACTGGCAGCAGGAACTGGCCCGATTGCAACTGTCCGCCCATCTCAGCCCTGCGCAGATCGACGCACTTTGGCCTGCTCAGCCCATGGCTCGAGTGGATGCGAGGCTGCATCCGGGCGAGGCCGCAGCCCTCGCCCGGTTGGCCGAGGCCCTGCCCCGCTTTCCCGAGCCGTTCACCCTGCCCGCCAGTGCCAGCAACGAATGGGCGGTCGACGGCGCCCATAGCGCCACCGGAAAACCGCTGTTGGCCGGCGATCCGCACCTGGCCTTCGGCCTGCCGGGCGTGTGGTACCTGGCCCGCATCGATCTGCCGAACGGCGTACGAGCGGGTGCCACCGCGCCGGGCGTGCCGTTCCTGGTGATCGGCCACAACGAGAAGATCGCCTGGACTTTCACCACCACCGGCGCCGACGTGCAGGACCTGTTCCGAGAAACCCCTGCCGCCGATGGTTATCTGACCGAGCAAGGCCCGCGTCTGTTCGCCTCACGCATCGAGACAATCCACGTTCGTGGACATGCCGACGAGACTATGACGGTACGTGAGACACATCATGGGCCTTTGATCAGCGATCTCACCGGGCGCGACGGCCCAATGTTGTCGCTCGCCATGGCCAATCTCGCGCCCGGCGACACCGCTGCCGACGGTCTTCTGGCGCTCAACCGGGCCAGCAACGTCGCCGAGGCCGGGGCTGCCGCGGCGCGCATCACCTCGCCGGTGCAGAACCTGCTGGTGGCCGACGCTTCGACCATCGGATCCTTCGTCACCGGCCGCGTGCCGTTGCGTCGTTCCGGCGACGGCGCCACCGTTGCGCGTGGCGACGACGGCAGCCAGGACTGGATCGGCTGGGCGCAAGGCGAGGCATTGCCGCATCTGGTGGCGCCTGCCAGCGGCCGGCTCGTCAACGCCAACGAGCGCATCGCCCCGGCCGATTTCCCGTCTCCCCTCGGCACAACCTGGTTCAGCGACACCCGGGCGCGACGCATTCGCGCCATGCTGGACGCCACCAAGCATCCAACCGCCACCGATTTCGCCGGTATGCAATCCGACGCAATGGACCTCGCCGCCGTGGACCTGCTGCCCCGGCTGCGCGAAGCGCTGGCGGCAGCCAGGCTCAACCCGGTGTTCGCCGATTGGGACGGCCGCATGACCGTTGATCGGGCCGAGCCGCTGGTCTTCAATGCCTGGATGATCCGCTTCTACGAGGATGTGCTGCAAAAGCTTGGCGTTCCCCCGAGTGCGCGGGCGGCGGTGGCACCCTGGCCTGATTTTGTCCGCGCGGCCATAGACTCCGGTCAGACCCTGTGCGGTAGCGACTGTACGCCGCTGCTGACCAGCGCCTATGCCGAGGCAATGGCGGAGCTCACCACCCGCTTCGGCGCCGATCGCAGCCATTGGCGCTGGGGCGACGCCCACCAGGCTGTGTTCGCGCACCCGCTGTTTGGCCAGATCCCGCTGCTCGGTCCGCTCACCACGGTGCGGATCGAACAGAACGGATCTGACTCCACAGTCGGGCGTGGTGGCCTGCGTCTTGCCACCTTCGAGAGCGTGCATGGTGCGTCGTTTCGCGGCGTCTACGACCTCGCCGACCTCGATCGAAGCCTGTTCATGATCGCACCCGGACAATCCGGCGATATCGCAAGCCCGCTGGCACGGAATTTCGTGCGTCCGTGGCGCGATGGCGGCAGTATCATGCTTGGACCTAACCCTTCATTCATCTCTACCAGAATAAGGTTGACCCCATGAGCTGCGCCGCCACGCCTGTCCATTCGGTACTGCAGGACGACATGCTGACACGGGGCGTGATCTCCCGCCGCGTGTTCGCTTGGTTGCTCGACCTTGTATTACAGGCGTTTTTGCTGATGGCCCTATGGATGGTGATTATAGCGCTCGGCGTGGTCACCCTCGGCCTGGGCTGGTCGCTGATGGTGGTGCTGCCGGTGGTGCCGTTTGTCTATTACGTCATCTCGCTGGCAAGCCCGCTGCACGCAACCCCGGGCCAAGCCGCCTGCGGCCTCGCGGTGGCTGACAATGAGACGCTGATGCCGCCGAGCGTGCCGCAGGCGCTGATCTGTGCCATCGTCTATGTCGTAACGGCGCCGGCTATGTGGATCCTTGTCCTGCTGGCCCTGGTCACCAAGCGCCGTCGTTTGCTGCACGACCTGTTGTCCGGCCTGGTGGTGGTGCGCAAGCGCGCGTTGTTCGACCTGTTGACGGATCCTGCGCCACGCTGGACCATGCAGGGTGTAAGACAATGAACACGCGCGCCAAGTGTCCAGCCGCGTATTTCCCGGGGAGCCAACCCGCCGCATGAGCTACAAGCCACCGCGCCGCCCCCAGTTCTTCTACACCACCGCCCCCCTGCCCTGCCCGTACCTGCCGGGACGGACGGAGCGAAAAGTCGTCACAGAAATCACCGGGCCGGACGCCGAACCGCTGCACGACCGCCTGTCCCGCGCAGGTTTTCGCCGCAGCCACAACATCGCCTACGCTCCAGTTTGCCCCGGCTGCAACGCCTGCGTGCCAATTCGCATCCCAGTCGCCCGCTTCAGGCCAGACCGCGGTCTGCGTCGCGTGTTGAAAGCCAACCCAGGGCTTGAGGGCTACGACGTGCCGGCCCGCGCCACCGCCGAGCAGTATCAGCTGTTCCAACGCTACCAACAGGCCCGCCACGGCGACGGCGATATGGCCACGATGAGCTTCTACGACTACCGCGCCATGGTGGAAGACACCCCGATCGAGACCTTCTTGGTCGAATTTCGCGACGCCGACGACATGCTGGTCGGCGTATGCCTGACCGACCGTCTCGGCGACGGGCTGTCCGCCGTCTATTCCTTCTTCCTGCCCGAACTCGAACGCCGCTCGCTCGGAACGTTCACCATCCTGTGGCTGATCGAACGCGCGCGGCTGCTGGGGCTGCCGCATGTATATCTTGGCTACTGGGTAAGCGAGAGCCGCAAAATGTCCTATAAGTCGCGGTTCCGGCCGAGCGAGGTGCTGGTGAGCGGGCGGTGGCAGGAGCTGGTAGAGTCTCACGATAAAGCCAATCAGGAAACGATGATTGCTGGCTAAGTCAGCTAGAATGGTTCCCGAAGTCTCCTGGCAAATGGCTTTCCAATCAATCATGTCCGTTGATGCCATGAACGCGGACGACTGGGCGCGTTGTGGGGCATCGAGATGATTATGAATTCTGATTTCGCGTATCGGTGTGGACCGTCCTTAGGTCGACACACAATCATGGTGATGCCTCCAGATCGGTATGGAAGCCCGCCCCTTTATGATCTCGCCATCGACGGCCCCGGCTGCATCGAGTGTGACGTCGGACACTCTTGACAAAGCACTGGCCGATCAAATCCCCATCGGGACTTTGGTAAAATAGAAAAAATCTTTGACGACGTCGCTCCAGCATTTTTCTACTTGCTGTACCTTTGTGTCATAAGTCCAATGGAGTCGCCCGCGCTCCCGTGGGTTATAAGTGAAAAGTTTAATGTAATTTAATTTATTACGCAGATATATTTTCTACTCACTCATACCAACCCGCCTTGAGGTTGACACATGAAGGATGTGTCAACGGCGATTTGGCATCAGTCATATTTTGCGCGCCGCCGCCGCCGGCCAGCCCGGCGCGCGATACCAGCCCACCTTGATGCTGGAAGAGTCAGCATCAAGGTGGGCTGGTATCACATGCTGAGAAATTTGGATCAATATTCAATAGCTCAAAAAGCTTATTTAATTCAGAAAAATAGGCTGCATTATGATCAACTCTGAATGTAGAATAGTAAACCTCTCTTGTATTCAATAAGTGATGTTTCAGATGTGTGCCCGGACCGTCAAACCTCTCCAAAGCAAGTAAATCGTCAACGTCGACAAATGGCCTCAGCTTTTCACGGCTGAGTTCTCGATTAATTTCATATGGTTTAAAGTGAAAGTGGGCATACGCCATCCTCGTCACAAGTGATTCTTCCGAATGGCGTGCTTGGCCAATGTGGGACCCATGGTCGAGCGAGAGACAATTTCCGCCTGAAAAGAAAACTTTCTGATAAGGTAACGCCCAGTAGTACCCTGCGTGACCAAGTATATGGAGAAAATTTTCTTTAATAATTAGTCGCCCAAGATAACCTTGGAATGTTTCCAGATATCGAAATATTTCACTTCGTGAACAGGTTGGCTTGTTCTGCCCGTCTCGCATAAAAAGAAATTCGTCACAATCGATAGGAAAGACAAAATCATATTTATCCGTTGCCTCGATCCTATGGATTTCCGCGGCGACGAAAGCGCCCTTGTTTTTGTAATCATCGTTCTCCGTCAAGCGGGTAACACTAACTCCACTACGTTCGAGGCGTTCGAGGGTCTCCAGGGTCTTGGGAGAGTTGGAGTTGTGATCAATGATAAAGATATTTTCGAAACCAAAGAGGTATCCATGATACTGCACCCAGGGGGCCAAGCAGTGATCTTCATTTTTCTGCATATTCACGCATGCAACACGCATGGTCGACTCCCTGTAAATTTCTAGAGCCTGATCGCTTCTGATAGACAAAGCGATCAGGCTCTAGTCTTTTGTTTTGACGAACAATGTTATCACGCAGTTCGTTCAACCTCAGGCGATATTGCTCTAGTGCCATCGGCTCCGGTCGCGTTGCTGGTAAAGGTGATCCGGGCGACCTATCGGCTTGCGCCGGAATCGAAGGCAAGCCTCGGGGCCTCCAGATCTCTGTATAAACCAGTTCGCTTCGAGAACGCCCGTGGATAGAAAGGGTCGTTGTCCAGAAGTTCGCCCCAGCGCTCCGTCATCCGCTGGTTCTCGTCGAAGAACCGCGCGGCCTTCTCCGGCGCCATGTCGCTGCCGCGGCTCATGCTTTCGCCGTGTTCGGCGACACAGCGCGGCGCGTAGATGATCCGCCAGCCAGCCTGGCCTACCTTGAGGCAGAGGTCGACGTCGTTGAACGCGACCTGCAGATGCTCCTCGTCGAAACCGCCGACGGCTTCGAAGGCCTCTCTGCGGCACAGCAGCATGGCAGCCGTCACGGCCGAGACCTCGTGCGCGCTGACGGCGAGCGCCATGTAGCCCAGGTCTTGGCGGGACAGGCCGTGGTGCGCGTGATCGGCGATGCCGCCGACGCCGAGCACCACGCCGCCATGCTGGATGAAGCCGTTGGGATATAGCAGCCTGGCGCCGACGATGCCGACGCGGCTGTCAGCCAGCGCCTCGCCGACCAGAATGGTCAGCCAGTCGCGCTGGTCCACCACCACATCGTTGTTGAGGAACAGCAGGAACGGGCTGTCCGTCTTAGCGACTGCGAGGTTGTTGATACGCGAGTAGTTGAATTTCTCGGGCACCTTGAGAATGCGCACCTGCTGGTCGTGCGCGTAGCGCTGGGCGAAGGCGGTGGCTTCCGGCGATGTCGAGAAATTATCGACCAGCACGATTTCGTAATTCTTGTAGTCGGTCTGCCCCAGCAACTGGTCGATGCAGTGCTGCGTCATCTCGATCTGTTCGCGATACGGGATGATGATCGAGACCTTGGGCTGCTGCTCGAACTGCCAGACCACGTCGTACAGCGTCGAGCGTAGCGGCGCCTCGACGACCGCCTTGATGCCGCGGCGGGCGAGATGGTCGGCAATGGCGCGGCTGCCGGCGTCGACCGCGTAGGTTTTGGTGGCACCGGACTGGGCCGTCGAGGTGGGAGTTTTGCGCCAATGGTAAAGCACCTCCGGCACGTGCACGATCGCCTCGGAGGCGATCACCTCGGACAGGCGCAGCACCAGGTCGTGGTCCTGTGCTCCGTCGTAGTCCGAGCGCAGCGGCCCGGCCTCAAGCAACTTGTCGCGGCGGACGAACAGTAGGTGGCACACGTAATTCACCGCCAGCATCAGCCGGTGATTCCAGGCCGCCTTGAAATGCGGTTCGCTGAATGTGCCGCTGTCGTCGATTTTATCCTCATCGCAATACAGCATCTCGGCACCGGTTTCGCGTGCGCGGGCCAGCATCAGTTCGAGGGCGGCATTCACCATCAGGTCGTCGTGGTCGAAGAAGGCGACATAGGCGCCACGCGCCTTTGCAATGCCTTTGTTGGTGGCGTTGCTGATGCCGTCGTTGTTCTTGAGCATGATTTTACGGATACGCGGATCGGTTCGGCAAAAATCCTCGATCAGCGTCTCAAGCTCCGGTGATCCGCTGGCGTCATCCACGATGATGAGTTCCCAGTTACGATGGGTCTGCGCCCGCACCGACTCGACGGCTGCGATAAAATCCTTCGGCCGCGGGCGATAGGTCGGGCAGATAACGCTGACGAGGGTGGCCAGGTCCACGTGGTCTGGCCCTCCCGGCAGCGGCACCTGTGCGGCCGGTGGTGCGAACACCTCGGCGATCAGCGCCTGATAGCGCGTCGCCCAGGCATGGTAATTGTGCAGGTTATAGGCTTCGAGCGGGATCAGGCTTTTGATCTGCTGCTTCAGATGCCAGGCCTGGGTGAACACCGTGTCGATGGTGGACAGCATGGCGAGAAGGCGCTCGCGCAGGCCAGCATCCGGAAATTCGACACTGAGCGGGCTGCCCTGCAGCTCGACCCCGGCCGGCACGATGGTGAAGCGGTAGGTGACAACCTGGCCGGTGACGGTCTCTGGTGGCGGCACGAAGGAAAAGCCGCAATTGGGCTCGCAGTCGTAGATCTCCGCCACGTCCGGGCGAAACTGATCGGCGCGCAGCAGGGCCACCGGTTGCCCGGCGGCGGTGACCAGCACGTCCTGCCCGCCGGTTTTCATGCCGACGACGCGGTCGAACGCGAACACCCAGCCATTGATCGCGCCGTGGCCCATGCCGTTAACGGTGCCATGGAAGCCACGGCGGGGGAATCGGAAGGCCCAGCGCGACCGCAGATGGTGTGAGCCGTCGCCCATAGGCACCACGGCGCCACTGGCGGTGCAGAATTCTAACTCATGCGGCATGTCGTCGTGGAAGCGGTCTGGGACTGCCACGGAAAAGCCCACCTGCTCGCGAGTGTAGCCGGCGGAGAACACATCTGGTCGGGGCGTGTCGCAGATCACGCTGGCACAGGGCAGACCACCGTCGATGATGAGGTAGAGGTGGCAGGGAATGCTGCTGCCATGGATTATCGCCCAACCTCGCACCGAATCAGCATCGATTGTGTCGAGATTTCCTTCGAAGCTGCCAGCATCCTCGCTGTCGGGACGATGGCTTTCGGCGGTCGCCTCGGCGGGTCGCTCGAAGCAGAACTCCCATTCGCTGCGGCCCAGGGCCTTTGCGTTATCAAGCTGCACCGGCACACCGTCAGCTCGGGTGAAGCTCAACCGGTGCGCCTGCCCGTCCATCAGCCCGCGCGGCAACAGAAAGCTGAAGCCGACGCGCTCGGCGGAGATTCCGGTGCTGGTGACATCGGCGCGGCGCTGGTCGGCAGTGACATGAGCCAGGAGTTCGCCGTCCACGAGCACGCTGAGTTCGACCGGGTTGAAGGGGCGGGAGCGATCGGTCACCCACCCCCACACACGATCGGCGTCAATCCCATCAATGAAGCCCGCGAGTTGCTGGCAGGTGTCAGTTTGCAAATTCATAGTCGTGGGCCTCATTTCGCACCTGCCTGCACGACCCTATCGCATGTGCAGCATAGCGATGAATACCATTAATAAGGATCGATAATCCAATTCCCCTGCACACGTAATGTGCTGCATGCCGCTGTCAGACAGCGATCAACCGGCTCGGACGGACGATAACATCGCCTGCACTGCACAGGGCACTTTGTGATCCGCTACGTACACGTTTGAAGTGAACCGTACCGGGTACTGGACGGTGGACCACTCCCGCCTGCAACGTTCGATTGTTCCAGTCCCAGTCCTCGTGACCGTAGCCGGCCGTCACGTCGTTGCGCCGAAATGGATACTTCTGCAGCAGGTCGCGCCCAGTGAAACACATCGCGTCCCATTGATTGGCGGTGCCCTGGGCGAGCGGATCGGAGCGTGGATCGGCGGAATCGGGGTGCCACCACAGCGCAGTTTCGTCGCCGAACATCAGGTTCAGTTCGGAATGCGCCACCACATCGTCGCGATCGGGCGCCACACAGAAAGCGTAGGCAGCGGTAAGCCAGTTATAGCCCCATACATCGTCGCCATCGAGAAAGCTGACAAAGCGGCCGGCCGCGACCGCAACCCCCGCATTGCGGGCGCTGGCGGGGTCACCGGCGTCGATCAGCAGACGTGTGGACGGTGCGAGGTCCGATCTATTCGCGACCTCCTGGGTCAATCGGTCGGCCCGGTCCAGCACGATCGTTACATCGATTGCCAGGTAGTGGCGACGCGCATGCGCGACGGCCTCGGCCAGGCCGGCCAGTGCTGGGGCCAGTAACAGACCTTCCCGATGAGCGGTGACCACGACGGTGACATCGATCATGCGCAATTGCCCGGGTATGCCGGTGAAAACACATCCTGCAGCATTGTGGCGAGATCGTCGTCGGCAGCCGGTAGCAGGTGCAGACGCCGCGCCAAGGCGGCCGGCGGCTGGTAGCGGTGGAGCAGGGTGCGGCATAGCGACGCATCCTGGACCAGCACGCTGGTAAAGATCGCAGCGGTGGCCCCGTACTGCCAGGCTGGATCGGTGGTCGCCTCCCGCGACGCGCAAGAACCGCTGCGCGTCGCGGGCAGGCACAGATGCAACTGGCGTAGATCGGCAAGACGAGGGCCGAAACGGCGCAGGGTGCGCCAGCCGAGATCGCTGCCAATGCTGAGCACGTGGCGCGCGGCCCTGCGCCGGAGCGTGGCGCACAGCAGCATCTCGGTTTGGGACGGACCGAGTTCGCCCGCGAACTCAAGCCTCTCGAAACCAGGATCGACCAGTTCCGCCCCTGCCTCGGTGCTCAGCCATAGAATGTCGGCGCCTGGCTGAAGGCGCCGGATAGCAGACAAAACCCTACCGGCCAGCGCCGTCGCTGCGGCCGAGGCGCCAATACAGGCGACGAATTCGTAGTGGTCTTTGCCGAGTTTCGCCTGCACCGTTCTGGCCCCGCGCCACAGGGGATCATTGAATGGTGCGATGATTGTCGGGTCGACATCGGCCGGCGCCATGATGGCGGGTTCATGCGTCCTGGCGCGAGCGACGAGGTCGGCCAGCAGCGGCGAGTGCAGGCGCTTCGTCATGGTCCGTCCAGTATCGCGCAGCAGCCCGAACAGTTCGCCCTGCTCGGCTGCACCATCAAGCGGCGCCACGCCAGCTTCGAGCATCAGCCGAAGCTGGCCCCGAGAACCAGGCGCACCGCCCAGCATAAGCCGTCCGTATGTGCCGCCGCCCGGCTTTCGGTCTTCTGCAACACCATGCATAAGGTAATGTGCAAAGCCCCATTGACCGGTCTCAGCAAGGCCAGGGTCCTGGCGCAGATACCAGTCCGCGTCGAACATCGGGGTGGGCACGACGCGAGCGGCTACGCCATGATGGGCAAAATGCAACAGCGGTGCGAGATCGGCTCCTTTCGGCAATCCGGCACGCAGAGCTTGGCGGCGGTAGAAATCGCGGTCGAACAGCGGTCCGATCGGATCGCCGCGTTTCAGACCGATTTCCAGGAAGTGGGCCTCTCGCTTCCACCGAGAGGCAGTGCGGTCCAACTCGCCGGCGCCGTCATAGGCAGCCGGCAGCAGCATAGCGAGCAAGAGTTGCAGGTGCGGCACCGGCTGCGTGCGACCGAGGGCGCGGGCGGCGGCCAATAACTGGTCGTATTCGCCAAGCGACATGCTGTCCTGCAGCGCCTGGGGCGCCTGTCCGGCGGGTCTGCCGTGGCGCACATAGTCGGAAAACGGTGGAACTTCATGGTTTCGTGCGGCAACGGCCTTGAACCACGAATTGGGGGCGCGACCCTCCGCAAGTCCGTGTTGGATGAAATGGGTGAAGCCGAACAGCCCACTGCCGCGCACGTCGGCGTACCGATCCTGGTAGAACGCTTCGTCGAAATCGGCGAGCGGGACAAGGCGCGCGGCCTTGCCCTGCGAGAGCCAATGGGCAAGCGCACCCTTGGGTTCGTCGGGCACATCGAAAAACCCTGCCATCCCAGCGATCTCACGATAGTGGCGCGGGTCAAACCACCAGGCGTCGGCCGGATCGGGCGTTTCGACATCCATGCGTTCGCCCCCCTAACGGTCAGGCCCGTTCGACCCCGCACCAACCGGCGATCAGCAGGGCCAGGGCCCGGGTGACGCCATGCAGCGAGGCGAGGCCGACGCTTTCGTCGATGCCGTGGATCGCATCGCTGTCTGGTCCGTAGCACGTGGCTTGGGTGTGCTGGTAGAGCGCGTAATGCCTCGCGTCGGTCAGCCCACTTGCGGCATATTCGCGCAAGGGTTCGCCGAACACCCGATGGTGAACGGATGCCACCGCCCGGCTGATCGGCTGGCTCGCCGGAAACACGCACCCATCTGCCATGAAACCCTCAAATGTGACGTGGGCGTGCCCCTCCGGAAGGCGAAGCCGCAACGCCGCTTCGGCCACGATGCGTTCGATGTCAGCGGCCACGCTGCGGCAGGACTGGCCGATCATAACCCCCACGCGAAGCCCGAACCGGGCGGTGGTCGGCACCGAGCTGTTCCACTCGCCGCCTTCGAAATTGCCAAGGTTGATGTTGATCGGGTGGTTATCGGAGGCAAAGACGGGGTGGCGCAGTTCGGCCCGGTTCTGCTGGGCCTCGTAGACCTTGAAGCTCGCCGCGATCGAAATGGCCGCTTCGATCGCGTTGATCCCCGCGTGCATCTCGCGAACATGTACGGGTTTGCCGATGACACGCACCCAGGCCCATACAACGCCGACCTCTGCCACGTACAGTGCCGGATAGCCGGGACCAGGCTCGGGGATGAGACAGGCATCCGGCTTGTCCAGTGCCTGCATGACGGCGAGCGCACCGTTGCCAGTGCACTCCTCCTCAATCACCGAAGCGAACTGCACATTGGCGGCCGGCTGCAACCCGGCGCGCTTCAGCGCGTGGAATGCCGTGATGATGGCAGCGACGCCGGCCTTCATATCCGCGGCGCCTCGGCCGTACATGCGACCGTTACGGATGCTGGGCTCGAACGGCGGTGTGGTCCATAGCTCGGCGGCCCCTTCGGGCACCACGTCGATATGGCCCTGCAGCATCAGGCTGCGGCCGATGGTTTCGCGCGGCCGATGCAACGCTGCCACCGGATCGCGGCCGGCGTAGTCGATGAGGGGGGGCGAGAAGCCCGGGTGATCGGCCAGCGCCGTCGGGTCCACCGTCACGCGAAACGGATCGAGACCGATTTCGCGATACACGGTTTCCATCTCTGCTAGGCAGGATTGCTCCTGCCCCAGCGTACTCTTGTGACGCACCAGGCGTGCCAACAGCGTCTCGGTCTCCCCCTCCAGCGAGGTTGCTGCGGCCAGGATGGCGCGCTCGGCGCCGGGGTCCAGGGCGATCATGAGAAGCGGCCCGACCTTGGGAAGCCGTTTGGCACCATCTTGCCGGCGCCACCGCGCTCTCCGAGCCACTCGGTAAGCTTGTTCTCTGTGCGTTGTTTGTCACCGAGCCGCCAGGTGAGCCCGTCGGCGAGGCTGAACAGTTTCACGTCGGCCATGCCGCCATCCTTGTAGCGTTGCAGGATCACGCCCTGGCCGCGCTGCATTTCCGGCACCTGCTCCAGCGGGAATACCAGCAGTTTGCGGTTGTCGCCCACGGCCGCAACATGGTCGACGATCGCTTCGACACAGAATGCCGCTTCCTCACCGGTTTTCACGTTCAGAACCTGCTTGCCAGTGCGCTTCTCGGCCGCCAATTCGTCGGAGGCGACGATGAAGCCCCTGCCCGCCTTGCTGGCCACCAGCAGCCTGATGCCGTCGCGATGTACGAACAACCGCACCACCTCGTCGCCATCGGCGAGATCCGCGAGCAGACGCACTGGCTGCCCGTCGCCGCGGCCACGCGGAATGTCAGCGGCCTTGATCGTGTAGGCGCGGCCGTTGGTGGCGAAGAGACACAGTTTATGTGTGGTATCGCAGGGGATCAGCAGCCGCAGCCGGTCGCCTTCCTTGAACTTCAGCTCGGACGGATCCGCCACGCTGCCTTTGACGGCGCGTATCCAGCCCTTGTCGGAAAGGATCACGGTGATCACCTCGCGCTCGACAAAGGCCTCCATGGAGACATCGATGATCGCCGGGACATCCCCGAGATAAGTGCGACGATCGCCGAGCGGGCCGGAGCCGAAATTACGACGGGTCTCAGCCAGCTCGTCCGCAATCCGCGCCCAGCGACGCGTCTCATCGGCGAGTAGTTCGTGCAGGCCGTTGCGCTCCGCCGAGAGCTTGGCATGTTCCTCGCGGATTTCCATTTCCTCGAGCTTGCGCAGGGAGCGCAGGCGCATGTTGAGGATGGCCTCAGCCTGCATGTCGCTCAGCTTGAAGATCGCCATCAGCTCGCGCTTCGGCTCGTCCTCGAAGCGGATGATGCGGATGACTTCATCAAGGTTGAGATAGACCTTGATGAAGCCCTCAAGGATCTCAAGCCGGCGGTCGATGGCGGCCAAGCGGTAGCGGCTGCGGCGTATCAGCACCTCGTGACGATGATCGAGCCACTGGCGCAGCACCTCCTTCAGCCCGAGCACGCGTGGGGTGCGGTCTGCGGTCAACACGTTCATGTTGAGCGGGAAGCGACTTTCGAGCGCCGTTGCGCGGAACAGCGTCTCCATCAGCACTTCGGGCTCGACCCCGCGTGTCTTGGGCTCCAGCACCAGGCGCACCGTCTCGGTGCTTTCGTCTCTGATGTCGCCGAGCAAGGGGAGCTTCTTGTCCTCGAGCAACTGGGCAATCTGCTCGATCAGCCGCGCCTTTTGCACCTGGTAAGGGATTTCGGTGACCACGATGGACCACACGCCCATCCGCCCCTTCTCCACCTCCCATTTTGCCCGCACACGAAACCCGCCGCGGCCAGTCTCATAGGCCTGCAGCAGCGACGCCTTTTCTTCGATCATGATGCCGCCGGTGGGGAAGTCCGGACCGGGCATATGCTCGAGCAAGGCCGCAGTGGTGATTTCGGGATCGATTACCATGGCGATCGCGGCGGCACACACCTCCCCCACGTTGTGCGGCGGGATGGAGGTCGCCATGCCGACCGCAATCCCCGCGGCCCCATTGGCGAGCAGGTTCGGGAACCCACCCGGCAGCACCACCGGCTCGCTTTCCTCCCCGTCATATGTCGGTCGGAAATCCACGGCGTCTTCGTCGATACCGGCCAGCAGCGCGCGGGCGACCTCGGTCATCCGACTCTCGGTGTACCGCATCGCGGCGGCGTTATCGCCGTCGATGTTGCCAAAATTGCCCTGGCCCTCGACCAGCGGGTAGCGCGAGGCGAAATCCTGGGCGAGCCGGACCATTGCCTCGTAGATCGAGCTATCGCCGTGCGGATGGAACTTGCCCATGACGTCGCCGACGATGCGGGCGCATTTCTTGAACCCGGCGGTAGGGTCCAGCCGCAGCTGCTGCATGGCGTAAACGATGCGGCGGTGAACCGGCTTCAGCCCATCGCGCACGTCCGGCAGGGCCCGGTCTGTGATGACCGACAGGGCATAGGCCAGGTAGCGCCGGGACAGGGCCTCGGACAGCGGTTCGTCGATGATGCGGTCGCCGTCGCCAGAGGACGGCGGAGGGATGTGCTTGGCCATATCGAATCAGAGCTGGGAACGAACGGTCCGTTCTAGACGGCGCTGAGGCCTTCGTCGCGGACGGGGGCGTCGTTTAGACGGGCCTGCGAACTTCCGCCACGCCGAACAGCGCCAGGACCGCGCCGGAGGCCCGATCGATCCACAGCCTGGCGCGCGGCCCCACCGCGTGCCGCGCGGCGCCGACCGCGCTAACCACCGCGCACCACCAGATCAGCGAGCCGGCGAAGACGCCGCCGACCGTCTGGGCCGCGCCCACCGCGGTGAGGCCGCCCGCTGGGGCGAGCGCGGCGAACACGGCGGCGAACATGATGATGGTCGGCGGGTTGGTCAGGGTGAGCAGCCAGGCGCCCGTGGCCGTCGCCGCCAGCGAGCCGGTTTCCGGCGTCTGGGCCGCCTCGTCCGACGCCCGGCGCCAGAAGCTCTTCAGCCCCAGCCAGAGCAGGAACAAGCCCGCCGCCAGGTGCAGGGGCTTCTGGTGGGCCAGCATGAAGGCCGACAGCCCCGCCAGGCCCAGGGCCGCCACGGCGGCGAAGGTAGCGTCGCCGGCGGCGATGCCGAGGCCGGTGGCGAGGCCCGGCCGCCAGCCCCGCGTCAGGGTTCGGCGCATGGTGAGCAGGCTCATCGGGCCCACCGGGGCGGCGACGGCCAGGCCGACACCGAACGATTTGAGGAACAGCGGAAGGTCGGACATGAGGTTTTCTCCAGGTGTGGAAATGCAAAAAGCCCCGCCGGGGGGCGGGGCTCTTGAGGTCTGGCTCTTGGATCAGTTCAGCGGATGAACATCATCCGGTCCCGCCCGCGCACAGTCCCGCCCCGCCGCTGGTGCGACTTTGGGTCTGCTGCTGTTGCTGCGTGGTGCGAGCCATGGGGTGGAGCTTAGCCGCAGATCGGGCGTCAGGGCAAACCTTCGCCCCGCCGGGCTTGCCCATCCGGCCGCGCGATCGATAGGGTTCAGGTCACCACCAGGGGGTCGGACCGTGAGCCTCAGCGAAAACACCGCCGCCGTGCAGGCCGTCCTTGAGGCGACGTCGGGCGCCCTGGGCGCGCGGCTGCCCAACCCGCCCGGCGTAGTGATCTACAAGGTCATGCACAAGATGTTCGCCATCCTGACCGTGACCCGCACGCCGAACGTCATCGTGAAATGCGACCCGCACCTGGCCGAGATCCTGAAGGAACAATATGCCGGAGTCGGCCACCGGTCGCATCTGGACCGGCGCTTCTGGATCAGCGTCGACCTGGACGCCGACGTGCCGCTGGACGAGATCGAACGGCTGATCGGCCAGTCCTATGACCTGGTCTGCGCCAAGCTGACGCGCAAGCAGCAGGCGGAGCTGCGGGCGCTGTCGGCCTGACTATAGCCGCCCCGCATCCCCCAGCTTGTCGATCAGCCACAGCCGCGCCGGGGGGACCGGGCGGTTCATGGGGTGGAAGACGAAGAGCTCCAGGAAATGGACTGTGAGATCCAGCCCCGCCTTCACGTCCCCCGGCGACAGGCCCGACTGGGACGAAAGCAGGAAGGGCGGCAGGGTGAGGAGCTTGTCCTTGTAGGGCTCGCCAGCTTCTCGGCAGACGGCGCGGCCGGTGCGGGGGCTCACATAGATCAGGTCGTCCAACTGGCCGGTGGCGGCGCATTTGGAGAGGTCGAGACCGAAGCCCAGGTCCTGCAGCAGGCCGGCCTCGAAGCGCACGAACACGGCGGGCCAGATGTCGGGCAGGGTGAGCGCGGACGTCAGGGCCTCGAAGGCGTAGAAGGCGCCCGGATGCGGCTCGCGCTCCGGCAGGGCGACGGCGGCCACGGCGGCGGCGGCGGAGAG
>JANXSM010000048.1 GCA_025352665.1 Rhodospirillales bacterium | reverse complement strand
ATCACGCGCCGGGCTGGCCGGCGGCGGCGCGCAAAATGTGAGTCATGCCAAATCGCCGTTGACACATCCTTTATGTGTCAACCTCAAGACGGGTTGGTATGAGATATCCAACGCACAAAATCGCTCGAACCGATCGCCAATGACGCTGATGGTGAGGACTGCATAATCGATCCCTCTCCGATCAATCTCTCCATACGATCGGATTGATCGGATGCCTGCGTTGGATCGCGCAGCAGCGTCGTCGCATGGTTCGTATATCGACGAACGAGGCTTTCATGTCCGATCTGATGACAACTGCGATGATCCAAAATCCCCCAACCCTGCAGACTGGCCCGACGGGCTTGCGGCCCGGCGGCGTTCTGCGCCAGCTTTGTGATCTGATACCTGGCGTTATGCTCTGCATCGGCGTGACTTTCGCCGCGACAGCGCTGGAGCACTTCGAAGCGGCGACGCTGGGCGGCACCTGGCTCGAGGCGCTGGTGCTGGCGATCCTTGTCGGCACCGCGGTGCGCACCGCCTGGACGCCTGGCGCACGCTGGTTCGCCGGCATCAACTTCAGTGCCAAGACGTTGTTGGAAATCGCCGTGCTTCTGCTGGGCGCCTCAGTCAGCGCGCGGGCGATTGTGGCCGCCGGGCCGTGGCTGCTGGCCGGGATCGCAGGGGTCGTCGTGCTTGCCATCGGCATCAGCTACGGCATCGGCCGGGCGCTCGGCCTGCCTCACCGTATGGCGACCTTGGTGGCCTGCGGCAACTCGATCTGTGGCAACTCAGCGATTGCAGCCGTGGCCCCGGTGATCGGTGCCGACGGCGAAGACGTTGCTGCCTCAATTGCCTTCACCGCGGTGCTGGGCGTGATCGCCGTGCTGGCGCTGCCGCTGCTACCGGCCCTGCTGCACCTCACCGATCTTCAATACGGCGTATTCGCTGGCCTCACCGTCTATGCCGTGCCGCAGGTGTTGGCTGCCACGGCGCCGCTCGGGGCCGCAGCCGTGCACATGGGCACACTGGTAAAACTCGTGCGTGTGCTGATGCTGGGCCCGGTCGTGCTATGCCTGTCGCTGCTGACAAGGCGAATGCGCGATGAGACCGACGAAGCCGCACCGCGCGTAACTACCGGTGATCGCCCGCAGCCCGGCCGCCTTCCGCTTCACAAGCTGGTGCCGTGGTTCATCTTGGGTTTCCTGGCCCTGGCCGCACTCCGCTACGCCGATCTCGTGCCACACGTCACTCTGGCGCCCATCGCCACGGTGGCCAACCTACTGACGGTCATCTCGATGGCGGCCTTGGGCCTGGGCACCGATCTCAAGGTGGTGGCGAAAGCGGGTGGCCGGGTAACGGCGGCGGTCACGCTGTCGCTCCTGGGGCTGGCCGCAATTAGCCTGGGCCTCATCCACATGCTGCACATCAGCTAACACGACAGGCTTGGCTCAAGGTACGGCGGGCGACCCGATCTCCCGCTGCACCGTCTGCGTCACCGACATCAGCTCCCCCTGCGTCACCCGATCGGTCACGGCTATCGCGAGATTTTTGCGGGACCAAAAGACCGTCTGAACGCCTTCTCGGGACGTACAGTGAAACTCTTCGCTGTTCACTTCCATCGGCTGAACATAGACGCTCAGCCGTGCGCCGCGATGTGAGCTGCTGCCGGATGACAGCTTCTGAATGAAGAGCGCCTACCTCATTCCCAAAACCCCACATGCTGACGTAAAGCCTTGCCAGACCGGCTTCCCGGTCGAGCCGATCAATCGGATGGTGCCGCGATCGTTCTTTACCAACGTTACCTCAGCCACCAAGGTAAAACCCGGCGCTCGCGTGCCGCTACGCGGCATCGCGATGGGTGGGGATTGTGGCGTGTCGGCCGTGGAGACTTCCGTTGATGCGGGTGCCACCTGGCAAGCAGCGACGCTAGGACGGGATGAAGGCGCCTACAGCTTCCGCCAATGGACGGCCGATGCAACAGCCCCCGCGTCCGGCATTCTGACGCCACCCGTTCGCTGCACAAACACGCGGCAGATCATGTAGCCGATGGAGCCAAACTGGAACGGCGGCGGCTTCATGCGCAACGTGATCGAGCGCGTCGTCACACTCAAGCTTGGCTGATTTCAGCGCAAACGAAGGACACGCTCATGAATTCGATGTCCACCGCTACCGCAGGTATTGCCGTCGTCGGCCAGTTTCTCATCAAGGTTTTGTCTGGCCCCACAGTGGTGGCTGCTCCTGCCCCGTACCAGACACCGCTTTACATGAAAACGCTGCTGGCCAGGATCGCCGCCGAAGAAGCACAGGCGGGCCCAGGTGCCGACCTCATGGCCGGCAACTGCATGTCTTGCCACACGCCGGGAATGATCCTCAATCAACCGGCCCTCACCCGCGCCGAATGGACGGGCGGAGTCATGAAAATGGTGAAGATCTACAAGGCACCGATCGACGACGCGGACCTCCCCGCCATCGTGACCTACCTCGCCAGTCTCAAAGTATCGCCGTTGTCGACGAGGGCAGAGTTTAAACGGACCCAGTCTCCATCTTCATGATGTCAGCGCCGCGGGATGCCAAAACGGCCTGGAGGTGGATTTTGTGACGCATTCACGCGCATACTCCGAACTTTGCTCTGCGGTCAGGGAGCGGGCGAGTTGGGTCCCTTGAGCGGCGGGATCGCGATGTTTTGAGGCGCGAACATGCCGGAGGCGGCATCGGCATGACAGGCGACGCAATTGCTGGATCGATAGATCGGCTTTGCGGCGAAGGTCGATGCGGTGATCGCATGGTGCCGGGCGCGCCACCCAGGCGAATCGGTGATCCGCAAACTTCCATCCGGTGCAGGTGTGCGCAGGATGTGCGATGGAAGCGTGTCCCAGTGCTCGGCCGAGTTGGCAGCAAGCCAATGGCGGGCCGTTGCCACCTGATCCGGCGCCAGGCTGGCATTGGCACCGAAATGATGTTGCAGATCTTGAAAAATTTGTGCCCACGTGGAGGCGGGAGCCAGGTTGGCCGGAAACGCCAAATGGCACGCGCCGCATTGCTCTGCGAAAACTGGGTCAGTGACGACCGGAGGCACCAGAGGGGCCGGCCTGCCGGAGAGCTGGACGACGGTGCTCACGCCGAGGGTGACGGCAACCAATCCTGTTGCCAACGCGCCAAGCGGGTGGGCGCGAACAGGTACCACCGACGCCTCTTCGACGAGGCCCGCCTTGTCGCCGGTGATCATGGCGGCGACGAGGTTCTCGTGCCCTCGCCAGCTTTCATAGGCCACGCCCGCCAGATGGAGGCAGATCATTGCCAGCACGAGATAGGCGAGCAGATTGTGCCATTGCAACGCCTGAATGCCCGTTGCATAGGACAGAAACGCGTGGGCAGGGCCCTGCTTCAGCATTCCACCAAGGGCGATGACACCCGTCACGGCGATGGCCGAAAGCACGCCGAGAAAGGCAAACACCATCATGGCGCCCAGCGGATTATGCCCAAGATGGCGCTCGACATCCCGGTCCCGCAGCTCTCGCAGATGATGGATCACGGTATGTGGCCGATAGGCGAAGCTGGCGAACCGGGCAAAGCGAGATCCCAGCATGCCCCAGACACCGCGCCAGCCCAACGCGACGATCATCGCTTCGCCTGCGATCAGATGCCAGCTCAGTGCGGTTCGACCGACGATGAAACCGGTGGCGGCCGATCCCAGAACGCTGCAGACCAGAATCCAATGGAAGACCCGAACTCCCAGATCCCATACAGGAACCAACTGCCCAGCGCGGTCCGATGTCTGAGATGGACGCATCTGGCCTTCGCCCTCGGTATTGCGGTTCGCCAACTGATTCTACTCGAAGCCGCGGTAGTTTTTTGATGAGGGATTTGCCGTCACCCTGGAAGAACCCAACCCAACGCAGCGCGGCGGCGACGATCCCAGTGACCGTGGCGCAGGCTGCCCAGTTCGCAAAGAACCAGCCGGCGCCCGAGGCGCCAGCCGGCATGCTCGGGCGCATCAATGATACTCCGCGCCGTAATACACTTTGCCCCGGAAAACCGTAGAAGCGCTGTGGCTCTCAGCGAACCCATCCCTCCGTCTTCATGATTTCTGCGCCGGGGCCGCTGCTGAGAAATTCGAGAAAACGCCTCGATGCGGGGTCCGCGTCCGGGGCGACCACCACGTTCACATCGCGCCAGATGCGACGCTGCTCGGACAGTTCGACGATCTCCGCCACGTCCGAATGGGTGATGGGCCAGTCCGGCCAAGTGATCCACGCATCCGCCTGCTTGGAGACGAACATCTGAAAGCTTGGCCCACTGCCCTTGCCAAATCCCACGATGTTGCTGCGGAAACGTTTGACGTCATCGAGGCTGCCGGTACGACCCGCGACGTCTTCCCACGTGCCCGTGCCGGAGGTGTTGGCGACACCCGCCCCTTCGGTAACGACAATCTTCATGCCTGGCTTAAGCAGATCGTCGAAACCGTGAATGCTTTTCGGGTTGCCCTTTCGAACGGCAATGATTGCCGGTCGTATGTAGATCGGCATGACGTCCGCGAAGGCGAAGTTGGAGTAGGTCTCGAGCAGGGCGGTGATGTCTTCCTCAGCCGTGCCCCAGAGGATATCGGCGTCGGCCTGGGCCTTTCGCGACCAGGTGGGCTCCGGGCCGCCGGTTATCTCGACCTTGATGCCGGTTTGCGCGGTGAACGCCTGCGCCACTTTCTTGAACGCGGTGTCCGGGCCGCCGGCGCCGTAGAGGCGCACCGTGCCGTCTCGGGGTGTGCGTTTGACCGACGGGTCGACGATCTCGTGTGCTGTTGCCGGCAGCTTGAGTAAAGCACCCAGGGTCGCAGTCCCGAGCAGGACTACGATGAGCGAACGGCGGAGCGGGGACATGGTATTTCCTTTGTTGGTGCCGTCGGCTGTCAAACCCTTCGCCGACCGCGGCCTCGACGCTACAATCTGCTGCATTGGCACTGCGGACTAATCGCATGTGACGATCGGTTTGATCGGCGCGCAAGGGTGCCGCGCGGAGGCAGATGCGCCATTGGCTGCAATGGGGTCTGGCTAGGCCACTATGAACTGCGCGGCGGCGGGGCGGGCGTACGGGCCGTTCTGAGTGACCGGGTAGTGTGGGTGCCGATTTCGACGATCTGGCCAACCCCACGGAGGCAAGGCCGGCCGGGCAAGTCAAGTGCCATCGGCACCGAGGACCAAGCCCAGGTGGGCGCTGAAGAAAATGGTGTCGGAATGCCCGAACGGCTTAGCGTGCGTTGACATTTGGGATTCCGGCTCGGTCTGAAATCTGATTCAAGCTCCTTTTGGGGAGCGTTGGATGACATCAGTTCGGCTGTTACTGAAGGACCACCAGTGGGAGCGGATGCGTCCGCACTTACCCGGCAAGCCAAGTGACCCTGGTCGAACCGGTGTGAACAATCGTCTGTTTGTGGAGGCCGTCCTCTGGCTCGCTCGGACGGGTGTTCCCTGGCGCGATTTACCAGACGTTTTTGGTAATTGGAACAGCACCTTCGTCCGTTTTTCCCGGTGGTCCAAGGATGGCGTCTGGGATCGGTTATTCGCAGCGATGGCCGATGATCCGGACTTCGAATATATCATGATCGACTCCACTATTGTCCGGGCGCACCAACATGCGGCGGGCAAAAAAGGGGGTCTGAAGCTCGTG
>JANXSM010000034.1 GCA_025352665.1 Rhodospirillales bacterium | reverse complement strand
CCATCGGCTGGCTAAACCGATGCCGCCGCCTGGCCAAAGATTGGGAATGCCTCAACAGCAATGCCCGCGCATTCCTCCGCTGGGCATCCATCCGTATCATGGTCCGAAAGCTATGCCAGGTCACACTATGATCCCGGATAGACTCTGAGGTTTTTGAGAAGCGCGAGATAGCCGTGGCCAGCCAAGCGTTCCGCAGTCGGCTTTACATTGATCGGACCGAGGTCGATCTTCAGACGCAGTTCCGTACGCCTCGTTGATATGAATGGCGGGGTTTCATTCCACATACCGTGCGTCCTTTGGCTGGTCGAACAGAGCAGGTGAATCTACCGGTGCGTCACCTGCCAGGTTTCCTCAATTTGGGTGCCGGATTGCCGAAGGATTTTTGAGACCGGGCAGAACCTCCCAAGATCTGCCTTGAGCCGTTGGATCCGGTCAGGCTCTGCATCTGTCGCAAACGAGATCGTAAGGTCGATCTTCGGGAATGGGACAGCCACTTCCTCCTGCAACGTCGTGCCGCGACGGTCGAGTATCGCGTCTGCCTTCAAGTCCAGCCCGTGGATTGAGACGTCGTCGCGCGCCGCAAGCTTATTCAGGATCACGTTGGTGCAGCCAAGCAATGACGCGACCAACGTCTGGAGGGGCGTAGGTGCGAGGTCCGTGCCACCATTCGATGCCGGCTCGTCGATCACGATCTCATGTGCACCGGCCGTGACGTCGGTACGGAGCGTGCGTCGGGCAGGTCGCCTTGACCACCAGGTTGATGAGCAGTTTCTCGCGAACGGCCATGGTCGGTTCTTTCTCTCGTTTTTGTTTTCAATAATTCATCGGTTAGGGGCAGATCAGCACTGGCAGTTCGGTCAAAGACCGGACCTCATGGTCAGGTTGGCCGGGCAGCCTTTCCGGACGCTGGCCGTAGCGGTTGCACCAGATCACCCGCATCCCGAACGCGGAGGCGGCGTATGCATCCCAGGCGTTGGAAGATGCGAACGCAATGTTCTCGGCGCCGATCCCGAGGCGATCGCATGCAAGTTGATAAACGTGTGGATGTGGTTTGAAGACGCCGACATCCTCGACCGAGATCACCGCATCCAGCAGATTGCCAATGCCCGCGCTGGCGACCGCCGCAGCCAGCATCGCGGGCGTGCCGTTCGACAGGATGGCGGTCTTGACGCCGGCACCCTGAAGGCGTCGCAGCACGTCGGGAACTTCGGGAAACGGCCTGAGCGTGAGATACAGATCCATGAGCCGCTGACGCAGCGCCGGCTTGGCGATACCGAGCGTTTCAAGGGCATAGTCCAGGGCGTCGCCAGTGACCTGCCAGAAATCGGCATGCCGTCCCTGGAGGGATCGAAGCCACGTGTATTGCAGCTGCTTGTCGCGCCATAGCGTCGTCAGTGCGCTGGTTTGCTCGCCCAGTTCGTCCTTGCAGCCCGATGCCGCAGAGGAGAAATCGAACAAGGTTCCGTAGGCGTCAAAGACGCACGCGCGGATTAACTGCGGCTGTGACATCAGGCCGCGTCCTGTTGCACCACCGGGTCCGGAACTTCGCCACGCGCCGGGTAGTTTTTGGCGATCACGAAATCCAGTGCTCCCAGGATGTCGGCGAAGGCCGGCCGAGCGAACGGCATTGTCTGCACAGAGGCGAAATACAGGGTGCCATCGGCGCGGATCAGGAACAGCCCCGGTTCGACGAACAAGGCGGGCTCTTCGACGCCGGCGGAGGTGCTGCCATGGCCACTGGAGATATACAGGCCCCAGCGGCGCGCAGTGTTGAGGTCGAGACCGTAGCCAACCGTCAGGGCGCCAAGTTTCCACTTTTCCTTGGCGGTCGCGGCCCGCGCCGCGTCATCGCTGCTGATCGCCACCACGGACACGCCGCGGCGCGTGAACTCCGGCAGTTTGGAGTCAAGATCACGCAGATAGCCGGCGCAGATCGGGCAATGTAGACCGCGATAGACGACGACCAGGGTGAAATGCTCCGGATGTTGGTCCGCCAGGGTCCATTGCCCGCCGCCGACCGTGGCGACCGACAGAGCGGGCACAGGCTGCCGGGGGATCAATGGGCTGATTGCGCTGATTGTCATCGATATCTCCAAGGGGTTTGCGTTCATGTGTCGAAGATCGCGCGACCTCATAAGCTTGATATGGAATGAACGTTCCAGAATTTCAAGCGCGCAGTCAGGCTCATATGGACGTCAACCAACGGTGGTGAGAGCGGTTGCCACGATGTCGCGCAGGGTCACTTCGGTCGTGCCGCTGCGGGCCAGCACGCGCAAGCCCTGGGCGATGCCGACGAAAAACCGCGCGAGGGCGCGCGCGTCCTTGCCGGGCGCGATCTCTCCCATGTCCTGCCCTCGGCGGATGGTCTCGGCGAACGCCGTCTCGATGCGTTGCAGGCTGGATTGCAGCTTGGCCGCGATCTCCGGATCGGTCGGCGCGACCTCGGTGAGTGTATTGGTGATCAGGCAACCCAGATGCCGTTCCGGTCCCGTCGCCGCCGTGATGATCGCGCCGAAGAAGCTGGCGATTGCTGCGGTGGCAGATCCGCCCTGTGACAGGATGGCAAGGCGCTCCGCATTCACGCGTGCCAGGTAGTGGTCTAGAACCGCCAGGAACAGCCGCCGCTTGTCGCCAAAGGCCGCATACATGCTGGCGCGGTTGATGCCGGAGACGCTGACCAATCCCTCGATCGAGGTTGCCTCAAACCCCTTCCGCCAGAACAGGGCCATCGCCCGGTCCAGGACCTCGTCCTCGTCGAAACTACGTGTTCTTGCCATCCTCGCTCCAAGATGGCGAAGCGAGGGCAGCGTCGCAAGCGACGCGATGAACGATCCCCCACCAAAGTTATCCTGCAGCAGCCCAGGCGATCAGCGCCTTGGCCTGAACTGAGTCCCATTTCGCCGCTCCCGGCACATAGCCCAACACATCGCCTCGCGGATCGATCAGAAAGGTCGTCGGCAACGCCGCCAACGGAAACAGATGGTCCCAATGGCCGCCATGACCGAGGTGGCCGACCTGCTGACTCGGATCGACGAAAACCGGGAGATGGGTGAGGGCGTGCTTCGCATAGAATGCAACAATGTCCGTCTCCCCCCCTTCATCCATTGCAATCGGCAACACAGCCACCGCAGCGTCGTGCATGCGCGCCGCCAGACGGTCGAGCGCCGGCATTTCGCGCACGCAAGGGGCACACCAGGTTGCCCAGAAATTAACGATCACCACCTTCCCGGCCAACGCCCCGAAGTCGATCAGACTGCCGCCGGCGGTCCGGATCGGCTGGCGTGGCGCGGCCAGTTTCGGGCGCAACTGGATGAACTGCCCGACATCGCTGTAAAATGGCGGCGACGGCGTGTCCGCCTATGCAGGCGACGCTGCCAGACCGGCGGTGCCCAATATGCCTCCGGCGAGCACCATCCGCCGGCCGATCCCCCGCTCAGGCAGATCGTCCATCTACGCCTTCCCTTCCGGCATCAGCCATTGGCACGTCAATGTGCCGAGCAGGAGGCCGCGCCGAACACGCAGAACCGTGAACAGTACGGATGACTGAGCGTGACCGGTCCGACGGCTTCGGCGAGGCTGGCGCCGAGATCGAACGCTGGCGCATATGGCAGCAAGGTGCATGCGGCGACCCTCGGCGTTGCCTCGCCCTTGCGATGCACCACCATGCGGGAAGACTGACACATCACCGCCCGGCCATGGCTGCGCAGGGCCTGCCAGCAGGTCTCGCTCACCTCGGGCGGAAGCTCTTGATCGGCGAGTTCCGGGAAAAGCACGAGCCGCTCGGGGTCAACCGCGTTCAGCATCAGACCATGCGCGCGAAACAGCGCGGCGAAGCCGTCGCGGAAGGGCACCTCGGTCTCCCCGGCGCCAAACCGAGCCGCGACCGCGAGCGCAAACCCCTTTCTGGCAAGCCATGACAGGCCGGCCATCGCCGGCGCGAAGCTGCCGTCGCCGCGCACCTGCTCATGGCCCTCGGCCGTGTAGTGATCGAGCGAGACACGCAATGCGAGCCGCGTGCCGTATTCTGCATGCAGCCGTCCCAGCAGCGGCAAATGGCGCTGCATCGGGCGCATGGCGTTGGTCAGCACCAGCACCCGATAGCCGCGCGCCAAAGCGGCTTCGATCATGCCCGGTGCGTCGGGGTTCATGAACGGCTCACCGCCGGTGAAGCCAATCTCCTGGAGCTCGGGATGCCGGACGGCTGCCTCGTCCATGAACCGGTCGAAATCGGCCCGCGCCAAGTACACCAGCCTGTCGTTGCGCGGCGTGCTCTCGATGTAGCAGCCGGTGCAGGCGATATTGCACAAGGTGCCAGTGTTGAACCAAAGCGTGTTCAGCCCGTCGAGCGCCACGCTTGCATGCGGCTCGCCCGACGCCGTGCGCTTGGGGTCGGTGAAGCGCTGCTTCTGCACGGGCGGTGCCGGCGGAGCATCGCGGTTCCACACGCTCGTATCCAACACCAGGGGCCGTCCGGTCAGCGCCTGTTCTGTCGGCGGCAGAACGTCGAAACTCGGCCAGATGCCGGTCTCCATTGTGTCGGCGTAGTCGGTGGGCAGGCCGGCGATCCGCATCGCCCGTGAGGCGGCACGGTGATCGTAGTCGAGCGGCAGATGGTGGATTTCAATGCGTCCCCCGCGGGGCGTCAGCAGGCTGAACCAGCCGCGCGGCGTGCCGTCGTTCGCGGGCATGCCGATCGCCCCGGTGTTGTGCCACAGGCGCAAATCGATATGGCGGGTGAACGGAACACCGCAATGACCACCAATCACGCCTTCCGCGCCGGTCACCGCCAGTTCCGCCCCGATCTGCGTGCCTGGTGTTGACGCGAAGACGAACCGGTTGATCCGGCTTGGCGCGCCATGCACCAACGCGATGCGATGTCCAGCCAGCACCAGGTCGATGCGTTGCGGCAATGCAGCCATCCACAGCCGGTCGGACTGATCGACATGCTTCGTGGCATAGTTGAACCATGCGGCGGAGAGGCGGTCGCAGGCGGACCCCGGGGTGAAGCCGCAGCCGCAGTCTCCAGCATCCTCCGCCAGCGATTCCTCGCAATTGCCCATCACCGTGGCGATGCCGGCCTCGCGGATCAGCGCCAGCGTCTCATGCGGATCGGCGCCATAGGCGATGACGTCGCCGGTACAGATCATCCGGTCAGGCGGCACGCCCAGCCGCCGCGCCTCGGCCAGCAATGCCTGCGTCGCCTGCAAATTGCTGTAGCAACCGCCGAACACCAGGACAGGCTGGTCTGTGACGATGGTGGGAAACGTAGGCGTATCGGCCCGGGCGTTGTCAAGCATGGGAAATCACCTGTTCCGGGGCGATGCGCTCTAGTGACAAGCCGTTCGCCTCGATCCCGCCCATCCAGCGCCACACCTGCATCGTCGCGGCGCCAAGCAGCCAAAACCCGGCGAGCAGCAGCAACGCGGCCGGCATGCTGTGAGCACCGATCGAGCCCACCAGGAACGGCGAGATCATCGCGCCGATCCGCCCCACCGCCACACTGGCGCCGATGCCACTGGCGCGCAGCGATGTCGGGAACAGCTCCGAGAATGTCGGATAGGCCGCGATCCAGCTGCCGGTGGCCAGCATATTGACCAGGGCGAATCCGAGCATCAGCACGCCGGCCCCCTGATTCGTGACGAACGCCAGGGCGACGGTTGCCAGCGCCGTGAAAAGATAGAACGACGTGACCGTCGCGTAGCGGCCCCAGCGGTCCAGCAGCATCGAAGCGGCTAGGCCGCCAAACAGCGCACCGACGCTGCCGGCGAGATAGAACACCGGCAATTGCGCCGGCGCGAGATGCAGGGCCGGCAGCACAACGAGCGGCAGGAATGCGAACAAGCCATAATAGCCGGAGGCCTCGGCGAAATCGAGCAAGGCACCAAGCGCCAGGCGGCCGGGATAGCGGCGCAGCAGCGTCATCATCGCCGCCCCCTCGCGCTTGACGCGGCGATGCACTGGCGTCGGTTCGGGAACCGGCAGGTTGGTGATCCCGGCTTCGATCCCAACAACGATGGCCATTGCCTCGGCGTCGCGCCCGACGGATTCCAGCCAGCGCGGGCTTTCCGGCAAATGGCGACGGAACCAGGCCGAGGACAGCGCGATCACGCCGCCGAAACCGAACACCACGCGCCAGCCCAGATCGGGCGGGAGGGCTGACAGCACCAGCCACGACAGCAACGCCGCGAACAGGCTGCCAATCGGCCAGAAATTCAGCACCAGGGCCGCCGCACGGCCTCGCGAACGGCTCGGCACCAGTTCGGAAATAGCCGCGTTGATCGCCGAATACTCCGCGCCCACGCCAATACCGGCCAACAGCCGCAGCAGCAGCAGCGCGGCGAGATTGGGCGCGAAGGCGGCGGCCAGGGTGGTGACTCCGTACAGGATCAGGCTGGCGAGAAAGATGCGCCGCCTGCCGTAGCGGTCGGCCAGATAGCCGAAACCCGCCGCACCCAGCATCAGCCCGGCGAACCAGGCTCCGAGTATCAGCGACATAGCGTCGGCACCCAAGTTGAAGCGTTCCTTCAACGCGCCGAGCACGTTGCCGATCAACGTGACCTCGAAGGCGTCCATGGCCCAGCCCATGCCGAACAGCAGGACGATAACGGTGTGGAAACGGTTCCATTGCATCGTGGCCAGGCGCTCGACCATCGGGCTGGGGTGTGCTTCGGACGGCGTTGAGACATTCATGCTGAGGGCGCTCCCTGTTCGGTGCGATTGAAGGTGGATAGGCCGGCAGTACCGCGCCGCCAGGCGTGAAACCGCGCCAGCAGGCCCAGCGCGGTGGGAGAGGCGTGCGCGCGCCGCCATGCCCCGGCCACATACCGATTGGCCTCGGCATAGGTCGGATAGGCATGAACGGTGTTGAGCACGCCTTTCAGACCGATGCCGTGCCGCATTGCCAGGGCGAATTCGACCAGCGTTTCACCAGCATGGGCGCCGACGATGGTCGCCCCGATGATGCGGTCCTTGCCTGGCTGCGTCAGCACTTTCAGGAAGCCTTCGGTGGCGCCATCGACTATCGCACGGTCCAGTTCGTGCAAATCGTATCGCACGCATTCATAGGCGATGCCCTGTGCCTTCGCCTCGCGCTCGTTCAGCCCGACCCGCGCGACCTCGGGATCGGTAAAGGTCACGGCTGGCATGACGGTGTAGTCCGGACGCGACCGATAGAACGGCGCGAACAACCCGGTCAGCACCGCCGACTGTGCCTGATAGGCCGCGGCATGGGTGAATTGGTAAGGGCCGGCCACGTCGCCGCAGGCGACGATGCTGGGATGGCTAGTCTGCAGAAAGGCGTTGGTCGCCACCGTCTGCTTCGGGGTTATGCCAATCTCGAGTTCCTCCAGCCCGTAGCCTGACGTACGGGCGCGGCGGCCGATTGTGATCAGGATGGCGTCGAACGGCACTGTGCTATCGACGCCGTCCTGCGTGATCCGCAACGCGTGGACGCCGCCGGTGCTCTCGATGGCGACGGCCTTGGTGCCAGTCAGGATCCGAACGCCATCCGCCGCCAGCCTTTCGGTGACGAAAGCCGAGACCTCGTCGTCCTCGCGCATCAGGAGCCGCGGCGCCTGCTGCAGCAAGGTCACCTGGCTGCCCAACTGCGCGAAGGCCTGTGCCATCTCACAGCCGATCGGGCCACCGCCCAGCACCAGCAGGCGGGACGGCAGGCTGCGCAGCCGCCACAAGGTTTCAGGGGTCAGATAGTCAGTCTCGGCGAGGCCCGGCAGATCGGGCACGATCGGTTCGGCGCCGGCGGCGATGACGATCGCGCGGGTGGTGATCGGGCTGCCATCGACCTCCACGCACCAGGGCGAGACGATCCGCGCATGGCCACGCCGCACGTCAACACCGAGGGCCGAGAAGCGTTCGACCGAGTCATGCGGCGCGATGGCGGCGATCTTGGCCTGCACCCTGCCCATCACGGCGGCGAAATCCACCGCGAGCGCAGGCCCGGACAGGCCGAACGACGCGGCTCGACGGCTGTCGGCGGCAAGGCGGGCGCTGCGGATGATGGCCTTGGACGGGACACAGCCTGTGTTCAGGCAATCACCGCCCATGCGGTCGCCTTCAACCAGCGTGACCCCGGCGCGCAAGGCGGCGCCGAGATAGGCGCTGACCAGACCGGCCGAGCCGGCGCCGATGACCACGAGGTTGCGGTCGTAGCGGCGCGGCCGCGACCAGGTGCCGCGCCCCGTCGTCAAGCCGGAATACGCACGATGATCTGATGATGCGCGGTCACCCCGATTTCGCCGCGCTGCTCGCCGTGCGTCTGGTTGTCGCTGTGATAGACCAGCAGAACGGCGTTATCGTGAGTCAGAGGCCGCGGCGACACGAGGCTGATCGCCGCATGGCCGCTTGCGTCTGCGGTGAAGCTGTTGCCTTTCCCGGAACCATCGGACGGGGTAAAGCCGATTGGCTTCTGATCGAAATGGTTTTCGAACAGGCTATAGACTCCGTTGGGCCGCAACTGGGTAAATTGGCAATCGATCTTCGCGCCATTTCCGGACGGGGTGATCTTCACGGAACCCTTGGCGGCGAACCAGTCCGAAAGGGTGAAGCCCAGGCTCTTGCCCTGCGCATTGAACGCCTCGACATCGAGCGGGCCGGCCACCAATGCGGGCCGAAAGCCGGCGGCATGCGGAATGTTCTGCGGCCCGACAGCGGCCTGCGCCGTTGCATCCTTGACGAAGGCGTGCGGATCGAGCGGCTTGGCCTGATGCGTCTCGTCTGAAAAGAACACGGCATGAAGGATGAACTGAAGGTCCAATCCGGTCTGTGCCGCGGCCGCACCCCGGCTCATTGCCAAGGGTGCCAAGCCCATCATCGAGCCCGCGCCAAGTATCTGCCGCCGTGTGATCGTCTGCATGAAGTCATTCCTTACAAGTTTTAAGGTTGGTAGCTTCGAAGCGGATGCCCTTGCATGCCGCCTGTTCATGCTGGTTGCTTGAACCAGCGCTGAATGAGTGCATCGAGCGAGACCGATCCAGCGCCGCGGCCCATGAGCACAAGTTGCATAGCCGCCCATTGGATATGCGTCGGCCACGCCTCCGGAAACACGAAAATCTCGATCACCATGGTCATGCCGAACAGCGCCAGTGCCGCAAATCGCGTGGCAAATCCCAGCACCAACAACGGCGGCATCGCCAACTCCATCGCCACCGCAAGATAGGCCGCCAGATCAGGCGGCAGCAGAGGCACTTGGTAGGTGTCGCCAAACATGTAGAGCGTGGTTTCCCAATTGGCCAAATGCGCCTGTGCCGAACTCCAGAAGACCTGCGCGAGCGCGATGCGAGCCGTCAGCGCGATCAGCCAATAGGGAATACGGTCGAACAGTCCGATGATGGAGCCTATCATTTTCATCAGCCCGTTTTCGGCGCCCACAGGCTTGCTTGCGGTCATACTCATCGGTTTCATCCTGGGATTTGCTGGGGGAGGTGTTCCGGCAGGTCACAGCGGCTGAAGAAGCCGTGCGTGATAAAGCCGCCGAGCAATGGTGCGGCATCTTCGATCGGAACGAGATCGAGCGCGTCTGCGAGAGACCGCCCACCGGTCAGGGCACAAGCAAGACCGTAGGCGATCGGCGACAACGTCAGGAGGGTCAGTCCGTCACTGCCCCGTAGGACGGCCACGACATCGCCCGCCGCCGCGATGTCAATGGCGGTCAGACTGTCTGCACGTGCCTGCGCGTCTTCGTTCAGCACAGCCTCCCAGATCGCCTTGGCGGGATACGCCAGCGCCAGCAGCGACAGCGAAGGATGCGGTGTGAACCGCAGATCAGCCTGCCGCGACTCGGGTACGCCAGGCAGCGCGCTCGCCGTGAGCGCCGGAACGAATGGCGCATGTAAGGCTTGGCTCACCGCCCATTCTAACCGCGCCACGTCGGCCAGATAGGCAATGCCCTGGGCAGGCTCGAACTCGGCGAGGAAGGCCGGGAACGACGCGCCATATTCGTAGAGATCGGCACTCTCTGGCGGCGTGGCTGAAATAAACTGAGCGGCGGCGCCAGCAAAGAAATCGGCCCCGACCAGGCGCTCCACAGCGGGGAACGTCAAACGCAGAGCCCCTATTAGGTTACCGAGCATGTTGTTGCGATAGATGCCCACGCGAGCTGTAGCATCCAATGTCCCGCCGATGACGGTCGACGACGCCGCATCGGTGCCCGCCAGCAGCGCCACGCGAAAGTTGCGCTGGAGTTCAAGCAGCGAGGACATCGCGGCCTCCCGCGGTGTGGTCGGCCAAAGCGCGCTGTGCGAGATCCGCCTCCGCGAGCAGTACGGGCAAAGCCGGGATCGCGGCATCCCATTCGATCAGCGTGGGCCGTGGCCCGATGACCCGTAAAGCCATTTCGAAGAGGAACCACACAGCGGGTGCGACCGCCCGGTCATGCGTATCGAGCAGCAGCCGCGCCACGTCGGTATCGGCCTCGCAGTGGCCGCCAAGATGGAACTCGCCAATGGCTTCGGCCGGCAGCGACCGCAGATACTGCGCGGCATCCCATCCATGATTGGTCGCGCTGACAAAGATGTTGTTGACGTCACAGATCAAGCCGCAGCCGGTTCGCGCGGCGAGGGCGGTCAAGAATTCTGGCTCGGGGATGGTCGAGTGTTTGAACTGGAGGTAGGTGGAAGGATTCTCCATCAAAATGCGGCGCTTGAGCGCGGTTTGAACGAGATCGACGTTGCGGCAGACGACATCGAGGCTTTCCTCGGTCAGCGGCAGCGGCAGAAGGTCGGCCAAGAAATCGTGGTCCACCGCGCCCCAGGCAAGATGTTCGGACATCAGTCCGGGATCGATGCGGTCAGCAAGGTCAGCAATACGCGCGAGATGGCGGACATCCACGCCCTCGGCGCTGCCGAGCGACAGGCCGACGCTGTGCAACGAGATTGGGTAGTCGGCGCGCAAAGCCTCCAGCACCGTGAGCGCCGGGCCGTTCAGGTAGTTCTCGCTATGAACCTCGACCCATCCCGCGGTGGGCCTGGTGTCCAGGAACGCCGCGTGATGCGGAAAGCGTAGTCCGATCCCCGCGGAATGGGGAATCGGACCGACGCCATCGCACGCGGTCAGGGGGGCGACCGCCATGATGCGCTCCTGTTCAGGAGGCCTTCAACGCGCCGCCAGCGATCTTCTCGCAGTCGCCTGCGGGCAGCAGCACGAAGGATTTGGTGTCACGCGCCGCGGTAGCCTGGCCCGCGCAGGAATGCGCGCCAGCGGCACAGTCGTTCTTCGCGACCGCGTTGATGCCGTAGCACGCGACCAGATGGCCGCTCTTGGCGCGCGCCATGTTGGCCTGCTGCACCTGCATCATCTGATCTTTGGTCATCATCTGGGCGGAAGCCGGGGTCACGGTTACCGCTGCGCCGGCGAGGCCCACCGCGGCGGCAAACACCGAGGCAGCGAACATTCTGCGATCCATACTCTCTCTCCTTGAGCGTTGCGGTCCGGAAGCGGACCCGCACTCCCAATTGGAGGGATCGAGCGGAAAGGTTACGGCGCTCCGTGGAGAAAGCTGTCTGGCTGGTTATCGACAAGCATCCTACTGATCGCACCAGCGACCAGGCTGAACAATGCGACCGAGCCGAGCTGCCAGACGATCACCATGATGGCGGCGTCTTCCATGTGAAAGAGGCGAAGCGCAGCCGCACCCAGCGCCGCCGCACCCATGGCACCGCAGAGACACGCGTGCGTGGTGCGAAATTTGCCGCTGCGGCGCAGCATGACGACGATGGCGATCGCGGGTATCAGGCCACCCATTGCGATCGCCGGAAGACACATAGCATCGGATGTGATCCGCAGACCTTCCGGCCCCTGCCGGAGGAATACATCGAGGCACTGCTGTCCGAGAAATCCAAGCCACAACGCCATCGGAGCCATCGGCAGCCACACCTTCCATCCGGGTTGGTCGGGCAAGCCGGCGCAAAGTGCCGCATAGATGCCGACCGCCGCAGTCAGTAGAGCCGCAGCTTCTTCGACGAGAAACGCTCGATCGGACAAACGCTCGGCAAGATCAGGGCGCAGCCCGAAGGCCCAGACGACCAGACATACCGCCGGGACGGAGATCAGCAGCCACCATGCGAGGCGCGTCGCCGGCCTGGCGATGCGCTGGACGGGCGTCAACTCCGAAGCGAGCCGTTCGACAAGACGTTCGGTCTTCATCTCAGTTTGATCCGTTCAGCAATTTGCGAAGAGCCAGCACGCCGCGATGCGTCGCCACTTTCAGCGCGGCCACACTCATGCCGCTCACGGTCGACGCTTCCTCCAACGATAGCTCCTGCAGTTTTGTCATCTCAATTGCCCGTCTCTGTCCGTCCGGCAACCGCGCGATTGCGGCCCGCAATGCGTCGGCTTCCAGCCCTTTGTCCTGATCACTATCCGTCCTGAGGGCGTCAGAGGTTTCAGGTATGTCGTCGATTGATGTCTCCCGCGCTCCCGCGCGGCGCGTTCTGCGCATGACGTCACCGCCGCGAAAGCGCATGATTCCGAACAGGAACGGCATGAATGGCCGCTCTGGATCGTAGAGGTGGCGCGAGTTGTGCAGCGCGAGCAGCGTCTCCTGCACGGCATCCTCGATCGCAGCGGCGTCCGCCCGCGGCCAGCGCGCCCGGGCCGCGCGACGCAGCGGCCGGATCACCGCGGTCAACAGCGCGCCATAGAGCACGCGGTCGCCCTGTTGGGCCGCCCGCATCCACTCCCGCCACCTTGGGTCTTCTCCGGCCATCCTGCCATTCCATCGTTGCGGTCTTATAGGCCGCCCAGGCTGATACCAGGAAGCGAGAGGCTCCGCGGCCGGCGCCCCCCAGTCATACGGGCCGCAGTGTAACCTTTCAGCTGCTCCCGGCGTACAGGGAGCGCGGAATGCGCGGCCCCCGCCGGGCGTCCGGATATTGCACGCTCGAGCAAAGGGACATCACCTATGCGACTTCTCCGTTTCCTGCCCGCCGCCCTCCTGGCCGGCTTCATGTCGCTGCATGGCGCAGCCTCTGCGGTCGCTGCAACAGTCGCGCCGTTCACCGAGCAGGCATTCAAGTCTGCGCAGGCCGATGGTCAGCCGATCCTGGTCGATATCTCCGCGACCTGGTGTCCGACCTGCGCGCAGCAGAAGCCGATCATCGACAGCCTTGCCGCCACGCCGGCGTTTGCGAATCTGGTCATTTTGCATGTCGATTTCGACACGCAGAAGGATGTTGTGCGGGCCATGGGCGCACGCATGCAGAGCACGTTGATCGTGTTTCATGGCACGGCCCTCAAGGGGGTCTCGGTCGGCGACACTGATCCTGACTCGATCAAGGCATTGCTCGACAAGAGCCGGAGCTGACCCGGCGTGGGTGCCAGCGTACTCGGATTCGGCTTCCTGGCCGGCATCCTGTCGATCCTGTCTCCCTGCGTTCTGCCCGTGCTGCCGCTGGTGTTCGCGCCGGCAGGGGCCGCGCATCGCTTTGGCGCCTTGGCATTGGCCGCAGGGCTGGTGACCTCCTTCGTTGTCATCGGTCTATTCGTGGCAACGATTGGCTTCTCGGTCGGACTGGACGGCGGCGTGGTGCGCGACGTGGCGGCTGTGGTGCTCGGGCTGGTTGGGATCGTGTTGTTGAGCGGTACACTGCAACTGCGCTTCGCCATGGCGACCAGTGGCTTTGGAAATGGAGCGAGCCAGTTCATGGAGCGGTTCACTCCATCCGGGCTTGGCGGCCAGTTCTCGATCGGCGTCCTGCTGGGCGCCGTGTGGAGCCCATGCGTCGGCCCGACGCTCGGAGCGGCCTCGGTGCTCGCCGCTCAGGGACGCGACCTCGGCAGCGTGGCCGCAGTCATGGTCGCCTTCGGTCTTGGGGCCGCGTTGCCCCTCGTGCTCGTCAGCCGGCTCTCGCGCCAGATGCTGATGCGCTGGCGCGGGCGGATGATGGGTGTCGGCAAGGCCGGCAAGATCCTGCTCGGCGCCACGTCGCTCACTGTCTCCGTGCTGATCCTCACCGGTTTTGACAAGATTTTGGAGACGATGCTGGTGGAGGCATCCCCTGCGTGGCTGACCGCTCTCACAACCCGATTCTAGCCACCCAGCGCGGGGGCAGCCTAATATGAACATGCGACTGATCGTGCGATTGGTGCTCGCAATCCTGGTGGCCGGGCTGTTGTTGGTCCTCGCCGTGCGGGTTCTGTCATTCCTTTCACTTGCCTCGTTGGGCATGCATCAGCGCGAATTGTCTACCTACGGCGCTGCGCATCCGTTCGGATTGGCCGCGATTTTCGTGGCTCTTTATGTAGGGTTCGCCGCTCTGCCACTGCCCGGTGCGGAGATCCTGACGATCGCCGCCGGGGCGTTGTTCGGTTTGGTCGAAGGCACAGTGCTGGTGTCGTTCGCGTCAAGTATTGGTGCAACCCTGGCGTTTCTCCTGAGTCGATGGATGCTGCGCGGCATGGTGCAACGTCGCTTCGCGGCCAAAATGACCGTGCTGTCGCGTGGGATCGATAAGGAGGGGGCTTTCTACCTCTTCGCAATGCGCCTGATCCCCATGATCCCGTTCTTTCTCGTCAATTTGCTGATGGGTCTGACGGTATTGCGCCCTCTTACGTTCTTCTGGGTGAGTCAGATCGGGATGCTTCCGGCCACCATCGCCTACGTGAACGCCGGCCTGCAGCTCGGTCAGGTCCGGTCAATGTCCGGCATTCTCAGCCCGCAGGTGCTGCTCTCGTTCGCCGCCCTCGGCTTGCTGCCGCTGGCAGCCCGCTATCTGGTCGGAGCGTTGCGAGCGCGCGCTGATGGTCCTGGCGGATGAATGCGAGAACGACCGGCACGTATGGAGGCGCCTCGTGCTTTCGGTGGTGATTCCAACACTCAATGCGGCCCACTGCCTGCCGGCCTCGCTGCGCTCTGTGGTTGGGGCAGATGAGGTCATTGTTGCCGATGGCGGGAGCTCGGACGACACACCGCACATTGCGACAGAAGCGGGCGCGATTGTGGTGGCCGCCGAGCGCGGGCGTGGTGCGCAGCTGGCGCGTGGTATCGCCGCGGCTCGAGGCGAATGGCTGCTCCTGCTGCATGCCGACACGCGGCTTGGCGATAGCTGGCGGGCTATTGCAGCTGCCGCCATGTCTGACCCGTCTCGCGCAGGATATTTCCGCTTTGCCCTGGATAGCGCCGATCCGCGCGCCCGTCGGCTTGAAAATTGGGTTGCGTGGCGCTGCCGCACACTCGGCCTGCCTTACGGCGATCAGGGCCTGCTGATTGCTCGAAGCCTACTCGAGCGCTGCGGCGGCATCCGCTCGCTGCCGCTCATGGAGGATGTCGATTTGGTTCGGCGTCTCGGCCGCGCTCGCCTGATGCCATTGGACGCGGTCGCACTCACCTCGGCTGGCCGGTGGGAGCGGGATGGCTGGTATCGCCGCTCGGCGCGCAATCTTCTGTGCCTGTGTCTTTGGTTTGGTGGTGTTCCGCCGCGCCTGATCGCGAAGCTTTACGGATGAAAGACACGGTGATCGTTTTTGCCCGCGCGCCCCGGCTCGGGACGGTGAAGCGGCGGCTGGCGCGGGATATCGGAGCCCGAGCGGCGCTGCGCTTCTACGTCGCGACCCTGACGCGTCTGCTGTGGGACCTGGCAAAGGACCGGCGGTTCCGCACCGTGGTGGCACTCACGCCCGATCGCGCGTGGCTACCCCTACCGCCCGGTGTCCGGCGCATCCCGCAGGGGCGCGGCGACCTTGCTAGGCGCATGCAGCGCGCCTGTGAGGGGTTCCGGTGCGGGCGGGTGGTGATCATCGGCAGTGACATTCCGGACGCGACGGCCGACGACGTGGCAGACGCATTCCGTTCTCTCGGCCGAGCGGATGCGGTGTTCGGTCCCGCGGAAGATGGCGGCTACTGGCTCGTCGGCTTCGGTCCGCGACGCCCAGCGCACCCGTTTGCCCAGGTTCGCTGGTCAAGCTCGGATGCGCTGGAGGATACGCTAGCCAATTTCGCCGGCCATCGAGTCTGCCGCTTGCGAATTTTGAGAGATGTGGACACCGTAAATGATCTGCGAACGCCGGTGGGCAGTGCCGGGGGGCCTCCGAATGGGCGGCGAGCCACGGCGAGCATGCCCCGCGACAATAATGGCGAGAACCGGCCGACAAGGAGAGAGGATAATCCGGTGTCGCAGGAGGCAGGGCCTGGATCACCGACGACAACCTACTATCGATTGGCCTGTGGCGTGCGTGCGGTGTGAAGGATTACCGACGATCGACTCCGGCGCGGTATCACAGCGCCTATAGCTCATGTCCTGGTTAGCCGCCTTTCCGGCTCTGCGGGCGGCAAAAAGCCACGTACAGGTGGCGCCTACCCCATAGCCTGGTGGACACCATGTGGACACCAAGGCTCAGCGCAACAAAGGCCGCCTTACCGCGACCTTGTCATAATCATCTGATTTTCTTGAGAAAATCTGGAGCGGGCGAGGGGGATCGAACCCCTGACCCCAACCTTGGCAAGGTTGGCAGAGACAGTAAAATTGGGATATGTGAACGGTGTCATCACGCCCCTATCATGTCTTCCACAATCCGCTCGACTTCCGCACGGAACCGAGCATTGCTGGGTCGCACCGAAGGTAAAGCGTGGACACCGCTGGCGACCTGAGGATCAGCCCGGCCAAGCCCGGGCTCTGAGTGGTGCGAGGCCCGCACTGATGCGGGCGCTCAGGAGCACCGCACATGCCGAAAATTTCTTCCGCCACGACGGTCACTACCGCGCCCGCCCCGTTACTCGACGGCCTCAGCCACGACCAGCGCCTTGCCCTCAACCAAGCGGTCGGTCAGCCCGACCACGAGCTCCTGCCGCTCCCGGAGGCGCTCGCTCTGCCGCCGCGGACGCGGAGCCGGTTCCTGCGTGACCTGCTAAAAGCCGACCTTGTCGAGGAACGTCCGACCATCTGCGAGGAGGCGACTTGGCGTACCGATAAGGCCGGCAAGGCCTGGGCACTGCATCTCTCCCCGGCCGCACTGGCAGTCATGACCCCACCGAACCCGTCACACGAAAGCAATGTCCCCCACCGCGTCCGCGTCACCAAGCAGGGCCGCCTGATCGCGCTTCTTGGCACGGCGGGCGGTGCCACTGTGGAGGAATTGGCAGCCGACCTCGACTGGCTGCCCCACACCACCCGCGCCGCGCTGACCCGGCTACGGCAGGCCGGTCACGCCGTCATGCGTGCCAAGACCGACGGAGCCAGTCGCTATCGTATCGATCTGCCGCCCGCAACGGAGACCGCCGATGCGGTGTGATCCGGTGAACCATGCTTACGACGATCCACACTTGCGCATTGCCGCCTGGGAGGCCCAGGTGGATGTCTCAGCCTTGCGGGCCGAATGGCAGCGCCTTTATCGTGCCGTGCCGTCTCGCTATCTCAGCCGTGACCTTCTGCTCCAAGGCATCGCCTTTCGCCTGCAGGAACAGGCGCTCGGCGGATTGCGTCCGTCGGCCAAGCGCAAACTCGCCGCCTGGTCCGAGCGGGCGGCGGCGCAATCGGCTACCCCTCCGCTGCGGCTTAAGCCTGGCACTGTTTTGGTGCGGGCCTGGCACGGTGCAACCTATACCGTCCGCGTGACCGAGGATGGCTTTGACTATCAAGGCCAACCCTACGCCTCTCTCTCGACCATCGCCCAGACCATCACCGGCGCGCACTGGTCCGGTCCACGCTTCTTCGGCCTGCGCAAACGCAGCAAGGCTCAAACAACAGAGGTGCAAGATGTCGCGTAAGGCCTCGCCCACCGCGCGACATCCTGCACCTTCGACCCTGCGGCGATGTGCCATCTACACCCGCAAATCCTCTGAAGAAGGACTGGAGCAGGCGTTCAACTCCCTTCACGCCCAGCGCGAGGCATGCGAGGCCTTCATTCGCAGCCAGCGTCACGAGGGCTGGGTGCTGCTGCCTGCCGCCTATGACGATGGCGGCATCTCCGGTGGCACGCTGGACCGGCCGGCGCTGCAGCTTCTGCTGGCCGATCTCCGCGCCGGCAAAGTGGATCTTGTCATCGTCTACAAGGTCGACCGGCTGACCCGCTCGCTTGCTGACTTCGCCAAGATCGTCGACGTGTTTGATAGCCAAGGCGCCAGCTTTGTCTCGGTGACGCAGCAATTCAACACCGCCACCTCTATGGGCCGGCTGACACTGAACATGCTGCTGTCGTTCGCCCAATTCGAACGCGAAGTCACGGGTGAGCGCATTCGCGACAAGATAGCGGCGTCCAAGCGGAAGGGCATGTGGATGGGCGGAGCGGCGCCACTCGGCTACGACGTCGCGAATCGCAAGCTGGAGGTGAATGCGGCCGAGGCCTACACCGTGCGGCACATCTTCACCCGCTACCAGGCGCTGGGCTCCGTCAATCGGCTGCGGGTGGAACTGGCCGAGGCCGGTATTCGGTCGAAACTCCGCCCCAACGCGGCCTCGCCGAAGATGCGGGGTGGCCAGCCGTTGGGGCGAGGTGCCATCTATACGATGTTGCAGAACCGGCTTTATCGCGGCGAGGTCGCCCATCGCGACCACGTCTATCCCGGCGAGCACGAGGCAATCCTCGATGCCGCGCTCTGGGATGCGGTGCAGGTGCGACTGGCGCAGAACCGCATCGCTGAAACCGACAAGACCCGCGCCCAAAGCCCGAGCCTGCTGGCGGGATTGCTGTTCGACGTCCAGGGCCGGCGCCTGACACCGACGCATGCCGTGAAGAATGGTCGCCGTTATCGTTATTACGTCTCGCAAGACCTGCAGACCGGTGCGGCCAACCAGACCAACGCCCCAATGATGCGGCTGCCGGCCACGGATCTGGAGAAGGCCGTCTGTGAAAGACTGCTGAGCTTTCTGGCTGTGCCGACTGACGTGCTGCGGGAAATCGCCCCGGCCCTAACTGACGCCGAAAATCAATACGCCTGCCTCACCCATGCGGCCGAGATCGCCCGCCTTTGGCCCGGGCACACCGCGCATGAGCGCCGCAAGCTGCTGGCAGAGGTTCTCGACCGCATTACCGTCGCCCCCGACGTGATGGAGCTGCAGATCACGCTGCCAACCCTGCTTCGGCTGCTAGGGCGGGAACAGGACGATGCCAGCATGCCGCAAACGCCCATCAGCTTGCCGGTTGCGATGAACCTCAAACGCGCCGGCATGGAGATGCGGCTGGTCGTCGAGGGATCAGCGGACCTTCGCGCGGCCGATCCCACGCTGATCAGGCTGCTGCTGCGTGCACGGACGCTGCACGATACGATGGTGCGTACGCAAGGCAGCCTGGTTGAACTTGCGGCGGGCGAGGGGGTCACGAGTTCCTACATCGTTCGCGTGCTGCGGTTGGCCTATCTCGCCCCTGACATCGTGGCGATGATCCTCAACGGCCGCCAGCCGATTGAGATGACAGCGGAAAAGCTGGTGCGCGACAGCCGGCTGCCGCTGCGCTGGGAAGAGCAGCGCCACCACCTCGGCTTCGCCTAACCGCACCATCTCGCCACAGCAGCACACAGGCCCGATCGGCAACGGTTGGGCCTGATGCTGTTCTGGACAGGAACGCTGCAGTGGGGCGGTGATGGCGAAGGAGGTCGTACCGCCAAAACCCGGCCTCAGAGACACCGGGCTGGTTTAGGGCCAGGAGCCCGCACCGAGTCGGTCTCACCGTCCGGTGGACGAGCCTGATCCACGGGAAACCCGCCGGAACCGTGGTCCATATCAGTGCATTATGAAGTCAACAATGCTGCAATATCAATTGGTTAAAAATTGGCGGAGAGGGTGTCCGCGCAATTGGGCTTCACCGGCGTTCACCCACGTGCGCTGATCCGGCCATAAACTGTTGAAATGCTTGCAAAGAGAGTTTTTGCCCTTCGCCCGCGTTCGCCCACTTTTCGCCGGTAGCCAGAAATTTTAGAGGGGATCTTAGAAGGGATTAGGCGGCTATGATGGGTTCGATTCCCATGGAGGCACGGATGCCGAGACGCGGTCAGTCGCTAACAGTGGCCCAGGTGAGAGCAGCCAAACCGGGCCGTTACGGCGATGGTGGAGGGCTATTCCTGCTGGTGCGGGACAGTGGCGCGCGCTTTTGGTCCTTCCGCTATGTCCGCACCGGTAAGATGCGGGAAATGGGCCTAGGGGCCGCCAGCGGGCCTAATATGGTGCCGCTCGCCACCGCGCGGGCAGCCGCCAAAGAGCATTGGACAGCGTTCAAGGCGGGTGGCGATCCACTGGCGAAGCGACACGCCGATCACGCCGCTGCGCTGGTCGAGGCGAAGGCCGAGGCGTTGGCAATGAAGACGTTTGGCGACGTGGTGACGGACTACCTAACCGCGCACGAGGGCCACTGGCGCAACGTGAAGCACCGGCAGCAGTGGCGCAACACCCTGGACACCTACGTCGCTCCGACGATCGGCAGCCTCCCGGTCGCCGAGGTCACCACCTCCCACGTGACGGAAATCTTGACACCAATCTGGAACGTCAAGGCAGAGACGGCCGCACGGGTGAGGGGACGTGTTGAGGCTGTTCTGGATTACGCCACGGCGCGCGAGTGGCGCACCGGCGACAACCCGGCGCGGTGGCGTGGGCACATGGCGGTGATCATGGGCAAGCGGTCCAAGGCCAACGCAGTGAAGCACCACGCCGCGCTGCCGTATGCCGAGGTGGCGGGGTTCATGGCCGAGCTCGTGAAGCGATCCGGCCTGGCGCCGATCGCCATGCAGTTCATCATTCTGACCGCGGCGCGCTCGGGCGAGGTGCTAGGCGCGACCTGGCGGGAGATCGACCTGGCCGGGATGGCGTGGACGGTCCCCGGCGCGCGGATGAAGGCGGGCAGGGAGCACCGCGTTCCGCTGTCCGGGGCAGCCCTGGCGCTGCTGCAGAAGGTGGCGCCGTTGAGACCGGCCAAGGACGGTGAGGCGGCCTACCTGTTCCCAGGTGCTCGACCTGGCCGGCCGCTGAGCAACATGGCGACCGACATGCTGCTGCGCCGGATGAAGCGGGATGACATCACCACCCATGGCTTCCGGAGCTCGTTCCGCGACTGGTGCGCCGAGCAGACCAGCTACCCCGGCGAGATGGCCGAGGCCGCGTTGGCGCACACGGTGCGTGACAAGGTGGAGGCGGCCTACCGGCGGGGAGATCTGTTCGAGCGGCGACGGGCTATGATGGAGGAGTGGGCGGGGTTTGTACGATCAGATCCACGCCCAGCTTCACATCAGTCTGCTTAAACCCGCGAGGACGCGCGGCAATCCCAATCAGAGAAAATCATCCCATGCTCAGATGCCGGAATGGCGGAGACCTCGATCCGAATTCGCGGGTCGCCGAGAATGGAGGTTGCCTCTTCAAATATCACATACTCGGCGGAGGTCAGTGCGTAATCCTGCAACGCTGAGTTGATATTCACAGTTGCATCGTCCTTCTTTTTTTTGTCAACTCTGGGCATGGCTTACCCCTCTTGAAAAGAGGCATCCCAGCCTTTGTGCTGAACCCATCTGAACGGGCGATCGGTTGTTATCACTGCCAGCTCAATTGGTCCACCGCAAATGCGGGGCTGCTGCGAAAACTTCATTGCTTTGACTGTCGTGAGAAGGCACGCGTGAGTAAAATCAATAGCCTCGCGGATTGGCACTGTCTGCGGATGCGCCAAGGCAGAAGGCTGGATGAGGGCATCAAGTTCCGCGGCAGAGCCATTCCATGACGGGGAAGATAGAATTCGTGCTCTAACTTCGTCGGCACACCCCTTAATAAGGCGGTTAACGAGGGAAGGAGCGCCCCAGAAAGACTGGGCGGTCATTAGCCTCCTTGGCGCCGGCTTACCTAGCAGCGGATCAAAAACCACCTCGTAAGCTTCCGGGGACCTATCGGCGGGGACGTAACCGCCCAGGCAGAACCCCACGTAGAGATTATCCGCAGCGCTATGGTAAATTTGCTCCTCCGCCATAGTCCTTGAGGCAGGATCTGGAGGTGAAACAAGTGCTATAAATGGCGGCTTAGCATGCAGAAGAGCTAAATGGGCGAGCTCCGCGCTCAATGCGGTAGAATACTCTTTCCAAAACATATCGGCCCAACGCGTCGCGGCTTCTAGCGTCGACTTTGCAGGCTTCAACTTGAGGGCATCGCCCAATTTAGCAATCAGCGTTCTGTAGCTTCCAAGGTTTAGGCCGCCAAGACCCCAAGTTACGACAGCCAAAGTTCCATTCTCGCCAACTTCGAACAACTTTTGGCCGTAATTGAAATGGTGTAAGCGGCCGCCGATTACATAAGTCGAAGTACTGTCCGCACCAAATACTATCCCTTCTGGCGACACGTAACATGCAGCAATTGTCAATTTTTTGTTCCTGCGCGCGACTGCTATTAATTACGAGCACTCTGACACGCCAATCCGATTCGGCAATGGTAAGCCGCTCTCAACAATGCTGCGCATCACGCTTGAGGGTCTTTAGCCGCCTTCAGCCCTAAATCGATCAGGCGACGGATGGCTTGTGGCCTGGTCGGCATGTCGGACTGACGGCGGCGCCAATTATCAACGGCCATCAACTCATCAGGCGGCAATCGAACCCCCACTGACGGGTTCGTTCCGGTGGGTGGCCGACCTCGCCGATTTTGTGATTGCGCGTCATCTTTAATCATGATTTTATGATGACGCGAAAGCAGCGGCCGAGCAAGAGGATTCCAGCCTCTGGCCCGGCCTAACCGCAACCCACGTTCAGGGAGAACGAGGCCATGGCTATCTGTGCCCATATCACGCCCACGCCGAGAAGAAGACCCCTCCCCACCATGGGGATGGTTGAGCCCAGAAGAGCCGCAGAGGCGCGGCCATGAACCGCCGGTCACTCCTGGGCGGATCTGCCGCCCTACTCGCCGCAGCCGGCACCGCATCGGCAGCCACCGTTAACCCCGACGCCGCCATAATCGCCGACGCGCAAGAGTTCGCCCGGCTGGAGGCCGAGCACCAAGCCCAGACCAAGATCATGCGCGCCTCCATCGGCGCCGCTTCCGACAAAGCCTACGCCTACTGCGATGAGGTGGTCTGGCCGGGCCAGGAGGCGATCGTCGAGAGGCTGTCCGACACGCGGGCTACAACCCCGGCCGGGCTCCTGGCTAAGGCGGAGGTTGCCAAGGTTTGGTTCAGCCGAGGCGTTGTTGTCTCGGTCGGTGAAACCTTCGCCGAAGCTGCCGAGGACCACGAATTCTTGGTCATGGCCGTGATCGAATATCTTCTGGCAATGAAGGGCGGTGCGGCATGAGCGCCCTTGTCCCGAGCGACCCTGCATCTGTCGTCGGACGACAGATAGCCGACACCATATCTGGCAACCGTTTCCAGATACTATCTGGCGGAATTAGCCAGATGGCCGACACCGCATCTGGGGAAAGTCCCCAGATGCTATCTGATAACGGTTTTCAGATAGGTTTGCGGTGCAGCTTCGGCGCGCCGTTGGCGATCAGCCTGCGACCGCTCGAAAAGGTCGAGAGCGAGACTGTAACTTCTTACAGTCAAGACCAGTCGCCGCCGCACCCAGACGCGGCGCTCATCGCGGCCTGCCGCCACTTCGAAGCCGCCCGAGCCGCTTGCAATGAGGCCGCCGGCACGCCGGATTACGATAGGCTCTGGCAGGCCTACGAGAATGCCGCCTGGGAGGTAACCGAGCGCGCGCCTGTCACGATCGTCGGCCTGGCTGCCAAGGCACGCGCCGCGAAGGCAGAGGCCCGGTCGCCCGACGGCAGCGAAGAACTGGAGCTCATGTCGGCTGAGTGGGCTATGGACCTGCTCAACGATGTAATCCGCATCGCGGGAGAGGTGGCATGAAACCTCCCAGACAGCAGCAAGCCGGAGCCGCGGACGCGGACACCTACCTGACGGCGCCGCCGATGCCGCCGCAAACCCCCCAGGAGAAGGCCGCCAACGACGATCTCCTCAAGCAGATGAAGGAGCTCGCCATTCTTCTCAAGCAAAACAACCTCGATTCGGCGGTTGAACTGGCCCGGCAGGCTGCCCGGCACGAGGGGCCGTTGATCGAGCACTTTGCGGAGCTGGGCCGGCGGTTTCGCGAGGAACTCACAAGGCCGAAGCCCAAGCCGAAGCCGAAGCCGAAGCGGGCGCTCCGCTTGGTGGGAGGTAGCGAGACATGAGCCCCACGTACTCGACCGGCCCGCTGCCGCCGCCGGTGATGGCGCTGCTCGACCAGATCGGCCGCGTGTTGGACGGGAGGGGTGCGAAACACGCGCACCCTGCTTCCGCCCCACGTAGCGCCGTAATTGTGGATCTCACCGCCTATCGGCAGGCGCGCGATGCACAGTGATCTTGTCGCCGGAACACAGGGCGGTCTGCTATGCTCCAGCTCAGCGGGCCTAGGTTTGGCCGCCGAACGCCCTGTCCCTCCGCACAGGGCTGGCCCGCTGCTTTCCTTGTGGGGTGGTGCGGAGGCACATGGTTACGAAGCCGGCGTGGCTGAAGGATTTGCTTGCCGCCGATCGCCAATTGGCCGAGCAACTGCTGCGGCAGGCAGGCGACGAAGCGCGGTTCATGCGAATTGCCAAGGTAGCAACGGCGGTCAAACGCCCCCCGTTTCGACCCACCCGCGACAATACAGCGGCGCATCGTCACGCCATTCTGTTCTGGTTTACGCACCGTGGATTGACCGAGATCCACGCGATCACGCTGGCAGCCAAGGACCTTCAGAAGAAGGCTGCGAACCGCGAAATTACTGTCGATGGGCTCGATTACGACCGTTTCCGGGCGATGACCTTGCAGGCGGTCAAGAGGATAACTCGGGAGGCGCTGGGCGGGGACAGCTTGAAGGTTGGTCACGTGCTCAGTGCGGAAAAGGAGGCGCGGGCCCTCGGACTTCTCGCCCGACAAGATCTTCCGGAATCACAGTTGGCCCGAAATCTGTCGGCGATGGGGATTGCATTCGACACCTCCAGACTGACGGCCGGTACATCCAAATTCGCGGTCACCGGCCAAAAAATGCACCCGACGGCTGCCATGAAGAAGATGCAGCGCCTCGGCCACCTTGCTCAAGCTCTCCAAGGCTACTTGGACCCGGCTGCCCCGGCATCCGATCTGGCCCCAATGCTGGACAACCTCATCGAAAGAATAAGAAGCATCTGAAACAACAGACTTGTGCGAGAAGTCGATACTTTTCGAACAAGCGCGTCGCAACAGGACTCGTCATCTTCATCACCAGCGCAACCAAACGCAGGTGAATGACGATGTATGACACGAAAACCGATCCCGTCCTGATCCCCGTCCGCGAGGCCTTCGACCGGCTGCATGTCGGTGTCACCCGCGGCTACCAGTTGATCGGCGAAGGCCGCATCGAGGCCGTGAAGCTCGGCAACAGGACCATGGTGCCGCTGCACAGCCTCTCCGCCTTCATCGCGACCCTGCCGCGGTTCGTCTCGAAGGCCGCCGCCTAGAAACGAAAAGCCCCTCAACACGGCGACGTGCGAGGGGCGGATCGTTTTGGATCGGAAGTCGGTGCTTTGCAGGCCCCGGCACGTTATCCAGACGCCTCGCCCAGATCAAGCACGTTGTCGCATCCTCGAAAGATGCCGATATGATCAGCAAGACGACAAAGCGTAAAACGAAGTCCCCGCCATCCTTGCCGTCCCCCCTCGTCGCGGCGCTTGCCCGCGCCCGCATGCTCGACCGCCTCGCCGACATGGAGCTGCAGCACGGGCACCATCTCCGGGCCGAGCGCTTGGCGCACGCGGCTGCGGCGTTGCGGGGAGTGTCGGCGTGAGCTCGCCGGTCCGGGTATTCGACGGCACCGGCGCGTGCATGGATGGCCGTCAGCGCAGGGGCCTGCCGGCAATCGACCTCTTGCGGACACCGTTCCGCGCCTTGTTCTTCAAACGCCCTGGCGCAGGCGTGGCGTGGGTCTGGTTGCTCGATGACGATGCTACCTTCGTAGGCTTCTCCCATCGCGTTGTGGCCGCAGCGATTAGCATGACCATGAACGATCAAAGCGTTCTCATTCTGGGCAACAACTTCGAATCTGTCCGCAATGTTCTGGCCGGGTTGAAGGCCGCGAAAGTGAGCGGCGTCGGCTCGGCGGAGCGGCATGGGCGCCGAATCGAGGAAGGTGCCTGGGCGCGACGGATGGCCAAGGTGATGGCATGAACGCTCTCGCATGCGCCCTCGATCTCGCATCGCAGGGTGTAGCAGTCTTCGCCTGCCGGTCCGATAAGAAGCCCGCCACGCCGCACGGTTTCAAGGACGCAACCCGTGATCCGGCAGCCATCAGCCTCATGTGGCACCGATCGGGCGGGCCCTTGGTCGGCATCCCAACTGGCATGGTCAACGATGTCGATATACTAGACGTGGATCCGCGCCACGGTGGCGACACGTGGTTCAAAGCCAACGCAGCCCGTCTGCCAGAGACGCGCCAGCACAGCACCCGCAGCGGCGGTCGGCATGTGTTGTTCCGCCATCTCGACGGCATCCGGAACAGTGAATCGAAGATCGCGCCCGGCATCGATGTTCGTGGTGAGGGCGGCTACATCATCTGGTGGCCCGGCTTCGGTGGCGACGTCATCGACCCGGCGGCCGCGGCGGAATGGCCGACCTGGCTAGCTGAAATGCTTTTGCCAAAGCCAAGCCTTCCGCGCTCGGCGCCACTGCCTGCACCGCTCCCCGCAGCAGGCGCCACCGGTGCGGCGAGGATGCTGGCCCGGATCTTCTATCGGCTCGAGACAGCATCGGAGGGAGCGCGCCACCGCCAGCTGCGCGCCGCGTCATGCACGCTCGGCGGACTGCTCGATCAGTTGCAGATCAGCGAGGATGCAGCAGCCCGGAGCCTCCTGGAATCAGTGCAGCGCGCCGGCGGCAATGCGGTCGACCTGAAGAACGCCAGCGCAACCATCGCATGGGGGCTGGCCCGGGGCCGGCTGTCACCACTGCAGATCGGAGGGGCTCGTAATGCTCGATAGCCCAAACCTGCACCTCGAGCGCGCCGCCACCCTGGCACGCTTGGCGGCTCTCAATCCTTTCGAATACGACCAAGAGCGCAGCAGAGAAGCAGAGCGCCTCGGCGTCCGGCAGAGTACTCTCGATGATGAAGTCAGGCGGCTGAAGGCGATCGCGCCGCGCAGCAATGATGGCGACGCCCGCCCGCCGGCCTTCACTGATGAAGCCCTCGCGTTGACCTTCACCGCCGAGCATGAAGATCGGCTGCGGCATGTTGCTGCCTGGGGCCGGTGGTATATCTGGGATGGCAGCACGTGGAAGTCCGACGATACGATGCTCGCCTTCGACCTGGCGCGTGCCGTGTGTCGGCATGCAAGTTCCAAGTGCAACGACGATCATGTTGCCGCCATCGTCGCCGCAGCGCGCACGGTCGCAGCCGTCGAGCGCCTGGCCAAGGCGGACCGGAAGCACGCTGCCACGGTCGACCAGTGGGACACCGATCCGTGGCTGCTGAACACGCCCGGCGGGGTTGTGGATCTACGCAACGGGCGCATGCGTTCACATCGGCCGGAAGACTACATGACGCGGGTGACCGCCGTGGCGCCCGGTGGCGAGTGTCCAATCTGGCTCTCGTTCCTCGCTAAGGTCACAAATGGTGACAAGGAGCTCGAGCGCTTCATCCAACGCATGGCCGGATACGCACTGACCGGCAGCATCCGGGAACACGCCTTATTCTTCGCGTTCGGCACCGGTGCCAACGGCAAAGGCGTCACCATCAACACGCTGACCGGGATCCTCGGTAACTATGCCGCAGTCGCCTCGATCGATGTCTTCACCGCCTCGCAGAGTGATCGGCACCCCACCGACCTAGCCATGCTCCGCGGCGCCCGGCTGGTGACCGCCCAGGAGACCGAAGAAGGCAGGCGATGGGCAGAGGCGCGCATCAAGGCCATGACCGGCGGCGATCCGATTACCGCGCGATTCATGCGGCAGGACTTCTTCACCTTCGAACCGAAGTTTAAGCTGCTGATCGCCGGCAACCATCGGCCCGGCCTGCGCAACATCGATGAGGCCATCCGGCGCCGGTTCAACTTGATCCCTTTCGCGGTGAAGATCCCGGCTGGCGAGCGCGACCACGACCTGCCGAACAAGCTCAAAGCCGAGTGGCCGGGCATATTGAAGTGGGCGATCCAGGGCTGCCTCGACTGGCAGAAGCAAGGGCTGCAACCGCCGCAAGCCGTGCAGGACGCGACATCGGAATACCTCGAGGCAGAAGACGCGCTCGGCACCTGGCTGAATGAGAGCTGCACCATAACGTCCACCTTCGAGTCATCTTCTGCCACGCTGTTCGCCTCGTGGAAGGCTTGGGCGGATGCGGCAGGCGAGCACGCGGGATCGCAAAAGCGTTTCAGCCAAGCGCTTCAGGCGCGCGGATTTGAGCCGAAGCGCATGACGGGCGGGAAGTCTGGCTTCAAGGGCATCGGCATCAAACCGGCGCCGGACGATGGCCGATATGGCCGTTGAAATCCCGAGAGTGAAGGATGGTGAAGGGTTTACTGCTTATCGCCGTCACGCGCGCGTAACGCCGCTAATGCAATCACCCTTCACCATCCTTCACTTCTTGCAGAAAACCCAGGGTTCTCTGGGGTTGCAGCGTGTCAGGGTCCAGCGGCCGTTCCGCGAGTTTTGTGGCCAGAACTTCATTCTGCACGCGGATAAAAACAGTGGAATTACGGTTTGACCCGCCAGACCAACACAGCACCGACACCAGCATGGGGCCCGGCGGCCGCCTGCACCATCAAGCCCGAAAGGCACGGCCATACCCATACGCCCTCCCGTTCATCGGCCCGGCTTCTCAGCAACGGCGACCGACAACCGCCGTGCACACGACAGGCACAGAGGATCACGAACTTCGCGTGGATACGACGAGGACTGGCAGCGGTTTCGCAGACAGGTTCTTGCGGACACGCCTCTTTGCCAGGACTGCCAAGCCAACGGCTTCGTCACGGCGGCGACCGAAGTGCACCACATCAAGAAACTGCGCAGCCACCCGGAGTTGCGGCTCGAACGATCAAACGTTTCGGCGTTGTGCCGTGCTTGCCACAGCAGCCGGACGGGCCGGGGCGAGTGACCAGTGGCCAGGGGATGGGGGCCTCACGTTCGAAACGAGCAAAGCCATCAAACCGCCCCAAAGCCGATTTCTCTCGGTTGCGAAATTGGAAAATCCATACTTCTGGCGAGCACCGGTATGCCGGATGAACCTGTCGAGGTTGCCATGACCCATGGCGGGTGTAAGCCGTGAAGGCACTTCAACCGTCAAACCGTCCACACGTTGTTCTCGCGCGTCCCCAAAATGAGGTTTCGGATTTTGCAGTCGGGTCATCGCTGGCCGCCCGACCCGCCGCCATCATCGGACGCCTTCGCACCGCGGTTCTGATCCTCGCCGAGCACGGTGCAGGCGATGTGGGACAAGCGTTGTCCATGTGGCTCGACGGCGGGACATCGATCACTTTCGAGGCGGCGTGCGGGCTTCCTGCCGACAGGAGAAGTAGGGCTCGTCTGGTGGAGCGCGACGGTCTGTTACTGTGCGTTGCTACGCGCTGGTTTCCGCATCTACGCGGCAGGCCGCTTGCTGATGCGGTGGCCGCCGCTGCGCGCCGCTACGAGGGATCAGCCTGGCCCCGCGACCGCCGGGCTCACCGTCGCCCGGATGGCATACAGGGTGATCTATTCGACGTGCTGCTGGTTGGCGAGATGCCCGGCGAGGCTCGATTGCGGCAGATATTCAATGGCTTAGCTGGCTAGTCCGGGACCGTTCCAATTAGCCACGCGCGGCGAGAAAGTGGACCCACAGGAGATCCCCATGGTTTTGCCAAAGCTTCGGCCCAGCGCACCTGCTACCCTCGACCCGTTCGAGCGCCCCGTGATCGCGCCGCTTGCCGACGATCCCGACTATGCCCGCGAGACGGCTCTGCTGAAGGCGCTGACAGACCGGAATGAACGCCGGAAGCGCGAACTGTCAAAGCTGGCCTATGAGGCTCATTTCGCTGGTAAGCCACTCGGCAAGGACGGCGCCCGGGATGCGCAGTTGCGCACTGCCCTGGCGAAGATCAGTGCCGAGCCTTCGTACTTCGACAGCGGCAATACAGATCCGGCACCGCTGACCGTTCCGCCGCCAGCGCTGGCCCGCGGTCTAGAACTGCTGCGCAGCGGCAAAGCCGAACCTGCGATGACCCGGCAGCAAATGCTCGACCAACTGCACCGCGACGGTGGCGTGCTGGAGGAGGCGATCGCCCATCAGGCGGGCGTAGTGGCTGAACTCAAGGCTGTGAAATCGTACAAGCTTTGCTTGCACCTGAAGACACGCCACGACGCGGTTCTGCTGGCATTCTTGCGAGCAGCTCAGGAGTTCGCCGCGATCACCGATGCGGAGCGCGCGTTTCGCGCTGCAGTTCTCTCGGCTGGCTACGAAGAGCGACCCGATCTCATCGGTGCACCGTTCATCACCGCGCCGCTCCATCTGGGGTCGGAGCGGGTGCACGACTCTCAAATCTCCACTTACCGGCGACACCTTCAGGATAAGGGCATTATCTCGTGAACGAGCCATTGAGCACCTGGCGCGAGGAGATCGCGGCCGAATTGGACGAGGCGCGAGCGGAGTTGATGCAGCTCCGGGTCGACGCGGCTGCAGCAGTTGAGGCAGCGGCGATATCGGCCGCCCGTTATCAGTTTGCGGCTTCGGTGCTGGCAGCGGTAACGGCCGGCATCGGCGCGGCAACCAACTCCAATGAAGCCAAGGTGGCGCAGCCGCTTGCAGGACGACTGGCAGGGGCCAAGCAGGACAGCCGGACGGCGGGTGATCTCGCGACGACGACCGCTCGCCTCGCCGCACAAGGGGCCCAGCGGATCGCTCGCCTTGAACAGGCGCTCGATCAGCTTGAGCAAGCGATGGCGCCGGAGCCGGCCGACAACGTTCAGGACCCGCACCCGGAAACGGCGGCGGCATGACAAGCACCAGATCGGCGAGAGGGATTGGACTCCCCCCTCGCTGTAGGCCGGGCGGCGGCGCTCCACCGTTCGCCCGGCCACCCTTTGGGAGTTGAACGCATGCTCTACCGAATTTCTGCCCGTTCCGAGGTTACGCCATGAACCGCACCATTGCCCCCGGCCAGCCGGTCCGTCGTGCCGCGACGGTCATGAAGGATGGGAGCGCGCCGCCGGGCCTCTATCGCTACTGCATGTCGGACAATTCGGTCGATCGTATGGGCGATACGATCGCGGCGGATGGCTGGGTGTTCGATGCTTTTGACCGAAACCCAGTCGTGCAGTTCGCCCACAATACCGCCGAGCCCCCAGTAGGACGCGTCGTCAACCGGTGGGTGACATCGACGGCCCTGTTCGGCGACATCGAATTCGCCCCGGCGGACATTTCGCTTTTCGGCCATGAGGTCGAGCAACTGGTCGCAAACGGCTTCATGAACGCCGGCAGCGTTGGCTTCATCCCGCTCGAATACAACTATTCGACGGACAAGAGCCGGCCTTTCGGGGTCGACTTCACCAAGCAAGCCCTGATTGAATTTTCAATCGTGCCGGTTCCGGCGAACGCGAACGCGCTGCTACAGGCGCAGGCCAAGGGGATGAATGTCCGGTCACTGCGCGGTGGCCTGGGCGACGTCAGCCCGGCGAACGCCAAGCGGCTGCGAGAGTGGGCTCGTGATGCTTCGGTGCCAGATGCAGCGGCAGCAGTACGCATGGAGCGCGCCAAGGATCTGCAGCGGAGCTTGTTCCATCCCACGCGCCTTGTTGAGTCGTCCGAAGCCGAGATGGCGGCCGGGGCGAAGCGGCATGCCCTGAGGCACCTAGAATCGCTCGCCGACACAGATACCGAGCACGGCCGCGCTGCCCACGCGCGAGCGTTGCGGGCTTTCCATGCTGGCGACCGCGGATCGGTGCCGGTGGATCAGCGGGCGGTTGCCGCGGAGGCCCGGTGGCGCACTACGCGATGGTGAGGGCAGCACGTGCCCTGCTGATCAATTTGAATAAGGAACAGACCAGATGACAACCAAGCCGCACTTGAGCCACACGATCTCACTGAGTCCCCCGCTCAAGGTGGAGGGCAAAGGAACAGTCGAAAAATTGCACCTCCGCGAGCCTACCGGCGGGGAGGTTTTGAAGGCCGAGAGGAGCCTGCGAAAGGGCGTCGACGCAATCACAGTGCGATCCTCTCAAGCGGAGCTGATTGCCTCGGTGGCGAGCCTGGACATCCGGATTCTTGCTGAGGTTCCAATCCGCCAAATCTCCGAGGCAACCGCCTACCTCGACTCGTTCATCAATCTCGGCGCCGAAGCTGTCACGCCGGAGGGTGATGAATATTCCATCGAGTTGGACGAGCCGGTGACCCACCGCGGCGTCAAATACGAGCGGATCGATCTTCGGGAGCCGAAATTGGGCGATGTCCGGAAGGCCGAATCGCACCTGCGTCTGGGCGCTACGGCGGACGCAATTCGATCCTACCAGCTGACGTTGGTCGCTGCGGTGTCAGAGATTCCTTACGACGCCATCGAACAGTTTCCGATCTCCGATTTGAACAAAGCCGGCGAGTGGTTGTCGTCTTTTATCAACGCTGGCCGAGCAACTGGTCAGATCTAGCGGTGGCCCTCACGCGGCTAAACAGCTGGCCGCCTGCCGGTCCCGGCTCGGTGATGGCGCTCACCGGAGCCGAATTGCTGTGGTGGCATGACAAGTTCACAGCAATGAAACTGGGGGCGTAGCAGTTGGCTTCTGGTTTTAGCGTCGTTATCGCAGCGAGCGATAAAAGCACGGCGGTCATTGACAAGATCAATAAGCGGTTCGTCGCGCTGACCGCTCCGATCCAACGAGTCAACAAGAGCCTAGGACGGCTCTCTGATACCAGCGGCTTCACCGCCGTTGCGTCAGGGGTATGGAAAGTTGGGACGGGCCTGCTCCGCGCGGCATCGAGCGCAGCGAAGGCTGTCGGACCGATAGGAGCTATCACCTCCGCCGTGAGTGTCGCTGGCGTCGTGCGGCTGACCAACAGCTTCGCCGACTTCGGAACGCGATTGGGCATGAACGCCGACGCGATCGGCACGAGTGCCGGCCAACTGCAGGCGCTGCAATATGCCGCGCGGCGAACGGGCGCCAGCGCCGAGGATATGGCCGGCTCGCTCTCGAATCTCGGGCAGGCGGCGACCGATGCCGCTGGCGGACAGAACCAAACCGCACTCGGCTATTTCCGTCAGATGGGGATCGAGATTCGTAAAACGAACGGGCAGGTCAAAAGCGCAGTCGAACTGCTGCCCGAGGTGGCCAACGCGGCCGAGAAGCTGAAAGACAATCCGGCGCTTCAAAATCGCTTGTTCGCGGCGTGGGGAATATCGCCCGACCTTCGGATATTGCTCAATGGCGGTGCGCCTGGCCTGGCCAAACTAACCGGCATGGCGGGGAAGTTCGGCCTGTTCACCGATAAGGATTTGGGCAACGCCAGAACCATGCACGGAGCCCTCACCGACCTCACCGCAGGCGTCGAGAGCTTCGGCAACCGGATAGGCTCGAAGCTCGCGCCGGTCCTTGGCCCTATGCTAACGCAGCTTGGCGAATGGATAGAGCGCAAGGCACCTGGCGTCGCAACTGCTGTGGAACGGATCGCCCTCGCATTTGGATCGTGGGTCGACAACGGTGGCTTCGAGAGAATGCTCGTCAGGGTCGAGGCGCTGGTGCGCAAGATCGCCTCGCTGCTCGATCTGGTGCTGCCCGCGGACGAGGGGGGTGGGCCCGTGCGGCGACCGGGCGAAACGCCCTTCAGCAAATTGATCACGTCGATCGACCAGCCGCCGGGCCTCTTGCCGACCGGGCAGCGTAGCGAAGCTCTCGCCCGGGAGTATAATCTCCGCCCTGGGTTGCATATTCGGTCTTCGGAATTCGACCCGAAGGACGACGCACCCACATACCAACCGGCCGGGCTCGCTCCCGATGTCGAGGCAGAGGTGCGCAAGAACGCCCGACTTCGCGGCCTCGACGAAGAACATATGGTGCGGTTGGCGAGAGCAGAGGGAGGCGGATACCGCAACGTCTCGCCGGCGGGAGCCGTTGGTCCCATGCAGCTCATGCTGGGCACCGCCGACGATCTGACAAAAACCGGGCCGAGCGTTGACGTGTGGGATTGGCGCCAGAACGTCGAGGGTGGCGTGCGGTATTACAAGCAGCAGCTCGACCGCTTTCATGGCAACTACCGGGCAGCTGACGCAGCCTACAACGCCGGCCCGAATAACCCAGGCGTCCAGAACTTCGCCAACACGCAGGACATTTCGGGCCTACCGGACGAGACAAAAAAGTACATCCGGACGATCAATGGCCCTGGAGCTTTGATACCACGGCCGCTTGGCGCGACGGGTGAGCCGCTTCAGCCTGCTACTGCTGCACCGGCCCCTGGCGCCCCCGGGGCGAGCGGGAGCGTCAAGGTTGAAGTGACCCTGAAGGGTGCCCCACTGGGCACGACAGCGGCCACAACCACCAGCGGCAACGTGAGCGCATCGCCCGCGCGCATTGAAGGCCCGCGTCTGATGGGGGCGAACCCGTGAGCCTGCCCACCCCGAAAGCAGCAACGCCGGCTTGGGTACGCTACGTTATCGGGGCGATCGGCGGGGCGGGGTTGGCGTGCGTCATGCCGTGAAGGAAGCCCCATCTATCCGGGTGCCGCATTCGATTCAAAGTCACACATCCAAATTTGTGTTCGAAATCGAGAATTTATCAAAGGAGTCTTCCGCGTACCTGCGGAACATCTCAAATAGCCGGATGCTTCTGTCACGGGGTTAAACTCATAGCTAAAAAGGAAAATACCCCGGCTGGCCTGCCGAGGCATTAGATTTATTAGGTTGTTGGTCGATCCTAGTATCGATCGGCACGCCTACCCGGCCGAACCGAGACACGCCAAGCCAAGCCAAACAAAGCCACGCCTGCCTCGCCACACCTAGCCACACCCTGCCTTCTGCATCACACCGTGACCGCGCAGGAAAGATACCTGACGCCGGTCGCCCCAAGCAAGCGCATTCAAAATCGATCGATGCGACCTCATTTCGAAGGGACAGGATCAACCAAAGCCATTAGATGGGATCATAGAAGGGTTTTTTGCCTCTCAGCCTAAAAAACCCAATGAAATCAAAGAGAATTGGCGGAGAGGGTGGGATTCGAACCCACGGTACCATTGCTGGTACAACGGTTTTCGAGACCGTCACAATCGGCCACTCTGTCACCTCTCCGCGCGAGTGGCCTGCGCTTTATAGGAACGTATGGCGGGGTCTGCAACGCCACTTGTGGTGACACATGGATGCAATCTCGTTGACATCGGGGGCGTCGTCGTTATAACCCGCGTCTCCCGACGGACCGCCAGGCCGTGCCAAGGCGCGTGTCCGGTCAGACGTTTGAATTTTGCCTCAGGACGACCAACCGATGTTCGCAGTGATCCGCACCGGCGGAAAACAATACCGCGTCAGCCCCAATGACCTGATGAAGGTCGAGAAACTCGAGGCCGAGCCGGGGTCGACCATTACTTTCACCGATGTGCTGGCTGTGGGCGGCGAAGGCCACCTGACGATCGGAGCGCCAGTCGTTGCCGGTGCCTCTGTCACCGCGACTGTCATTGCGCAGGACCGGTTGGACAAGATCATCATCTTCAAGAAGCGCCGCCGGCAGAACAGCCGCCGCAAGAACGGCCACCGTCAGCACGTGACCGTGTTGCGCGTGTCCGAGATCACCGCGGCCTGATTTAACAGCGACGTAAGTAGGAGCATTTCCCATGGCACATAAAAAAGCCGGCGGTTCGTCGCGCAACGGTCGCGATACCGCAGGCCGCCGTCTCGGCGTCAAGAAGTTCGGTGGCGAGAGCGTGATCGCCGGCAACATCATCATCCGCCAGCGCGGCACCGCCGTGAAGCCAGGTGCGAATGTTGGTTTGGGCAAGGATCACACGATTTTCGCCCTCGTCGAAGGCCACGTGAAGTTCATCAAGCGCTCTGATGATCGCGTGACCTGTTCGGTGATCCCAACGGCTGCCCCGGCTCCGTTGCTGATGGCCGCGGAATAACGCGCGTCAGACCCGTCTGAGTGAGGCGACCGTAGCGTGAAGCGGTGGGGGTCGGCGCAAGCCGGCCCCCTTTTTGCTTTGAGTCCCAGCTGTTTTGCGTCAACGAAAGCGCCCTTGCGGCGGTACTGCCATGAAGTTTCTCGACCAGGCCAAGATCTACTGCCGCTCCGGCGATGGCGGCGACGGAGTGATCGCGTTTCGTCGCGAGCGCTTCATCGAGTATGGCGGGCCGGACGGGGGCAATGGCGGGCGGGGCGGGCATGTCGAATTCATCGCGGTCGAGAACCTCAACACGCTGATCGATTTTCGTTACACGCAGCATTTCCGGGCCCGCAAGGGCGGCAACGGGTCGGGGTCCGACCGGACCGGGGCGGCGGCGGCAGACGTGGTGGTGAAGGTGCCGATCGGGACGCAGATCCTGGCCGACGACCAGGAGACGCTGCTGGCCGACCTCGATGAGCCCGGCAAGCGCGTGGCGCTGCTGCGCGGTGGTGACGGCGGACATGGCAATGCGCATTTCAAGACCTCGACGAATCGGTCGCCGCGTCGGGCCGACAAGGGCTGGCCGGGGGAGGAGCGCTGGATCTGGCTACGGCTGAAGCTGATTGCCGATGCCGGGCTGATCGGGCTGCCCAATGCGGGCAAATCCACCTTCCTTTCAGTGGTTTCCGCGGCGCGGCCGAAGATTGCCGACTATCCTTTCACCACGCTGCATCCGCAGTTGGGCGTGGTGCGACTGTCGATGACGCAGGAATTCGTGATCGCCGACATTCCCGGGTTGATCGAGGGAGCCCATGAAGGTGCCGGACTCGGCGACCGGTTTTTGGGCCATGTCGAGCGCTGCGCCGTGCTCCTGCATCTGGTGGATGGCGCCGCCGGCCATGTGGTCGACCAGTGGCGCACGGTGCGCGAGGAATTATCGGCCTATGGCGGCGGGCTTGTCGACAAGCCGGAGATCATCGCCCTCAACAAATCCGATGCCATGACGCCGCGCGAAATATCCTCACGCAAGGCGGCCCTGGCCAAGGCCTCGGGCCGCCCGGTGATGGTGATGTCCGGTGTGTCCGGCGCGGGGGTGCCCGAAGTGCTGAAGGCGCTGTGGGATGCGATCGCGGCGAATCGGGCCGCATGATCCCGGATCTCGGGCAGGCTAAGCGTGTCGTGATCAAGATCGGCAGTGCGCTGGTGGTGGATCCGGCCCGTGCGGCGCCGCGGATGGTCTGGTTGGAGGGCATGGCGGAGGATATCGCAGCCCTGCGGGCGCGCGGGACGGATGTGATCGTGGTGAGCTCGGGGGCGATCGCGCTGGCACGGCGCTCGCTGAAGCTGACCCAGAAGAAGCTGCGACTCGAGGAGAAGCAGGCGGCTGCCGCGGTCGGGCAGATCCGCCTGGCGCAGGCCTGGTCGGAGGTGCTGGGCCGTTTCGGGTTGACCGCGGCACAGCTGCTTCTGACGCTGGAGGACACCGAGGATCGCAGGCGCTACCTGAATGCGCGCGCGACCCTGGAGACGCTGGCGCGACTCGGCTGCATTCCGGTCATCAACGAGAACGACAGTGTGGCCACCGCCGAGATCCGCTACGGCGACAATGATCGTCTGGCAGCCCGGGTCGCCGAAATGGTGCAGGCCGATCAGCTGCTGCTGCTGTCCGACATCGATGGGCTCTACACCGGCGATCCCAAGTGCGACCCGAATGCGCGGCATATTCCCGTGGTCGAGCATTTGACCGCCGAGATCGAGGCGATGGGAGGGGAGCCGCCGCCGGGTTATTCCTCCGGCGGCATGCGCACCAAGCTGGTGGCGGCGCGGATCGCGACGGCTGCGGGGTGTGCCATGGCGATCGCACTCGGCCATGTCGAGCGTCCGCTGCGGGCTCTCGAACGCGGTGCGCCCTGCACTTGGTTCCTTGCCAGTCCTGAAGGGCGGTCCGCCCGCAAGCGGTGGATCGCCGGCGCGCTGCAGCCAGCTGGCGTGCTGGTGGTGGATCCTGGGGCTGCCAAGGCGCTCACCCGTGGGAAGTCGCTGCTTCCAGCGGGGGTGCAGACGGTTTCGGGCAAGTTCGAGCGGGGCGATCCGGTGGAGGTGCGCGACGGTGCGGGCGCAGTGCTGGCGCGCGGATTGTGCGCCTATTCCAGCCAGGACGCTGCGCGCATCATCGGCCACCAGTCGGCCGAAATCGAGGCTTTGCTGGGCTGGCGCGGGCGTGACGAGGTGATCCATCGCGATGATCTGGTCCTTCTTTAATCCGGCAAGAGGTTGTTAGATCGGATGCACGAGGCCGGAAACTGATGCACATGGATGTCGACAAGACCGCGTTGTGGCTGCGACAGGCAGCCGAGGCCGCGCGCGGCGCTTCCAACGTCCTGGCGAGGATGCCGGGCGAGACCCGCAATGCCGGGCTTCGCGCGGCCGCCGGCGCAATTCGCGCCCGCGCGCCGCAGATCGTCGGCGCCAATCAGCGCGACATCGCCAGTTTCGACGCCGGGGGAGGGACCCCGGCCTTTCGCGACCGGCTCCTGCTGGACGAGCAGCGGGTGGAGGCGATGGCGACGGGGCTGGACGAAATCGCGGCATTGCCCGATCCGCTGGCCCGGACCCTGGCGGATTGGACCCAGCCGAACGGATTGCGGATCCGCCGTATCGCCCAACCTCTGGGTGTGATCGGCATGATCTACGAAAGCCGCCCCAATGTAGGGGCCGATGCGGCGGGGATCTGCCTGAAATCGGGCAATGCGGTGATCCTGCGCGGTGGGTCGGACAGCAATCATTCGGCCCGCGCCATTCATGCAGCCGTCGCCGCCGGGCTGCGCAGCGCCGGTGTTCCCGAGGCCGCCGTGCAGATCGCACCTGGCACCGATCGCGCCTATGTCGCGGCCATGCTCGCAGGCGCCGGGTTGATCGACCTCATCATTCCGCGCGGCGGACGCTCTCTGGTGGAGCGGGTGCAGGCCGAGGCGCGGGTGCCGGTGCTCGCCCATGCCGAAGGGCTTTGCCACACCTACGTGCATGCGGGCGCCAACCACCCGATGGCGCGGCGCATTGTCGCCAATGCCAAGATGCGGCGCACCGGGGTTTGCGGCGCCACCGAGACGCTGCTGATCGATGCCGCTATCGCCACAGCCCTTCTGCCGGCCATCGTGTCCGACCTGCACCAGCTTGGCTGCGACTTTCGCGCCGATGCGCGGGCGCGCGGTGTCATTCCCCAGCTGCCGGCGGCGACCGAGCAGGATTTCCGGACCGAGTGGTTGGGGCCGACCCTGTCCATCGCCGTGGTCGACGGTGTTGACGAGGCGTTGGCCCATATCGCTCGCTACGGCAGTTCGCATACCGAGGCGATCGTGACGCAGGACGAGCAGGCAGCCGATCGTTTCCTGCGCGGTGTCGATAGTGCGGTGGCGCTGTGGAATGCCTCGACCCAGTTCTGCGATGGCGGCGAGTTCGGCTTCGGCGCCGAGATCGGCATTGCCACCGGGCGGGTGCAGGCGCGCGGCCCGGTGGGCGTCGAGCAGTTGACCAGCTTCCGCTATGTTGTTGTGGGCACCGGCCAGGTGCGACCCTGAAGCAGGCCCCGTACGACCCGATCCCCCGCTGGGGCGATCGGCGCGCCATCCGCGTGGGATTGCTGGGGGGCTCGTTCAATCCGGCCCATGAAGGGCATCTGCATGTCGCCGAGCTTGCCCTGAAGCGGCTTGGGCTGGATCAGGTTTGGCTGATGGTCTCGCCCGGCAACCCGTTGAAACCCCAGCGCGGCATGGCGCCGGCGGCCGAGCGCCTCGCCTCGGCCTGCGGCATCGCCGATGGCAGACGGATCATCGCCACCGGCATCGAGGGCAAGCTGCACACGCGGTACACCGTCGACACGCTGCGTATCCTGCGCCGGCATTTTCCGCGTATGCGCTTCGTTTGGCTGATGGGCGCCGACAATCTGGAGCAACTGCCCGCGTGGAATGAATGGCTGCAGATCGCTCGCCACACTTCCTTTGCCGTTCTGCCGCGGCCGACCTACAATGAGCGCGCGCTGGCCAGCCAGGCGGCGCGGCGCTTCCGTCCGATGCGCCGGTCGGCTCGCGCGGCCAGCATCCTGGCGCAATTGGGGGCTCCCGCATGGGTGTTCCTGCCGGCCCGTCAGAATCACGCATCGGCCACCGCCATCCGCGCCCAGAGTTCAGGAGACTAGGACCATCGCCCGCAAGCCGACCGCCCCGCCGCCGCCGACCCCCACGCCCTCCACCGGAGAGACCCCGGCCAAGCCCGTCCGCAAGCGCGCGCCGGCCAAATCCACATTGGTGGCCGCAACCCCCGGCACGCCGCGTAAGAAGGCTGCGGCCGCCGGACCGCGCAAGGCCACTGCCGAACGGGTGCGCGAGCGCGCAGCTCCTTCGCGGCTGGATATGCTGCAAGGCGTGATCCTGGCCAGTCTGGAGGATGACAAGGCTGAGAACGTGGTGGCGCTCGATCTCGCCGGCCGCGCCTCGTTCACCGACCGGATGGTGATCGCAACCGGGCTCGCCGATCGTCAGATCAGCGCGATGGCGACGCATCTTGAGGAAAAGCTTGAAGAAGCCGGTCTCAAGCGCGTGCAGATCGAAGGCGCCAACGGGACCGATTGGGTGTTGATCGACGCCGGCGACATCGTCATCCATCTGTTCAAGGCCGAGGCGCGCGAGATGTACGGCCTGGAACGCATGTGGGGCCCAGACCTCGACGAGACCGCCAACGAGATGGACCAGATTCAGCCGGTCTGAGCCGGCGTGGCGAAATCCGGCCCATCCGATTGGCGGCTCATCGCGGTCGGCCGCATCGGCAATGGCCCGGAGCAGGCGCTGTTCACGCGCTACAATGAGCGCCTGCGACCGATGCTGGATGTGGTGGAGATCGCCGAAGGTCGCGGCAGCGCGGTCGAGATCAAACGCCGTGAAGCAGCAGCCATCCTGGCGGCGGTGCCGGCCGACAGCATCGCCGTGGCGCTCGACCTCGGTGGTGCGCCCTTGACCAGCGAGGCGCTGTCCGCAAGCCTGACGCGGTGGATGGAGCAGAGCCGAAAGCTCAGCTTCATCATCGGGGGTGCCGAGGGGTTGGACGCGCAGGTGATTACCCGGGCTGACCACACGCTTTCGCTGGGCACGCTGACCTGGCCACATATGCTGGTGCGGGTCATGCTGGCGGAACAGCTTTTTCGTGCGCGATGCATCGCTTCGGGACATCCTTACCATCGGGCCGGCCGGCCCTGATCCAGGGAGTCGAGCGCATGCGTGTCTTCAGCCTGATCGTCGCATTGGTCCTGCTGGCCGCCCCCGTGGTGGCACAGCCGCGCTGGCAGACCCTGCCGCCGACGCCGACACTGCCGCCGGCGCAGGCGAGCGGAACGCTGCCGATCAATGGCGTCCGTATTTGGTATGCAAGCTTCGGCGCCGAGCATCCGGGTGTCGACCCGGTGATCCTGCTCCACGGCGGGCTCGCCAATTCCAACTATTGGGGGCTGCTGGTTGCCGCCCTGACACCCACGCGCCGCGTGGTCGTCATGGACAGCCGTGGCCACGGCCGCAGCACGCGTGACCGCAGAGGCTTCGGCTACGACCTGATGGCCGACGACGTGGTCGGGCTGATGGACGCGCTGCACATGCGACGCGCGGCCATCGTGGGCTGGAGCGATGGGGCCATTCTCGGCCTGGACCTGGCACTGCGCCATGCGGATCGGGTTTCGCGCGTGTTCTCCTTTGCCGCCAACACCGACACCTCGGGCGTAGCGCCGAATGTCGAAAAGAACCCGAACTTCGCGGCCTACATCGACCGCGCCGGGCAGGAATATGCGGCGTTATCGCCGACGCCGGGCCAGTACGACGGGTTCGTCGGGGCCATCAGCCATATGTGGGCGTCGCAGCCGAACTGGTCGGCGGCCCGGCTTCGCGGCATCCACACGCCTGTCATGGTGGTCGACGGCGACCACGATGAGGCGATCAGGCGCGCCCATACCGACATGATGTCGCGCAGCATTCGCGGCGCCCGATTGCTGATCCTGCCGGAAACCAGCCATTTCGCGTTCCTGCAGGACCCCGCGGGGTTCAACGCGGCGGTGTTGGCTTTCCTTGACGGCTGATTTCAATCGCGGATCAGCAGTGGAGCTGTCATTGAGCCGGCTTCCTGGGTTCGCTCAGAAACCCTAGGAAGGCCATGATCGGCAGGGCGAGGGCGACCGCCATCGAGAGCGACCAGCCCCCTTGCGCATAGGTCCACCCGCCGAGGGCGGAGCAGATGGCGCCGCCGAGGAAGAAGGTCGCCATGTAGAGGCCGTTCAGTCGGCTGCGCAGCGCGGCGCCGAGGGCGAAGATGGCACGTTGGCCCAGCACGATATGCGCGGTGACGCCGAAATCCAGCAGGATCGCCGCGAAGCCGAGCAGGATCAGGTGCGGCGTCGAGGCGGTGGTTCCGAGCTGGGCGAGCAGCAGGGCGGCGGCCGCCGCGAGCATTGCAAACGCGGTGGCCGGTCGGCTCCACCCGCGGTCTGCCACACGGCCGGCGATGGGGGCCGCGATGGCGCCGGACACGCCGACCAGGGCGAACAGGCCGATGCCGTATTGCGAGAGATGGTAGACTTCCGCCAGCAGCAACGGCACCACGGTCCAGAACAGGCTGAACGCGCCGAACAGGCACGCGTGATACAGGGCACGGCGTTGCAGCACCGGCGTGTGGCGGGCGAGTTGGGCCATCGAGGCCAGCATGGCCCCGTAGCTCAGGCCCGGCTCCGGCACGCGGCGGGGCAGGGCGAACCGCAGCACGATCGCCACGAGGGCGGTGACGACTGCCGAGATGGCAAACACGGCGTGCCACGACAGCGTCTCGGCGATGAAGCTGGCCGCCGGGCGGGACAGCATGATGCCGAGCATCAGCCCGCTCATGACATTGCCCACGACACGCCCGCGATCTGCCTCAGGCGCCAGATGCGCTGCAAAGGGCACCAGCACCTGGACGGCGACCGAGCCGAGGCCGATGAAAATGGCGGCTGCCAAGAACCAGGCCGCCGCCGGCGCCAATGCTGCTGCCGCCAGGGAGAACACGGCAAAGCCGAGGACGGTGATGATGAGGCGGCGGTTCTCGAACAGGTCACCCAGCGGCACCACCAGCAGCAGGCCCGCGCAATAGCCGATCTGCGTCATCGTCACGATCAGCCCGGCGGCTTGTGTGGACATGCCGAGATGGGCGCTGATCGGCCCCACCAGCGGCTGGGCGTAGTAGAGATTGGCGACGACAAGACCGCATGCGGTAGCGATCAGCAGGGTAAGCCATGGGGAGATGCCCGGGGGCGTGGGTGCCGGCAAAGCCGGGCGCTCCGCCGTGGCCAGCTCGCTCTGAAATATCGGAATTGTCGTGTCCTCATTGCACAAATTTTTCAGCACAGCAGCCGTATGGCCTGCTCGGGAACGCCTGCGATCTTGGCGTGGCTGCGGCCGATGTCGCCGACCAGGCCAAGGCTCCGGAGACGCCGAGCTAGGCGCAGGCCCGTGCGTCGGCGTCGAGCGGCATCCATAGCGCGTGCCCGGGGGCGGCCGAAGCCACATCGGTTTTCGGCCAACTGCATGGGGGGAGAATGGGAAAGGAAGGCTCCCTATTCAACCTCGCCTCGTGCCCGCAAGCACGCTCGTGCCGCTTGGCGTCTCGCTTTCGTCGCCCGACGGGCAACCTCATCCACAGCGCGGCCACGGGCGCTGCGTTGGCCGCAGGTCCTCCCACGCCTTGGCCATCTGCAGCACGCCGAGGTCGTCGAATCTTTGGCCGATGATCTGCAACCCGATCGGCAGGCCGTCCGCCGTGTAGCCGCAATTGATGGAGATCGCCGGTTGCTGGGACATGTTGAAGGCGACGGTGAAGCCGATGTGTTCGAACGGCCGCTTGGAGTCGTTGGTGGGGCACGGCCAGTCGGCGCGAAACGATGGCATGGGGGCCGTGGGCGAGAGCACGAAGTCATACGGGTGGCAGGCGCGGACCGAGGCCTCGCTCATCTCGGGGATGCGGTTGAAGCCACGATACACGTCAAGGCCCGAGGCGCCGTCCGCGGCACTGATCCAGTCGCGGATGAACGGCAGCAGGCGGGCCTGGCGCTCCGGCGGCAGGCGGGAATAGTCGGACCAGGAGCGGGTGCGCCAGAAGGTGTCGAGCCCGTGCAGCATGTCGGGCGTGAGGAACGGGGCCATGGGTTCCACGATGGCGCCGGCTTGGGCGAACAGCTGGGCCGCGGCGGTGACGGCGGCGGCGACCGCGGGCTCCGGCGCGGCACCGATGCCGATATCGAGCAGCAGGCCGATGCGCAGACCCTTGATGTCGCGCTCGAGCTGCTGCCAGGCGATGTCGGCGGACGGCAGGCTCATGTGGTCGCGCCAGTCGGGACGCGACAGCACCGACATCATCAGCGCGTTGTCGGCGACGGTGCGGGTCATGGGGCCTGCGACGCGGCCGATATACGGCGGGTCAATCGGCACGCGGCCGTTGCTGGGTTTGAGGCCGACGATGCCGCACCAGCCGGCGGGCAGGCGGACCGAGCCGCCGATGTCGGAGCCGATATGCAGCGGGCCGTAGCCGGCGGCGGCCGCCGTACCGGCGCCAGCCGACGAGCCGCCGGGGTTGCAGTCGAGGTTCCAGGGGTTGCGCGCCAGTTTGTGGAAGCTCGACAGGCCGGAGGACAGCATGCCGTAGTCTGGCATGGTGGTTTTGCCGAGGATGACGGCGCCAGCCTCGCGCAGCCGGGCCGCGGGGGGCGCGTCGGCGGTGGCGGGGACCAGTTCGGTCACCGCGGTGCCCATCGGGACGGCGACACCCTTGGTTGCGATGTTCTCCTTGATGGTGGTGGGAACACCGTCGAGCGCGCCGGTGGGCTCGCCCTTCGACCAGCGCACCTCGGATGCGCGAGCGGCCAGCATCGCGCCTGCGGGATCCAGCGCCCAGGTGGCGTTAAGCTGCGGCTCCCACGCGTCGATCCGCGCTAGGACCGCTGCGGTGACATCGACCGGGGAGAGGGTTTTGGCACGGTAGGCCGCGAGCATGTCGACAGCGGTGAGATCGGGCAAGTCGGTCATGAAAATTCTTTCAGCGTTGTCGCGACAGCCGGGGGTCGAGCAGGTCGCGCAGCCCGTCGCCCATCAGGTTGAGGCCGAGCACGGTCAGAGTGATGGCAGCACCGGGATACACCGCCAGCATCGGCGCGCGGTAAATAAAGGTCTGGGCGTCGTTCAGCATGCGTCCCCAACTTGGGAACGGCGGCTGCGTGCCGAGCCCGACATAGGACAGGCCGGCATCCGCCACGATCGCGAGCGCGAACTGGATCGTGGTCTGTACCAGCAGCACCGAGACGATGTTGGGGAGCACGTGGTGCCACAGGATCGAGCCCTCCGGCCGGCCGGTGGCGCGGGCGGCCATCACAAAATCGAGCCCGAGCACGGCAAGCGTGGCACCGCGGGTGACCCGGGCGAACACCGGGATGTTGAAGATGCCGATCGCGAGCATCGCGTTGGTGGCGCCGGGGCCGAGCAGGGCGGTGATCATCACGGCGGTCAGCAGGGCCGGGAAGGCGAAGGTGAGATCAGCCGCGCGCATCACCAGGCTGTCCACCCAGCCGCCTTGGGCTGCCGCGATGGCGCCGAGCGGGATGCCGATGGCAGCGCCGAGGCTCACCGCCACCAGCGTGACCGCGAGCGAGCTGGTGGCGCCCGCCATCAGCATGGACATGACATCGCGCCCGAACGCGTCGGTGCCCAGGAAATGGGTTGGAGAGGGGCTGGCGAGCTTGTGCAGGAAATCCATTTTCGTGGGCGCATACGGCGTCCAGACCAGGGAGGTCAGCGCCATGACGAGGATGATGGCGGTGAGGAAGCCGCCGATCAGCAGGTTGCGGCCGCGCCAGGCCGTCATGTCGCACCGTCCAGCCGTACGCGCGGGTCAAGCACTGCGTACAGCATGTCGACGGCGAAGTTCACCACGATGACGGAGCCGGCGAGCAGCACCACCAGGTCTTCCACCACGATCAGATCGCGCTGCTCGATGGCCTGGAAGACAAGGCGGCCGAGGCCGGGCAGGGTGAACACGTTCTCGATGATGACGGTGCCTGCCAACAAGAAGGAGAACTGCAGCCCGATGATGGTCACCACGGGGATCAGCGCGTTCGGCAGCGCGTGACGCCAGAGGGCGACGGTGCCGGTGAGGCCCTTGGCCAGGGCGGTGCGCACGTAATCCTGCCCCAATGTTTCGAGCACGGCCGAGCGAGTGACACGCGCCAGGATCGCTGCCTGCGGCAGAGCGAGGGCGAGGGCCGGCAGCAGCAGGGTGGCGAGTGCGCGGCCTACCCCTGCGTCCCACCCCGCAAAGCCGCCGGCGGGCAGCCAATGCAGGGTCACCGAGAACAGCAGGATGAGCAGGATGCCGAGCCAGAAATTGGGCAGCGCCATGCCGAGCTGGCTGGCGCCCATCAGCGTGGTGTCGGCCGCCTTGCCACGCCGGGCGGCGGCCATCACGCCGGTGGGAATGGCGATCAGCGTCGACAACAGGATGGCCATGATCGCGAGCGGCAGGCTGACCACCACGCGTTCGCCGATCAGCTCGGCGACTGGCACGTTGTAGGTGTAGCTGGTCCCGAAATCACCTTTAACCAAGCCATATACCCAGGACAAGTAGCGCAGCCAGACAGGCCGATCGAGCCCCATCTGGTGGCGCAACGCGGCCAAAGTGTCCTCACGCGCCGAGGTGCCAAGGATCAGCGATGCGGGGTCGCCGGGCAGCACTTCCAGCACGAGGAACACGACAAGCGAGGCGGCCAGCAGCGTGAGAACCAACGCCACCAGCCGTTTGGCCAAAAAGCCGTTCACCGATCAGTCAGCCCAGTAGACGCCCGACAGATCGTTGGCGGGGATCGGGCTGTTGTCCCACAGCCCCTTTACCTTGGCGTTCCACACGCCGATTTTGGCGAGAGCGAACAGGAACACGTTGGGCTCGTCCTCCGACAGCTTGCGCTGCAGGGCGCCGAGCAGTTCGACCTGCTTCGCGGGGTCGGTCGCCTGCTGGTATTGGGCGAACAGCGCGCGATACTCGGGGCTGTGATAGTTGAAGTAGTATTTGTCACGCGCGTAGATGTCGAGGTCGCGGGCTTCGGTGTGGGCGATGATCGTCATGTCGAAGTCGGACTGCTTGAACACCTGGTCGAGCCACTGGGCGAATTCCATCGGCACCAGTTTCACCTTAAGCCCGACCTGTTCGAGCATGGCGGCGATCACCTCGCCGCCACGACGGGCATAGGCCGGCGGCGGCAGCTTCAGCGTCATTTCGGTGCCGGGTTTGACGCCGGCTTCCGCCAGCAGCGCTTTCGCGCGGGCGGGGTCGTAGGGATAGGCGCCGGTAAAATCGACGTATCCGGCATCGCTCGGCACATAGTGCGAGCCGATCGGCTTGCCGTAGTTGCTCAGCGCCTCGACCAGCGCGGTACGGTCGATGGCGTAGGCGAGGGCGCGGCGAACGCGAACATCCGTGAACGGGGCCCGATCGTTGTTGAGCGATAGGATCGTTTTGCCAGCGGTGCTGCCGATGTCGACCACAAATTTCGGATTGGCCTTGATGGCGTCGAGCGCTTCCGGGGCGGCGAACTGCGGGAAGGCGTCGATGTCGCCGGCCAGGATGGCGGCGGTGGCGGCCGAGGGGTCGGACACGAAACGCATCGTCACCGCCGCGAGCTTTGGTTTGGCGCCCCAGTAATCGGGGTTGCGCTCCATTTCCACCCGGTCGCCCTTCACCCAGCGCTTGAAGCGGAACGGGCCGGTGCCGACTGGGATGGTCTTTTCTGTCGCGATCGAGTTGGGTGCCACCATCACCGCATCACCCCAGCCCATGCCGAACAGGAAGGTGCCGACGGGGCGCTTCAACGTGATGACGGCTGTTGTCGGATCCGGGCAGGCGATGCTGGCAATCGGCTCGAACAGGCCTTTCTGGGCGTTCACGCTGTCCGGTGCCAAGGCGCGCTCGTAGGAGAACTTGACGATGCTGCAATCGAACTTGGTGCCGTCGTGGAAGCTGACGCCGCTGTGCAGCTTGAATGTATAGGTGAGCCCGTCGGCGGAAATGGTCCAGCTCTCGGCCAGGCCCGGCTTCACATCGCCCTTGGCATCGATGCGCGTGAGGCCTTCGTAGATGTTCTGGTAGGTGACTTCGCGAATGGCCGCGGCAGCGCCGGCCGTCGGGTCCAGGAACGGCGGCTCCAGCACCATGCCGAGCGTCAGCGTGTCGCGGGCGACAGCGGGGGCGGCAAACGCGGGAGCGGCGAGGGCGGTCGCCAGGAGCGATGCTGTCAGAAGGCGCTCGAAATATCGGCTCATGCGGAACCACCCGAATATTTTATGTGTGCGAAACAACAGCATCGTGATCTGGCTAGGTCAAGCTGGCGATCGCCTGGGCCATCCGGCGCACCGCCTCCTCCAGCGTGGCGCGGGTGCAGCCGAAATTGAGCCTGACGCAACAGCGACCGAGGGGTCCGAACTCATCGCCCGAACTGAGGCCTACGCGCGCGACATCGAGGAAGAAGCGTTGCGGATCACGGTTCAGGCGAAGCTTCGAACAGTCGAGCCAGGCGAGATAGGTGCCCTCGGGCGCGTGCATGGCAACGCCGGGCAAACGGGTGCGCACTGCCTGCAGCAGCCAGTCGCGATTGTCCTGCAGATAGGCGATCTGCCCGCGCAGCCATTCCTCGCCCTCGGCATAGGCGGCCTGGGTCGCGGCCAGTCCGAGCGCGTTCACGCTGTCGACCATGCCAAGCTTGGCCCCGGCGACACTTGCCCGTAGCGCTGGGTTGGCGATGATGGCGAAGGCGGTTTTGAGGCCGGCCACATTATAAGCCTTGCTCGCCGACATCAGCGTGACCGTGCGCTGCGCAATCGCTCCTCCAAGCGAAGCGAGCGGCACGTGGCGACGGCCGTCGAACAGCAGGTCGCAATGGATTTCGTCAGAAATCACCAGCGTGTCGGCTGCCTCGCAGGCGGCGGCGATGTCGGTGAGCTCGGTCCGGTCGAACACCTTGCCGATCGGGTTGTGCGGATTGCAGAACAGCAGCGCCTTCGCCTGGCCGAGGGCAGGGCGAAGGCCTGCGATGCCGTCTTGCAGCGGCACGTCGATTCGCCGCAGTCCCCAGTGGCCAGGCGCTTCGAGGATCGGCTGGTACATCGGGGTCTGCACCACCACGCCATCGCCAGGTGACAGCATGGCGCGCAGGGTCATGTTGATGCCTGGCTCCACGCCGGGCAGGAACAGCAGGTCATCGGGTGCGATCTGCCAGCCGTAGTTGGCAGCGAGACTCGCCACCAGTTGCTTGCGCAGAGCATCGGTGGGCGTCGCGTAGCCGAACACAGGGTGCGCGATGCGTTCGGCCAGAGCCGCTGTGATCGCTGGCGCCACCGCAAAATCACTGTCGGCGACCCAGAGAGGCAGCACGTCGGTGGGGTAACGGCTCCATTTCTTGCTGTCGGTGCCCCGACGCTCGATGGCCACCTCGAAATCATGCCCCATGCTGCCGCGTCCACCCTGTGTTGGTATCTCACCCGACATTCTAAAGCCGACCTTCAACTGCGAGAAGCACCCGCATGACCAGCGACCTGCACGCTACCGTCATCATTACCCGGGCCGCCTTGTCTGGCGCGCTGGCCTTGGGGTGGACCATCGTCGTTCTCGCCGTGCGCGCGGCCGATACGAGCCAAACGCCGCCTTAGAGCGTGATGACCGAAGGTGGAATCACCGAAAGGTCTGAATCACGCGATAAAACAAAGAGCTGGAACGGCACCACGGCTGCCTGGCGCCATCGACACCGGCCTTGCCGAGAATCGGTTGGCGCACGCGCATCCCACCCAAGGCCGCTGGCCACTGCCAGACGTGGCAATAATGCAGGCAAAGCTGCCGGGCCTGGGGTATTCGAGGCGGAACCCGTGTGGTGGCGATGTGGGCGATCCTTGGCATTGCAGCATCCGTGTATGTCGGATCATGGTCGGCCTGGAGCGCCGATCCCAGGCGCCCCACGGCGGTGGGATCCGCGCCAGGCTGAGAGATCACACCGCCAGTCCGTTTTGCGATGCCAGCCAATGGCGAAACGCCGGCTCTGGCATAGGGCGTCCCATCAGGAAACCCTGGCCCTGGTCGCAGTCCCATGACTTGAGCAGGTCGTAGCAGTCCTGGGTCTCGATCCCTTCGGCCACCACGGTGTAGCCGAGGCCGTGGGCCAGAGCGATCAGGTTGCGCACCAGCACGCGGTGGCGTTGGCTGCGGTCGAGCGGCCGGATGAAGCTTTTGTCGATCTTGAGGCGCTGGGCGGGGATGCGGGTGAGATAGTCGATGTTGCTGTAGCCGATGCCGAAATCGTCGATCGCGATGTCCATGCCATGGGCACGGATCTCCTCGATCTGGCGCAGCACGGCGGGGTCCTTGGAGGCGAGCATGCCTTCGGTGAACTCGAGCTCCAGTTGCGCCGCGGGGACTGCGAAGCCGTCCATGAGGCCAACCAGCCGCTCCACGAACTGCGGATCGCGCAGGCTGCTCGGGGCGATGTTGACCGAGGCCTTCAACGGCTGCCCGGCATTACGCCACTGGCGCAGGTGGCGCAGGCCGTTGAGCAGGATCCAGTCGGTCAGCGGCACGATCAGGCCGGTGGTTTCGACCAGCGGGATGAACTCGTCGGGGCCGATCAGGCCGAGCCGTGGGTGGGTCCAGCGCAGCAACATTTCAGCACTGTTGACCCGGCCGGTGACGAAATCGATGCGTGGCTGATAGTGCAGCGAAAGTTGTCCGTCACCGCCGGCTGTCTCGCGTCCGAGGGCCTCGCGCAGGTCGGTCAACAGGGCGAAGGCGCGCTGTTGGGCGGTGTCGGTGGCAGGGTCGAAGTGGGCGATGCCGCGAGCGCGGTTGCGGCTGTCGTGGGCGGCGGCGAGCGCCCCGCGCAGCGCGTCGGCGGGCGAGACCCCGCGACTTTCCAGCGGATACAGGCCGATGCCGACACGGGCCGCGATGGGAATGCCCTGGCATTGGATGGGGCGGGCGAAGATATGGGCGAGGTCGACGGCGATGGCTGGTGTGCGGCCGGGATCGTCGACCGACTGGATGAAGGCGAAGCTCAGCACGCTCACCTGGTAGAGCACGCAGACCGGCGGCAGCAGGGCCTGCAGCAGGCCGGCACCGGCGCGCAGCAGGTCCTCCGCAAAGCCGTGGCCGAGGGCTCGCAGCACGGCGTGGTAATGCGTGGCATCGGCCAGGGTAACCACCACGAGCATGTGGGGCGAGATGTCGTACTCGAGCGACATCTGTTGCAGGTCAGCGATGAAGCGGCGGCGGTTCGGCAGGAACGTCACGTCGTGAATCGGTCTCCTCTGGGCACCGGTGTCATTCCTGAAGCTGGCGACGCAGGAGCTGACATCGGCTGTGCATCCGGCCGGGACAGCCGTGGATGCAGTGTGGGGCGAGGAGGCTAAACCAAACATTAAGGCGAGCGTCCAGAGCGGGATGACGTCGGATAGGTGACGTCATCCCGCTTTAGCTTGTTATTTTATCGCATGATTCAGACCTTTCGGTGAATCAACCGTCGGTCATCACGCTCTGACGGCCGATGTCGGACACATTCAGAACACCAGCCAGGACAGCAGATAGAGCGTGTTGTTGCCGGAGGCATTGCGGCCGTAGCCGTCATAGTTCCGGCTGGCGCCGTTGAACTGGGTGTAGACCGTGTATTGCAGCCCGAGCTTCAGATTGGCCCAGGGCGAACCCCATGAGCCGTCCTTGCCGAACGGCACCCAATCCGCCTCCATGATGAAGGCATTGCTGTTCGGCTTGCTGTTGGCGCTGCCATAAACGGGCAGGGGGCCGTTCAGCAGCGGGTTCGCCGCACCCCAGGTTTTCTGCCAGCCGATCTGCGCGCCATAGGTGTTCTGATACCAATACGCCGTGGTCAGTCGTATTTGGTTCAGTCCGTAGCTCGATCCCAGCGCGGTGCCGTTGGCCGCATTGCCGGCGGCGGCGCTGGCCTTCAGGTCCTGCTGCTCATGCACATAGATGCCTTGGGTCGTGACGGTGTGGGTGCCGTCGCCGAAGAACTCGTAGCCGCCGTCAACTGCGAAATCGGTGAAGCCGTTGGACCCGTTGGACCGGTCCGCCAAACGGGCGCTGGCCAGGGGGAACGCGTTGGCCTGAAGGAACAAGGCGCCGATATGGGCGGACTGGCCGTTCCAGTTCCACTCATAGGCCGCCCGCAGATAGGGTGCGACGCCCTGCGACTGGCCCACGCCGTAGCTGTTGCCCAGGCGGGACAGCAGCCAAGGGCTTTGTGTCTGGTAACCGCCGGCTTCGAAATACAGGCTGTGATCGTACCAGGCGTAAGCAGTCACCCCCGTCGAATTGCCGGCAAGCCCGCTGACCAGGATGGGCTGGGCGGTCGGCAGCGGCGCCACGGACGAGGTGTTGTAGGGAAATCCCCAGGCGTAGGTGGAGTTGTAGGGGTCCGTTATGGTCGGAGCATTGTTGATGGTGGTACCGAGCCTCAGCTCGTTGCCGCCCACATCCACCGTGGTGGTGTAGGGGCGCAGATCGAGCGAATCGAGATGCACCACGTTGTTGACGTTGGAATACGTGCCCTGGATGAACCCGCCGGAGTGCTCGCCGAGCCTGCCTGCGATGAACAGGCTGACCTGGTCGAGGGCCGGGTTGTTGTTGGCATCGTAGTGATGTGGAATCGAGCCCTGGGGTAGATCGCTCGATGTGTGGGTGAAGGAGCCGAGCGCCATGACCGAAAGCGGGATCTGCGACAAAATGCCCTCGCCACCTGCCTGCGTGTAGCCGCCGATCTTGAAGGCGCGCCCGAAGGCGGTAAGCTGTGGCCCGTAGCCGCCGATGTGACAGGAGGCACAGGGCTGGCCGGTCTGCGCTGCGAAACTGGGCACCGCCCGGGCGGTGCCGGACAGCAGCACGCAGCTAAGGATGGCGCCACCCGCAAGGGTAAACATCCGCGTCGCCTGTTTCAGCATGAACGTATACTCCGTCAGGGTGATAGCACCTCAGGCCTTATCGTCGTTCCGCTGGGCTTGGCGCATTGATGAGGATCAATTCGCTTAGAGCGTGATGACCGAAGGTGGGATCACCGAAAGGTCTGAATCACGCGATAAAACAAAGAATTAGAGCATCATCCGACCGTTCGAAATCAACCGATCGGATAAAGATGCTTGATAAAACAATGGGTGAGAGATTTTCTTCGATCCCCTATCGATCGGAAAAAGCTTTAGAGCCCGATCGCTTCTGGTAGGCGAAGCGCTCAGGCTCCAGCCTTCTGTTTCAACGAGCAATCTTATCGCACGGTTGGTTCAACCTCAGGCGATATTGCTTTAGAGCGAAATGACGTCGGCTTTCCGACGTCATCCCGCTCCACGCATCTTTCAGGGTATTATTTGAGGGTTTCCAGATAGGCGATCAGATCGGCGCGCTTGGCATCGTCCTTGAGCCCGGCATAGGTCATCGTGGTGCCGGGAATGACCGTGCGTGGCGAGGTCAGATAGCGGTCCAGCGTCGGTGCATCCCACGTCAGCTTGGCAGCCTTGTTCGCGGTGGAATAATGAAAGCCCGAAACCGAGCCGGTCTCGCGGCCGACGATGCCCGCAAGGCTCGGGCCGATCATGTTCCGGCCCGCCGCCACCGCATGGCAGATCGAGCACTGTGCCTTGAATACGCCCTGGCCGGCGTCAGCGTCGGCGGCAAGGGCGCTGTGGGAAGTGGCGAGCAGTGCGCCGGCCAGCAGCAAGATGCCCGAAGCGAGGTGGCGTTTCATGCAAATAATCCTTGTCTTCGTCATAGTCATGGCCGGATCAAGCGCCGAACCCTTGGTTGACGGGCTAGTTGCGACGCGGCAGGTTCGTTCTGCAAGGTGTATATTTGGTTATTTTTTACAGAGAAAACGGAACGAATGAGAGCACAGAGCGTTCCGCGCAAGTTGTGATCCGGGCAGAAGCTCGGTAAATTCGATTTGACATAGTCTCGAAGAATTGAAGGTCTTAATCTTATACGTTTGCGGCCTTGCGGGCGGCGGCTTCCTCTGCGCTGGCGACGCCGCCGTGGGCTGCTGACCAGGCCACCGGGTTTTCCAGGAAGCGGCGGACCTGGGCGAGTGCCTTCTCCTCGAAATACGGGCGCTCGTTGCAGGCTTCCAGCACATCCCACCATGTTGCGAGATGGTGCAGCGTCACGTCCATTTCCTTCAGCATCTCGAAGCTGCCCGGAAACACGCCGTAGAAGAACACCACGAACGTGTGGTTGCAGATGGCGCCAGCCTCGCGCAGCGCACGGGCAAACTGGATCTTGGAGCCGCCGTCGGTGGTCAGATCCTCCACCAGCAGTGTGCGCTTGCCTTCCGGCACATCGCCCTCGATCAGCGCGTTGCGGCCGAAACCTTTGGGCTTCTTGCGCACATAGGCCATGGGAGCTGCCATGCGATCGGCGATCCAGGCAGCGAAGGGAATACCCGCGGTTTCGCCGCCGGCCACCGCCTCGATGCTTTCGTAGCCGATGTGGCGGCCGATCTTCTCCACCGCCAGCTCGCAGATCTTGGCCCGCGCGCGGGGGAAATAGATGATGCGGCGGCAGTCGATATAGACCGGCGATTTCCATCCGGAGGTGAAGGTGTAGGGCTCCTCCGGCCGGAAGTTGACGGCCTTGATCTCCAACAGGATGCGCGCCGTGGTGAGGGCTGCGTCGCGGTCCCAATCCGTCATGGGGGCCCTGGCGGTGATATGCCCGGTTGTGGAAGAAGACATGCTCGGCCCTTTCCCGCGGTCTCGTATGACCGCGTGTGTTTGCATTGCGGATATGGTCGGGTGTCGTAGCGAGATGCCAACGCGGCGTCCATAACAGGCGCCGAATGGCGTCGCGGATGGGCGATGCCGGCGCCGTGGCGCTTGTGACTGGACGGAGTTGGGCTGCGTCCCCAACTGGATTTGGCAAGGGGGCGAACGTGATCTGGGTTCTGGACGATCCGCGCGCGGGCATCGCGACGCAGGCCATCGGCATCGCGGAGCGCCTGGGCGTGACATTCCGCCGTATCCCGTTGCGGTGGAACTGGAAGGCGCATGTGGCGGGGCTGGCGCCGGCTGGCTCGCTCATGGGCATCGCCGGCAGTGAGCTGCGGCCGGGCGCCCTGCCGACGGGCCTGGATGTTTCGGCCGAGGACGCGCCGAGCCTGGTGATTTCGGCCGGCCGTCGCTCGGCGCCCGTGGCACTTTGGCTGCGCGCGCGCTATGGCTGCAAGCTCGTGCACTGCATGTCGCCGGGGATTGGCGGATTGTTCCGACACAACCAGTTCGACCTGCTGGTCATTCCCGCCCATGACCGGCCGGCGCATGCGCCCAATGTTATTCCCATCCTCGGCGCCGCCCATCGGGTTTCGCCGCTGTCGCTGGCGCAGGCCGAACTGGCGTGGCGTGAGCGGCTGGCGCATTTGCCGCACCCGCGGATTGCCTTGCTGGTCGGTGGGCCGGTGCGGCGCGTCGGTATGCAGCCCTCGGCAGCGCATGATCTCGGCCGCGCGGTGGCGCAGATCGCCGTGGGGCTGCGCGGATCTGTGCTGGCCACCACCAGCAGGCGTACTGGCGACGAAGCCTCCGAAGCCCTCGCCGCCGGGCTGGGGCCGGCCATGCATGTGCTGTATCGCTGGGGGGAGCCCGATGAAAACCCGTATATGGGTTTCCTCGCCACCGCCGATGCGGTTGTGGTGACGGCCGATTCGGTCTCGATGATTTCCGAGGCCTGCGCCACCGAGGCTGCCGTGTATGTGGCGCTGCCGGAGCAGGCGGGCAGGCGGCATCGCGCCTTCATCGAGTCGCTGGTGCAGGCCGGGCAGGTACGCCCCTTCGTGCATTCGCTCGGCCCCTGGGCCCGCCAGCCGCTCGATGAGGCCGGACGCGTGGCCGAGGAAATTCGCCGGCGTTTCGACATCTTCTAACTATAGCGACCCACCGGGCCCTGAAATACAACGATGTTTCACGGGCGGAAAACCAGGAGAACTCCATGAGCAGAACCTACCGCATCGCCGTCATTCCCGGAGACGGGATCGGCAAGGAAACCACGCCGGAGGGGTTGCGCGTGTTGGACGCCGCGGCTTCGCGCTTCGGCTTCTCCTTCAAGCTCGATCATTACGACTGGTCCTGCGAAAGCTGTACCCGGACCGGTGCCATGATGCCGGCCGATGGGATGGACAAGTTGCGTGAAAGCGACAGCATCTTTCTCGGCGCGGTCGGCTGGCCCGGGGTGCCCGACCATGTTTCGCTGTGGGGCCTGCTGATCCCGATCCGTCGGGGTTTTGACCAATATGCCAATGTGCGGCCGTGCAAGCTGATGCCTGGCGCGAAGACTCCGCTGGCCGGGCGTAGCGAGGCGGATATCGATTTTTACGTTGTGCGCGAGAACACCGAGGGCGAATATTCTGCAAGCGGTGGCCGCATGTTCGAAGGCACCGAGCGCGAGTTCGTGACCCAACAATCGGTGTTCTCTCGCATCGGCTGCGACCGGATCATCAAATACGCCTTCGAACTTGCCCTGACGCGACCGCGTCGCAAGGTGACATCGGCCACCAAGTCGAACGGCATCATTCACACCATGCCTTATTGGGACGAGCGCTTTGCCGAAATGGCCAGCCAGTACCCAGGTGTTGCCACCGACCAGTTCCACATCGACATTCTTTGCGCCCATTTCGTCCAGCACCCCGACTGGTTCGACGTGGTGGTGGGCTCCAACCTGTTCGGCGACATCCTCAGCGATCTTGGCCCGGCCGTGGCAGGCTCGATTGGCATCGCACCCTCGGCCAACATCAATCCAGAGCGCGTGCACCCCTCGATGTTCGAGCCGGTGCATGGCTCGGCGCCGGATATCGCGGGCAAGATGATCTGCAACCCGATCGGGCAGATCTGGTCAGGTGCCATGATGCTGGAGCATCTGGGCGAGACCGCCGCTGCGGCAGCCATCGTGCAGGCAATCGAAACGCTGTTGCGCGATGGTGGGCCGCGTACTCGCGATATGGGCGGGCAGGCGGGAACCAGCGAAGTGGGGCAGGCGATCGCCGATCTCGTCGCGAAATCTGCGTAGGGCGTGGAATTTATAAATTCCTTTTATCGTTTGTTGAATTTGCCTAATCTTTTCGAACCACTTCTCATGGGGTGGTTCGGAAAGGCGCATGCATGGATACCAACCCGCCGCCCCCGCTGGGGCTGAGCACGACACAGGCGAGCTCGCTGTGCGATCGGCTGCGCACCGATCTGCTGGAAGGCCGGCTGAAACCCTGGCGCAAGCTGCCGCTGAAGTTCCTGATGGAGCACTACCAGGCCGGCCAGACCCCCATCCGTGAGGCACTGAACCGGCTGGCGTCCGAAGGGCTCGTGGAGCTGCGCGACCAGCGCGGCTTCGTGGTGACCGGCATCAGCGTGGATGAGCTTCGCGAACTCACGCGCACTCGCTGCTGGCTGGAGGAACGGGCCCTGCGCGAGTCGATGGCCAGCGGCTGCCACGAATGGGAGGAGGGCGTGGTGCTGGCCTGGCACCGGCTGTCCAAAACACCGCGCTCGCTGCGTGAAACAAACCTCGAGAGCAACCCGGAATGGGACCGGCTGCACCGCCGGTTCCACCACCAGATCATCGCCGGCTGCGGCTCGCGATGGCTGATCGCCTACTGCGACCAACAGGTGGATCTGCTCTACCGCTACCGCCAGCTGTCTGCCCATAAGGGTTTCGGCCACCGCAATCTGCGCGACGAGCATGAGGCGATCATGCGCGCCATTGTGGACGGCGACGCCGATCGTGCGGTGTCGCTGTTGACCGCGCATTTTCAGGCGTCGGCGGACCTTATTTTGGCCGATCCCGGGCTTTTTGTGGTCACATAAATTGCACCGTGCGCCCCTAGATTTTCGATAATTCTGGACCTTTGGTCTAAATTTATAATTTACGGTTGACGCCCTTGTCGACCGACAGCACGGTCCGCCCAATCGTTGGGGAGGCAAATATGAAAACCGGGTCGAAAGAACTCACGCGCCGCGCAACATTCGGGCTTGCGGGCGGGCTCGCCGCAGCGGCCTCGATCCCACGCCGCACGTATGCCCAAGGCGCCAGATTCGAACTCAAGGTCTCGCATTTCCTGCCGCCGAACCACACGTTCCAGAAGCAGTGCCTGGTGTGGAGCGACGAGCTTGAAAAGGCTTCGGGCGGACGGCTCAAGCTCAAGCTCTACCCGGCCTCGCAGCTCGGCCCGGCGCCCCGCCAGTTCGATATCGCCCGCAGTGGTGTCGCCGACATCGCCATCGGCCTGACCGGCGCCACGCCAGGTCGCTACCCGATGACCGAGATTGTCAGCGAAGCCTATGTCATGCCCAAGGCTGGGGAGACCAGCCTGCTGATGTCGCGGCGCCTGACCGAGCTGTTTCCCACCTATCTGGCACCCGAATACCCTGGCCTGAAGATGCTATGGATGATGGTGACGGCGCCTTTGAAATTCCACACCGCCAAAGTTGCTCTGCACAAGCTCGAAGATTTCCGCGGTCTACGCATCCGCTACGCCGGCGAGCAGTTTGCCGACGTGCTGACCGCGGTCGGCGCCGTGCCGCTTGCGGTTCCCCCTGGCGAAACCCAGGACGGACTGGCCAAGGGCATCATCGATGGCGCCACCTTCCCCTATGAAGGCGCACAGAGCTTCGATCTCGGCACGGTGGTGAAATACTCGCTGGAGCCAGGCGTGAGCACCGCCACTTTCGGTGCCGCCATGAACCCCAAAAAGTTCGAGGCGCTGCCGAAGGATCTGCAGGATCTCATCACGAACTCCACCGGACCCGCCATGGCTGAGCGCTTTGCTGCCGCGCTCGACGATGCTGAAGCCCCGTGGCCGCGCCTACATGATTGCCAAGGGTGTGACGATCACCACCTCGGAGCCGGCGGAATTTGCCAAGATGCGCGCGGCGGTTTCTCCCTTGCTCGAAAAGCGCCTGGCCACGCTTGAAGCCGCCGGCAAACCCGCACGCAAGTTCGCCGCCGCCTATGTCGGCTGAAACATTGCCGCGACTGCTGTACCGCATCCGCACGGTGCAAACGGGAATCTCGATGCTCGCGGCTGCGATCATCATTTTGTGCACCGTGTCGGATGTGGTGCTGCGCTATGCGTTCGGCCGCCCGATCCACGGCGCCTATGTCGTGGTGGAGTGCCTGTTGGTGCTGTTCGTGTTTCATGGCCTGGCCGCCGTGTTCGTCGATCGCGCCCATATCGTGATCGACCTCGTCGACCATCTGGTCGGGCGTCGCACGCAACGAGCGCTCGTGCGTTTTGGCGACCTGGCATCGGTCGCAGCCTTGCTGCTGATCGCCTGGGCGATGGTGGAACCTGCCGTGCAGGCCTTCGACTATGGCGATCGCAAGCTCGAGCTGGGGCTGCCGGTTTGGGTGGTCTGGGGGTTTGCCTTCACCGGCAGTGCCGGCGCGATCGTTTGCGCCGTGGGTGTGACGATCCTGGGCGAGCGGCCGCATCCGCATCCGGGCGAGCCGCTTTGATGTCGGCACCCATCATCGGCGCCATCGGGGTCGGTCTGCTGTTTGTTCTGCCGTTTCTGCTGGCACCGCTGGTGCTGATCCTGTTGCTGCTGGCCTTCCCTGGCCTCGCCCTCTGGCTGCCACGGGTGCTGTATGGTTGAGATGGTCCGCTGCCGCTGCGGGGTGGATGTGCACGCCCATGTCGTGCCCGAGAACTTCCCGCGCTCCCGCCATATGCCGACACCGGCCGATTGGCCTTCGATGGCTGAGGCTGAACCATGCCACCGCCATGTGATGATCAGCGGCAAGGTCTATCGCACGGTCTCTGATAAATGCTGGGACACCGCAAAGCGGGTGGCCGACATGGACGCAATGGACCTGGCGCTGCAGGTGGTCTCACCCATGCCGGAGCTGCTGTCCTATTGGATGGATGCAGCGCCTGCCGCCGAGCTGCTTGGCTATATCAACGACCAGATCGCCGAGATGGTGGCACCCTCCGGCGGCCGTATCGCAGGGCTCGGTGGGGTTGCTTTGCAGGACTGCGAACTTGCGCTGCGCGAGTTGCACCGTGTGGTCGGCGAGCTTGGGTTTGCCGGTGTCGAGATCGGCAGCAACATCAACGGACGGCCGATCGGAGCCCCTGAATTCGAAGACTTCTTTGCCGAGTGCGAGAAGTTGGGCGCCGCGGTGTTTGTTCACGCGTTGCGGCCTTGCGGGATGGCGCGGCTGATCGGGCCGCCGCCGTTGCAGCAGCCGTTGGCGCAGGCGCGCGCCATGTTCTACGACGGGCTGGTGTTCGATGAGCCGACCTTGCTGCATATCGCTGCGATGTTCGGCACCACGCAGATCATGCTCGGCACAGACTATCCCTTCAACTTTCACGACCGCCGGCCGGTCGATCGCGTGATGGCAACCTTTGCCGATCCGGCGGTGCGCGAGAACATGCAGCGCGGCAACGCCCTGCGTTTCCTGGGCCGCGAGAAAGGAGACATGGCATGACCCGCTTTCCCGTCGTGGCACTGCGCAGCGTGGAGCTCGACACGCCGGACATTGCGAAGTCCGAAGCTTTCTACCCAAATGTCTGGGGCCTGACCGTGGCCACGCGCGATGGCGATGCGGTGTATCTGCATGCGACCGGAGACGATCATCATGTGCTGGTGCTGCGCTTCGTGCATGGTGATGCGAGGCGCCAGGGCGCGCAGGCAGTGGCGAACCAGGTTCTGCGGCTGGCGCATGTCAACATCAACAGCACGGATGTTGATGTCACCGCGGGATTCTACGAGCGGGTGCTTGGGTTCAGGCTGTCCGACCGTTCCAAGGTCATGGCGTTCGCGCGGTGCAACAGCGACCATCATGCCGTGGTGATCGCCGATGCCCCGCATGTCGGGCTGAACCATGTCGCCTTCCTGATGCCGGATCTGGAATCGGTGATGCGCGGTTCCGGCCGGCTCATCGACCACGGGTTTCCGATTGGCTGGGGCGTCGGGCGGCATGGCCCGGGTGACAATGTGTTCGCCTATTTCGTCGACCCGCTTGGCTTCGTTGTCGAATATACCGCGGAAGTTCTCCAGGTAGACGACAGCTACCGGGTGCGCGGCCAGTCGGAATGGACCTGGCCTGCAGGACGCACCGATCACTGGGGTATCGCGCCGTCCAAGCCCGACCACGTCAAGCAGGCGCAGCTTGCCATTCCCTTTGCCTGAGGCACGGACACGCAGATGACCAGACATGATGTGCAGGTTGCCGTGATCGGCTTTGGTCCGTGTGGCGCCGTGGCCGCGAACCTGCTTGGGCAGGCGGGGATCACCACGCTTGCGATCGACAAGTTGGTTGACATCTTTCCCAAGCCACGCGCGATCGCGCTCGATCATGAGATCATGCGGCTGTTCGACAACATCGGTGTTGCCGACAAGGTGCTTCCGTTTGTGGCGCCGTTCACAGCCTCGGAACATCATGGCGCGCAGGGGCAGTTGATCCGCCGTATCGACATGGTGCCGAAGCCCTATCCGATGGGCTACACGCCCAGCATGGTGTTCAGCCAGCCGCCGGTGGAGGAGGTGCTGCGCGCGCATGCGGCGTCTTGGGATGGGGTGCAGATCGAGCTGGGCACGGAGTTGCTGGAGCTCAGCCAGGATGAGGCCGGCGTGACGCTTCGCCTGCGCGATGGCGCGGGGGTGGAGCGGGCGGTGACGGCTGATTATGTAATTGCCTGCGATGGCGCCTCGAGCCTGGTGCGGCAAAACCTTGGCATCGCGCTCGATGATCTCGTGTTCGATGAGCCGTGGCTGGTGGTGGATCTATTGGTTCACGGCGCAGCGCTTTCGAAGTTGCCCTCGAAATCCGCGCAGTATTGCGAGCCGGCGCGGCCCACCACCTATCTGGTGGGGCCGAACAATCATCGCCGTTGGGAGATCATGCTGCTGCCCGGCGAAGACCGTTTCGCCATGGAGGCGCCGGGGCGGGTTTGGCAGTTGCTGTCACGATGGTTGACGCCGGAGGACGCCACGCTGTGGCGCGCCAACAGCTACCGCTTTCACGCGCTGGTGGCGCATGAGTGGCGGCGGGGCAGGGTGTTCTTGGCGGGAGATTCCGCCCACCAGCAGCCGCCGTTCATCGGCCAGGGCATGTGCCAGGGCCTGCGGGATGTCTCGAACCTGATCTGGAAACTCGTCCGTGTGATCGAGGGGAAAACGGACCCGGCTTTGCTTGATAGCTACGGAGAGGAACGTGGTGCGCATGTGCGGGAGTTGACTGGACGCATCAAGACCATCGGCCATGTCATCTGCGAACGTGATCCGGAAGCGGCGCGGCTGCGCGATGAGCGGATTCTGGCCGAAGGCGGCGGTGTTGCACGCACGATCACGCGCCAGGAGATCGTGCCGCCGTTGCGCTGCGGGCTGCTTGGGGAAGGTGCTGCGGCGGGCACGCTGTTTCCGCAGCCGCGCCTGTTGGGCGGCGTGCTGCCGGACCAAGCGCGTGGCACCGGCTGGCGGCTGGTGATCGACGGACGCCAGATTGTCCTGCCGGGCGAGATTGTCGCGAAGGCGGCCTTGCTTGGCCTGAATGTCATCACTGTTTCCGCGGATCCGGCTTCACGCGATGCGGAAATCGAGGGGGTCGCGGGGGCGTGGTTCGATCGCAGCGGCTGCGACGCGGCCCTGGTGCGGCCAGACCATTATGTGTTCGCCACCAGCGTTGGCACGGCGGATCTGGCCAGCCAGCTGGATCGGCTCGCTGCTGTTCCTCACTGAAGTTGCAACGGAGTCCACCATGAAGTTCGGCAGTTTCCGATATCGCCCGGCAGATTGAATATTGCTCGAGCTTCACCCGCCTTGAGGCGGGCGATGCCATTGCAACGGGCACACCGGGTGGCGTGGGGGCCAAGCGAAATCCGCCGCTGTGGCTCAAGCCGGGCGACATCATCGAAGTGGAAATCGACGGCGTCGGCCTGCTCAGGAACGGGGTGGCTGACGCGGTGCGGACGCGGTGGGGTGCTCGAGCGCACCCCACCACAAACCTGATCGCCCTTTGCCCTTTAGGCTGGCACGATGGGTGACTTCTTTTTCTGCAGCGCGTCGGTGACCTGCTTGTCCAGGTTGAGGTGGACCGCCAACAGGTCTGGCGGCGTGAGGGCCATCCACTGGTTCAGCGAAAGATCGGCGTAGTGATCGCTCTTGAACATTTCGAGGAACCGCAGCGGGGTAGGGCCGGTGTTTTCGATGTAGTGGCCCATGGCAAAGGGGACGTAGCCGACGTCGCCCTGCTGGTAGTCGAAGGTGCGCGCCTGGCCGTTGCTACCGAACACGCCCATGCGGCCTTGGCCTTCGATGTAGTACTGCCATTCGTCTGTGTTCGGGTGCCAATGCAGTTCACGAAGGCCGCCGGGCTCGATCTCCACCAGGGCGGCGGCGATCGTTTTGGAGACTGGGAAGTTGCTGGTGTCGGTGATGCGCACGGTGCCGCTGCGGGTTTTCAGCGGCTGCTGCGCCATCATGCGGTGGCTGAAGCTGTCGGGCACGCCGGCAGCCCCCATCAGCCGATCGGCGGGCATCGGGCCCGGAATCGGTGCCTTGAAGATGTAGAGGTCTTTCGGGTCTGGCGTGTGGCCGAAGTTGGAGGCGGGCACGCCGAAGTTCTTGGCGAGCACGTCTGATGGCACGTGCTTGAACCAGTCGCTGATCAGGAAGGTCGAGTCTTCGTCAAACTCGCCGTCGTCGAACACCAGCAGGAATTCGCAGCCGTCGGGGCCGAGGCCCTGGATGGAGTGGGGAATGCCGCCCGGGAAATACCAAAGGTCGCCAACGCCGACTTCATCGATGAAGTTGCGGCCCTGGGCGTCGATCGCGGTGATGCGGGCGGTGCCGTAGAGCATGTAGGCCCACTCGGCCTGTTTGTGCCAATGCAGCTCGCGCACGCCACCGGCGTTGAGCCGCATGTTCACGCCGGCGATCGGCTTGGAGATGCCCAGCTCGCGCACCGTCACCTGGCGCGTCCAGCCACCGCTGGTCTGTCTGGTATGCCCATCGGCGAACGAGAAGCGCAGGTTGGGCACGGTGCCCGAGTCGGTGGAGGGTGGGTTGATCAGGTCAGGGTTTTCTCGCGCGCGGGACAGGCCACCGGGCACCGGATCGGTGCCACCGACACCTGGGCCCCGGCTGGGCTGCGGGATCTGACCGGCGGTTTGGGCGGACGCCACCGAGGCGGAGGCCATCAGTCCCCCGGCGACCACGGCACCCAACATCCCGCGGCGGGAAAAATCATCTTGCATCGTACCCTCCTGTGCTGAAGGCACAACGAAGTTTCGGTCAAGTCGATGCAGTCTGAAGGAAGTTTAAGTCGCGTGGATGGAACCAAAATGAAAAGGGCCGCACAACGTTTCCGTTGTGCGGCCCTGCTCACGGCGAGACCGAGACTGGATCGGGATGATTTCCGACAGCAAAATCATCCCGATCCAACTCTATGCCTGATCGCGTGATTGGCGCCTTTCGGTGATACCACTGCCGGCGATCACGCTCTAACCAGCCTTGGAGACCAGCTCTTCTGCGATGTTGCGCGGCACGGGATCGTAGTGATGGAACTGCATCGTGAAGCTGGCGCGGCCCTTGGTCATGGAGCGCAGATCGGAGATGTAGCCGAACATCTCCTTCAGCGGCACATGGGCACGGACCATGATGGTCGAACCAGCCGATTCCTGGTTCTGGATCATGCCGCGGCGGCGGTTGAGATCGCCCACGACGTCACCGACATGGTCGTTCGGGGTGGTGACCTCCACGTCCATCACCGGTTCGAGGATGATCGGGCTGGCCTTCTTCATGCCTTCGCGGAAGCAAGCCTTGGCGGCGATTTCGAAGGCGAGGGCCGACGAGTCGACATCGTGGTACTTGCCGTCCATCAGCGTGTAGTTGAAGTCGACCGTCTGGAAGCCTGCGAGCACGCCGGTGTCGGCCTGGACGCGGATACCCTTTTCGACAGCTGGGATATATTCCTTCGGCACGGAGCCGCCGACCGTCTTGTTGGCAAAGGTGATGCCGGCGTTGCGTTCCGCCGGCTCGAACATCACCTTCACTTCGGCATACTGGCCCGAACCGCCAGACTGCTTCTTGTGGGTGTAGGTTTCAGTGTGGGACTTCGAAATCGTCTCGCGATAGGCGACCTGCGGGGCGCCGATGTTGCAGTCGACGCCGTATTCGCGGCGCAGACGGTCGATGATGATTTCGAGATGCAGCTCGCCCATGCCTGAAAGAATGGTCTGGCCGCTCTCCTGGTCGGTTTTGAGGCGCAGCGACGGGTCCTCGCCGGCCAGTTTCTGCAGGCCGATCGACATCTTCTCGACCGAGTCCTTGGTTTTGGGCTCGACGGAGATGTCGATGACGGGGACCGGGAAGGCCATCCGCTCGAGGACGACCGGGTCATCGGACGAGGCCAGCGTGTCGCCGGTGCCGGTGTCTTTCAGGCCCACGAAGGCTGCGATGTCGCCGGCATGCACTTCCTTGATTTCCGCACGCTTGTCGGCGTGCATCTGGAACATGCGGCTGATCCGCTCTTTGTGATCCTTCGTGGTGTTCATGACGGTATCGCCCGTGCGGAGCGTGCCGGCATAGACGCGGATGAAGGTCAGCGTGCCGTATTTGTCGTTGATGATCTTGAAGGCGAGGCCGGCGAACGGTGCGTCCGGATCGGCCTTGATGCGACGGCGGTTGGAATGCTCGCCGTCCTCCTCGCCTTCCTCGGCGGCGATCGAGATGCCGGGCACGTCGATCGGCGACGGCAGATAGTCGAGCACGGCGTCCAGCAGCGGCTGCACGCCACGGTTGCGGAATGCGCTGCCGCACAGCATCGGCACGATCTCGTTGGCGATGGTGCGCTTGCGGATGCCCTGGCGGATTTCATCTTCAGAGAGCGGGATGCCGGCG
>JANXSM010000033.1 GCA_025352665.1 Rhodospirillales bacterium | reverse complement strand
TCGACAGCCACGGCCAGAGCGAGGTGGCGTTCGCCTTCTGCCACCTGCTCGGCTTCGAGTTGGCGCCGCGGCTGAAGGCAATCGCGCGGCAGAAGCTCTATCTGCCGGATGCAGAACTGCGCGATCTGCTCGGCAACCTGACGCCGGTTCTTAGCCGAGTGATCGACTGGGCGCTCATCGAGCGTCAGTACGACGAAATAATCAAATACACCGTCGCCTTGCGGCATCGCACGGCGGACCCGGAAGCGATCCTGCGCCGCTTTGCGGGCACGGCGGTCCAGCATCCGACCTATGCTGCGCTCGGCGAACTCGGCAAGGTCATCAAGACCATCTTCCTGTGCCGCTACATCGGCTCGGAGGCGCTGCGCCGGGAAATCCACGCCGGGCTCAACGTGGTCGAGAACTGGAACGGCGCGCACAGCTTCATCTTCTTCGGCAAGGGTGGCGAGATCGCCAGCAACCGCCTTGAGGACCAGGAGCTCTCGGTGCTGGCGCTGCACCTGCTGCAAAACTGCCTGGTCTACGTAAACACGCTCATGTTGCAGCGGGTGCTGACTGAGCCGGCGTGGCTGGCGCGCATGACGGCGGAGGATCATCGCGGGCTCACGCCTGCGATCCATGCCCACATCAACCCCTATGGCCGCTTCGACGCCAACCTCAGCCGGCGCATCAACCTCGACTTGCCGATGGCCGCATGACGAGGCGGGCATCGCCTCCTGCGGGGCGCGCGCAAACGATCGTTAGTACAGCACCCAAGACACCTCAGCAGAAACAACGCGCTATCCGTCGCACAAAACTGTTGCCAAACAGAGAGCAAACGCAACAGAGAAATGCAGCATCTCCGGTCCTGCTCGGATACGCCCGCGTGTCCAAGGCCGAAGACCAGAATACCGCCCCACAGATCGAGGCGCTCGAGGCCGCCGGCTGCCAGCGCGTCTATGAGGAACACCTCTCCGGCGGCCGCTGGGACCGCCCCGAACTGCACCGTCTGCTCAACCGGCTCGGGCCCGGCGACGTGCTCACCGTCTGGAAACTTGACCGCCTGTCGCGCTCGCTCAAGGACCTGCTGCTCATCCTCGACAAGGTCGACAAGGCGGGTGCCGGCTTCCGCTCGCTGACCGAAAACATCGACAGCACAACAGCATCCGGCCGCATGATGATGCAAATGCTGGGCGCTTTCGCCGAGTTCGAGCGCGCCATGGTCCGCGAACGAACCCAGGCAGGCCTCCGCTCAGCACGCGCCCAAGGCCGCCACGGTGGCCGGCAACCCAAGCTCTCACCCCAGCAGCAAGCCGAGGTCCTGGCCATGCTAAACGCAGGCCGATCCGCCGCCGATGTCGCCAGGCTGTTCCGCGTTCACCGCGCGACCATCAGCCGAGTCGCCAACAGTGCAAGGCTATAAGGTGCGACGCCATGGCCACCTTACGTTTCGCCAGTTGGCCGTTTTTCGGCCTATGAGGTGACTGGGCCCGATGGCTCCAGAATGTGCCGTCGATATCGAACGTGGTCGCGCCGAAGCGGTCGGCGACCCCCTCGACCTCCGAAGGCGCCACAAACAGGAACACCGCGGATGGATCGATGAACCGGCGGATCAGCCATGGGCAGGCAATCCGATCGACCTTCGGCCGTGCGCGAGTCACCCAGACGGTGCGCCCTTGCTCGTCACGTAGGGGAAGCAGGTCCGGCCGAACCAACGGGCCACCGTGAGCGACCCATGCCTCGAAGCCACCCTCCAAAGATTCCGCCTGGACGCCCTCATGCCTCAGCCAAGCGGCGGCACCCTGACTGAGCTTCTGCCCACGTTGGCAGACGACGATGACGCGATTACTGGAGAATCCCCGAGCCCAGCTTGGGGCCGCCTTGAGGTGCCTGCGAACGGCGCCGGGTAGCATGCGGGGATCAAGGGCGTGGTCGTCGTCGATCCGGCCGTCAACGATGGCGGGCGTGTCGGAGAGGCCGACAAGACGTGAGAGTTGAACGGCTGTGATCGTGTTCGGAGTTGGCATAACGCGTCCTCTCCAGCGGTGGAGTATGGACGCGATGCTTGGGCCGAAGCCTCGAGGGGCGATCGCGATAAGACCCCTTGATTGGCTAGATGCCGGGACAGCAGCTTTTCGTCAAATGAATCTTTGCGGCGCATCGAGTTGGTTGGACTGTTGCGAGGGAAGTCCGCATTAAGCCGCCGGTCGATACCAAGCTGCCATTCGGCCCTCGACCAATCTTCTCATCAGGGCAACATCGCCAAATGCCGACCGGCCGCTTCCATCACAGAAAGTGATGAGCCCGTATGGGTATACTCTTGTGGCATTGCTGAGTGGAACGCTTCCGACGTGCCATTGGTTTCTTCTGGCGTTCTGGAACGGTTGGGTTCCGGGGTCTAGACCCTTTCGAAACGTCTATGGGGATTTGCAGATTACTCTGCGAGCCTGCGATTACAAGCAGCGAAAGCTGAAATGCACTTTTGGGTCCGTTGCTACCGGACCCCAGCACCGAGATGCCCTTGTCCGTTTTACCGTCCGGTAATCAGTTTGTCGCCTTCGCCAAAGTGCCAGCCTGTCCGGACAGAATGGACTTGGCCGGTCACGATTGGTTAGGCGGACAGCAGCCGTGAAGCCGAACCAGGCGGCTCGCCTCGGCCTGAGATCGCGCCGTCATTTCGCAGCTTCGGCGGCCGGGTCCAGCAATGCCGCAGCGCAGGCCGCAAGTTCGTCGCCGGACACAGGCTTTCGCAGCAGGGCCGTGGCGCCGTTCAAGGCTCCCTCGATGCGGGGCAAGATGCCTGCATCGGCGTAGCCGGTCAGGAGCAATACCGGAAGGCCTGGCAGCCGCTGCCGCACTTCGTGGATCAGCATCAGCCCGTTCATGCCGGGCATGGAGAAATCTGTCACCAGCAGATCCGCGGCTTCGCCGTCGTCCAGCCGCGCAAGGGCGTCCAGGCCATCGGACGCCTCGGCGATGTCATAGCCGCAATCTTCCAGGTGGCCGGCCACCACTGCGCGCACCATCGCGTCGTCGTCCACGACCAGCACGCGGGCGCGCCGGGCGAGGCGCGTCTCTGCGGTGGCCCCCGTTGAGGCGCCAGCATCCGCCACGGTCCCCGCTTGTGGGAACCAGAGCGTCACCGTGGTGCCCTGGCCTGGGGCGCTCCGCAGCTCGAACCCGCCGCCCGACTGCTGCGCAAACCCCCGCGCCATCGCCAGGCCAAGGCCGGTGCCCTGGCCCATCGGCTTAGTGGTGAAGAAAGGCTCTGATGCGCGGGCGAGGATCGCGGCCGTCATGCCTGCGCCCGTGTCCGTCAGGTCCAGCCGCACATAGGCCCCTGCGCCGGGCAGGACCGCATGGGCGCCTGCCACCACCTCGGCATGGGCCGTCACATGCAGCGTGCCGCCGTCCGGCATGGCGTCGCGCGCGTTCACCGCCAAGTTCACCAGCACCGTTTCCAGTTGCGCCCTGTCCGCCAGGAGCGACGGCACGTTCGGGGCCACGTCGGTCAGCACCTGGATAGACGTGCCCAAGGCTAGTGCCAGGATTTCGCGCAGGTTATCCAGCAAGTTCACGGGCGCGACCGGCGTGGCCTGCAACTCACTCTTTCGGGCAAAGGCCAGCAGCCGTCCGGTGATGGCAGCCCCCCGCTGCGCCGCGTCTTGCGCCATGCGGGCAAGCTTCCGCACCCCGTCGGCATCTTCGGCCCGGCGCCCGATCAGGCTGAGGCCGCCGATGACGGCTTGCAGCACGTTGTTGAAGTCGTGCGCGATCCCGCCGGCAAGCTGGCCCAGGGCCTCCATCCGCTGCGCTTGGGCCAGTCGAGCCTGGGCCTGCTCGCGCGCGGCTACCTCTGCGGCAACGCGGACCTCTAGCTGGGCGTTCTGGGCTAGGAGGGCAGCCTCGGCACGGGTCCGCTCGACAGCCGCCCAGATGCGCTCGGCGGCGTCCCGCATCAGGGCGACCTCGTGGTCCTCCCACCGTCGCGGCATAGGATCGGATGCGAACAGGATCGCAGCCAGGCGGTCCGCCCTGATAAGCGGCATGCCAAGGAACGACCGGACGGGGATGGCAGCATACCGTTCCAGGGCGCTCGGGTCGCAGGTACGGGGGTCCTGCGCCACGTCGGCGACCGCAACCGTGCGGTCCTGCCGGAGGTCGGCGGTCAGCGGCGCCCCGTAGTCGTCCAGGCGATGCCGCCCGGACACGGCCGTTACGCGCCCATCGTCCCATGCGCCCTCGATCACAACGTGCTCGCCATCCTCCTCCGCCTCGGAATAGCAGACCTGGGCCACACCGAGATGCCGGCCGATCAGGGCGCACGCGGCCGCTCTGGCAGCCACGGGGCTGGAAGCCAGGCGCAGCGCACGCTTCAGATCGAGCAGGGCTGCAGACCGGCGCTCGGCCAGGACGCGCGCCGTGGTCTCGATCATCGGGCAGAATACACCGACCACGCGGCCCGCCTCGTCGCGGATCGGGCTGTAGGAAAAGCTGAACCAGCACTGCTCGGGGTAGCCGTGCCGGTGCAACAGGAGCGGCAGGTCGTCTGCCGGCGTCGCCTCGCCTTGGTCCATGACGCGGCCGAGCATCGGGCCGATGATGTCCCATATTTCCGGCCACACCTTCCGGCCCGGCGTGCCCAGGGCACGCGGGTGCTTGTCGCCCAAAATGACCGCGTAAGCGTCGTTGTACAGCTTCACGAGTTCCGGCCCCCACCAGACCAGGATGGGGAAGCTGCAATTCAGGCAGGTGCTGACCGAGGTGCGCAGGCTTTGCGGCCAGGTGTCCGTGGGGCCGAGCGTCGTGGCCGACCAATCCATGTCCCGCATCAGCGCGCCCATTGCGCCGCCGCCGGCCAGGAACGTGATCATGCGGCGTGGCCCAGCGACTGCGCCGCAATCTCGATACGATGGCCGAGACGGTGCGCGACGCGAATCAGGCGGTTCAAGGTGAAGCGGGCCATGTCCCTGTTGCTGATGCGCTGCACGTCGCAGGACCAATGTCGGCGGCTGCCGCAGCGGCCCTGGCCGTCAGGTGCCGGTCTTGGAGCGTGGCGAGGATGCTGCAGGCGATTTGGACCTTCGAAAAGCCGATTCTTAAATCGGCGTCGGGTGCACCACCTGCCCGGGTGCGCGAGCCGGCAAGGAAACTGACTGAGGCCGTGGTGATCCTGAGCCCATCACTTTTGTAGACATGGATCCCGACGTATCGCAACGAAAGCTTTGGTGGAAGGGCAGAGAGAGGCCGAGAAATATTTGCCCCGGATGCAAGCCAGACTACCGCAACAGTCTGCCATGCGTCAGCATGAGCACAGGGCGGCTCGTCAATTCTTTCGAGGCGCTCGACGGAGAGGTCCGGGCCATCAGGCGTGGTGACGATCGTTACCGCGGAATTCGCGGGGACGCGTTATGCAGTCCCGCGGAAGGCCAGGTCGAGCGCCGCGACAGCCTACCAAGTTCCTCATCGGCAGATGCGAAACGCCCACAGTGCGGCAGATCGCCGGCCCGGCCGCCTGCCAAGCAGCGCCGGATAGCAGACCCTGGTCTTGCGCTGGCCCGGCCATCCCTTCGGTGCGAACGCCGTGGGCCGATCTTGGACGCTTGGAGCCGGAGTGGATGGCGCGCAGGTAATCGACCGCTTCGAGCAATGACCGGGCCGCCGGCGCCACGCCGAGATCGAGGCCGGCACAGAGAGGCCATCGCCCAGCGGCGCGAGATTGACGACGCCGCTGGGCGGCATCGCCGAGTTCGAGCACGAACTGACCCAGGAGTGCATCCGCTGAGGTATTGCCGTAGCAGGCGCGCGGCAAGAAACTCGGGCGACAAACAGGGCAACGGTCGAAGTCGGACCGGCTGGCGCGTAAGGCACTCGCCCTTATGGCGCAAGGCCGTAGCTATCGGCTGATCAGTCCTCCAGAAATTTCGCTAGCGTAAGCACGCTCGAAGCGGTCAAAGGCAGCCCTCGCCGCTGCAACGCACTCAGCCTCCTGAAAGGCATCGAACGACACAGCTTCGAGAACCCGAAGAAATGCCGACCATGTTTTCGGCATTGCCGTCTGCTGCGCAAAGTGCCGGGCGCCGAAAGTCGGGCTCATACCAAGCGAGTGAGCGCGCGGGGCCAGATGCCGAGCGCCCAGCGCCGAACCTTCCATAACGTAGAGGGTGCCGATTGCTTGTGCCGGTGAAAAGGCTTGGCCGAGAACGATCTTGCTGTTGGTGGCGGACGCCGCGGTCACATCATGAATATCGGCGCACAGGGCCGCAGCGATGGTGCGGTCCGGCCAGAGCCCGAATAGCTTCTCGGCTCCACAGTCATCCAAGGCCAACTCGAGAGGTTGCCGGGCGCGCAAGGTTGCGTGGAGATAGGCGGCATAGGAAGATCGATCCCGGAAATATCCGGCGTCGTTGACGACCAAGTCGAGCTTTCGATGGGCGTCCTCGGTCGCTGATCGAAGGCGCGACCGACGGTCAGCCACCATTACGCTTTGGTCAATGCATCTAGCGTTCTGCTGAACGCCTGCGCGATCGAGGCCGTCGTGTAAGGCTTGGTAATAACCCGCGTAAGGCGATGCTCCATCGGGTAGTCGATATTATCGCCATATCCGGTGGCAAATACGTGAGGCACCCCGAGCGATCGCAGGCGCGTCGCGATCGGCCAACTGGTCTCCCGGCCAAGGTTGACGTCGAGCAAGGCAAAGCTCGGTGTTTCGAGTTCAATCAATCGAAGCGCCTCGGTGACGTTACTCGCAACGACCACGCGTGTGGCCCCCAACGCGATGAGGACATCCTCGACATCGAGTGCAATCAAGACATTGTCTTCCACGGCCAGGACGAGACCCGACAGGCGTGACGGTGCTTCCAGGCGTAACGCGGCAATCGCGATCTTCTGAACCTCATCACCAACGAGAATGTGCTGAGACGGCAAGACGAAATGCGCGTTAAAACCAGAAGGCGCATAGTCGATTGTCACTTGTCCGCCAAGCTCGTGTGGGATCGATTGCCGGATGATGGTCGAACCAAAGCCTTGTCGGGTTGGCATCACGACGGGCGGCCCGCCAACCTCTTTCCAGTCGAGAGTGACGCTCCCGTCGGCATCGTGCCGCCAGGAGATGATGACGCGTCCGGCAGCGCTGGCCAGCGCACCATGTTTCACAGCATTGGTCACCAGCTCGTGTATGACCAGCGCCACAACCGAAAACGCCCCTGGCTGCAAGTCTATCGAGGGACCGATGGCCTCGACGCGCATTACGTTCTCCCCGAGGAATGCCTCAGCTTCGGCAGCGATAAGCGCTGCCAGCGAGCCCGGCCCCCAGTTTTTAGCGGTGATCTGGTCGTGTGCGCGAGCCAGCGATTGCACCCTGTCGCCAAGGATCGTGGCATAGGTATCGACATCGGCGGCGCTGGCGCGGCTTTGCGATATCAGGCTGCGGATCAGGCCAAGAATATTGCGGACACGATGGTTGAGTTCGGCGACGAGCATCTCATGCCGCTGCGTCGCAGCCCGGCTTTCAAGCTCGGTCATACCTGTAAAATGGAGCATCGCTTCCAGAAGCAGGACACGGAGAACCTCCGACACGCGCAGCTCGCCCTCGCTCCACGGCGCCGACTGGCCGCGTTTGATTTCGCGCCACGCCTCGAAACTCTTGCGCGGCGTCAGCCGAGGGCCATTCGGCCCCTGGACGCTAAGCTTGCCCGGCTCGCCAGCCCATACAACTGACTGGGCGATCTCGTGTCTGAAGAAGATTACATAGTCGCGCGGCGACCTCGAAATCGGCACGACCAGCATGCCGGCGGCGCGCTCCGCAAAGCTCTTTGCCGGCGCATGGAGGCTGCCCAGGTTATCGGTCGAAAAGATCTGCCGGGCAGCCGTGCGGTCGAGGAGCGATCGCAGATCCGCCAGTTCCTTGATGGCCGGCGTTTCGCCCCTTAAAATCACTTGGTCGCCGACGCAAACCGCCAGCCCGTCACAAGGCACGAGGTCCCGCATCAGCTCCGCAATGTCGGCGATTCGTTGTTCCAGCGCACCTTTGCGCAGCAAGGCGGCGCTAAGCTGGTATTGCAGGTCGCCCATACGCGCTTCGTAACCCGCCAGTTCGGTACGTTCCTGCTCGGCGATGAGGAACGAGAGCAGTTGCCCAAACAACTCGACGGTCGTGCGCTGTTCGAAGCCCACATGCCGCGCGGACATGTGGTGGCAGGAAATCAGCCCCCATAAGCGACCGTCGCGGACCAACGATACCGTCATCGCCGCGCCAACCCCCATGTTCTTAAGGTACTCGATGTGCATGGTCGAATGAGCTCGCAACGTGCTCATCGAGAGATCAAGGGGATCGCCCATCGCGCCCAGTTGAGGAAGGACCAAGCTCGGAACACCATCGACATCGGCCAGCAGGCGCACGGGATTGCGGATGAGCAACGCGCGCGCCTGTCGGGGAATGTCTTCGGCCGGATAGCGGAGGCCCAGGAAGGGCGTCAGTCCAGCGCGTGCCCGTTCGGCGATGACCTCGCCTGTATCGTCGGCATGAAATCGGTAGATCATCACTCGGTCGAAGCCGGTCACGCTCTGGACCAGCCGTACCGCTTCGCCCACCAGGTTCGTCTGCCCCTGCATCCGCGACATCATCGAGCGGACCATCGCAGCGGCGCTCAATTCACCCGAAGGCTGGCTTGGCTCGGCTTCGACAATGATTGTCGAACCAGAAATATGAACGGCAACGTCAAATAGGCCTCCGCCCTCCTGAAGCCTTATCGCGAAGATGCGCTCCACCGCGTCCGGGCCGCGAAGCATTGCCACGCAGTTGCGAATAGCGTGGACTGCCTCCCCGACGAACACGTCACGCAGCGGTGCGCCCAGCAGAGTCTGAATAGAGCCGCCGAGAAAGTCCTGCGCATTCGCCGATACGCGCGAGATTAGCCAGTCGGCCGAGGTCGCGACGAGGAAGCCGACCGGCTGAATGGCGCCAATGTGGTGGATCGGTTCGATGTCGCAATTCGTTAGGTCGAACTTAGGGTGTGCCTGAGTCACCATCACTGCCAAGCCCTCTGGCGGGCTCAGCGATTTGGTCGGTTCACCGGATTTCGATGTCATGGCGCCCCGTCATTAAGTGCAGGCAGATTTGAACAAACCCCTTCAACTCTTACCACGATCAAAACGAGATTTCGAGTCAGCCAAACTCGGCCGTTGCGCGTGCCTTCTAAAGGTTGCCGTGTCACCTGTCAGGAGGAGCGACGCCTACTTGCGATTTTGGCTGTGGGTAAGGAAGCCGACCGGCGCTGATCAGGCCTGTTGCACCCGAGCGGGGGCCTTCGGCGCTCGTTTGCCCAGGAGTTCCGTCGCCTGTTCCCGGGGCTGGCCTTTGGCGTCGACGTAGGCATAAAGCGTCGACAACGACACCCCGAGCTGAGCGGCGACGTCCCGCGCGGCGTTATCGCGGTCGGCCATCATCGCCATCGCTGCCTTGAGCTTCTGCTTTGTCATCACACGCGGACGCCCGCCGAAACGACCTCGCGCGCGGGCCGCCGCCAGCCCCGCCATGGTCCGTTCGTGGATGAGGTCGCGTTCAAACTCGGCGAGCGTCGCAAAGATGCCGAACACGAGCCTGCCGGTCACCGTGGTTGTATCCACGTCGCCGGTCAGCACCTTGAGCCCGACCCCGCGCTTTTGCAGGTCACTGACAAGGCCGACGACGTGGGTCAGCGAGCGGCCGATGCGATCGAGCTTCCATACAACGAGAGCGTCGCCATCCCTGGCGACGTCCAGCGCCTTGGCCAAGCCAGGGCGCTCGGTCGCCCGTCCAGAGCAGACGTCGTCATAGATCCGCTCGCATCCAGCCCGTTCAAGGGCATCACGCTGGAGATCGAGGTTCTGCTCCCCGGTCGAAACGCGCATGTAGCCGATCAGCATGTCCAGCCCTCCGCGCATCAACCTAAGCTGGACAGGGTTTATCGGCTACTGGTTTATGGATGGGTTTTTGGGAAGAATGAGGACGCTTCGGCGCCACCGCGGCACCAACGATCGGCTTCGCATCAAACCGGGGTTTGTTGCGAACCAAAGTGGCTAGTCGTGCGTAAGTTTTCCGTTCCGTTGCTATCCAGACCCCGTGTCCATCGAGGCCGCCCGTGTCAAGGCGCTGCTCGCGGCCGGCGGGAAGCCTGCCCAGATCGCCCGCGACCTCGGAATTGCACGCAGCAGCGTTTACCGGATGCTTGAGGCCGCCAGAGCGACCCAAGTGACGCTGTGGTGGATCCTGCTGGCGTGCCGGCGATACCGCTTTGCGACGGCGCACCGCGCCACCTGTGGCGATCCACGCGGGCCTGCTCGCACTGCTCTGCATGTATGAATAGGATCAGAGATTGACGCAAAACCGGGCACAGAACCCTGGTTTGCTGGCTCGATTAGATCTGGAACTCGAGGTAGCCAAAGCTCGATTGATGTTCCAGTTGATCCGGTCTTGATCACAGCCAAACCATGGGCCGATCGAGCAAATCCATGAACTTGGCTCAGACCAAGTCCTGTGCCCTTACCAGCTTCCTTAGTGGTAAAAAAGGGGTCGAAGGCAAGGGCGGCAACGTCCTTTGACATTCCAGGTCCGTTATCGGTAACCGAGACCACAGCGTATTCCGCCGCATCCAACACCAGATCGTCAGGCCAGGTACCTTCAGGCATGGCGTCGTGGTTTAGAATGTCATTTCGGGTGGCAACAACGATGCGGCCTCCGGTAGCTTCAAGAGCGTCGCGGGCATTCACAACGAGGTTGAGAACGGCTGTTTCGAACTCGACAGTGTCCAGAACGACGGAATGTAGATCGAGATCAAGTTCCCATTCCAGGGATACGCTCGGCGGCACCGCGTGTGCCGCCATGGCCTTGAAACCTGCCAGCACGGAATTCAGGTTGACACGCTCCGGCGTCAGCACCTTGCGCCCTGAAAACAACAGTAGCTGTGCTGTTAGGGACGTGCCTCGTGAAACGGCCTGTAAGCCGGCTTCGGCCACTTTGACGATCCGGTCGACATTATCGGGGTCCTTCTGGATCATTTTGAAGGCGCTGACGATCACCATGAGCAAGTTGTTGAAGTCGTGTGCGACACCACTCGTCAGATGTCCGACCGCCTCCATTTTCTGCGCCTGACGCAAGCTCGTCTCGATATTGAGCCGCTCCGTCGCCGCTGTCTGCTCAGCTCGGGCATAGGTCGCGTTGACTTCGTGCAGATAAGCCCACAGCACAGCGAGAGCCGATATCAGGGCGCCGATGCGACCGACATACCAGCCGATGCTCTCCCGCCTGCCGCCGATCTGGGTCAGGATGGAATCAAATGTCAGTAGAACCAGCGAAACCGCGATCCAAAGTTCCAACACAGTGCGGCCGACGCGTGTTGTTCGCCAGAACGCACAAAGCGCCCCAACGGTGAACAGGATGAGCCCGGGTCCCACACCAGAGGTGACGAAGGGTCGGTAGTCGTCACCGTCGGTCAGCTGCACAAGCCAAGGCAGCAAAACCGTTGATACGGCGCCGAAAGCCGCCGTAAGCCCCAGCGCCGTAGCGGCGGACACGCCTACCGCAAAGCCTGTCTGGTGCGGTTGGAAGCTGGCAGCCCGGCCGGGGCGCACGGTCGCTGCGTAAGCCAATCCCAACGCGGCTGGGCCAGCATGCCAGAAGGTCCACAGCCAAGTGGTCGTCTCCGGCCCGTCGCCAAGCAGCCGGGTGCTGCCAGGTCCGAACACGCCTGGGAAGCTGGCCAATTGCAACGCCATGATGCCAGCGGTGAAGAGACTGGCCGTGGCCGCGAGAAGAAGGCTGAGCGAACGACCTCGAAAGAATTGTGCATAGAGCACCCAGGCACCAAGGAAATAAGCCATAAGCAGCGCAGTCTGGTTCAACAGCAGGAACCCAGGAAACACCGGACCGGGACGCATAGCGTAGGGCAGCAAAGTCAGTGTCGCTGCAAGCGCCAAACCTATTGTAGCCAATGCGCCACCGCGCTGATTGCGCGACGCAGGTTCGCTTGCAAGCGTAGATGGAGCGTTGAGGGCGGTGCTCACCTTGGATCCTAAAAACGTCGTGGCACAAAGAACTTCCGAAACTGTTCGTTACACAGGAATATCATATCAGGCCGATGCGGCCGAGAGGAACAGAAAAGCGGCCAATCTGGCTCTGTTGCAAAATCATTAAGTCAGTGCTGGGATTCCGCCAGTTCCTGCTGCGTGGGCTTGATCAGGTCCGCAGCGAGTGGGGCCTTGTGACGATGGCCTGGAACATGAAACGGATGTTCGTCCTGGGCGGTGCGATATGAAGCGGGATCGCGCCGTTCGGCCCCAAACCCGGGTCAACTGGCGTGGCAGAGCGCGGGGTACTGCCGCAATGCCCCGATTGCGACAGCCAAAGACGACAACGTCCATGATGCCATTGTCGGA
>JANXSM010000004.1 GCA_025352665.1 Rhodospirillales bacterium | reverse complement strand
CGGCTACGACAGGGTCACCGATCCGTCGTATATCTGGGACGGGTTGCGCCGGGGGGACGCGCCGTATGTTCTGCTGCAGCATACGATCTCGGGACACGGGCGCCTGCGTCACGGCAAGCAACGCTTTGTGCTTGAGGCCGGGACCACGCTGCTGCTGCGGTTTCCGCATGATCATCGCTATTGGCTCGCCCGCGGCGACACGTGGGAGTTCTTCTGGCTCTGTCTGAACGGGCGCGAGGTCTTGCGCATCTGGCGGGATGCGATGGCTGTCCACGGCCCTGTCGTAAAGCTGGGAGGGCTCGCTTTGGAGCGTATGGGAAGCTTTTGTCTGTCAATATTGAATGGGGAGGCAAGTTCGCCGGCACGCGCATCCTCGATCGCCTATGGAGCTGCGATGTCACTCGCGGATGCGCTCTTGCCCTGGGGTGAAACGCAAGTGACAGCCACAAGGTCTGACGGGATCGCCCGCGCCGTCTCGCTGGCTCAGGCGCGCACCCGCGATCGGATAGACGTGGCAAGCCTGGCAGAAGCCGCAGGCTATAGCCGCCATCATTTCAGTCGGTTGTTTGGAGCCAGCGAGGGACTTTCCCCCGCACGCTACGTGACGCGACTGCGGATGGAGGAAGCCGTTTCCGCACTTGGCGCAAGTTCCTTACCGATTAAGGCTGTTGCAGAACGCTGTGGATTTTCTGATGCAAACTACTTCTCTAAGGTTTTCAAGCGAACCTACGGCATGACCCCTCGTGCCTTTCGAGGACGGGCGCGATCTTAAGGATGTAAGGGCCGCTGGAAGGTCCAGGTTTTGTTTCACTTGCGGTAGGTCATGTCGTCTTCTTGACCCTCCCCCGAATGAGTGTGCGCCTCGTGTAAGCTCCTGACGGGGCGAGTTGCATTGATGACGACGAAGACGACCACGCCGCGATCGTTCACGGACGAGTTCAAGCGAGAGGCGGTATCGCTGCTGGCATCCAGTGGCCGGCGGCTGACCCAGGTTGCGATTGAGCTGGGGATACAGCCCCGTCGGCGGCGCGCAACGGGCAGCGCGCTCTGGTCTGTCATGGACGGGCACCCTGGCTGGCAGTGAGGGGGGGGGGACGATGTCCGCGGTCGGGCATCGATCCTGCAGGCGTGCCGGAACAAGATCGCGCACCCGCAGGACCGGTCTGCTGCGATCAGGCGGCGCTTGCCTGACGGTGCGCATCGGAACGCTCACGTGTGCCGGGCCGCAGCTTGACGCCGAGCCCGGGCACATCAAGCGGGGCGATGCGGCCTTTGGCCAGCGTCGGTAGACCCTCTACCAGTTCCTGATACCAGCCGAAATAGAAGGCACGCACGACCTCCTGCACCAGCGTGTTAGGGCTCGCGATCGCCAGGTGCACCGCTGCCGTCAGCAGCACCGGGCCGGTGCAGTCGTGCGGCGCCAGAGGCAGCTCGTGGCATTCGGCCATGGTGGCGATCTTCTTTGCCTCGGACAGGCCGCCGCACCATCCGACGTCGAGCATGCAAACGCTCGTCGCCTGGCGTTCGAACAGCGCGCGGAAGCCCCAGCGGGTGCTCAGCGTCTCACTCGCGGTCGTCCAGATCCTGGTGCTGTCCTTGAATTGCTTGACGGCATCCAGATTGGACATCTTGATCGGGTCCTCGAACCAGTATGGGTCAAACGGTTCCAGCGCGCGGGCAATCTTGATCGCGGCGGGAAGCTGCCACAGCGAATGCAGCTCGACATGGATGTCGATCTTGTCACCGACTCGCTTCCTGATCTTTTCGAACGGCTCCAGCCCGCGCTTGAGGTCGGCCACGCTGATGTCCGTCCCGCCCGTCGCCTCGGCCGCGAAGTCGAGCGGCCAGATCTTCATGCCGGTGTAGCCTTCGGCGATCAGGCTCTCGGCCAGATCGTCCGCGTGATTGAGGAAGCCATCCAGGTCCTCGTACGGGCCGTCATTGCCACCGAGGCCCCAGTTCTCCGTGCGCTGGATCGGCTTGGCGCGGACATACTTGTAACCGGCGCAGGTGTTGTAGGTGCGCAGATCGTCGCGCACCTTGCCGCCCAGCAGTTGATAGACCGGCATCCCCGACGCCTGGCCCAACAGGTCCCAAAGGGCGATGTCGAAGGCTGACGCCGCCCGGATCTCGGCGCCCGTGCTGTTGAAGCCCACGTAGTTCTGGAGCAGCCGGCGGCTGTGCCGCTCGATCGCCAGCGCGTCCTGACCCAGCACCTGCGGCGCCACCGTCTCGTGCATCGCGGCCTCGACCGCGCGGGCGCCGAAGAATGTCTCGCCCAGGCCCACGAGCCCGGCGTCGGTATGCACCTCCACCCATAGTATGTTTGGGAACTCGTCCAGGCGCAGCGTCTCGATGCGGGTGATCTTCATTTCAGGGTCTCCAGCGTAGTGCGGCGCACGATGGCGCCAGGACGGTCGATGAAACCGGGGAGCAGCCGCGTGCCCAGGCCTGGGCCTGGCAGGGCATGGACGAAGCCGCCTGCGACGCTCGGCAGGTCGGTGACGGTGTCGCGATACCAGCCGCGCAGGAAGGCGCGCACGCACTCCTGGAATGCGGCGTTGGGGGCGTGCATCGCCAAATGGACCGAGGCGGCGAAGCAGACCGGGCCGGAGCAGTCATGCGGCGCGACGGGCCGGGACCAGCTATCGGCCAGCACCGCGATCCGCCGCGCCTCGCTGAGTCCGCCGCACCAGCCGAGGTCGACGATGATTGTGCCCAGCGCGTCGCGGGTCAGCAGGTCCCGGAATAACGGCCGGCTGGCGAGCGTCTCACCGCCGGCGAGCGGGATTCGGGTCGCACGTGCGACGGCGGCGACGGCGGCCGCGTCGTCCATGCGGCGCACGGGATCCTCGACCCAGAGCGGGTCCAGCGGCTCGAGCGCGGCGCAGATGCGCTGGGCAGCTGGAACCGACCAGAGGGAATGCAGCTCCACCAGCAGTTCCATCGCCGCGCCATGCACACGCCGCACCCGCTCGAACGGCTCCAGCCCGGCCCGGATGGCCGCAGCCGACGCATATGTGCCGCCTGTATCGATCGCCCAGGGGTCGAACGGCCAGATCTTCATGCCGCCGAAGCCATCGTCCAGCAGGCTGCCTGCCAACTCGTCGGCGGCGTGCATGAACCAGGCCTGGTCGTCCATATCGGCGGGGACCGGGCCACCCGGGCGGACGACCCTACGGTCCTGCTGGCGGTTGTAGCCGTCGCCGGCGCAGGTGTTGTAGGTCGGGATGCGGTCACGCACGGCACCGCCCAAAAGCCGGCTGACCGGCTGGCCTAGCGCCTGGCCGAGGAGGTCCCACAGTGCGAGGTCGACGGCGCCTGCGGCCCGGGTCTCGGCCGAGGAAGCGTTGAATCCAAGATAACCGCCCAGCAGCCGCTGGTTGTGCCGTTCGACATCCAGCGGGTCGTCTCCCAACAGGGCTGCGGCGACCGGGCCATGCAGAATCGCGTCGACGGCCTCGATCCCACGCTGCGCCTCGCCCAGACCGATCAGGCCCTGGTCGGTATGGACCTGTAGCCAAAGGTAGGCCGGGCGGTCGGGCTGGCGGATCGTCTCGATGGCGGTGATGCGCATGGGCAGGACCGTGCTATCAGGTCATATGACAAGTCAACCCGGCCCGCAGCGTAATCCCTCCCTCGTCGATGGCGTGACCGCCGCATTGGCGGCCAGCATCCGCGAGGCCCGCAGCCCGCCCGGAGAGCGGCTGCCCCCCGCTGACACGCTCGCCCGGCGATTCGGCGTGAGCCGGACGGTGGTCCGCGAGGCCCTGGCGCGCCTGCATGCGGATGGGCTGGTCGAGACGCGGCAAGGGAGCGGGGCTTTCGTGGCCGGACTCGCCGGCAGGCCGCTGCGGTTGGACGCCGCGACCATGGACGCGCCGGAACGGGTGCTGGACATTCTGGAATTGCGAATGGGGGTGGAAACGGAGGCGGCGGCCCTGGCCGCCACGCGAGCGACGCCGGCGCAGAAGGCCGCTATCGAGGCCACTGTCGAGGCGCTGGCCGCCGTCGCCGGCACGGGCGCCGATGGCGTGGAGGAGGACCTGCGGTTTCATCAGGCGATCGCCGAGGCGACCGGCAATCCGCTATTTATGCTGTTCGTCACGTTTTTGGGCGAGCATTACCGCGCGAGCATTCACGCCTTGCGGCTCGACGGTGCGGCGCGGGAGGCCTTGTTGCAACGGGTGGCGCGCGAGCACGGTGTGGTCGCCGACGCCATCCGACATGGCGACGCCGAGGAGGCGCGATGGGCGATCCGGCGGCATCTGTACCGCGGGCGCCAGCGAGTCCTTGCCAACGTCGACAAAACCCTGACATAGTTCAAGTCGTATGATAACTCGCCCGAATGGGCTGGCGGAGGAAACGTGAAGCGCATCCTGATGGTGGCTCTGCTCGCCTGGACCATGACGACGCTTGGCACCGCCGGTGTATTGGCGCAGACCACGCTGCGCTTCGGCATGAACCTGCCGCAGGGCGACAGCGCCGATTTCAAGGCGGCAACGGCGTTCAAGGACTATGTGGAGTTCAACAGCGGTGGCCGGCTCCGCGTGCAGCTGTTCCCCGGTGGGCAGCTCGGCAGCGAGCGGCAGATGACGGAGCAGGTCCGGGACGGCGCGCTCGACATCGCCTATGTCGCCGACGGGGCCGCGACGGGGTTCTACCCGAAGCTTCAGGTGCTCGCGATCCCCTACCTGTTCACGTCCGCCCCCGTCGCCTGGGAGGTTCTGCGCGGGCCGTTCGGCCGCGACCTGGCCGCCGATATCCGCAAGGTCGCGGGCTTCCGCGTGCTCAATATGAGCGAGAACGGCTTCCGCGACTTCACCAACAACAAGCGCCCAATCCGCACGCCTGAGGACATGAAGGGCCTGAAGATGCGCACCATGGAAAGCCCGGTGTTCATCCGAATGATGCAGTCGCTCGGCGCGGCCGCGACGCCGATCGGCACCAGCGAGCTGATCATGTCGCTGCAGCAGAACGTGGTGGACGGGCAGGAGAATGCGCCGAGCACAGTGTTCCAGTTCGGCATCGCGGACGTGCAGAAGTACATGAGCCTCGACGACCACGTGTTCAGCGCGATGCTGCTGCTGATTGCCGACGAAAGCTATGACAAGCTCGCGCCGGACCTGCGCCGGATCGTAATGGACGGTGCCGTGGTCCATGCCAATACAAGCAACGCGGAACGGGCCCGCGGCACCCAGGCCAACATCGAGGCAATCCGCAAAAAGGGCGTGCAGGTGTACATGACGTCCGCGGCCGAGAAGGCGCAGTTTAAACAGGCAGCGCAGGGCCCGGTCATCGACTACATCACGCAGCAAGTGGGCAAGGAATTGGTCGACAATCTGCTGACAGCGACCAAGCAAGCCGAAGCCGTCGTGTATGGGAACTAGGCGCCGCAGAGCCGGTAGCGCGCCATGCTCCGCATCCATCGCCTCATGCTGGGCCTGGTTCGGATCACCGAGGGGATGGCGGCCGTTCTGATTGGCATCGTCGTGATCGCGAACGCCGCCCAGATCTTCTGTCGCTATGTCCTGGTTCGTCCGTTGAGCTTCACCGACGAGACCATGCGTTTCAGCATGGTATGGGTCGCCTTCCTGGCCGGCAGCGCCCTGGTGTTCCGGCGGGAGCACATGGCGGCGAACCTGTTTGACAATCCTCGGCTCGGTGCGCTGCGCCGGTTCATGGCGGCGGTGGTCCTGATCGCGATTTTGGGTTTTGCCATCGCGCTTGCCTGGTTCGGCTGGCCGCTGGCCTTACGGAATGCCAGGCAGCTTTCGCCCTCAGCCGAGATTCCCATGGTCTGGCCCTATGTCGCGGTCCCAGTCGGCGGCGCGTTGATGGCGTTGTATGCCGCGTGGCTGCTGGCGGTCGCAGCGGCCGGCCGGCTGGACGAGTTTACCCTTCCCACCGACGACGAGACGGAACACGGCGCTTGATCGTTGCCGGTATTGCGTTTGTCGTCCTGCTGCTGTTGGGCGTCCCGATCGCGTTTGTGATGGGTGTAGCGGGCTCGGCCGGTCTGTTTGACCTCGGCTTGCGATCGATGCTGATCCCGCAGCGCATGTTCAATGGCGTGGACAGCTTCATCCTGCTGGCGGCGCCGTTCTACATCCTGGCCGGCGAGCTGATGGGCCGCGCGGGCATCACACAGCGCCTGGTCAACCTGTCGATGCTCGTCACCGGATGGGTCCGGGGCGGCACAGCCTATGGCAGCGTCCTGTCTGCCGTGCTGTTCAGCGGTATCAGCGGAACCGCGGTAGGCGATGCGGCGGCACTCGGCCAGATTTTCATCAAGCAGATGCCGAAGGAGGGTTACAAGACCGAGTATGCGGCAGCACTCGTGGTTGCCGGCAGCATGATCGGCCCGATCGTGCCGCCCAGTGTGACGCTCGTGATCTTCGCCGCCGTGTCGCAGATCTCAGTCATTGACCTGTTCGTGGCCGGTATCGTCCCGGGGCTCCTGTTGGCCGGCAGCATCGCCGCCATCGTCACGGTTCACGTCTTCACTCGCAACCTGCCGCGAAGCCGATTTCGTGTTGGCGACGTCGGCATTGTCCGTACTCTGATCGAAGGCCTGTTGGTCACGCTGCTGCCGGTCATCCTGCTGGGCGGCGCGCTGTCGGGCGTGTTCACCGCGACCGAGGCCGGTGGGGTGGCGGTGCTGTACACCCTATTTCTTGGGGCCTTCGTGTTCCGCCGGCTGGGCTGGCGCAGCCTGTTCGGCGCTCTGGTGGTCACGGCGCGGATCAGCGCCAGCATCTATCTGGTGCTGGCCGCCAGCGAGATCCTGGCCTATGCGCTCGCCAGCGGCGGCATTACCGGCTGGGTTCGCGAGGTCGGTGGCCTGTTCACCGGCCATCCGACGCTGTTCCTGTTCGTGGTCGTGGGTTTCCTGATCCTGATCGGCGCCTTCCTCGAGCCCGGCCCGGCCATCGTCATCTTCGTGCCGCTGCTGCTGCCCGTCGCGCGCAGCATGGGGATCGACCCGATGCAGTTCAGCATCGTGTTCGTACTGACTCTCGCCCTTGGGCTCTCGACGCCACCGATCGGGCTCTGCCTGTTCATTGCCTGCCGGATCGGGCGGATCAGCATGTGGCAGTTGTTCCGAGAGCTCTGGCCGTTCTTCCTCGCGGAGAAGGTTGTCGTGGTGCTGCTGGTGCTGGTGCCCGCCTTCTCGACCTGGTTGCCAAGGTTGATCCGCTGACCGGGGCGCAAGCCCCCGCCGAGCTAAACCCCTCAATCATTCGGTTGCCGCGCATCCAACCGACCAACCCATTCGAACGTGTCGATCCACGCCAACAGCTCCACCGCTCAGTTGGCGTGGCTTGCGGCTCGGTGTGGAGCATGGGCGACGTATCATGTCGCGGGCGAGACCGATCTCTGCGGCCGGTAGCTCATCAGGCACCCAGCGGGTCTCATATCCCAGGCTGAGGTCGCCGCAATAGCCGGCATGCTTAAGCGCCGCTATGACGGTCGGCCAGGCGAACTCCCCATCGCCGCGCACGACCGCCTGTCGCCCATCCCGGAGGCCAGTGTCGAACACGTAGTTCTTGACGTGCACGTGGCGAATCGCGGCAAACTGCATGGCCAGGCTGACGGGAAAGTCTTCCTTAAGCTCGCGCCACAGGTTGCGAAGGTCTTTTTCGGGTGTATCACGACCAGGGTTCGCTTGTGTCTGAACAGGCGCGATCCGCTGATTTGGCTATTAAAATCATCAACGAACTGCGCCGGCTAGGCGACACAATATGGATAAAGCTTCAGCCGAAGACCTCTGCTATCGCGGCGGAGATCTGCGACCCTACCAAATCCATCTTGACGAACGGGCCGGTTCTGCTGTGCGTTATGGGGAAACTAAAACTCGATCGTTGGTGTATTGGTTCACCTGAACCACTACAGAACATCAGTGGTAGGATAACTCGTTGATTTGGTTGGCATCCCGTACCGGATTCGAACCGGTGTTAGCGCCGTGAGAGGGCGCCGTCCTAGGCCTCTAGACGAACGGGACAAATCATCACCGGGCCAAACCGGCTCAGCTCAGAAACCGACTGTTAGGGCAGGTGGCGGGGAACATCAAGCCTGTTTCCCAAGCGCCTTGCGCGCTGCGGCTCTCCGCCCGTTGCGGCACGCGTCCGAGCAGAAGCGAACGCTATCCCACGTCTTCGCCCATTTCTTGCGCCAGGCAAACGCCCGGCCACAGGCAGCACAAACCTTGGTCGGCAGATCTTGCTTGGAGCCCATCAGCGCACACCTGCACGGGCCGTAACCAGCCCGGTGCGCAGATCGAGCACGGCAAGGCGATCCGGTCCACCGCCTTGCAGCAGCACCACCACGCGGTCACCGGCCGCCGAGATCTGCACGATGTGCGTGCCGGCCGGCTCGTCCAGCAGCGCCGCCTGCGCCAGCTTCGGCGCACTCATGCGCGTGGTCACGGTCACCCCGAGCATCACCACGCCGGCAACGATCATCACTGCCATGACAACCACCAATATCTTCAGCGCGCGCATACACTTGCTCCTCGATCACACCGCTGCCTGCCTTTTGTGGCGGAAACGCGCTATCAGGCGGTGATGTCACCCCAAAACACCGCCGAGACAAGGCTGCACACCATCGCAGCGCCGCCCGAGGCGCAGGGTCAGCGTATCGACCGCTTCCTGTCTGAGGCGATCGACACGCTTTCGCGCTCGCGCGTGAAACAGTTCATCGAGGAAGGCCGGTTGCAGCGCGACGGCAAGCTGGTCACCCAACCCGCTGAGCCGGTGCGCCCCCACGCGGTCTATCGGCTAGCGTTACCCGAGCCGGTGGCGGCCCTGCCCGCGGCGCAATCGATCCCCTTCGACATTCTCTATGAGGATACCGACCTGATCGTGCTCGACAAGCCGGCAGGCCTCGTGGTGCATCCCGCCCCAGGCAACGAGGACGGCACCCTCGTCAACGCGCTCCTCGCCCATTGCGGCGACACCCTGCCAGGCATCGGCGGCGAGCGGCGCCCAGGCATCGTGCATCGGCTGGACAAGGACACGTCCGGCGTGATGGTCGTTGCCAAAACTGAACAGGCGCTGGCCACGCTATCGGCAGCCTTTGCTGCTCGCGACCTGGACCGCGCCTACCTTGCGCTATGTTGGGGCCTGCCCGCCCCGGCGCACGGCGATATCGAAGGTGCGATAGGGCGCGACCCGCGCGACCGCAAGCGCATGGCTGTGGTCACCCGCGGCGGCAAACAGGCTTTGACCCACTACCGAACCCTCGCCAACACCGGTTTGGCCGCGAGCCTGCTTGAATGCCGCCTGGCGACCGGCCGCACCCATCAGATCCGCGTGCATCTGGCCACCTCCGGCCACCCGATCGTGGGGGATCCCGTCTATCTGCGCCGCATCCCGGCCCAGGCCAAGCTGCTGCCTCCGGACACGCGCGGCCTGTTGCTGGACTTCCCCCGCCAAGCGCTGCACGCCACGCGGCTGGGCTTTCGCCACCCGCGAACCGGCGAAACCCTGTCGTTCACAACACCGCCGCCACCAGACATGCAACGGTTGCTAAAAACCCTCGCGATGGCATAAAGTTAATCCAGACTACATGAGTCTGGATTATTGACTGTCGGCTGCTAATCAGTTATAAACTGGAATGCGCCAGGAAACCTATGCATCCTGACGCTGTCGCCGCGCTGGTCCTGCCGCTTCAGGGGGGCCATCCGGGCCCCCGACGAGTTTTGCATCAAACCTGCGGCATCAAGCCGGATCTGGCCTCTCCCACCGTGCCAAACAAGGGCGGGCGGGCAACGGGGCGGACGAAAGGAGCCTTCCGTGGTCTCTGCCGTCATCAATGTAGCACCTGAAGGAAACCTCACCCGGTATCTTCAGGAAATACGCAAATTTCCCATGCTGTCCTTCGAGGAGGAGATGGCGCTGTCGAAGCGCTGGCGCGACTTCGAGGATATGCCGGCCGCACACAAACTGGTCACATCGCATCTGCGTTTGGTGGCAAAAATCGCCATGGGCTATCGCGGATACGGCTTGCCGGTCGGCGAGCTGATCAGCGAAGGCAACGTTGGGATGATGCAGGCGGTTCGTCGCTTCGACCCCGAGCGTGGCTTCCGCCTGGCCACCTACGCCATGTGGTGGATCCGTGCCGCCATTCAGGAATACATCCTGCACAGCTGGTCGCTGGTCAAAATGGGCACCACCGCCGCTCAGAAGAAGCTGTTCTTCAACCTGCGCCGCCTCAAGGGCCAAATGCAGGCGATCGACGATGGCGACTTGCAGCCCGAGCAGGTGGCCAAAATTGCCCACGCCCTGGCCGTGCCGGAGCAGGACGTGGTGAACATGAATCGCCGCCTGTCGGCCCCCGACCACAGCCTGAACGCTCCAGTGCGCGCCGACAGCGAAGGCGAGTGGCAGGACTGGCTGGTGGACGATACCGAAAGCCAGGAGACCGCCATCGCCGAGCGCGAGGAGCTCACCGGACGCAAGGCGTTGCTGAACGGGGCGCTCTCCTCGCTCAATGAGCGCGAACGCCACATCCTCATTGAGCGGCGCCTGAAGGACAACCCGACCACACTCGAGGATTTGTCGCAGCAATACGGCATCTCCCGCGAGCGGGTGCGCCAGATTGAGGTGCGAGCCTTCGAAAAGCTGCAGAAGGCCATGCACCAGCAGGTCACCGAACAGCGCCGCGTGGCCAGCAGCCTCAGCCGCGCCGAAGCCGTCAGGTAAGGGGCGGGTCGCAAGGCCCCTCCCCTACTCCCATTCACTCTCCAGGGCGGCCTGCCGTTGCTGGAGAACCGCCTCGTGAGAGTGCGACTCGCGGCGGCGGAACGAGGCCACCAGCACCGGCAGCACCTGACCCAGCAACCACGCGCCCGCCTGCGCCGACCAGCACCACGCCAGGGTACGCACATCGATCGCAAGCGTGATTGCATCGGGCATGCGGTCGCCGGTCTGCCACAACGCGTCCAACGTCGGATAACCGGCAGCGACGCCAAACAGCAGCACCGCCCGGGTGATCGCATGGCCATGGCTGCGGTCGTCAACCCGGGCCATCAGCGACGGCAGCAACAGCACCGCTGCAAGCACAGCGCTCGGCGCTGCAAAGAACATCAGGCAGATCAGCCCCAAAACCGGCACGAGCACCCGCCGCATCTCCTTCATCCCGCCAGTATCGTGGCGACGATCGCAAGCACGAGGGCGATCACGCCGAGTGCCATCGCCACTTCATGGCCGGAAACCTCAGACAGATCCGACAGCAGCGTGCGCGTCCTGGAAATGTCCGACAGCTGGGCACGGATGCCGTTGAGCTCGGCCTGCGCCGCGGCGGCCGCCTGATCATGCACCCGCAACGCATGCGGGTCGGTCAGGATCTCGAGCATGGCGATAAGCTGGCCATCGGCTGTGGCCTGGTCGAGGGCTGCGGTTCGGTTGGCGCGCAGCGCTCGGTTGCGCCAGACCGTAAGCGCCGGCTCCACCGCTGCACGCGCGCGACGGGCGACGGCGTGCCACGAGGCGACCGCTTCGCGCTCCTGCAACATCGAAAGCACACGCAGCTGTGCCAGGCCGCGATGCCCGGGGGGGTCGATCGCCGTTTCCTCAGGCTGTGCCAGCGTATCAAGCTCGTTGGCCACGCGCGATGGCAGGAGTGCCGAGAGGAAGGCGCCGATTTCAGCATCGAGCAGCAATTCTCCGTCGCCTGCGCCTGAATTTTGCGCAGCAGCGGCCTCGAGGGCAGGCAGCAGCTCCGCCAACCGCACCACACAGACCGCGCCGAGCCTGGGGCTACGGCAGGGCAGCAATGGATTGAGCTCATACCGCAGGCGCCCCGTGCCGCCCGCCCAGCCCGGCATATGCAGCAGCACGCGCGGGCTGGTAGCCTCCCGGCGCCGCAAGGCCGCCTCCACCCGCTCCGCGCGCATCTTGATCCAGTTGTCGATCGCATCCGTCTCGATCAGCCCGACGAAATCAGGCGTCCCGCCGCGGCCGTTCTTGTCCACCGGCAAGGCACCATACTCGTCTGTCGCCGCCATCAGCGTGCCGAGCGCGTCGGGAAAGCAGGAAATCCCGCGCCAGCACAGCGGCGCCAACGGGTCCAGCAGCGAAATGGCACGCATGACCATCAGGACCGGCGCCAGGGCCCCTTTCATCATGAGCAGATTGATCTGACCGTAAACGCCCTCCTCCACCGCCGCGGCCAGCAGCGGATCGCCCAGAGTCCGACGTAGCCACACGTCGAACCGGAAACGCTGCATCAGGTCGGACGCCGGATCGAAATCCCGCGACATGGCCAAAGCGAGTTGTCGCGCGTTCCAGATCTGCATACCACCCAGCTCGATCGGCTGCGGGGCGCGCGACGGCGGGCGGGCGGCAACCCTGCGGGCACGGGCGGCCAGCGGATCGGCCAGCAGCGCCGGCGTCGGCCGATGGCTCGGCTCCTCCGCCAACATCCCACGGACGAGGTCGCTGACCATGGTGGGCAGACGCAGTTTCGCGGTCAGCGCGGCGAAGCTTCCGACCTCGAGTTTGCGGCGCAGGATCGTCTCTGGATCAACGTCGGCCAGCGGAACCTGGCCGGTGGCGAGAATGAGCATCAGCACACCCAGCGCATAGACATCATCGGCGATTCCGCCGTCGCCACGTCCGGCGGGATGGCACTGGGCCGAGTACGGCGGCTCGAACACACTCGGCTGCAACACCGCAGGCGGCGAGGCCCAGGCACAGCCGAGCACGACCTGGGTGCCGAAATTGGATTGAAAGACATTGTTTGGTCGGATCGCACGATGGGTGATGCCCAGCCGGGCCAGGTGATCGAGTGCCAATGCCGCCGGTCGCAGGAATGCGTCCAGCAGCTCGTTCTCCCGCCAGGCCCGCAGGCCCTGGGGTTGCGCGTCGAGCGCCACGCAAGGCGGGCGCGGGCACACGACGTAGAGTGCGGGCCGACCGTTTGCGCAGGCCGGCGCCTGCGAATCGCCCCCATAGGCAAGTGGTAACACCAGGCCGGGGATGGCGACTCCGAGCAGGGCCGCGACCGCTTCCGCCCGCGCGGGTCCGGCCGCGGCCTGCACGGCCATCAGGTCGCGCCGGCCGTGTCGCAGATCTGTGACCGCAAAACTCGGCAAACCACCGCCCGCGCCCTCGAGCGCCATGCCGCCTTCGATCACATAGGACCCTACGATGAGCCCGCCGCCGCCAGTGCCTTGTGTGTCCGGCATGCCCATCCTGTCGATATTGGTCCCCATGCTGGCACGTGCTGGTTAGCAAATCGGTAACGCCCTGGCGGATGGGAGAATGCGCAAAAAATGTGCAACCCGCGCGGAATGCACCGTTCCGCCGAGGGGTTCGCACTGGTTGCGAACCGCTGCCATGCCCGTCCGCGCGATGGCATGGTGATTGCTAAGTCAAGCCGCGGTTGCGGGCCGCGGAACAGGAGTTGCAATGACGGAGGCCGACGGCGTTGAACTCGTGGCAGTCACCAAGCGCTACGGCGCAACGGTGGCCGTGCATGCCATCGACCTGCGCATCCCAGCCGGCAGCTATTGCTGCCTGATCGGCCCGTCCGGCTGCGGCAAGACCTCGACGTTGCGCATGATCGCTGGCCACGAAACGGCGAGTGAAGGCGATATTCTGATCGTCGGGCGCAACGTGACGGAGCTGCCGCCCGCCGCCCGCGGCACCGCCATGATGTTCCAGAGCTACGCGCTGGTCCCGCATCTCTCGTGCCTCGACAACGTCGCTTTCAGCCTCAAGATGCGGGGCGTGGCCAAGGCCGAGCGGCACCGCCAGGCGCAGGTGATGCTGGAACGGGTGCATCTGGAGAGTTTTGCCGATCGAAGGCCCGCGCAACTCTCGGGCGGCCAGCAGCAGCGCGTGGCGCTGGCCCGAGCACTCATCACCAACCCCTCGGTGCTGCTGCTCGACGAGCCGCTGTCAGCGCTCGACCCTTTCCTGCGTGGGCGTATGCGCGAGGAGCTGAAGCGACTGCAGCGCGACCTTGGCATCACCTTCGTCCATGTTACCCACGCCCAGGACGAGGCCCTGGCCCTGGCCGACCTGGTGGTGGTGATGGAAAGCGGTCGCATCCTGCAGGCGGACACACCGCGCGCCGTGTTCGGCCACCCCCGCACGCTGTTCGTGGCCCGCTTCATGGGCGGCCACAACATCCTCGAAGGCACCGCGGCCGGTGCCACGCTGACGCTGGCGGATGGGCGCGAGGTCGGCCTACCCGAACCGGCCCAGGGTCCGATCCGACTCGCAGTGCGAATGGACCGCATGCAGATTGATCCGGCAACCGCTGGGCCGAATCGCCTGCCGGGTCAGTTGACCGCCATCGAGTATCACGGCCCGTTCCTGCGCCTGGCGCTGCAGGACAGTACCGGCACCGCGCACAGCCTTTTGCTGAGCGAGGCCGCTTTCGACGCCTGTCCCGCACAACCAGGCGACCAGGTGATCGCAGGGTTCAACACGTCCGACACACACATCCTTTCCAATTGAGGGAACCACAGAAGATGGCCAATACAACAGGAATTTCCCGCAGGCGGGCACTCAAGACCGCAGCTGCCGGCGTCGGTGTGCTGGCGGGCTCCGGCGCCGTCACGGGCTTTCCCACGCTGTGGGCGCAGAACATCAAGAACGTGACGCTGCGCCAGTTCGGCACCGGCGTGTCCGGCCAGAACCCGATCGCCGCCAAGGTGAAGGAAGACCTTGGCTTCACTCTGCAGATGACGGTGCTCGACACCGACGCCGCGACCCAGCGCGCCCGCACCCAGCCGAACAGCTACGACATCGCCGACATCGAATACTTCATCTGCAAAAAGATCTACGGCGCCGGCGTGCTGCAGCCGATGGACACGCGTAAGCTAAAGAACTTCGACAAGATCGTTCCGCTGTTCATCACCGGCAAACTGACGCCCACCAGCACGATCGCCCAGGGCACCGCCCCGCACACCGTGGGCTTCGTTGAAGGCAAGGACAGCAAAACCTTCGCCAAGAAGCCGACCGAGTGGTTTACCATGGTGCCCACCATCTACAACGCCGATACGCTCGGCATCCGCCCCGACCTGGTCGGCCGCCCGATCACCCAGTGGAAAGACCTCGTGGATCCCGCTTTCAAAGGCCGCGCCTCGATCCTGAACATTCCCTCGATCGGCATCATGGATGCGGCGATGGTCTGTGAATCGCTCGGCGTGATCAAATACGCCGACAAGGGCAACATGACGAAGTCCGAAATCGACAAGACCATCGCCAAGATGATCGAGTTCAAAAAGGCCGGCCAGTTCCGCGCCTTCTGGAAGTCGTTCGACGAGTCGGTCAACCTGATGGCATCGGGCGAGGTGGTGATCCAGTCGATGTGGTCGCCGGCGATTGCGGCCGTACGCTCCAAGGGGATCGCCTGCACCTACCAGCCGCTCAAAGAGGGCTACCGGTCGTGGGGTGGCGGTCTGGGCCTGTCGTCCAAGCTGTCGGG
>JANXSM010000114.1 GCA_025352665.1 Rhodospirillales bacterium | reverse complement strand
GTTCGTAGCGTGACAGGTCACGCTTGACACCTAGCGTGACACGTCACATAATGGGGTTAGTCACATACGAGGTTAGGTCATGGCGATGTCGGCGGCAGAGCGGAAGCAGAAGCAGAGGGCACTCAGCAAAGAAGGCGCTGTTTCAGCTGAGGCAGTAAGAAAGCTCCTCCTTGCTGCCACGCGCCAGCAGATTGATTTCTGGTGCCGCGACACGACGCGAAAGGAGCCAACGGGCATGGACATTATTTACGCCGTAGCCGAGCAATATCCGGTCAAAGACCGCGCCCGCGTTCTCGCGTATCTGGGGATTCCGACAGACAACCCCGATGCCGATTTGTAGCGGCAGCCCACCCTGCATGGCCTTTCCTTTGGTGAGCCTGAGTGTCAATCGGCGTCCAAAATTGACCCCCTTTGATACGGTGTCGCGCTCCTGCCGATGGGACCCGCACCGGCGTTGGCGCAGACGTGTGAGGGTCAGTCGCGGCCGAAGCCTCTGGGAGGCTCGATGGCCTGCAGCTCGGAGAGGTCGAGATCGCAGAGGGTGCGCAACGCTCCGGCGGTTGCTCCATCCTGAAGATTGTCGGGCAGGGCCTCGAGCCATGCGGCATAACCAGCCTGCAGCGCCAGCAATTCCGCCACGGCGTCTCGCCAGCGCTGGGCCCGGCTGCGGTGATCCGCCGGACGCCGGGTGCGGCTGGCGGGCAGGCCGCGGGCCCGGGCTGCCCGATGGCGCGCCTGGCGCTCGGCATTGGTCAGGGGCTTCTCGCCGATCGGCTGGCGCGTCATCTTCAACTCCCGAGCGTTACGTAACGGAACATCCTGCTTAGCAGCGGTGCTTGAGACGCCAGCTGTCGTTGCCGGTCTCCAGGATGTCGCAGTGGTGGGTCAGCCGGTCGAGCAGCGCGGTGGCCATTTTGGCGTCGCCGAACACCGTCGGCCATTCGGCAAAGGTCAGGTTGGTGGTGATCACCACCGACGTGCGTTCGTAGAGCCGGCTGATCAGGTGGAACAGCAACTGGCCGCCCGACAGCGCAAACGGCAGGTAGCCCAGCTCGTCCAGCACGACGAGATCGAGCCGGGTCAGCGCGTCGGCGAGCTTCCCGGCCCGCCCGGCCTTGCTCTCCGCCTCGAGCCGGTTGACCAGGTCGATCACGGTGTAGAACCGGCACCGGGCGCCGGCGCGGATGCAGCTGCGGGCGATGGCGACCGCGACATGGCTTTTGCCGGTCCCGATGCCGCCGACCAACACGGCATTGCGTTGCTGGTTGAGGAACGTCCCGGTCGCCAGCTCCCGCACCAGGCCCTGGTTGATCGGGCTGCCGGTGAAGTCGAAGTCGGCCAGTTCCTTGGCCAGCGGCAGCTTGGCGGCGCCCACCTGGTAGCGGATCGAGCGCGCGTGCTTCTCGGCGATCTCGGCCGCCAGCAGTTCACCGACGATCTGCTGGACCGCATGCTGGCGCTTGACCCCGTTTGCCAGCACCTCGTCGAACGCCAGGCGCATGCCCACCAACTTGAGCTCCGCCATCATCTCCAGAACCTCATGCCGTTCCATGGGTCTATCTCCGCAGGGTGTCGTAGCGGGCGCAGTCCGCGATCGGCGGCTCGCACAGGGTCAGCGCCGCCGGCGCCACGATCAGCGGCGGCGGCGCTGGCTGGCGCTGACGCGACAGCGCGTTGAGCACCACATCGCTGCTGCACAGCCCCGCCTCGAGCGCTTCCGCGCAGGCCGCCTCCACCGCCGGCAGTCCATCGGTCAGGGCAGCCGACAGGATCTTGACCATCTGCCGGTCGCCATCCGCAACCCCCTTCAGCTTCTGGCGCACCCGTCCAAGCGCACCCGGCAGGATCCAGTCCTTGAACGGCGCACCGTTGCGCATCGCGCCGGGCTTGCGCGCCAGCACCGGGACGTAATGCCAGGGATCGTAGATCGTTTGCTCCCGGCCAAAGCAGCGCTCGTGGCTGGCGACGATCCCGCCATCCTGGCGCATCACGATCCGGTCCGCATAGGCATGCACCTCGACCGGCCGGCCAACCGCCTGCGACATCACCGAATACTTGTTCTTGTCGAACTGCACGAGGCAGGTCTTGGACACCGACGCCGCCTTGGAGTGGAAACCGTCGAACGGGCCGGCATAGCGCACCAGGCTCGGCCGCTCGGCCTCGAACATCTCCCAGACCGGGCTGTCGCGCCGCTCCGGATGCGGGTGCCCCTTGGCGTAGCGGACGCAGCGGTCCAGCAGCCAAGCATTCAGCTCCGCCAACGTCGCAAACCGCAAGCGCGGCTTGAAGAACCGCTCCCGAACCACGTTGACCTGGTTCTCAACCTGACCTTTCTCCCATCCCGACGCCGGCGTGCAGGCGGTCGGCTCGACCAGATAGTGGCTGCACATCTGCAGGAACCGCCGATTGAAGGCCCGCTCGCGGCCGACGAACACCGCGTCCACCGCAGTGGTCATGTTGTCGTAAATGCCGCGCTGACACGTGCCGCGGAAGAACGCGAACGCCCGGTCGTGCGCGTCGAACACCATCTCCTGCGTCTCGCGCGGATACGCCCGCACGAACAGCATCCGGCTATGGCAAAGCCGCACCTGCGCCGCCTTGATCGTCGTGGTCACGCCACGCAGCAGGACGATCTCGTGCGACCAGTCGAACTGATACGCCTCCCCCGGCGCGAAGGTCAGCGGCACGAAGGCGTCGCTGCCGCCCGTGCCCTGTCGGCGCCGCCGCGCCGTGTCGTAGCGGCGCACCGCATCGTAGCCACCCTGATACCCCGTGCCGCGAAGGTCCTCGAAAATCCGGATCAGACCCAGCCGTTCGCCCCGCGACTGCCGGCCGTTGGCGATCAGCCGCCGCTCCAGCTCCTCCGTCCACTGCCCCAGCTTCGGCCGCGGCTGCACCTCCCGCTCATAGGCAGGGCTGGTCGAACCCGAACGCAGAATCTTGCGAACAGTGTTCCGCGCCAGGCCCAACTCCCGCGCGATCGCCTTGATCGATTTACCCTGAACAAAATGCGCCCGCCTGATCCGGGCAATCGTCTCAACCACCAGCATCCCCCCACCACCCCAAAGCCCAGGGCGGTCTGATCGCTCACCTCAGAGGGGGGTCAATTTTGGACGCCGATTACCCCCCCAAGGGGGTCAATTTTCCATGCCGATCCACACTGTTGGCTTAGCGACACGGGCGCGCATGCCCGCTTATGTCAGCTGGGCTCAGCCTCGATGATGCAATAGCCCAAAGTGGCGGGCACGACCTTCTTGAGGGTGAACCCGCCGGCCGCGAACAGGGCGGCGAATTGCTGCTCCGTCCTTTCCTGGGCGCCGAGCATGATGAGCATGTTGATGTCCGTGAACTTCGAGAATGGCAGTTCGTTTGGTGGGCCGATCACGTGCTCGACGGCCAGCAGTTTCGCGCCGGCCGGGATCACCGCGCGGCAGATCCGAAGGATGGCCCCGGCCTCTTCCGTGTTCCAGTCATGCAACACGGACTTCAGGATGTAGGCGTCCCCGCCGGTCGGCACCGTTTCGAAGAAGCTCCCGCCTACGATCTCGCAGCGGTCCAGCACTCCCGCCGCGGCCAGCACCGTGGGCGCCGCCGCGACCACGTGCGACTGGTCGAACAGCACGCCCTGTACCCCGGGATTGGCGGCAAGGATGGCGGCCAACAACATGCCGCTACCCCCGCCCACGTCCACGATCCGCCGGAACGCGCCGAACGAGTACGCCGCCACCACCCCTGCGGCCGCCCTGCGCGAGAGGTCGGCCATGGCGCGATCGAAGATGACCGATTCCTCCGGGCGGCTCGCACGGTAGGTCCACGCGTCCGTGCCATGGACGTGGCGGAACCCGCTCTCCCCCGTCTGGACGCAATGCAGCAGGGCGCCCGCAGCGGACCAGACGTAGGGGCGGCCAATATTGGCCGCCCACCGCCCGACCGGCTCCGCCGCATCGGAGCGGAGGCAGTCGCCCAGCTCTGTCAGCGCGAAGCGCCGCGACGCATCTTCGTGGAAGATTCCTGCCGCAGCCAGGGCGCGCAACACGCGATACAGCGCCTCTTCATGCGCGCCCGTTTTCGACGCGAGTTCCCGCACGCCGCTGGGGCCGTCCGCCAGAAGGTCCGCGATCCCGAGCGTCGCCGCCACGTACAGCGCCTGCGACAGAAGGTAGCCGTTAACCAGGCCCATCAACCGGGCCGACGCCGATGGCTGCTGCATCACACCTCTCCTATATCCAAGCCATCGATGACGCTAAAGCGGCCTGCCCGATCAGCCGCCATGCCGCACACCCCAGAAGGTGGGGAAGCCCCAGCCTACATCGTGCAGCTCGTTCCGGTACGCGGTGACACGCAGCCACTGCCCCAGCGGGATATACGGCACGTCGATCCATAGCTGGCGCTGCATGTCCGCCGCGATCGCCTTCTGCCCGCCGATGTCCTCGGCCTCGAGCCACGCCTGCCGGAGCGCCTCCAGACGCGGGCTGGTCGGCCAGCCCGGGGCGCCGCTGCGACCATCGCCGCGGATGTAGTTGTTGGTGGCGGGCGTGTGGTTGAACGCGCCTTCCATGGGGGTGAAATAGACGTTCCAGCCGCCTTTTTCGGGCGCGTCGCGCCGTTGGATGCGCCGGGCCATCGTCGCGTAGTCGGTGACGACCATGTCGATCGCCATGCCGACCCGGCGCAGCACGTCGGTGCCCGCCTGGGACAGCGCCGGGATGTAGCCGGCCCCCGACACGCCGAGCACGACAATCGGCTCGCCGCGATAGCCTGCCGCGGCGAGTTCGCGTCGCGCGCGGGCGTCGTCGCGTACCCCGGTCAGCACCTCGATCCCGGCGTCGTTGGCGAACGGCGTGCCGGGATGGAACAGGCCAACGCCATCACGCCAGAAGCGCCGGTCGGTGCCCGCCACGGCGCTCATGATGTCGTCCTGCCGCACCGCGCCAAGCAAAGCGCGACGGATATCGGGATTATCGAACGGTGGGTGCAGGTGGTTGAAGCGCATGATGCCGATGGACCCAGCGGGCTCTGTGGTGCGCACCGTGATCGCCGGATCGCGTTCCAGCAGCGGTATCTGGTCGGCATACGCGGCCTGCAGCCAATCAACCTCGCCACGCCGCAGCGCCGAGGTTGCCGTCGCCGCGTCGTCGATGGACAGCCAATCCACACGTTCGATGTGCGCCACCTTGGGTCCCGCGGTGTAGACCGCCCGCCCGTCCTGGCGTGGCACATACGCCGTGAAACGCTGGTAGACCGCCCGCTCGCCCATGACGAAGTCCCCGGCCGCGAACCGGAACGGACCGCTGCCAACCATCTCGGTGATTGGCCGCCCCGGATCGCCCGCGGCCAAGCGCTCCGGCAGGATGACCGGCGTGAACGACCCAAGCCCGGCGAGCACCTTCGGCAGATGCGGGAAACGGCGCTTCAGCCGGAACACGAGGGTGCGGTCATCCGGCGCGACAAGCTCGTCGGTGGATGCCAGCAGCGCCTGGCAGAACCCGTCCCGCACCGCGCAGCGCCGAATGCTGGCCACCGCGTCACGCGCAAGCACCGGCGTTCCGTCATGGAACCGCAGCCCTTCGCGCAGCGTCAGCCGCCATAGTCTGCCCTCGGCCTCGACCGTGTGACCCTGCACCATCTGCGGCTGCGGCGCGAAGCTGTCATCCAGCCCATAAAGCGTATCGAACACGAGATAGCCGTGAGCGCGGGTGAACGGCGTATCGGCGAAGCTCGGATCCAGCAGCGTCAGCCCGTTGGTCGGAACGAACCGCAGCGGCCGTGTCGGTGCCCCTCGGATGATGCGCGGCATCGCCAACACCCCCAAGCCGGCCAGGGCAAACCGCAATGCGTCGCGCCGCTTCACGCCGGCACCTTCGGGCTTGGAGAGTCCCTCGGCTC
>JANXSM010000069.1 GCA_025352665.1 Rhodospirillales bacterium | reverse complement strand
CGCCGGCGCCGGCGCCGGCAGGGCGGACAGCGCCTCGGCGGCGCCGAGGGCCTGAATCCGGTCTTGATAGCTGGCGGAGAACACCCGCAGCGGCGCGAAGAACTCCGGCACCAGCAGCAGCACGAACAGCGCGACACCGGGGTCGCCCTGCCCGGAGGCAAGGCGGGCGGCGAACCGCAGGGTCAGCGTCACCAACGCCAGCGCCATCGCCAGGTCCAGCACGGTCGAGGACAGGAACGCGACGCGCAGCACCCGCATGGTCCGCCGACGCAATTCGTCGGCGGCAAGGCCGAGCCCGCGCGCCTCCGCCTCCGCGCCACCATGCAGCACGATGGTGCCGATGCCCCGGATCCGGTCGAGAAACCGCGCCTGCAACCGGGCCATGGCGGCGAATTGCTGGCGCGATGCCGCCGCCGCCCCCATGCCGGCGGCGGCCATGCCCGCCGGCACCAGCAGCCCGGCCCCGGCCAGCATCAGCCCGCCCACCGGATCGACCAGCAGAACCGAGACCGTGACCAGCGCGGGGGCCAGCAGCGCGAGGCGCGCGGCCGGCAGCCAGCGGGTGAAGAAACCCTCCAGCGCCTCGATCCGGTCGATCACGGTCGCTACCAATTCACCCGAATGCCGCTCGCGCAGCAGCGCGGGCCCCGCAGCCAGCAGGCCGCCCAGCGCCTCGGTCCGCAGCCGCCGCCGCGCCGCCGCACCGGCCGCGAACCCCATGCGGTCGCCCAGCACGCCACACGCGGCGCGCAACACCGCAAGCAGTGCGAACCCGGCCAGCAACGCGGCGGTGGACCAGCGGGAGGGATGGCCGAGCGCGCTGTCGAGCACGCCAGCGACGCAGAACGCCTGCCCGATGGCCGCCCCCGTGCCGAGCAGCCCGAGCGCGGTCATGCGGCGCACCAGAACCATGGATGGCGCGGCTTTCCCCCGCAGCCAGTCGGCACTCTGTTTCCGCTCACTCATGGCAGCGCATGTAAGCCGCAATCCGCGCCCTGCCAACGCGAGTGGTGACCTCCGCCGGCAGCCGGGCTACTGACGGGCGATGTTCCTCACCCTCCTGATCGCCCTGGGCGGCGCGCTCGGCACCGTTGCCCGCTACTGGACCGGCATCTGGGCAGCACGGGCCTGGGGCGAGAATTTTCCGTGGGGCACGCTCATCATCAACGTCGCGGGCAGCTTCGCGATCGGCCTGTTCGCAACCCTTACGCTGTGGAACGGCCCGTTCCCGGCACGGACCGAGTTCCGCCTCGTGTTCATGGTCGGGCTGTGCGGCGGCTACACCACCTTCTCCTCGTTCAGCCTCCAGACGCTCGCCCTGGCCACCGAGGGTCACTGGCGGAACGCGATACTCAACGTGGTGCTGTCCAACCTGCTGTGCCTGGTGGCGGTGGCGGCGGGCTATCTGCTGGCCGGGCGGGTGATCGGGCCGTTGGTGCGCTAGCGATAACCGAGACAAAGGACACCGATTCGACGTGCGCGCCATCCGCCAGGAGAGACTGATACCAACCCGCAGAGGGTTTGACTCTCTTCGCTTGCCAATGGCGGCCGACTTCGATTCGCTGCGTGGTGCATCGATTCGCAGCATCGGAGAGATTGGATGGGCGCGGCACTAGAGATCACGCTGACGACGCACACGGCCACGGAGCTTCGCTCCATTGCAAGCAGGTGCCGCGTCGGCTGCCAGGTGCGTCGTCTTCTGGCGATCGCGTCGGTGCTGGAGGGACGCCCGCGCACCGCAGCCGCGGAGCAGAACGGGATGGACCGGCAAACCCTGCGCGACTGGGTTCATCGGTACAACGAGAGTGGGGTCGATGGCTTGAAGTCGCGTCGCGGTTCGGGCCGGACCGCCGCGCTGACTGCCGCCCAAATGGAGGAGCTCAGGGAATTGGTCATCGCCGGGCCGGACCCGTTGCTCCACAATGTTGTGCGCTGGCGTTGCCTCGATCTGCGGGCCGAGGTCACGCGACGTTTCTCCGTCACGGTCAATGAAGGCACCATCGGCAAGTGGCTGCGCCAACTCGGCCTGACACGGCTGCAACCGCGGCCATTCCATCCGAAGAAGGATGCGGAGGCACAGAAGGCTTTTAAAAAAACTTTGCCGATCGGGTCAGAGAGGCCCTGCTCGGCTCGACTGCCGGCGTAGCCATCGAGATCTGGTTCCAAGACGAGGCCCGCGTCGGGCAAAAAGGCACGCACGCCTACATCTGGGCGCCGGTCGGCTCGCGACCGCCCATGGTGCACGACAACCGCCATGACTCGGCCTACCTGTTCGGCGCCATTTGCCCGGAGCGTGCCGTGGGCGCGGCCATCATCATGCCGAGTGTCAACACCGAGGCCATGAACGAACATCTGATCGAGATCAGCGCCCAGGTCGCACCGGGCGCTCATGCCGTGCTGGTGTGCGATGGCGCGGGCTGGCACCAGAACGGCAAGCGATTGATCGTGCCCGACAACATCACGATGCTGCGTTTGCCACCTTACGCGCCCGAGTTGAACCCGATGGAGAACGTCTGGGCCTACCTGCGGACCAACAAGCTCTGCGCGCTGGTCTGGGACAGCTACGACGCCATTGTCGATGCCTGCCGAAGCGCCTGGCACTTCCTGGTCAACGATCCCAAACGCATTCAGTCCATAGGCACGCGAGATTGGGCATGTGTCAGTCTTTAGGCGGGTTGGTAT
>JANXSM010000031.1 GCA_025352665.1 Rhodospirillales bacterium | reverse complement strand
CGTCGGCGGCGTCTCGGATGCGCTCGGCAGGCGGCGGCTGATCGTCGGCGCCAGCATGATCCTGATCGCGCCGACGATGCTGGCCGCGGCCTCGCCGGGGCTGGACGTGCTGATCCTGTGCCGCTTCGTGCAGGGACTGCTGCTGCCGTTCATCTTCGCGGTCACCGTGGCCTATGTGGCCGACGAATACAGCGGCGCCGATGCCATCCGGGTGTCAGGGCTATACGCCTCCGGCTCCATCTTCGGCGGGTTTTCGGGCCGTTTCCTGGGTGGGATCATCGCCGATTTCGCCGGCTGGCGGGAGGTGTTCGTGGTGTTGGCGGGGTTGACCGCGCTCGCAGCCGGTTTCGTCGCCTGGTCGATGCCGGCGGAGCGGCGGTTTCTTCCCGTGCTGGGCGGGCTGGGCGCCACGGCCTCGGCCTATCGCCAGCATCTGCGCAATCCGCGGCTGGTCGGCACCTGGGCGATCGGCTTCGGCATGCTGTTCTCGGTGGTGGCGACGTTCACCTTCGTGAATTTTGTGCTAGCGGCGCCCCCGTTCTCGCTATCGCCGTCGCGGCTTGCGTCCATTTTTGCGGTGTATCTGCTGGGCATGGTGACCACGCCGCTGGCGACCACGGCTGCGGTGCGGTTCGGCCGCAGGCGGGCGGCGATGGTGGCGCTCGTGGTGTCCTCGGTCGGGTTGGCGTTGACGCTCTCGTCCAATCTGGCTGCCGTGATCGCGGGGCTTGCCATGCTGGCCGGCGGCATGTTCACCGTGCAGGCGCTGTCGATCGGCTTTATCGGGGTTGCCGCGAGGCAGGCACGTTCCTCGGCGGTCGGGCTTTATGTGACGGTCTATTATGTCGGCGGTGCGCTCGGCGGCGTGGTGCCGGGCTGGGTGTGGAATCTAGCCGGCTGGCCCGGGGTGGTCGGGCTTTTGCTGGCCGTGACGGCGCTGATGGCGGTGGGCGTGCGACGCACCTGGCGTGAGGTGGGTTGAGGCCGGGGCCCCTATGGGCGCACACTATCCGCCGGCGGGCCTCTTCACGCCCGGCTTTCCTCTCCCATGTCGACGATAACGCATAGCAGCGAGGGCTGATCCATGAACGCACCGTTCAATACCACCACCATGACCATCGAGCTGGCGGCCGACCGGTTCGCGGTCGGACAGTCAGTTTCGCGGCGAGAGGACCCGGTGCTGCTGCGCGGCGAGGGCCGTTACACCGACGACTTCAATCTGCCCGGCCAGCTGTATGGCGTGATGGTGCGCAGCCGCGTGGCGCATGGCACGATTCGGTCGGTCGACACCGCCGAGGCCGCGACCATGCCGGGCGTGCGGGCGATCATCCAGCAGGCCGATCTGATCGCCGCCGGCATTCACCCGATGCCCGCCAACGTCTCGGGCGAGAACCGGGACAAGCGGCCGGTGCCGAAGCCTGTGCAGCATGCCCTGGCAGGGACCACCGTGCGTTATGTCGGCGATCCCATCGCGATGGTGGTGGCGGATACCGCCAAGCAGGCGCGCGACGCGGCGGAGGCGGTGTTCGTGGATATCGACTCGCTGCCGGCGGTGACCGACGCGCGGGCGGCCGATGCCGCCGGTGCACCACAGTTGCACGCCGAGGCCGCCAACAATCTGGTGCTCGACTTCCATTACGGCGACACCGCCAAGGTTGACGCAGCCATTGCGGCGGCGGCGCATGTGACGCGCATGAAGCTACGCAACAGTCGCATCGTGGTGGCCGCGATGGAGCCGCGCTCGTGCCTGGCGCATTACGACGCTGCGACCGGGCATTATGATTTCCGGCTGGGCTGCCAGGGCGTGTTCGGCGCCGCGCGGGCGATCCGTGGCATGATGAACATTCCCGAGGGCAAGCTGCGGGTGCTGACCGGCAATGTCGGCGGGTCGTTCGGCATGAAGTCCTCGATCTATCCAGAATATATCTGCGCCATTCACGCCGCACAGAGCCTGGGCAAACCGGTGAAATGGACCGATGACCGCTCGGATGGCTTCCTGTCCGACAGCCACGGGCGCGACCATGATGTGACGGCGGAGCTGGCGCTGGACCGGGACGGGAATTTCCTGGCGCTGCGGGTGACCGGCTACGGCAATCTAGGCGCCTATCTGTCGAATGCCACGACCATTCCGGTGACGATGAACACGGTGAAGAACATCATCGGGGTGTACCGCACGCCGCTGGTGGAGGTTTCGACCCGGGCGATGTTCACCAACACCACGCCGGTGGGTGCCTATCGCGGGGCTGGCCGGCCGGAGGGCAACTACTACATGGAGCGGCTTGTGGAGCAGGCGGCCCGCGAAATGGGCATCGACCGCATCGAGCTGCGCCGGCGCAACCACATCGCCCCGGAGGCGATCCCCTACACGGCCCCTTCGACGATGGTTTACGACAGCGGTGATTTCCCGACCATTCTGGACGAGGCGCTGATCGCTTCGGACTGGGACGGCTATACGGCGCGCCGCGCGGACAGCCGGGCGCGGGGCAAGGTGCGCGGCCGCGGCATCGGGCAGTATTTGGAAGTGACCGCGCCGTCCAGCGCCGAGATGGGGGGCGTGCGGTTCGAGGATGACGGCACCGTCACCATCGTCACGGGCACGTTGGATTACGGCCAGGGGCATCATTCGCCATTCGCCCAGGTGCTGGCCGACCAGCTCGGCGTGCCGTTCGACAAGATCCGCCTGGTGCAGGGCGACAGCGACCAGCTGATCGCCGGTGGCGGCACCGGTGGCAGCCGCTCGATCATGCAGTCTGGCAACGCCATCATAGCTGCCAGCGACAAGGTGGTGGAGCAGGGCACCGCGGCCGCGGCCCAGGTGCTGGAGGCGGCCGCGATCGATATCGAGTTCTCGCGTGGGCGGTTCTCGATCGCCGGCACCGATCGCGGCATCGGCATCATGGAACTCGCGGCCAAGGTTCGCGAAGGCCTCACCTTGGCGGACGGCAGCCGGGCGAGCCTGGATGCGCAGCTGGTGTTCTCGGGCGTGCCCTCGGCGTTTCCGAACGGATGCCATGTCGCCGAGGTGGAGGTGGATCCGGACACCGGCGTTATTCACGTGGTGAAATACGACACGGTGAATGATTTTGGCGTGCTGGTGAACCCGGCGCTGGTGGCAGGCCAGGCGCATGGCGGCATCGTGCAGGGGATCGGCCAGGCTTTGGGTGAAGCCACGCATTATGACGAGGATGGCCAGTTCCTCAGTGGGTCGTTCATGGATTACGCCTTGCCGCGGGCTGACAACACGCCGGCGTTCAGCTTCAAGAGCCATCCGGTGCCGGCGCGGACCAACAAGCTTGGCGTGAAGGGCTGTGGCGAGGCGGGGTGCGCGGGCAGCTTGCCGGCGGTAATGAATGCGGTGTCGGACGCGCTGTTCGAGCTTGGGGTGAAGCATATCGACATGCCGGCGACGCCGATCGCGGTGTGGGAGGCGATGCAGGCCGCGAAGGCTGCTTGAGCCGGGTGGTGGGTGCGCTTCGCTTACCCACCCTACGTTAGGAGTTTGCTCAGCCTGGCTTGGGGGTTGGCCAGTAACAAGCCGGGGCGACGGCGCAGGCCGGTGAGGAAGATCATGGGCGGGGCCTGGATGGGATGAACGACATGGACGATCGCTACACCATCGCCTCGGGCGCGCTGCAGGCCGCCATCCTGGCACAGGGGGCCGAGCTCTGCTCGCTGCGGGATGCTCGCGCGGGGGAAATGCTTTGGCAGGCGGGCCCGGCCTGGCAGCGCCATGCGCCGGTGCTGTTTCCCATCGTCGGCCGGCTGGTGGATGACCGGCTGATGCAGGACGGGGGCACACATCGGCTGACCCAGCACGGGTTTGCCCGCGACCGGCGGTTTGCCATCACCGACCGCACCGCCACCACCTGCCGGATGGAACTGCGCGACGATGTGCAGACGCGGGCGATGTATCCGTTCGCGTTCCGCTTCGCGCTCGACTTCATCGTGGCCGATGAGAAACTTTTGGTGGTCTATACCGCGACCAACACCGGCGAGACGGTGTTGCCGGTGAACATGGGCGCCCACCCTGCGTTCCGCTGGCCGCTGCGGGACGGCGTTGCGAAGTCGGACCACCGGTTGACCTTCGAGACGGACGAGCCCGAGCCGATGCCGCGCCTGTCCGGCGGGCTGTTGGGGCCGGCCGAGCATCCGTCGGTGATCCATGACCGGGTCCTGCGGCTCGACGAAGCGCTGTTTGCCACCGACGCGCTGGTGTTGCCGGCGCCGCACAGCCGCTGGGTGCGATACACGGCACCGGGTGCGCCGGGGTTGGAGATGCGCTGGTCCGGCTTTCCGTCGTTCGGCATCTGGATGCGCCCGCCCGGCGATTTCCTCTGCCTGGAGCCATGGCACGGCATGGCCAGCGAAGCCGGGTGGAACGGCGCGTTCGCCGAGAAGCCGGGCATCGCCCTGGTGGCGCCTGGCATGGACCTGCGGGCCGAGTGGTCGGTGCGCATTCTGGAGCCTGGGGCGTGATCCGCGGGGCGATGGCAGTCTTGCGGCACTTCCCGACGTTGTGGCGTAAAATACGTTTGCAACAAATTCCCTGCCGCAGAGTCATCACTTCTGATTTGCCCCACCGGAGACACGCGATGCAACCCCTGGCCATGCTCCTTCCCTTCGCTGCACGCGTGATGGTGGTGGGCCTTCTGCTGCAGCCGGTCGCGGCCCGGGCCGAAGTGCCGCCACCGCCGAATCTGGCGGCTCTGATCCCTCGCCTGCTGCCGCAGGTGGTCAACATCTCCTTCGTCCGTCATGAGCCGACGTTGGCGACCAACGACACGGGCGAAGCCAGGACCGCTGCCCTGGTGCCGACCAAGACCGGCGTTGGCACCGGCTTCGTGGTCGATGCCGACGGCATCATCTGCACCAACCGCCATGTCACCGACGGCGCCGACGAAATCTATGTCATGTTGAACGACAACATCCGGTTGCGCGGCGAAGTGATCTACCGCTCGCCCGACATCGACCTGTCGCTGGTGCGCATCCAGGCCGCGCGGCCGTTGATGGCGGTGGCCTTCGGCGACAGCGACAAGATGGTGCAGGGCACCCCGGTGGTTGCCATCGGCAATCCGCTCGGCCTGGGCGGCACCGTCACCGCGGGGATCATCAGTGCGCGGGATCGCGACATTCAGGAGACGCCATTCGACAGTTTCCTGCAGATCGATGCCTCCATCAACCCGGGCAACTCCGGGGGGCCGCTGTTCAACGACCAGGGCGAGGTGATCGGCATGAACACCGCGCTGTACACCGTGCCGGGTTCGACCGTCAGCGGCTCGATCGGGCTCAATTTCGCCATTCCCGGCAACGACGTGAAGCTGATCCTGCAACTGCTGCGCAAATATGGCCGCATCCGCCATGGCACCATGGAGGCAGACACGCAGGACGTTTCGGCGGAACTGGCGGACGCGGTCGGCATGCAGCGGGCGACCGGGGCCATGGTCAACCTCGTGCATGCTGGCGGGCCCGCGTCGGTGGCGGGGATCCAGGTCGGGGATATCATACTGCGCATGGGCGACCAGGATATTCCCAATGCCCGCGCCGCCGCCCGGTATGTGGTGGCACATCCACGCGATGCGAATGTGCCGGTGGTGCTGCGCCATGAGGGTGAGGCGAAGACGGTTCAGGTCAACCTGGGCGAAACGAAGATGGGGCCCGAGACGGTCAACATGAACCCGCAGCCGCGGCCGGACATGCGGTTGACGGCCAAGGATCTCGGCATCCAGTCGGAGATGATCAATGACTCGCTCCGGGTCAGATACAAGATCGCGCAGGGTGTCGAGGGACTGGTGCTCACCCAGGTGAAACCGAAAAGCTTCGCCTCGTTTCTCGGCCTGAAGGAGGGCGATGTGCTGCTGCGGGTTCAGGACAAGGCGATTAAGGGTCGGGACGATGTGATGCGGGAGGTCGATGAATCGTTCGACCAAAAGCGGCGCAACGTGGCGCTGTTGGTGTCGGATGAACACGGGGTGCGCTGGATCGCCGTGCCCCTGGTGCGGCCATGACACCCGCCGCAGGCGCGGCGCATACGCAGCCGGTCATTGCGGTGATCGCCGCGGGTGCGATGGGCAGCGGCGTGGCCGGGGTGCTTTCGGCCCATGGCGCCCGCGTGCTGACGTTGCTGGAGGGGCGGAGCGAGGCCAGCCGGGCGCGGGCGGCGGCGGCCGGTATGGTGGCCGCCGATCTCGACGGGATCGCCGCGGCCGATATCATTCTGTCGATCGTGCCGCCGGCCGAGGCGCGCCCGCTTGCTGATTTGTTGGCGCCCGCATTGCTCCGGGCGAGACGCAAAGCCGTGGTGGTCGATCTCAATGCAATCAACCCCACGACGGTGGCGCAGATCGCTGCGGTGATCGCGGCCACTGGCGCCGCCTTCGTGGACGGCGGCATCATCGGGCTGCCGCCCAGGCCCGGAAGCAGCGGCCCTAGTCTGCATGTCTGCGGACCGCAGGCGAGTGCCATCGGCGGAGAGCTGCGCGCGCTGGGCCTGGACATGCGGGTGATGGACGCGCCGATCGGTGCCGCCTCGGCGCTCAAGATGAGTTATGCCGGCATCACCAAGGGGCTGACCGCCCTGACCACGATGATGGTGCTGGGCGCGACCCGCGCCGGGGCGCAGGAAGCGCTGCTGGCCGAACTCGCGGAAACCCAGAAGCCGCTGCTGACCCGGCTGTCCCGCGCCATGCCCGACATGGTGCCCAAGGCGCATCGCTGGGTCGCCGAAATGCGCGAGATCGCGGCCTTCCTGGAAGCGGATCCGGCCGCGGCGACCGTGTTCGAAGGCATCGCGCAGTTCTATGAGCGCATGGCCGCGGGCGCCGAGGCGGGCGACCCCGAGATTGCGGCGTTGCGCCACTTTGCCAAGGCAGCCGCGGCTCAAGCCTGATTGCGTCTGGCAGGCGAGGCGGTCTGGGTCTTGGCTTTTGGTTTAGAGCAAGATGACCGAAGGTGGAATCACCGAAAGGTCTGAATCATGCGATAAAACAGAGAGCTAGAGCGGGATTATGTCGCCTATCAGACGTCATCCCGCTCTAACGGGCAATTTATCCCGCGGTTGAGTGAACCTCAGGCAATATCGCTTTGTCTGACCTTTGCGTCATCGCTTTGGCGGATTGTTATCAGCCGGAGGGGAACATCACCCGCAGCCGGTCGACCAGGTCCTGGCGCTTGTAGGGCTTGGTGAGAAACTCGGCACCGGCGCGCAGGGTGTCCGTCAAAGGGACGCTCTGCTGGGTGAAGCCGGTGGTGATCAGGATCTTCATGTCGGGCGCCATCTGCTTGGCCAGGTGCGCCAGTTCCAGGCCGTTGATGCTGCCGGGCAGCACGATGTCGGAGAACAGCAGGTCGAACGTCTCGCCGCGGCGCAGCCGCTCGGCCGCGGCGTCGGCCGTGGTGGTGCCGGTGGTTTGGAAGTCGAGATGCTCCAGCAGGTGCAGCACCGTGGTCAAAACCTCCGGCTGGTCCTCGACCACCAGCACGCTGCGGCCCACTGCGTGCCAGCGGTCGATCCTGCGAGAGGTCGGCGCCGCCTGGGGGAGCTCCTGGCTTATCGGCAGCAACAGGCTCGCCACGGTGCCGCGGCCGGGCGTGCTTGCGATGGTGGTGCTGCCGCCGGACTGCCGGGCAAAACCATACACCATGCTGAGCCCGAGCCCGCTGCCCCGGCCGACCGGCTTGGTGGTGAAGAACGGGTCGAACACCCGCGCCAGAATGGCTGCCGGAATCCCCTCGCCGTGATCGGTGACGCTGATGCGCGCGTAGCGGCCCGGCATTGTGTCGTCGTGGAGGTCCGCATTTCCGGCCGACAGATGCACGATTTCGGTTTCCAGAAGGATGCGGCCGCCATTTGGCATGGAATCGCGCGCATTTATAATGAGGTTCATCAGCGCGTTCTCCAGCTGTCCGGTATCCACGGTTGCGGCGATGTCTGTGTCACGCAGCTTGACTGCCAGTTCATATTGTTCACCAAGCGATCTGCGCAGCAGCGGTTGCAGGCCGGTGATCACGGTGTCGAGTTGGATCCTTTCCGGCCGCAGCGGGGCACACCTGGCGTAGGCGAGCAGCTGGCCGGTTAGATCCGCGCCTCGGATTGAGGCGTGCATGGCGGGCTGCAACAGGCGCAACAGTGGGCTGTCGTCGTCCTGTGTGCGGATCGCCTCCTCGATGTTGAGGGTCACGACGGTCAGTAAATTATTGAAATCATGGGCGATGCCACCGGTGAGCTGGCCGAGCGTCTTGAGCTTCTCGGTGCGCGCTATCACCTCGTCCTGGAAGCGCCTTTGGGTGATGTCGCGGCGGATGCGCACCCAATGGGTGGTGACACCGCGTTCGTCCTTGATGGGCAGAAGTTCAAGCTCTACCCAGATCGGCGCGCCATCGCAACGATAGTTCAATACGTCGAGTCGCAGCGAAACGTTGTTGCGCACCGCATCGAGGCAACGCCGGCTCGACGCTGGGTCGGTATCGGGGCCGGCGAGCAGCAGGATCTTGCCGATTACCTCATCTAGCGAATAGCCCATCATCTGGCAGAAGCCGGCATTGGCGTAGATGATCACTCCGTCCGAATGGCCGTCCGGGCCGACCTGGGCGATCAGAACGCCGTCGCGCGAACGCTCCAGCACCTGGCCTAGCAGCAGCAGTCGTTCCTCGGTGATCTTGCGCAGCAGCGCGGGGCGAATCAGGTCCTCGAGCGAGGCGATGTCGGCCAACACCTCGTCAAGCGGCCTGCTGTAGGCACTAAAGGCGAGGGCGATGCCGAAGTGCTCGCCCTGCACCCAGATCGGGTAGCTGATCTGGCCGACCAGGCCGGCCGCAACCGCGGCCTGAACCAGGGTGTTGTGCTCCGGGTTGGGCAGGTCGGCATAATACAGAATGCCCGGTTTGTTGCTGCGGATATGCTCGGCCGTAAACATGTTTCTGCTGGAGATCGGCACATGCGGCTGCAGGCGGAAGTAATCCGCCCCGTTCAGCCGATCGTCCACGTAGCGGTTGACCTCGATCATCGTCTCGCTTGGCATGCTGAGCTTCCAGATCCGCCCGATCGCCGCGCTGTGGTAGCGGCACAGTTCGGTCAGCACGGCGCTCAGGGCCGCCTCGTAACCGTCGGCCGCGGCCACGGCCGATTGCAGCGACTCGACCCGGGCGGCCCGCTGACGCAATTGTAGCAGCAAGCGTTCGGTCTGGCGGTCCTGTAGCAGCTGTACGACCAGCAGGGCGAGTTTGGTCAGCCCGTCCAGTTCCGCCTCGCTGGCGGACGCCCGCGGCTGTGCATCGAACACAGCCAGCGTGCCGAGGCACAGCCCCATTTCGGTGGTCAGCGGCACCGCGGCATAGAAACGCACGAAGGGGGCTTCTGCCACCAGGACGCCGTCGGAAAAGCGGGGATCGGCGGCGGCGTCTGGCACCACGAGAGGGCGCTGCAGTTGCACAGCGTGGGCGCACAGGCTGGACTTGCTGGGAATCTGCGCGCGCGGCAGCCCGACGCAGGCCTTGGGCCAGACCCGCTCGTCATCGAGGAAGCTGATGGCGGCCATCTCGGTTGCGCAGAGCTGGGCGGCGAGGGCATCGAACGCGGGTTCGGCGGAGGTGTCGAGGATGCCATAGCGGGCAAGCGCCGCCAGTCGGCTCTGCTCTCGGGTCAGCTGATTTTTTCCACGCTCACTCAAGTGATCCTGCGTGTCCATCATCATGGTAGAGAGCTGAATAAGTGTGGCGCGTCCCGTCGATGTCAACATGCACAAATTTTACCGGCAAAGACTGCTTCTCGCGACGCCGTCAAAGGCCGCGTTCGCGCTTGATACGGTCCCACGCCGCGTTGATGCGGGCGACCTTGTCGCTGGCGCGGGCGATGAGCTCTGGACCCAGTCCGCGACTCGCCAGACTGTCGGGGTGGTTTTCGCGCATCAGCCGCTTCCAGGTGGCGCGCAGCTCCTCGGGCGGAGCGTCGGACCGCAGGCCGAGCACGGCGTAGGGATCCTCGTCCGTGGCGGACGCGCGCCGGCCGGGGCTGGCGCCGCTGGCCCGGTCCCAGGCGGCGCGGTTGAGGCCGAAGCCGCGGCCGATCGCGCCCAGCAGCTCGCGTTCGGAAAGGTTCACCGGACCGTCTGCCTTGGCGATGGCGAACAGCGCGGTCAGCACGTCCTCCAGCAGGCCGGGATTGTCGGCGAACACCTGGCCCAGGCGGGCGGCATAGGCGACCGGGTCTTCCTGGCTGTCACGCGCCTGGTCGAACAACTGGCCGATGTCCCGCACCGCTGTGGGCGGGATGCGGAAGGAGCGCTTGAACGCATCGATCTCGGTGCGCTTCACCGGGCTGTCGACCTTGGCGACCTTGGCCGCCAGGATCACGATGCCGAGCGCGAACAACTGGTCGCGGCTGGCGTTGGGCAGCGCCTGGGGTTGCGCGAAGCCGAGGTTGAACGGGGTTGCCTGGCCGAACGGCCCCCTCGCCGCAGCTCCGCTCATGCCGGTTTCCGCGGCATGGCCGAATGCCGCCCCCATCACGGCCCCGAAGGGTCCGCCCATGGCGAAGCCGGCCATTCCACCGATGATCTTGCCCCACACGCGTGCTGGTTCCGATGACTGACAAGCCGAGATTATACCACGGAGTGACGATCCGCGTCAGAAAGGCGTGCGAAAATATTGCACTGCACCCCGTCCCCACACACAACCGTGCTGCCAAGGCGGTTCCACGGCTTGGAGGCCGATTCACGCCGGCCTATACCGGCGGCCAATGACGAGGGTTTTACTGAAGATGTGGCAGTTCTGGATCGATCGTGGCGGCACCTTCACCGATATCGTCGCGCGCAGCCCCGACGGCACGCTTTCGACCCACAAGCTGCTGAGCGAGAATCCCGAGCGCTACCGCGACGCCGCCATCGCGGGCATCAAGTTCGTGCTGGCGATCCCGCTCGACCAGCCGATCCCGACAGGGCTGATCGAGGCGGTCAAGATGGGCACGACGGTTGCCACTAACGCGCTGCTGGAGCGGGCCGGCGAGCGGACGCTGCTGGTGGTCGGGCGCGGGTTTGCCGACGCGTTGCGCATCGGCAACCAGGCGCGGCCACGGCTGTTCGACCTCAAGATCACCCGGCCGGAGCTGTTGTACGAGCGGGTTGTCGAAATCGGCGGCCGCGTCGACGTCGATGGCACCGAGATCGAGTCGCTGGACGAGGCGGCGGCCGTCGAAGCCTTCGCCGCGGCCCGGGCAGAGGGCATCGGCGCCGTCGCCATCGCCCTGATGCATGCGTGGAAATATCCGGCGCACGAACAGCGGCTGGCAGCTTTGGCCGGTGCCGCCGGATTTGCCCAGGTTTCGAGCAGTCACGCCGTCAGCCCCATGCTGCGGTTGATCCCGCGCGGCGACACCACGGTGGTGGATGCCTATCTTTCGCCCATTCTGCGCCGCTACGTCGAACAGGTGGCATCCGAACTCGACGGCGTGCGCCTGTATTTCATGCAGTCCAACGGCGGGCTCGCGCAGGCGCAGGCGTTTCAGGGCAAGGACGCCATCCTGTCCGGACCTGCCGGCGGCATTGTCGGTGCGGCACGCACCGCCGGACAGGCGGGGTTCGACCAGGTGATCGGCTTCGACATGGGGGGCACTTCGACCGATGTCGCGCTGTATGCCGGCCGCTTCGAGCGCGCCTTCGAGACCGAGGTTGCGGGGGTGCGGCTGCGGGCGCCGATGATGGCGATCAACACGGTGGCGGCCGGCGGCGGCTCGATCCTGCATTTCGACGGGGCGCGGTTCCGCGTGGGGCCGGACAGCGCCGGTGCGCGGCCGGGGCCTGCGTGTTATCGCAATGGCGGGCCGCTGACTGTCACCGATGCCAATGTGTGCGTCGGCAAGATCCAGCCGGCGCATTTTCCGTCGATCTTTGGAGCCCTCGGCGATCAGCCTCTGGACGCCGAGATCGTCGCCAGCCGCTTTGCCGCCCTGGCTTCGGAGATTTCGACCGCGACCGGCCAGCCGCAGGATCCGCGGGCGGTGGCGGAAGGCTTCCTGCGCGTGGCTGTCGCCAACATGGCCAATGCCATCAAGCAGGTGTCGGTGCAGAAGGGCCATGATGCCACACGCTTCGTGCTGCAGTGCTTCGGCGGCGCCGGTGGCCAGCACGCCTGCCTGGTGGCTGACGAGCTCGGCATGACCACCGTGTTCATCCACCCCTACGCCGGAGTGCTCAGCGCCTATGGCATGGGCCTTGCGGACCAGAGCGTGATGCGCGAGCAGGCGGTGGAAACCCCCCTTTCTGCGCAGGCCCTGCCCCGGCTCGGCCTGCTCGCCGATAGGCTGGGCGCAGACGCGGCGGCCCGCCTGCTGGCGCAGGGTGCCGACCCCGCCGACATCGTGACCCACCGGCGCCTGCACCTGCGTTATGCCGGCACCGAAGCGACGCTCGATATCGCATTTGGCCCGATCGAGGCGGTGGTGGCTGACTTCACCGAGTCGCATCGGGCCCGCTTCGGCTTCGCGACCCCGGAGCGGGCGTTGGTCGTCGAGGCCGTGGCCGTCGAGGCAGTGGCGCCGGGCGAGCCGATCATGGAGGCGGAATGTGCGGTTCGCGGTGCCACGCCGCTGGCTCCGATCGACACCCAGCGAATGTGGAGCGGCGGGATTTCCCACGAAACGCCCATTTATGACCGCGCCAGCCTGTGCGCCGGCGACCACATCGCAGGTCCCGCCTTGGTGCGCGAGGCGATCGCCACCACCGTGGTGGAGCCTGGGTGGACGGCCGAGATCACCACGCGCAACCACATGATCCTGCGCCGCACCACAGCTTTGGCCCAGGCCAACGTGGCCGGCGCCGAGCGCGCCGATCCGGTGCTGCTGGAGCTGTTCAACAACCTGTTCATGAACGTCGCCGAGCAGACCGGGGCGGTGCTGCAGAACACCTCGCAATCGGTGAACATCAAGGAGCGGCTGGATTTCAGCTGCGCCATCTTTGATGCGACCGGCGGTCTCGTGGCCAATGCGCCGCATGTGCCGGTCCATCTCGGCGCCATGGGGGCGAGCGTGCGCAGCGTCATCCGCAATCGGGGCGCAAGCCTTCGGCCCGGCGACGTGGTGGCGCTGAACAACCCATCCGACGGCGGCACCCATCTGCCGGATATCACCGTCATTACCCCCGTGTTCGGCCCGGACGGCCGCGAAATCCGCTTCTTCGTCGGCAGTCGTGGCCACCATGCCGATGTCGGCGGGCTCACGCCCGGTTCGACCCCTCCGCAGTCGCGCACGCTCGAGGACGAGGGCGTATTGGTCGACAACTTCCTGCTGGTCGAAGCCGGGCATTTCCGCGAGGCGGAATTCCGTGGCCTGCTTGCCTCCGCCCGCTATCCGGCCCGCAGCCCCGATGTGAACGTGGCCGACATTAAGGCGCAGGTCGCCGCCAACGAGGCAGGTTTGCAGGAACTCGGCCGCGTCGTCGGCCGCTTCGGGTGGCCGGTGGTGCGCGCCTACATGGGCCATGTGATGGACAACGCCGAGGAGAGCGTGCGTCGCGTCATCGCCCGCCTCAGCGACGGCGCCTTCACCTATCGGATGGACGACGGCTCGACCCTGCAGGTGGCCGTGACCGTCAATCGAACCGCTCGCACCGCGAAGGTCGATTTCACCGGAACCAGTCCGCAACGCAGCGACAACTTCAACGCACCGAAGGCAGTCACCAACGCCGTCGTTCTGTATGTGTTCCGCTGCCTGGTCGGTACCGACATTCCGCTCAACGACGGCTGCCTCAAACCCATCGAGATCGTCATCCCCGAGGGCACGTTCCTGTCGCCTGGCCGCGGGGCCGCCGTGGTGGCGGGCAACACCGAGGTTTCGCAGGCCGCCTGCAACGCGCTGTTCGGGGCCGTGCAGGCGATGGCGTGCAGCCAGGGCACCATGAACAACTTCATCTTCGGCGATGCCACCCGACAGTATTATGAAACCATCTGCGGCGGCACGGGCGCAGGGCCCGGGTTCGATGGCACCTCCGCCATCCAGACTCACATGACCAACACGCGCATGACCGACCCCGAGGTGCTGGAGCTGCGTTACCCTGTGATTCTTGAGGAATTCTCCATTCGCCGCGGCTCCGGCGGCGCCGGGCAGTTCCGCGGCGGCGACGGCGCGATCCGGCGGTTGCGGTTCCGTGAACCGATGACCGCCATCATCGTCGCCTCTCGCCGCAATGTGGCGCCGTTTGGCGCAGCCGGCGGAGCCGATGGTGCACCTGGCCGGCAATGGGTGGACCGAGCCGATGGCACGCGGGAATGGCTGAGCGGCACTGCCAGTGCCGAGCTGCAGCCAGGCGATGCGTTCACCATCGAGACGCCCGGCGGCGGCGGTTGGGGCGCATGACTTTGGGGAAAACGCAGATCACGCCCCTGGGCCGGGCGCGACGGTGAGAGCCTTCCGCCTCGTCGGGTTGAGCCTGGTCGCCATTCTCGGCCTCGCCTTGCTGGCCGCCTGGATTGTGCCGCAGCTGCTCGACTGGAACCGCTATCGCGGCGAGATCGCCGAGCTGGTGTCCGAAAAGCTTGGCCGCCCAGTGCGCATCGACGGCGATATCAGCCTCACCCTGTTGCCGCAGCCGATCCTCACGGCCTCGCGCATCAGCGTGGCCGAGGGCGAAGATCACGTCTCCATCGAGCTTGCGGAAATGCGGCTGCGTCTGGCGCTGGGCCCGCTTCTGGCCAGCAGGATCGATGCACAGGAACTGGAACTGCGCGGGCTCGACGTGCATCTGCCGTGGCCGTTCAATCCGGATCCCTTGGCGCTGCGCGCGCCGACCTGGCTTGCCTCGCTGTCCGCGCGCATCGAAGCGGGGCGTTTGACCATCGGCACCGTCGCCGTCACCAATATCGCGGCCACGCTGGGAACAATCGCGGACACCGGCAGCTACGCGCTGGCGGGGCAAGCGCAGATCTCCGGCCAGGCGTGGCATCTGACCGCCCGGCTCAGCCGCCCGGGCAGCGATGGCAGCGCCGGCCTCGATCTCAGCCTGGACGGCCAGGGGCCGATGCAGGGCCTGGGCGGGGCGTTCACCGGCCAGATCGCCCCAGACGGCACGCTCGGCGGCCGGGTTTCGGGCCGCGGGCCGGATCTGTCGCGCCTGCTGCCCGCTCCCGCGGTGCCGTTTCGCGCGGACGGGCGGCTGAGCGTGGCGGGGGGCCTTGCCATCGCCGACGAGCTGGCCATCGAAATGGCGGGCTCGCCTGCCCGCGGCACACTCGCTTTGCGCCTTGCCCCGGTCCCACGGCTCGACCTGTCGCTGGCCGCCAGCCGGCTCGATCTCGACAGCTGGCTGCCCTCGCTGCTGCGCACCGCCACCGCCAGCGCGCCCCTGGCCGCCCGCATTCCGACCGGCATCGACCTGTCCGCCGAGGCTGCAACGCTTGCCGGCGGTACGCTGCGGTCCCTGCGCGGGCGGTTCGACATCGCGCCCAATCGCGTCAGCCTCAACGATGTCACCGCCATTCTGCCGGGCGAGGCGCAGCTGCATGTGTCCGGCACCGCCCAGCGCGTCGTGGCCGACGGCAACCTGGGTGCGCGGGTGCAATTCTCCGGTCCCGCCAGCCTGACCGCGCCCAATCTGCGCACCACCCTGGCCTGGCTCGCCAGTTCCGGTTTCGCAGCCGTCGCCGACCTGCCATCGGGCGTGCTGCGTACCGCCGATCTGCGCGGCATGGTCGCAGCAGAAGGCGGGCCCACACCGCGGATCGGGCTCAGCGGCATCGAGGGTCAGATCGACGGCAGCACCGCCCACGGCGCGATCATGCTGAAGCCTGCGATCGGCAGCGGCAGCAGGCTGGGGGTGTCCGGCGAGATCGGCTTCGATCGGGTCGAACTCGACCCGTGGCTGGTCAGCCTGGCAGCACCACTCACCAGCCTGCCCTCACGCCTCGCCCACACCGACCTCGACCTGCGTCTGTCCGCCGCCCAGGCCATTTTGCTCGGCCACGAGCTGACCCAGGCCAGCGTGGGTGTCGCCAGCGAGCCGGGCAAGATCATCCTGCGCCAGGCCGAGGCCACCACCATGGGCGTGCATGTCACGGCACTCGGATCGCTGCAGGAAGGCGGCCGGCTGGGCGACATGCGCCTGGAACTGCAGGCTGGCACGGAGCAGCTCGGCCCCGCGATCGCAAGCTGGGTGCCCGGCCTTTCCGCCTTCGCCGCCCGCCTGCCGCGGGATCCGGTTTCGCTCACCGTGTCCGGCGGCGGGCCGCCGGAAGCCTTGTCGCTGCGCGCCGGCCTGGATATCGGCGATCTGCATTTCGAAGCCCAGCCGTTGCTCAACCTGCCCGGGCTGGCGCTGAAGGGTGCCCGCTGGAACACGCAGGTGACGCTGCGCCACCCAGGGGCACCGCGGCTGTTCGACGCCATCGGCCTGCCCGGCACCGCCGCCTGGCTCGGCGACGGCTCGCTGTCCCTCGTCGCCACGCTGGCCGGCGTCGGGGATCGCATCACCGTCGACAGTTTCGACCTTTCGGCCGGCGGCCTGCGGGCCAACGGCAACCTGCTGCTGGATCGTGCCGGCACGCCGACGCTGTCCGGCCGTATCGCAGCCGACACATTGCCCCTGCCCCTGCCCTACCCCCGCTCCCGCGAGCTACTGCCCACGGAGTTGTTGGCCGGTGTGCAGGCCAGCCTCAAGATCGAAGCGGCCCATGTGCTGTTCGGCCTGTCGCCGGTGCTGGACCAGGCCACCGCCACCGTCAGCCTGGCCAATAGCGCGCTGCACATCGACGGCATCACCGCCACGCTGGACCACGGCAGCCTGACTGGCCGCCTGGCGCTCGACGCCGCTCCGCCCTCCCCGGTCGCCAGCGCGGATTTCTCGCTCGCCGGCGCCAGTCTCACCAATCCGTTGTTCGATCTGCCACTCGACATCAGCGGTGGCCAGCAGACGGCTGAGGTGCACCTCACCGCGAGCGGCCATTCGCCGGAGGCATTGCTCTCCACACTGTCGGGAAGCGTGAAACTGTCGGCGAAAGGCGCCGAACTCGTCGGTGTCAGCCTCGACGCCATCGATCCCAAACTGAGCGAACCCAACCTGCGCGCCGCCCTCGCTGGGGGCACCACGCCCACTACCCAGATCAACCTGTCCGCGACCCTCAAGACTGGCGCGCTCACCCTGGCCAACACCGACATCATCATGCCCAACGCAACGGCATCGCTCACCGGGCTCATCGATATCACCGGTCGTACCAACGAACTCCGCCTCGTCGTGCACCCCAACGTGCCCGACGCCCCAGAGATCGCGCTGCGGCTCAGCGGCAATCTCGACAAACCACAACGCACTCCAGAACTCGCCGCCGCCACCGCCTGGCGCGCCGCACATCCGTAGAATGTAGGGTGGGTGCTGAGGCGTCCGGCGCAGCC